>DYKB01000003.1:5501-257030 GCA_020722815.1 Caldithrix sp. | reverse complement strand
GATCAATAAACATTTTTCTTAAAAGTCAAGGAAAACTTGTGCGTAATGATTAGCCGTGGGAGAGGGCGTAGCTATTCCCTCTCCCCCTGGGAGAGGGTTAGGGTGAGGGCTTTGGGATGACGACGGATAATATCCGAAAACCATTTCGGCTTGAGTATACCTTGAGCTAATTGATAAAGGGGCTGATTTTTTTATCGGTTTCAATAATATGATGTTTTAACCATTCTCTTAAAAAGCTAAACACGCTAAGTGACATAAAAGCCTTGCCACTATCATAATTGCTCTTTAATTCGGTTACTTTTTGTATTAATGCCCGATGCTCCTGAATATGATATTTTGAATGCGGATATTGGGTGTTTACAAATAAATTTTCTTCATCAGCGAAATGCGTTTGGGTATAGGTCGCGAGGGAATTAAATACTTTATCAATTTCTTCCCGCGCACGTCCTTCGCGAATACTTGCCAGAAATTCATTCACTAACTGAAATAATGTTTCATGTTGATGATCTATTTTTTCGTTACCAATTTTAAATTCGTCACTCCAGATTAAATCTGCCATTTATTTCTCCTATTGTGACATCATTGAAAGTTCGCCGAATCGCTAAGAATTTTAAAGGTGTAAATATACAATCTAATCGTCTGTTTTGCAGAATAAAAATGTTATATTTTTTAAAATTCACTTGCAATAGAACAAAATCTTGTTATATTAGATGAGTTTTACCCGGCGCAATTGGAATACAATTTTAACTTTGATGAAAGGAAGAAAAATGTCTTGTATACTGAATGATGTCAAAATTACCGCTTTTCAGCCGAAACAGGAAAAAGACAAGGAAACACAGGAAGTTATGAATCGCCTGATTATTAAAGGTGATGCAAAATTAGATAACTCTTTACAAATTACCGAATTGTTTACCGGTTTTCGAAAGAGATTACTGGAGGTTGAATTTTCGCCTTATGATAATGCTGAAGGTGATTTTTCATTAAGTAATGTTTCAATTGAAGATTTTACGGTTAAAAATAAAATGGAAAAAATCGGTAGTGGTAAAGAAGCCGAAAAAATTCCGGTTGAGCATGTTTTCTTTACAATGGCTGTTCGTCTGGATGAAGAAGGTGATTTGTTGAAGAAGATGTATTCGATTTTTCAGAATACGATTAAAATGGTTATTGAATAGTCTGGGCATCTGGCTGTTGGCTTCTGGCAATTGGCTAAGATTTATTTAAATTAATATGCTGATTAAAAAATATAATGCAATGATCCTTTTAAAAAATTATCCACTAGCCAGCCGCCAAAAGCCAGTAGCCCAATGCCAGTGATATCATTTTTCCTCAATGAGACGCTTCACGATAATAACCGAAACATCATCTTCCCACTCCAGGCTGTCACCAAATTCAAAAGCGGTTTTGAATATCAGATCGATAAGTTCCTGGCTCGATTTCTCCTGGTTTAATAATACCAGTTCTTCCAGCCGGTTGATATTAAAATTTTCACCGAATTGGTTACGTCGTTCGAAGATACCATCGGTATAGAGGACAAAAATTGAACCAGGGGGCATATAATTATAGCCGCGCTTGGGGTCGATTTCCGGCAAAGGCCCGATAATTGTACCGGTTGCTTCTAAAACATGAATAGCCTGTTTATAGATCAGAATTGGTGCCGGATGTCCTGCGTTCACATAAAAAAGGCTGCCATGATTTTCGACTTCAGCATAGAATAGAGAGACATAAGCGGCCGAGTAAGTACTTTGATGAATCACCCGGTTGAGTTTTCGAATAGCATAGGTCGTTTTCATCTCCTTTTCGATGCCCATGCGGAGGCCTGTCACCACATCCCGTACGAGCAGTGCGGCGGGTAAATCGTGACCCACCGCATCACCAATAGCCACCGCGAAAGTGTTGCTATCCAGAACGAAGAAATCCAGTAAATCTCCGCCAACCAATTCGGCTGGTTGAGAACGAAAAGCAATTTCATAGCCTGGAATTTGAGGTGCTTTTTTCGGCAACAGACTTTGCTGAATTTTGGCCGCTGATTGCAAATTATTTTTAAAAAATTCAAAAGATAGTTGTGTCTCAACCGAGCGCCGGACGATATTAAAACAAAATTCAATTTCTTCGCGAATCCATCCGCTCCCCAACAGGAAAAGAAGCAGCCAGCGTTTTTCCCGCCCATGAATCAGAATAATAGCAGGAATGGTGTATTGCGATTTTACCTCCCGAAACAAGCAGGGGCTTTCAGCCGGATTATCGTAAATGTAGCAGCCATGTCGAAAAGCCAATTGAATGGCTAATGATTCAAAAGTAAGTATCTCAGGTATTTCAGAAAAATTGCACATTTTAGGCGGATTATTGATAAGATAAAATTGATTAGAACCTTCTTCATACAAACAGCCATCCAAAATGTTAAGGCTTTTCCGAAAGGAAGCCAGTAACTTTTCCAAAATAGAAATTAAATAATCGTTTTTTTCTTCAAGATGATCGATACTGGCTAAAATTTCATCAAGTTTATGATAAAATTCTTTTGGTGAAATCATATAAAAGCTCCACGAACCCCATTTTTTGACAGGATAAGAAAATTCGACTGCAAATATTGCCAGAGGACAATTCGTATATTTTAACCGGAGAATTTTGAAAAGTACTTTCCATTCAACGAGGAATTGATAAATAAGTTCATTTTAAAAAAACCTTGCAAATTGAAAACAAAAGTAGTATATTTCAAAATGTTTCTGGGAAATGTTAAAATTGAGCAAAAATCGGTATTGGCGCCATTGGCGGGCGTGACTGATTCACCCTTTCGGCAAATTTGCAAGGCATTTGGGGCCGGATTGGTGTTTACGGAGATGGTGAGTGCTGATGGGCTGGTTCATGATTCTGAAAAAACACGACAATATTTAAAATATGAACCAATGGAACGTCCCATTGGGGTTCAGCTCTTTGGTGATGATCCAGATATTATGGCACGCGCTACGCAAATTGTGGCAGCCTACACACCAGATTTTATCGATATTAATTTGGGTTGCCCTGTTCCAAAGGTCACCAAACGGGGTGCGGGTGCGGCGTTATTACAAAATTTGAAACAGATAGAGAAAATTGTCACGGCAATGATTCGAGCGACTTCCATTCCAATCCTGGCAAAGGTAAGGAGTGGCTGGAATGAGGATAAAATTATCGCCGTGGAGTTGGCCCGGATGCTGGAACAAATTGGTCTGGCAGGAATTACGATTCATGGTCGAACGCAAACGATGAAGTTTTCCGGGCGTGCTGACTGGTCAATTATTCAATCTGTAAAGGCAGCAATAAAGATTCCAGTCATCGGAAATGGTGATATCACCCGACCAGAGGATGCCCACTTGATGCTGAAAGAAACCGGCTGCGATCTGGTTATGATTGGGAGGGGAGCTTTTGGAAATCCCTGGATATTTAAAAGAATTAATCATTATCTGGAAAGCGGTACTCTTTTGCCAGAGCCCCGGCCGTCCGAAAAACTTGATGTTTGTATCAGCCAATTTAAGATGATGACCCGAGACTATCCTGAAAGAAGTGCGGTTTTTGAAGCGCGAAAGCATATTGGCTGGTATACCAAAGGAATGCCACAGGGGGCTCAATTTCGAAACGAAGTTTTTCATTTAACCGATAAAAATGCGGTCGAGCAAGCTTTGATTGATTATCGGAATTCGCTTGAGTTGTTGGAAAAAGTGTGATTTTTATATTCGTAACTTTTTGCTGTTCCTGGATTGATAAAATTTTATGATCTCTGAACCTATCGAAAATTTTTCTATTTTTTTTTCCAGTATTAAACTATTGCCTCAAACTTTATTTGAGGTTCCTTTAATAAGTGTACCTGATTTTAATCCTGAAAAATTTGATCTCGGATTTCTGAATGGCTGTATTCCTGATCATTAATTTTACATGCTAATTTTTGAGAATTTGTCATCTTTTCAAAGCTCTCTTTTAGCTGTTTGATGTTATAAAAAGCTAAAGATTTATCGAGAGACAGGAATTATATTTTCTAGTTAAATAATATTCAGGCATTTTTTCCCTGGTTAATTTTTTTGATCCCTAATCTAAACGTGATGATTCTTTCAAAAAAACGATTCGTAAGATTACATTGGGAAATTTTAATCGCGTAATTTATGAAATTTGATTTTTGAAATGATTTGATGGCTAAAAAATTTATTAATTTTTTGAATTTTGACAAGGATTTTCGTTTAAATCAGCAATTTGATGCCTTGAATTTAACCGGATTTAAAAAAAGCGACCGAATTTGCTGGCAGCGGTTTTGCCGGTTTCTCTTTTTGGGCTTTTTTAAGTCTTTTTAAATGACGATTACTTTTTTTAAATAAAAAGGATAAACCCATGTTGCAAAAACGAGTCATAATTATGGGAGCCGCAGGCCGCGATTTCCATAATTTTAATATATATTTTCGTGAAAATGAAAATTATCAGGTGGTTGCTTTTACCGCTACCCAAATTCCTGATATTGATGGCCGTAAGTATCCCGCTGTTTTAGCCGGGAAATTATATCCCGATGGCATTCCTATTTATGGAGAAGAAAAGCTGGTTGAAATAATTCAATCTCAAAATATTGATGAAGTCTATTTTTCCTATAGTGACATTCCTCACGAGTATGTGATGCATCAAGCCAGTAAAGTCATGAGTGCCGGCGCAAACTTTGTCCTTTTAGGGACAAAATCGACCATGCTCAAAAGCAAGGTGCCGGTTATTGCAATATGTGCGGTTCGAACTGGTTGTGGCAAGAGCCAGACCACGCGTCGGGTGTCGCAAATTTTGAAAAATATGGGTAAAAAAGTCGTGGCAATTCGTCATCCAATGCCTTATGGCGATCTGGGTAAACAGGCCGTTCAACGATTTGCCGCCCTGTCGGATCTGGATTTACATGACTGTACAATTGAGGAACGTGAAGAATATGAGCCACATATTGTGATGGGGAATATAATTTATGCCGGTGTCGACTATGCAAGTATATTGGCACAGGCAGAAAAAGAGGCGGAGGTGATTCTCTGGGACGGTGGGAATAATGATTTTTCATTTATCCAGCCAGATTTACTGATTACCGTCGTCGATCCATTGCGACCGGGTCATGAATTGGCTTACCATCCCGGGGAAATAAATGCCAGAATGGCGAATGTGGTGGTCATTAATAAAGAAGAAGTGGCTTCGTTAAAAGATATCGAAACGGTCCGATCGAATATTAAAAAAATTAATCCAGGTGCGCTCATTGTTGATGGCGCGTCACCTTTGACGGTCGATGAGCCGGCACATATTGCCAATAAACGAGTAATCGTTGTTGAAGATGGCCCAACATTGACGCACGGCGAGATGAAATATGGTGCCGGTGTTGTTGCCGCCGAAAAATATGGTGCCAAAGAAATTATCGATCCGCGCCCCTGGGTGACTGGCAAGATTAAAGAAACCTTTGAAAAATATCCTGGCATTGGTCACCTCTTACCGGCAATGGGATACAGTTCGCAGCAAATCAAGGATCTGGAGGATACGATAGATTCAATCCCGGCCGATTCGGTGATCATCGCTACGCCAATAGATTTAACACGATTGGTCAGGATCAATAAACCCAGTGTCCGGGTTCGCTATGAACTGCAGGAAATTGGCCATCCGACGCTTGAAGATGTGATTCAAAAAATGAAATTTTAATAGTTTTACTACCGATCAAAGTAGCCTTAAAAAGTTCTTTTACGTCTTAAATGACAATCGCCCCTCAAATTTCAAGGGGGGCGATCATATTTATAAAAGAAAATTTGATTTTTTAAATAAAAAAGGTTCAGATGAGTCATTCAACTCAAAAACAACCACGTGTCGCCGTGATTGCATTGGGGGGAAATGCTATCACCAGGGAATTTGAGGAGGGGAATATTACCCAGCAATTTGCAAATACACGAAGAAGTCTGGTTGGGGTTGCTGATTTAATCGAAAAAGGGTATCAAGTCGTCCTGACACATGGTAATGGCCCACAGGTCGGGAACGCATTGATTCGTGTTGAAAACAGCCGACACCTTGTTCCACCGACCCCATTGGGCGTTATTGTCGCCGATCTGGAAGGGGGAATGGGCTATATGATCCAGCAATCTTTGCAGAACAAATTAATCAAACGTGGTATCAATCGAGATGTGGTGACGATTGTCACACAGGTGATTGTTGATAAAAATGATCCATCCGTTTTAAATCCAACGAAATTTGTGGGGCCATTTTATCAGGCATCGCAATTGGATGCGTTAAAAGCACAGCGTAATTGGATAATTAAAAAAGATTCCAACCGCGGCTATCGGCGGGTGGTTCCATCCCCCATCCCGCTGGAAATCGTGGAAAAAAAGGTCATCAAGCAACTCATTCAGCAGGGAACCATCGTCATTGCCGCTGGCGGTGGTGGTGCTCCGGTTTACATCGAAGAGGATGGGACACTGGAAGGAATCGATGGGGTAATTGATAAAGATCTGGCTTCGGCAATTTTAGCAAA
The DNA here is from genome assembly GCA_020722815.1 of Caldithrix sp. Taxonomy (GTDB): domain Bacteria; phylum Zhuqueibacterota; class Zhuqueibacteria; order Thermofontimicrobiales; family Sulfurfontimicrobiaceae; genus DYKB01. Next base: position 250,543 of record DYKB01000003.1, on the reverse strand, counting down.
GGACATTGGTGCGCAGGAACTTTATATTCTCACTGCCGTTGATCAGGTTGCCGTCCAGTTTGGAACCCCTGAACAGATTAATCTGGATGTAATGACTGTCGCGGAAGCGCGAAAATATCAATCAGAAGGGCATTTTCCCAAGGGAAGTATGGGGCCGAAAATCGAGGCAGCGATTCGTTTTCTGGAAAGTGGAGGTGAAATGGTTTTAATTACGTCGATCGAAAACATGACTGAGGCATTCGAAGGTCATACCGGCACTCGGATTATTAAATAGGAGGTCGCATGAAAATTCATGAGTACCAGGCCAAACAAATCCTGAAAAAGTATCAGGTCGCAGTTCCACAAGGTGAGGTTGCATTTACACCGGCTGAGGTGAGAAAGATCGCCGCTGATTTTGGGCGGACCGTGGTCATTAAAGCCCAAATTCATGCAGGTGGACGCGGAAAAGGTGGTGGTGTGAAGTTGGCACATTCACCCGATGAGGCTGAAAAAATTGCAGAAAAGATGCTCGGAATGCAGTTGATAACTCATCAAACCGGTCCGGAAGGGAAAAAAGTCCGGAAAGTATTGGTTGAGGAAGGATTGGAAATTGAACGCGAACTGTACGCTGGAATTGTGCTTGATCGTTCAAAATCTCAATTTGTCTTTATGGCCAGTACCGAAGGTGGGGTTGAAATCGAAAAAGTGGCAGCCACGACGCCAGAGCGAATTATTAAAGAATATGTTGACAATTCGCTGGGTTTACAACCGTATCAATGCCGCCGATTGGCATTTGGACTTGGATTAACAGGAAATCAGTTTAAAAATGGTGTTTCATTTCTGGCCTCGCTATATCAAGCTTTTTGGCAGAGTGATGCTTCGCTGGCCGAGATTAATCCACTGGTGGTTACGAAAGCCGGTGCAGTGCTGGCGCTGGATGCCAAGATGAATATTGATGATAATGCCCTGTTTCGCCATCCGGAAATTATGGCCATGCGTGATCGGGATGAAGAAGAACCCCTCGAAGTAGAGGCTTCTAAATACAATTTAAATTACATCAAACTTGATGGACAGGTAGGATGCATGGTCAACGGGGCTGGTCTGGCCATGGCAACCATGGATTTGATCAAACTGGCTGGTTCTGAACCGGCCAATTTCCTCGATGTCGGTGGTGGTGCCAGTGTGGAAACGGTCGCCAATGGTTTTCGAATCCTGATTTCTGATAAAAATGTTAAAGCGGTACTGATTAATATTTTCGGTGGTATTGTCCGGTGTGATCGCGTCGCACGGGGGGTGATTGAAGCTGTTCAACAGGTGGGAGTAAAAGTCCCAATCGTCGTACGCCTGGCTGGAACAAATGCCGAAGAGGCGGCGACACTTTTGCAAAAATCACCAATTAAATTCCACGTGGCAACGGATTTTGGTGATGCTGCCCGAAAGATTGTTCAGGCAATTCATGGTTAAATTTTTACGATTGGCCATTTAACTCGGGAGGTTTGTCATGAGTATTCTCGTTAATGAAAATACACGTCTATTAGTACAAGGAATTACAGGTGGTGAAGGATCGTTCCATACCCGGACGATGCTCGAATATGGAACAAAGGTTGTTGCGGGGACTTCTCCGGGTAAAGGGGGACAAAAATTTGATGAAAAAGTTCCCATTTTTAATACAGTCGCGGATGCGGTCGCGAAGGAAGGTATCAATGCCTCGGTTATTTTTGTGCCCGCTTCTTTTGCAGCAGATGCTGTTCTCGAGGCGCTGGATGCCAAATTGGAACTGGTGGTCTGTATTACCGAGGGAATTCCAACTTTCGACATGGTCAAGGTCACGGTTCAGCTTAAGAATGGTCATACCAGGCTCATTGGCCCCAATTGTCCGGGGATTATTTCACCTGGAAAAGCGAAAGTTGGTATCATGCCAGGTTTTATCCATCAACCGGGTCGGGTTGGTGTCGTGTCCCGGAGCGGTACACTCACCTATGAAGCTGTTCATCAGCTCACCGTCCGGGGAATTGGACAATCAACCTGCATTGGAATCGGTGGTGATCCGATTATTGGAACTAATTTTGTAGACGCTCTAAAGCTTTTTCAGTCGGATCCGGATACAGATGCAGTGGTCATGATTGGTGAAATCGGGGGAACAGCAGAGGAAGAAGCCGCCGCCTATATCAAAAAAGAAATGACCAAACCGGTGGTTGGATTCATTGCGGGTCGAACTGCGCCACCTGGCCGGAGAATGGGACATGCCGGCGCCATCATCGCCGGCGGAAAAGGTACGGCGGCGGATAAAATGGCAGCATTAAAATCAGCCGGTGTGTCTGTCTGTGATAATCCAGCATCGATTGGCGCAGCAGTCGCGGGCGTATTGAAAAGATAAACTACCAGTTATTTATGTAATAATTTTCACCATCTGTCATTTTTTTTCTCGAATAAAACTGCATTATTCGCTTGAATTTAATTAAAAAATTTACTATATTAGTAATTTGAACTTTATAGATGTTAGGTATCGGTTCAATTTTTGTGGAAAAATGTTGCTACGTGTCATTAATGAAGCATTTTTTGAGAGGAAGCAATCTCCAACACAGTCCTGGAAGATTATTTCGGTCTCAGATATTGAATGGATACAATAATTCGCTATTGTCGCAATAATAGACGATGACTGTTAAATTAAGATAATTGGTCAATGAAAATGAAGAAAAAAGATTTTCTACCTGTTATTCAAATAAACAAAGAATGGTGTAAAGGATGTGGCATTTGTGTCGAATTTTGTCCCAGCCAGGTGTTAATCCTCAACAGGCAGTGTGTAGAAGTTGCCAATCTCGAAGCCTGTACCGCCTGTAAATTGTGTGAAATTCGCTGTCCCGACTTCGCCATTGAGGTTTCGAAAGTAACTGAAAAAATTGAACTAGAGGATAATTGAGATGGAACAGGGCGATAAGCGTAAAGTGCGGGTAATGACAGGCAATGAAGCCTGTGCATTAGCTGCCATTCAAGCCGGTTTAAAATTTTTTGCGGGTTATCCGATCACCCCATCTTCCGAAATTGCCGAAGAATTGTCAGTACTCCTGCCAAAAATTGGCGGGAATTTTATTCAGATGGAAGATGAAATTGCTTCCATGGGGGCGATTATTGGTGCCTCACTGGTTGGTGCAAAATCCATGACCGCTACGAGTGGTCCCGGTTTCTCATTAAAACAGGAGAATATCGGTTATGCTTCGATGGCTGAAATCCCGTGTGTCATCGTCAATGTGATGCGGGGCGGCCCCAGTACTGGCCTGCCAACGCTCCCTTCTCAAGCCGATGTGATGCAGGCGAGATGGGGGACCCATGGTGATCACCCAATTATCGCCCTGGTCCCCAATAGTGTTCGGGAAATTTATGATCTGACAATTCGGGCTTTTAATTTAGCTGAAAAATTTCGGACACCGGTTATTTTGCTGATGGATGAAATTATTGGCCATGTAAATGAAAAAATTACGCTTCCTGAGCCAGGATCAACGGAAATTGTCGAGCGTCAACGGATAACTGTTCCTGCGGAAGAATTTTTACCCTATCAGCACACGCCTTCAATGGTACCACCAATGGTAAGCTTTGGTGAAGGGTATCGCTATCATGTTACAGGACTATGTCATGATGAAACCGGTTTTCCCACGAACAACCCTGTTGAAATTAATCGATTTTTAACACGATTGAATAAAAAACTCGATTTTCATCGTGATGAAATCGTTGATGTCGAACAATCGATGCTGGAAGATGCTCAAATTGGCATTTTCGCTTATGGATCAACTTCCCGTTCGGCAAAACGTGCGGTGCTACTGGCGCGTGAAAAAGGAATTAAGGTCGGCTTGTTGCGCCCGCGTGTACTCTGGCCTTTTCCCGATAAGGAAATACTGGCGATGGCGCAGCAGGTATCGCATATTATTGTTCCTGAAATGAATCTGGGACAAATTGGCCACGAGGTGGAATGGGCTTCCCGGTTTCAAGCCGAAGTTATCAAAATCAATCGAATTGATGGCGAACCAATCAAACCGGAAGAAATTTTGAATGTTATTTTTGAAATTATTGAAAAGGCAAAAAATTAATTCTGGATTTTAGAAGTTGATAAAAAATTTTGATCTCAAGTGTTTGAGGTGCGAACGTGAGTGTTTATGATAAATATCTTCGTCGAAAGAAATTCCCACTGATTTGGTGTGCTGGTTGTGGCCATGGAATTATTTTAAAATCCCTGTTACGAGCAATTGATAAAATCGGATTAGAAAAAGATAATGTCGTGATTGTTTCCGGTATCGGCTGTTCCAGTCGGGCTCCTGGTTATCTGGATTTTAATACACTGCATACGACCCATGGTCGGGCTATTGCCTTTGCGACGGGAATTAAAGTTGCCCGACCTGATTTAAATGTCATCGTAATTACCGGTGATGGAGATGCTACCGCTATTGGGGGGAACCATTATATACATGCTGCTCGCCGGAATATTGATTTGACAGTTATTATTTTCAACAACAATATTTATGGCATGACTGGTGGCCAGGTTTCGCCAACAACCCCGCGTGGAAAGCGAGCCAGCACGGCAGCTTATGGAAATATAGAACATTCATTCAATATCAGCGGTTTGGCAGAAGCTGCCGGTGCCAGTTTTGTCGCGCGGGGCACCGCCTATGACGCCATTCCACTGGAACGAATAATTGAAAAGGCGATTCGTCGGAAAGGATTTTCAGTGGTTGAGGCTATTTCCACCTGTCCAACTTCATTTGGTCGTCGAAATAAAATGGCGAATCCGGTAGATATGCTCAAGTGGGTTAAAGAAAATTCGGTGAGTTTACAAAAAGCCCAGACTTTACCAGCAGCTGAATTGACGGATAAAATTATTACGGGTATTCTGGTCGATATTGAAAAACCTGAATACACACAAGAATATGCAAAATTAAAAGAAAAAATTGTACAAACGAGTAAATGAACCCACCCGATAATGCTCAATTTTGTCAGGTCGGATGGCGCAACGCGAAATGAAGAATCAATGTTTTAATGAGTTATGCGATGGTTGGCTTTGCTTGGAATGACAGAAAGGTAACTTTTTCGAGTGGAGCTAACAATCCTAATTAGGAAAATTTGGAAATAAAGAGGCTGAACGATGAGTTTTCGGTATGAATTTCGATTAAGTGGAGAAGGTGGCCAGGGATTGGTACTTGCCGGGAAAATTATGGCTGAGGCGGCTGCAATTTATGATGATAAAAACGCCACCCAAAGTCAATCTTACGGTCCCGAAGCCCGTGGTGGTGCCAGTCGATCCGAAGTAATTATTTCTGATGAAGATATCGATTATCCCAAGGCCACTTATGTCGATCTTCTGTTAGCACTGACAGAAGAAGCATGTAAAAAATATTATAAAGATGTTAAAGCCAAAGGTATTATTGTGGTCGATTCAGAATTAGTTAAAAATTTGCCTGCAGGTGATTATCAGCTCTACAAAATTCCGATAATCAAACTGGCGGCTGAGAAAGTTGGCAAAGCTTTAGTCGCCAATATAGTTGCCTTAGGAATAATAACTGCGCTCACCGGGGTGATATCGATTGAAGCAATGGAACAGGCAATTTTAGCGCGGGTACCCAGAGGAACTGAATCTCTTAATCTTAAAGCCTTCCATCTTGGCCTCGAAGAAGGAAAAGCGCTTACAAAGAATTAGTTTTGTAAACTTAATTCAGACTGCTGGAATTTTGATTTCATCATTTTTAAAATATCATCTCACCATTTGATTTTTATATGGCGAATTATCTACTATTTTTAAAATATGGGCGCAATTTCATTAATAAATACGAATTAAACTCATGAATAAATGGATAATCTGCTATATTTTTTTAATATAATAGCATTGATGAGTGAATTGAACTCTGATTTTTATTGATGCTGAGTTTGGAATCTTTTATGCGAACACCATATTCACGGCTACAGGAACGCGTGAGTTTTTTTGGAAACCACCATCGAAAATATCTTCAACTGATTGAATCCAAACAAAATTCATTAATTGATCGGTTGGCAGCCAAGGGATTGATTGACCAGATACATCTTTGGCGGGCTGCGGGTGCTCGATTGGCTAAAGAGATGCCGATTGTCAGAACGATTGGTGAGACACCTAAGGAACAGCTTGAATTTATGGGGTGGTTTTATGCTACTCAATTTTTATTAATGAATATTCGTGAAATTGATGTCTTAAGTTTAAATTTAACCTTTGGCCGGAACCGATTACTCGAATATCGTCATTTCATGAAGCAGATTGGCTCAGAATTCCGCCATTTAACCTCGGTTTATATGGAAAATCTGTTGGACCTGTTTCTTGAAAAACAGAAACGACCAGAATTTGCGATTTTAAGTGTGGGAACCCGTGCCGATCAGGACGATATTGATATTGCTATTATCGATGATGGTTCAACCATGCGGGGACCATTTAACTATGCAATCGGACAATTGCAACACGAAATGCTGAAACATGCCAGCCGCTTGCATTTTTATCTGGCAGAACAGATGGGGGCACAGTTTTATTCGGCCTCAATTCCGGAATATGAGGCAATCTATCAAACGCTGAGTCATGATTTTATCCTGATTAATGAAATGCTTGGTGCGGCATTGATTACCGGTAGTAAAAAATTATTGTATGAATTTCAGGATCGAATCACCCAATGTTATTATTACGATATAAAAAGAAAAGATAATCGATATCATGAGGTCTTCCTGCGTGGTATTCTGGGCGAAATTCGTTCGCTTCTCGCTCCTCGGATGCATCATCATGGCGTTCATCCCAAAGACGATGCTTTGCGGCTAATAAAAGGATTGGCGTATGCCTATAAGACGATTTATGGCATCCGCCGGGTCAATAATTGGAATATTCTGGATGATTTAAGTGTGTATCAACCGCGTTTGAAAAAAGAATTCGTGATGTTGGGAGATATGCTCTCCTTTTTTGAAATTTTTCGATTTCTCTATCAACTCTTCATTGTCCAGGAAGAAGAAATTTATCTGGATGATCCCGAAATTCAGGAACATTTGGAATTAGTTGCCGTAACCATGGGATTTAAACCGGCGGGTAATAAAAAAGCCAGTGACTTTTTACTGGTGAATTATTATGATAATCTTGAAATGACCAGAGATATCGCCCGTTCTCTTTTGAATGATATGAAACGACATCTGAAAAACAGCACGGTTTTTATTTCAACATTTCAGAATTATCAGAAGTCGAGCGAAAAGAGTCGGTCGATTTTAAAAGAATTTTATCGGGAAGCATCATTTTTTCGGGGCACGAAATTCTGGGAGGATATTCTCGAAATTCTGGCGGATGACAATGGCCGATATTTGAAGGTGGTTATTGAAGATTGGCTGCAATTATCATCTGATCAACAAAACATTTATTGTCAAATTATCGCCCGGACAGGTCAAATCTCTTTATATGCCATCATCAGTCTCCTGGTTATGGTAACGCCATACCAGCAAATTCCCGGGTTTAAAAAATTTTTTAATATGCTCAATGCTGCTTTTTTCAAAATGTTGGTAAAAAACAGAAGTCGAACCTGGCGATTTGTTCGGTTGTATAATTATAATCCACGGTTGATTAACCACTATATCCTGTCGCTGAATGAAGCTAATCAGAAAAAATTTTTTTCACTCCTGGAAACCGGCGAAATCTATTCTCCAGAAGACATCGTTATTAAAGAAAAGTTAGAGTATCTGGGTGGGCTTTATCTCGATAGTAGCCGCTATTTTCAGCGATATTTTATTGAAGTGGTGAATAAATATCCTCAATTTATTGAATTTATTGACGATACCGAACAAGTTCGGAAGTTTGCCAAAGGCTTTTTCGGGACGATTGAAAAATGTGCCACGCTGGAAGAAAAAAAAGAGAAACTTCGTGATAGCTTCTATGTCGATTTTTTCCGACTGGGGCTGGAAACCCTGGCGGGTACTTCTCTTGACGCAATTGAGCGCGAGTATACCGAATTTGTTTTTAATTATTTCCAGGAACTTTATAGTATCTGCAAACAGGAAATTGAAAGCGAGTTAAAAATTCAGTTTTATACTCGCGATTCATTCGCGATTTTTGTCACCGGTAGTATCGGGCGCGAACAGGCGTTTGATGATGATTTCGACCTGATCATCATATTAGATTCCGCTGATGAAACCCTACGCGCCAATTGTTCACGGGTGGTTACGCGAATGAATCGGGAAATTATCCGCCTGGCAGTATTGCCCCATTATCGTTTTGCTGAGCATTTTGGGAATTATGTTATTACCATGCGTGAGCTTGAAGGTTTTTTAAAGCAGGATAACCGGCTCTGTTTTATTGAAAAGTCGCAACTCCTGGGGGCACAGATGATCGTGGGCAGTTCTCTTTTTGAAAAAGAATTTATGGAACGGATTATCCGACCCTATATTTATGAAGATCAACAGCATTATTTTCTGGTGATGCTTGATGAGATGAAATCGCGCCATAATATGCTGACAACGTTTCCGGATTTGCGCTTCAGTTTGAAAGAAGCTATTGGGGGGTTGCGCGACATTGAGTTGATTTTGCTGTTTTTTAAGACAGTTTATCAAATTTCAGCACCCCTAAATCAGCGGATTATCGATTTCGTTATGCGAAAATTACCTGAAAGTGCCGTTGAAATTCAGGAATTGGGAGTGCAGTTTAATTTTCTTAAATATTTGCGCACCGTCTACCGGATAGCGGTCGCGGCGAAAAATACCCTTGATAAGGATAATCTTGAACGAACGGCACAAATTATGGGATTTCAGGCGCAAAATGGACTGACAGCCTCTGAAAGATTACTCAATCATTTTACTCAAAGCTGTGAACGGACATCCCAGATTATTACTAATTTATTGATTAAAAATTTTAATTTTTATAATTGAGCCTACTCCAAAAAGATAAAGTTCTGTCATTCTGAGCGAAACGATGAATCTCTTAAGTTATTGAAAAATATAAATTATTTGCCTTGTTCATAATGACAAAAAATAACCTTTTAGAGTATAGTCGTAATTGATTTATTTTAATTGTTGTTGTATTGAATTTTTAAAAAATGGAGTTTAACTTGGAACGAACATTGGCGATTTTGAAACCGGATTGTGTGCGACAAAATTTAGCAGGAAAAGTAATTGACAAAATATTGGCAGGCGGATTTCGGATTGTGGCGTTGAAGATGGTGAAACTAACGACTGATACCGCGGGTGCTTTTTATGCCGTGCATAAAGAACGTCCCTTTTTTAATGATCTGGTAAAATTTATGTCCTCAGGCACTTGTATTCCCCTGGTACTGGAAAAACAAAATGCAGTGACCGCTTTTCGTGAATTAATCGGGGCTACTGACCCGGCGCAGGCAGTGGCCGGAACCATTCGAAGAGAATTTGCGAGCAGTAAACAGGAAAATATTGTCCATGGTTCCGATTCACCGGAAAATGCAAACTTGGAAATTTCATTCTTTTTTTCAAATAAAGAATTAGTCGAAAATAATTAAAAGATAAAGTTGATATAGTTCAGCCGAAAGTCATTTCGAGCAAAGCCGAAAGCCCAAACCGGAATTTTTCGCTGATTAAAATTTCTGGTTTTGTAGCCTTTGATCGGAATGACATGTTTATTACCGAATTTACCTGACCAATTCATGACTTAGGGCGTTAACTTTAAAAATTTTATGTAATTTAGGGAGTAAGGCTAGATGAACGAAAAGGAAATATTGGGTTTAAAGGAACTCGAACTATTGAGCGAGATGAATAATGAGAAAAAAAGTGATTTCAATCGTATAGCCGTTATCGGGGGTGGAAATATTGGTCAGGGATTGGCACATGCAATATCACAGAATGGAATGGACGTTGTTTTAGTCGAAAAAGATCAGGCTTCTTTAGAGCGCACCATGTCTCGACTGGATGCGGCCCTGGAGAAGGAAATCAAACGCTGGGCGATGACAGTTGCCGATAAGCGCGCCATTCTTGTTCGGATTGAAGGAACGACCAATCTCGAGAAAATAGAAGATTGTGAAATTGTAATTTCTGCGATCCATGAAGATCTTCAGGCAAAACTGGATCTGTTTGTCAAAATTGACAAAATTTGTCCGCCTCAAACGATTTTTGTCACCAATACCTCAACACTCAGTGTTACGGAATTGGCTGCTGCCACCAAACGGGAAGATCGTTTTATCGGAATGCATTTTTTGAATCCGGTACCGAAAGTACCACTGGTTGAAATCGTCCGTGGTTTAAAAACTTCGGATTCCACCTTCCGAAGTATGCAACAATTTGCTGCAAAATTACGAAAAACGCCGATAGAAGTTTTTGAGTATCCGGGTTATGTTACCACCCGGGTGATAATGGCCTTTTTGAATGAAGCAATGCATATACTGATGGAAGGCGTTGCTTCAGCCGAAGGAATTGATACCGCAATTAAGTTGGGCTTTAATTTTCCGGAGGGTCCGCTTTCACTGGCTGATCGGATTGGGTTGGATGAAGTCATGGCATGGATGGAAGGATTATTCCGTGATTTAGGTGATTTAAAATTTCGTCCCTGTCCCTTGCTTCGTAAATTGGTACGCGCAGGTCATCTGGGAGTTAAATCCGGTCGCGGCTTTTTTGTATATGATGAATCCGGTCGAAAAATATAATTAAAAAAAAGGTGGAAGAAAAATGAAGATCTTGGTCTTGAATTGTGGAAGTTCCTCTGTAAAATATCAGTTACTTGATCCTGAAAAACAGTTTGTCCTGGCAAAGGGACTGGTTTCGCGGATTGGGATGTCCGGTGCGGTTTTATCCCATCAACGATTTGATAATGATGAAGTAAAATTAACCGGTGAAATTCTTGATCATACAGCAGCAATTGAATATGTCCTGGCTATTTTATTAAGTGCCAATCATGGCGTAATAAAAGATCGGAGTGAAATCGCCGCGGTCGGTCATCGGGTAGTTCATGGGGGTGAAAGATTTAAGGGTTCGGTATTAATTACTGCTGATGTTGTGCGGATGATTCGTGAATGTTTTGAATTGGCACCTTTACATAATCCCCATAACCTGAGTGGTATTAAAGCCTGTTTTAATATCTTACCTGGAGTACCCCAGGTTGCCGTTTTCGACACGGCTTTTCATTCCCAGATGCCGGAAATGGCTTATATATATGGGTTACCTTATGTACTATATAAAAGATATGGTATTCGTCGCTATGGTTTTCATGGAACATCACATTATTATGTATCGCGACAGGCTTATAAGCTTTTAAATATGCCAAAAGAGAAAAGCAAAATTATCACCTGTCATCTGGGGAATGGCTGTAGTATTGCCGCGATTGACAATGGTATTTCAGTTGACACCTCCATGGGTTTTACCCCCCTGGAAGGATTACTCATGGGAACCCGGTCCGGTGATTTGGATCCCTCGGTCATTTTGCATATTATGGGACGTGAAGAAATTGGTTTTTCAGAGGCAAACAGTCTGCTTAATAAGCATAGCGGTCTGATTGGAATTTCGGGTGAATCAAGTGACATGCGTGATATTATTGAAGGACTTAATAAAGGGAATCCACGCGCCAAACTGGCATTTGATGTATTTTGTTATCGTCTGAAAAAATATATCGCCAGTTATGCGGGCGCCATGGGGGGCGTGAATGCCCTTGTTTTCACGGGTGGTATCGGTGAAAATGCTGCATTGGTTCGGGCGAAATCAGTTGAAGGACTCGAATTTATGGGAATTAAAATTGATTCTTCCAAAAATGTGCAGCTTAAGTCCGGCGTAGAAGTGGACATCAGTACGCCCGATGCCACGGTTAAAACACTTGTTATTCCAACCAATGAAGAATTAGTCATTGCAATCGATACGATGAAAATAATCCAGGGTGAATCTGTTAGTTTCTAAATTAAATCAGAATATGAATAAAATAATAGCAAAAGAAGAACTGGCCCCTCAAATTAAAAAGTTTGTGATAACAGCACCAGCGATCGCAAAAAATCGAAAAGCTGGACAATTTGCCATTTTGCGGCTTCATGAAAAAGGCGAGAGATTTCCCTTAACCATTGCAGATGGTGATCCCTTGGCCGGAACAATTACCATCATCGTTCAGGAAATCGGACGTTCCACCTTTGAACTGGGTAAAATGCAAATTGGGGATGAAATTTTAGACCTGGTTGGGCCATTGGGACAACCAACGGCCATACATCATTATGGACGAGTTGTTTGTATTGGCGGCGGTGTCGGGGTCGCTGAGATCTGGCCGGTTGCCAAATCACTTCGGGAAGCGGGTAATGAAGTCATCTCGATTATTGGGGCACGAAATCAGGGGCTCCTGATTCTCGAAGCCGAAATGCGTGATGTGAGTCATCAATTGTTTGTGACCACTGATGATGGCAGTTATGGAATTCCCGGTTTCGTTACCACTCCTTTAAATCAATTAATACAACAAAACATCAAAATTGATCATGTCTTTTGTATCGGGCCGACTTTGATGATGAAAGCGGTTGCTGAACAAACGCGCCCTTTTCAAATTAAGACCAGTGTTAGCTTGAATTCAATTATGGTTGATGGGACGGGTATGTGTGGTGCCTGCCGGGTGAATGTTGGGGGGGTAACCCGATTTGCCTGTGTTCATGGACCAGATTTCGATGCTCACGAAGTGGATTTTAATGAGCTTCTCCAGCGTCAAAAAATTTATGTACAAGAAGAAAAAAAATCATTGGCACTTTTTAAAACTGATTGAACCGCTTCATATCAGAAAATCAAGACTTGCGACTGTACACTTTTTGATCATGCTAAATCTGACCCCTCACCCTCTTCCCCAAGGGGAGAGGGAATCGCTACGCTTTCCCTTTGGGAAAGCGTGTTAGGGTAAGGTCACCCGTGTGGTTTAAAGAGGATCTATAAAAAGGGTACGGTAATGAAAAATCAAAATTGAAAAATTTAATCACAAGCAAAGAATATGGCAAAAATAACGATTATTCCTCAAAAAACGCCGATGCCGGAGCAACCACCAGTGGAACGAATTCATAATTTTAATGAGGTTCCTTCTGGATATACGCCTGAATTGGCACAACAGGAAGCCCGGCGGTGCATTCAGTGTAAAAATCAGCCCTGTATCAAAGGGTGCCCTGTTGAAATCGATATACCGAGTTTTATTCGACATATCGCGCGTGGTGACTTTCAGGGTGCTATTCAAAAAATAAAAGAAAAAAATTTACTACCTTCAATATGTGGACGCGTTTGTCCCCAGGAGGACCAATGTGAAAAAGTTTGTACCCTGGGAATTAGATATGAACCGGTAGCGATTGGGCGCCTGGAGCGATTTGCGGCTGATTGGGAACGAAATAACGGCAAGGTGAGTTTACCAACAATTCAAACGGAGACGGGAAAGAAAGTGGCGATAATCGGCGCTGGTCCAGCCGGATTAACCGCTGCCGGTGAACTTCGTCGATTGGGACATGATGTAACCCTGTTTGAAGCATTACATCAGTGTGGGGGCGTGCTCGTCTACGGAATCCCAGAATTTCGACTACCAAAAAATATTTTAAATTATGAGGTTGAACTCCTTAAAAAAATGGGAGTTAAAATCATCACCAGCTATGTCGCCGGTTTGACCGAAGACCTTGACTCGCTTCGTAAAAGATTTCATGCGATTTTTATTGGTACCGGGGCAGGATTACCCTATTTTATGAATATTCCAGGTGAAAATCTGAATGGGGTGTATTCAGCCAATGAGTATTTAACTCGTGTGAATTTGATGAAAGCCTATCTTTTCCCGGAATGGGACACGCCAATTATACATTCCCGAAATGTTGCCGTCATTGGTGGGGGGAATGTTGCCATGGATTGTGCCCGGAATGCATTAAGATTGGGTGCTGAAAATGTGTATCTGGTTTACCGGCGTTCTAAAGAGGAGATGCCAGCCCGGGCTGAAGAAATTCATCACGCCGAGGAAGAAGGGGTCACGTTTAATTTTCTACAGAATCCCCTAAAAATCATCGGGAATGATTCCGGTTGGGTTAAGGAAATGATCTGTATTCGAATGGAGTTGGGGGAGTCGGATGAATCGGGACGAAGGCGGCCCGTACCCGTAAAAGGCTCTGAATTGGCTCTGGATGTGGATACGGTCATTGTTGCCATCGGGCAGGGGCCAAATCCATTACTGCCCAATTCCTCTCCCACCTTAAAAGTGGGGAAGTGGGGAAATATTATTGCAGATCCAGAAACTGGTGCCACTTCCATTCCAGGGGTTTTTGCCGGGGGTGATATTGTAACCGGCGGGGCAACCGTCATTCTGGCGATGGGGGCAGCTAGAAAATCGGCCAGAGCTATGGACAATTTTTTAAAAAAATCTCATACTTTTGCATTTTTCGCTTGATTATTTTTTTTTATTTAATTAAATTGGCACTTGTTTTTAAAATGGAGATCCTGATTAAGGCTTCAGGTATTTACAGCCGCGTTCGTCCATAATTGCCCATGCAAATTTTGGCGAAAGAATGAATTTGTGCGATAAACGGAAATTATTAGATTTTTGAATTATGTTCAGCTATCCAGAATGACGTGAACGCGCATTTAAGGTGAGTGAGATGAATTTGATAATAAAATGGATGATTTAAAATTAAAAATTTCGCATTTAAGCGATGGCGTACATGAGTTTAATTTAATTGTAAGCCCATCGGTTTGTGGCCTGAAAGAACATGAGTATTTCCATGAGCCAATTTATGTGAACATATATTTACAAAAGTTTCAACAAAATTTCGTCATTGATGTAAATTTAATCACCCAGGTACAGCTTGTATGTGATCGTTGCTTAACCAAGTTTAATTTTCCCATTAACACCCGGGAACGGTTAACTTTTTCGTATGATAAGGAATTAGCTGGAACGGATGACGAAATCAAGGTATTAGATTCAAAGGCATATTATGTGGACTTGTCAGAAGATGTTCGGGATTTTTTACTTCTGGCGCTTCCTTCCAAAATGCTTTGTTCCGAAAACTGTGCCGGAATTTGTGCCGGTTGTGGAGCTGATTTAAATGTTGAAACCTGTCGTTGTGAAAAGAAAACCATTGATCATCGGTGGGATGCTTTACAGGTTTTATTAGAAAACAAATAAAATAATTCACTTTTTGTATGACTTTAAATAAAAGAGGGTAAACGTGCCAAATCCAAAACGCCGACATTCGAAGACGCGCCGCGATAAACGCCGGACGCATTGGAAGTTATCTACGCCAGCCGTGATGGAATGCCCAAATTGTAATGAAGCAAAAAGACCTCATAGTGCCTGTCCGAATTGTGGATATTATAATGGACGTTCTGTTTTTACACCCAAAGCAAGTTCATCGAAATGAAATTAGGGCTGGTTTAGAATCTTTTTTTGACATTTTTCATCTGATAAGTGCGATGTTTTGCTTAACATCGCACTTTGGCTATTCAGGCGTATGAAAAATGGAATTTTCAGCATAAAAAAAGTTTTATTTTTTTTGTAAAAATTCATTGTCGAGTAACTTAAAATATCGAAAATTTTGAATGGTTTTATTCTGTCAAAGAAGACTGTAATTTATTTTAAATTGGTTGAGTGGGATTGTCGTTTAGCGGAGTACACATGCGGATAGCCGTGGATACGATGGGGGGTGATTATGCCCCCAAAGCCATCATTAAAGGTTGCGTTGAAGCCAGTCGGATGGCGAATGGTCGATTTGAATTAGTACTGGTGGGTGATCAGAAAACGATTGAGACAGAGTTGTCCTATTTGCCGGTTACCCGGGCTAATAAAATCGGTATTGTTCATGCTTCTGAAAAAATTGAGTTTTATGATTCACCAACAACAGCGCTTCGAAAGAAAAAAGATAATTCGATTAGTGTTGCAATTCGCCTTCATAAGCAAGGTGAAGTTGATGCGGTGGTAAGTGCGGGACATACCGGCGCCATGTTGGCTGCTTCATTATTTGGACTGGGACGCATTCCAGGTGTCAGTAGACCGGCAATTGGTTCATTTATGCCGACAACGAATGGTGTCAGTCTGCTAATTGATGCGGGTACGAATGTTGATTGTAAACCCCATCAACTTCTAACCTTTGGTATTATGGGGAGTATTTTTATTGAGCGGTATCTGGGAATTAAAAAACCCCGGATTGGGCTATTAAATATTGGGGAAGAGGCGAATAAAGGAAATGAGATCGCGCTACAAACCCATGAGCTGTTTAAATTAAATAAAAGAGTAAATTTTATTGGCAATATTGAAGGCCGCGATATTCTGCGCGGCGCCGCTGATGTGATTGTATGTGATGGATTTGTTGGAAATATTGTTTTAAAATTTGGTGAAAGTTTCAATTCGGTTTTCTCTTCGACATTAAAGAAATCGGTTGGCAAACGCCCCCTGGCGATGCTTGGTGCCTTTCTGTTACGGTCAAGTTTCAGGCGTGTTAAACGGGTTTTTGATTGGGAAGAATATGGCGGTGTGCCTTTACTTGGTGTACAGGGTGTCAGTATCATCTGCCATGGTAAATCATCTCCTAAAGCCATTCGAAATGCTATCTTTGAAGCGGAAAAGGTTGTTTTAGAAAAGGTTAATCATTATATTGGATCGGAAATTCATCTTTTGAAAGGTGTTGAAGTTGAAGAATGAACTGGGAGCAATGATTGTGAGTACCGGGCGAGCTGTACCCGATAAAATTCTTACCAATCATGATTTAGAAAAAATGGTCGATACGACAGACGAGTGGATTGTTACCCGAACTGGAATGAAAATTCGGCATATTGCCGAAGAAGGAGTGGTGACTTCGGATCTTGCCGCTGCAGCCTGTCGTCAGGCTTTGGAAAGGGCAAACGTTACACCGGAAGCGGTGGATGTGATCATCGTGGCGACGATTACGCCCGATATGCCTTTCCCATCAACTGCCTGTTACGTTCAGGATAAAATTGGTGCTAAAAATGCGACTGCCTTTGATATTTCCGCCGCTTGTTCCGGTTTTATTTTTGGATTAGTAATTTCAAATGCACTGATTAAATCGGGCTCATACAAAAATATACTTGTTGTCGGGGCAGAAACTTTATCCCGGATGGTGGATTATAGTGATCGAAATACCTGTGTACTGTTTGGCGATGGTGCGGGTGCGGTTTTGTTACAGCCTTCAGATGGCAAGCGAGGATTAATGTCCCATTTTTGGGAGTCCGATGGCAGCCTTTCGCACCTGCTATTCACACCTGGTGGTGGTTCGAAACATCCGGCAACTCATGAAACGGTCGATCAAAAATTACATTTCATTCAAATGGCTGGCCGCGAAGTATTTAAGTATGCCATAAAGGCAATGAGTTCCGCTGCCAATATTGCGATTGAAAAGGCCGGTATTTCGGTTGAAGAAGTCGATTTGCTGATTTCACATCAAGCTAATAATCGCATCATTCAGGCAACTGCCCAAATGGCAAAAGTGCCCCCCGAAAAAGTATATAGTAACATTGAAAATTATGGAAATACATCGGCTGCTTCCATTCCCATTGCGCTGGATGAAGCTTTCGAAACCGGGCGTTTAAAAGCCGGCCAACGGTGCCTGATGGTCGCTTTTGGTGGTGGATTTACATGGGGTTCGGCGGTAGTGCAGTTCTAGTTTATTTACGATTTCGAAAGGAGTTATTTTGAGTAAAATGGCTTTTGTTTTTCCTGGGCAGGGATCTCAATTTGTTGGAATGGGAGTTGATTTGTTTCAGCGTTCCGCACTGGCCAGGGAGTATTATGAAAAAGCGAACAATTTACTTGGATTCAATTTAACAAAAATCTCTTTTGAAGGACCGGAAGAAGAACTGAAACAGACTCGAATTACCCAACCATCGATTTTTGTTTTAAGTGTTATCCTTTTTCACCTGCTGGCGGAAAAAGGCATCAAACCACAAATGGTTGCCGGACACAGTCTTGGAGAATATTCTGCATTGGTAGCAGCAGGCTCACTTCAATTTGAAACGGCATTAAACCTTGTCAAGCTAAGGGGAGAGCTGATGCAAGAAGCCGGGGCAATGAATCCCGGTGCGATGGCTGCTATTATCGGATTAGAAGAACCTGTCATCAACGAAATTTGTCTGGACGTCAGCAGTGAAAACCTCGTTCAACCTGCCAACTATAACGCTCCGAATCAAATCGTTATTTCAGGAACTATTAAAGGTGTCGAAAAAGCAATGATGCTGGCGAAAGAGAAGGGTGCCATGAAAGTCGTACCATTGGTTGTAAGTGGCGCATTTCATTCGCCCTTAATGAATAGTGCCCAGGAAGAACTAAAAATTGCCTTAACGAATGTTGAAATTAATGATCCGGAAATTCCTGTTTATGTGAATGTAACGGCTGAGCCAGTAACAAAATCCGCACTTATTCACTCGGCGCTCTATAAACAGGTAACCCATCCGGTAAAATGGGATCAGAGTGTTCAAAACATGATTGGCGATGGGGGAGAAATATTTTATGAAGTTGGTCCAGGGAAGGTCTTAACCAGTTTAATGAAGCGTAACTATCGAAATGTAAGTGTTATCCCGGTTGGCGATTGGGCTGGGGTGAATACCTTATCGGTTTAGTCAATAAAATATATTTTACCTTGATATTGGGAGGCTATTTTTGGGAAAATTAGATCAAAAAGTTGCAATTGTCACCGGTTCAGCGCGTGGGATTGGCAAAGCAATCGCCAGGCAACTGATTTCTGAAGGTGCTAAAGTTATCATCTCGGATATTAATGCTGAACTGTCGGATGCAACGGCTATGGAATTAAAAAATGCAGGTGCCGATGTCGTTTCCATAGCCGCCGATGTTTCCAAAGTAGAATCTGCTGAACATTTGATTGATGAGACGGTTAAAATTTATAGTAAAATTGATATTCTGGTCAATAATGCGGGTATTACCCGTGATACCCTTTTAATACGAATGGCCGAGAGTGATTGGGACGCGGTTTTACAGGTAAATTTAAAGGGGAGTTTTAATTGTCTCAAAGCAGCCGCCAAAGTGATGATGAAACAACGTTCCGGAAAAATCATTAATATTGCTTCTGTGGTTGGATTAATGGGTAATTTTGGCCAGGCAAATTATTCGGCTTCCAAGGCCGGATTGATTGGTTTAACCAAAACTGCGGCCAAAGAACTGGGTTCACGCGGTATCCATGTCAATGCCGTAGCCCCTGGCTACATCGAGACCGATATGACGAAAAAACTTTCTGATCAGGCTAAGGAGAGCTTCTTGTCGGTTATTCCTTTAAAGCGACCAGGAAGTCCCGAAGATGTGGCAAAAGTTGTTTCTTTCCTGGCCGGTCCTGATTCAGATTATATTACCGGTCAGGTCATTGTTGTTGATGGTGGACTTTTAATGTAGTAATGATACAGCCAGCCCTTTATATTAAAAACAAAATCAAATCAACGTTAGGAGGTGAATACGAATGAGTGATGTTCGAGAAAAAGTAAAACAAGTGATTGTCGAAAAGTTAGGTGTCGAAGAAAGCGAAGTCACGAATGAGGCTACTTTTGTGGATGATCTGGGAGCCGATTCGCTGGATACAGTAGAGCTGATTATGGCTTTCGAAGAAACCTTCGGTCTGGAAATTCCAGATGAAGAAGCAGAAAAAATTCGAACCGTAGGGGATGCGGTTAGTTACCTCGAGAAAAAAGTAAAATAATTTCATAAAAAGTCCCGCCATTTTGTGCGGGACTTTACAATTTATAAAAAGAAAATTTACCAAATTAAAAAGTACCTTATGAATAGAAGAGTCGTCGTTACAGGAATGGGAGTTGTTACCCCTGTCGGTAATAATCTGGAAACTTTCTGGAAAAATGTTGTCGCCGGCGAAAATGGAATTGGGCCTATTACAAAATTTCCAATTGATGAACGTTTTGCATCTCGAATTGCAGGTGAAGTCAAAAATTTTGATATTTCGCAATTTGTTTCGCAGAAAGAAGCACGAAGGATGGATATTTTTGTCCATTATGCCATTGCGGCTTCCTATGAGGCAATAAATGATTCTGGCTTGAATTTTGAAAATGAAGATCGCGAACGGATTGGTGTCATCGTTAGTTCCGGAATTGGCGGATTAACCACGATGGAAGAGCAAATTATTAATTGCCATGTAAATGGCCCGCGACGCGTAAGTCCTTTGTTTATCCCCATGATAATCACCGACATCATTCCCGGCCATATTTCCATGATTTGGGGACTAAAAGGACCTAACTATAGCACGGTTTCTGCCTGTGCCTCCAGTTCTCATGCGATTGGTGACGCCATGCGAATTATTAAGTATGGCGATGCAGATATTATGATCGCTGGTGGTAGTGAATCGACTATTACACCGGTTGGAATCGCCGGTTTTTCATCGATGAAGGCTCTTTCTACCAGAAATGATGATCCTGAACATGCCAGTCGTCCATTTGATTTGCAGCGGGATGGTTTTATCATGTCCGAAGGATCCGGAGTTCTTGTGCTGGAAGAATTGGAGCATGCCCTCGCCCGGAACGCCAAAATCTATGGTGAACTCGTCGGTTTGGGCTATTCAGCGGATGCCCATCATATTACCGCGCCGGCACCAGGTGGTGAAGGAGCAGTTCGGGCCATGAAATTAGCGCTCAAGGATGCGGGGATTTCGCTTGATCTGGTGGATTATATTAATGCGCACGGTACATCAACTCCTTTTAATGATAAAAATGAGACTCAGGCAATCAAAGCGCTGTTTGGCGAGCGCGCTTATCAAATTCCAATTAGTTCTACCAAGTCTATCGTTGGCCATTTATTAGGGGCATCAGGGGCGGTTGAATTGATTGCGGTAATGATGTCAATTAAGACCGAGATAATTCATCCGACCAGAAATCAACTTGAACGTGATCCGGAATGTGATTTGAACTACGTTCCCGGTAAAGCCATCCACAAAGAAGTGAAGGTTGCTATTTCCAATTCATTTGGTTTTGGTGGACACAATGTTTGTCTGGTTGCAAAAAAATATCAATAGGATTTGTGATTTTACAATAACAATGGATTATGAATTATTTGTCAAATTTTTTCAAAAAATTCTTTCTAAAATTTATAAGTAATCGAAATTTTGGAAAAGATGAAAAGGAACGGGCAGAACGCTTTGCCCGACATATTGGTATTCAATTTCATGATTTGGCATTAGTAATTCGCGCTTTAAAGCATCGCTCGTATTTATCAATCTCCAATGAAGAGCGTCTATCCTCCAATGAACGTCTGGAACTTCTGGGGGATGCTGTTTTGGGATTGGTGGTAACCGAGTATCTTTATAGTCGATACCCACAACACGAGGAGGGTCAATTAACAACCATCAAATCCCTCGTTGTGAGTCGGGAAATTCTGGCATCAGCGGCTCGAAAGTTTCATCTGGGAGAATTTATCCTGTTAAATGAAGCAGAAGAAAGGGCTGGCGGTCGACAACGGCATTCTATTCTGGCCGATGCCTTCGAAGCCATTCTGGGGGCCATATATTTGGATCACGGGCTGATGACCGCGAAAAAATTTATCCGCAAAGTCCTTTTAAAAGATTTAAAAAAAATTCTTTCGGAAGAAAAAAATAAAAATTTTAAAAGCATTTTGCTGGAATATTCTCAAAGTCGAAGCCTCGGTCTCCCCCACTATGTGGTAAAAGATGAAGAAGGTCCTGATCACAATAAATTATTTACCGTAGAAGTTCATGTGAAGAATGAAACCCTCGGTTGTGGAAAAGGAACCAGCAAGAAAATTGCGGAACAGTATGCGGCTCGTGATGCGCTGAAACGCTTATTGGTCATCCAATGAAGTGATTATCGATAGCTCTAAAATTTTTGGGAACTTTTTTGTCTCTCAAGCATTTTTATTTAATTCAAATGGATTAGCCGGGAGAATTATATCACTCCGGGTGAAAATGATTCATATTAACTATTTGAAAATTTTAATTTTAATTTACAAAGCAAGCTTTTAAAAAGTCCTTGCTTTTTTGGATTTTCTGAATTATATTAGTTAACAATGAACTATCCCGAAAATAAACGAGAGGATAAAATGCTATCTGATGAAGAATTGAAACACTTTCAGGACATTCTTCTGGCCAAACGTCATGAAACTCAGGAAGAGCTTAATGAATTAAAAGAGCTATCGAAAGAGAAAGACCAGTCAAGCGAAAATGCGGCCTATGCGTCTCACATTGCAGAAATGGGAACTGATGCCCAAGAGCAGGAAAAAATTTATCTGCTCACTGAACGTTTGAATGATTTTCTAAGAAATTTGAATGAAGCGCTTGATCGAATTGCCAATAAAACCTATGGTTCGTGCCAGATTTGTGGCAAAGATATCGATAAAGAGCGTCTGGAAGCCGTTCCGCAGACGCAGCTTTGTTTAGAATGCAAAGTAAAAATGGGGTAATCTCAAGGGGCGGGGTGTTGCCCCGTTTCATTTTTTAATGGTACGATTGACTCCTTTTTCGAAATCCAGCTAAAATATCTGTCCGATTACGCTTGCCAAATTTAATTCAGATCATGAGTGTAATGAATCTTTTCTTGCCGTCCCCTTTTAAATGAGTAACTTTTTGGCGCCTTGAGCATCTAAATGACAAATTACCTAACCCAATAAAATTAACAGGAGAATTGTTCATGAGACGAAGTTCAGCTTTTTTGTTAATCTTCATGTTTAGTTTCATTTATGTGACGGCGCTTTTGCCTCAAAATTTTTTAGAAACAGAGATTGTCACGTTAGATGCCGCAGTAGAGCCCGATTCGGTGGCCGCCGGGCAAGCGATCCAATTAATTTTACGCGTAAAAATTAACAATGGCTGGCATATTAATGCCCATAAACCGCTCGAGGAATTTTTAATTCCAACGAAACTGGAATTTGATTCCACAATGAAGATTGAAGTTGTAAAAGTAGATTACCCATTACCTAAAGAAATCAAGTTCGCATTTTCTGAGACGCCGGTACTGGTTTATGCGGGAGATGTCACTATTTCCGCCCATCTTAAAGTTTCTGAAAAAGTATTTGCCGGTTCACACACGCTTAAGGGAAAACTGACTTTTCAGGGATGTAATGATCAAACCTGCCTGGCGCCGAATGAAAAACAATTTAATGCCGCGTTAACCATCGTGGATGCGAAAAGTAACACGAAATCTGATTCCACTAATCTCCAGGGTTCTGTTCAACCAGATGAAAATGCCGATTCTCAAAATTTTTCTGCCGATGAGCTTTATGCGAAAAAATTGATAGATAAAGGCTTTTTTTACGCGGCCCTGGCTTTTTTTTTATTCGGTTTAGGGCTTAATCTTACCCCTTGCGTCTATCCCGTCATTCCGATGACCGTGACCTTTTTTGGCGCCCAGGCTAAAGACCAAAAAGGCTCCAATTTTTGGATTGCCTTTTTTTATTTGATTGGCATTGCGATAATTTTTGCTATTTTAGGGTTAATTTCGGGCTTTGCTGGTAAACAATGGGGCTTTTTATTCCAGAATCCCTGGTTCGTTGTCGTAATTGCCCTGATTTTATTAGCCATGTCCGCCAGTATGTTCGGTGTTTTTGAAATTCAACTTCCCAGCAGTCTAATGACCAGTCTGGGACAATCCCGAAAAGGTACCCTCGGTGCATTTATTATGGGTTTGACGGTCGGGGTTGTGATTGCTCCCTGTGCGGCGGGTATTATCATTGGTCTGGTCGGATTAGTTGCCAAACTCGGTTTGGTAGTTGAAGGAACAATTCTCTTTTTCATCATGGGGTTGGGTTTAGGACTACCCTATTTTATCCTGGCAAATTTATCGGGACTTTTATCGCAACTACCCAAATCTGGATTATGGATGGTCTGGATTCGCAAATTTTTTGGTATTTTATTGATCGGGGTTGCATTTTATTTCCTGGTTCCACAAGCTTCCCGAATGGCGGATCAGCAGAGTTTTTATTTTGGATTGATAGCTCTTTTTGGTGGGCTTTATCTTGGTTTTCTTGATCGCGAGCATGGTTACAAAACTAATTTTAACCACTTTCGTGCGGTATTCGGAATTCTACTCATCATTCTCGGGGTGTTCTGGATTAATGAGGCCATCTCTTCCACTTCATCGAATGCTGAAATGGTTCAAGCTGAGGAGTTGATTGAATGGAAACACTACTCGGCGAAGGAGCCGATAGAATTTAAAACATCTGAAAAACCAGTTATTTTTGATTTCTATGCTGATTGGTGCGCACCTTGTAAAAAGATGAATCGAACAACATTTATTGATTCGGCTGTTGTTCAAAAATCGCAGGAATTCCTGATGATAAAAGTAGATTGTACCAATCCTGATGCTGAAATTTCCCGATTGATGAAGGAATATCAGGTGGTGGGAATGCCGACATTGATTTTTCTGGATAAATCCGGTGTTGAAAAAGCAGAATTAAGGGCTGTCCAGGATGTCGGCCCTGAAGAATTTTTGTTAAAAATGCAACAAATTGTTCCCTGATATTTGATAAGATACGATTCAGGTAACCCATCAAAACCAGGTAGAAGACCTTCGGGATTTTTTCCGTGATATTACTGAATGTGGGCATGTTTACGGGAAAAACCTCGAAGGTCTTGGTTTTACCCAACATTTTTGACTGCAACACGTTGATTGCATGCGCATCATGTCCCACTAGCTTTGGAAAAATTACATTTTAATCAATTTAAGTCGTGCTAAATTTGATTTACCCCTTGACTACGGCCAATCAAAATTTTTTAATTTAAACTTGTTGATAAAATCTCATTTACTGTGAATTTTTAAACGATCCATCCGGGTTTATTTTGTTTTTAATTGAACCGATATGTTGCATTTTGAGAATAAAATTAAAGGTTTGGGAATATTAAAGCCATTGCAATAAGCTTACATCGGCTTTCAAGCTAGTCAATAACTGAAAAATAGAAAATACCGACAAAACAGGCTAAATGGAACAGCTTTTGCCTGCCAAATTTACCTTGATAGAAAATCATTTTTATAAAAGTGCATGTTTTCAATAAAATTTCAGGAAGAGATGTCCACAATAAAACATAGAATAATATTCGGGACACAAAAGCCTTCTGATGAAACAGTTTCAGTACGTAATAAATATCTCTTGCATTACCTCCAGACATTATATGATATTAAAGTGATTGGTCTAAATTCGATAAGAACCAAAAAATTCTTTGTCTGGTACGATAAATTTAGACAACTTCACAATTTTCGTAAACTGTTCTTAAAGACGCTAAAAAAATTTGATCCCGATTTAATGCACCTGACCTCTCCATTTCAGGTTGGAAAGATTGGATATGAAATTGCAAATGCTTTTGAAATCCCGTTTATCTATGAAGTCCAACAGTTAGAAGGATTCGGTGATACCGGAAATGCAAGCCCTCAAAAAATAAAAAAAATAAGGGAACAAGAGACCACAATTATGTACTACGCTGAACAGGTTATCACGAGTTCCGCGAAAATTCGACAACAGATACTCAGTCGGGGAATTGAGGGTGAAAAAATTTTGGTTATTCCTGATGGAATAGATTCGTTACAAGTTCCTCCACTTGTAACGCAGGCAAAAAATCCAATATTAATTCAAAAATATCAACTTCAAAACAAAAAAGTTATCGGTTTTTTAAATATTCCTTCCAATGCCGATGAAAAGAGCGTGTTTATCCAGCTTTTGATAAAATTGATTGTGCGGATTCCCGATCTGAAATTTATTCTTCCCGGTAATAATTATAATATCCAGATGTTAATGTCCTCGGTTCAGCCGATGAATTTATCTACACACCTGATTCCGATTTCCGTTGATGAATCCGTATCAAGGCATGACCTTTTTTCATTGATGGACCTGGTCATTCTTCTGGAGCGGGATGATTTTTCAATTTCCGAGGATACGATGCTTGAGATTATGTTGATGGGAAAGAACATTCTGGCTGCTGAAAACAGTCGTGTAACCGAATTCATACAAAATGGCGTGACGGGTTTTTATTTTCAGCCAGAAAATCTGGAAAATCTGGTAACAAAATGTGCAACATTGCTGGAACGCGACATTTTGCGACAGAAGATTGGTCAGGCTGCCCGAAACTGGGTCCAGCAAAATCGCGATTGGAATACGATTCTGGAGCAATATCATGTTGTTTATGAGCGAATTCTGACAAAATGATTTAAAATAAAGGGTTTCATTTCGATAAAAGTTTTAATCGGCCATTCATAAAAAAATGGCTGCCAGGAAATCCTCAGAATGAAATATTGCTGTAATCTGGTTGGGCGTTCTTCATCGAAATCATTATTTAATAAATTTCGCCGATTTATTTCAAATATAAATGATGAATACCATCCTGTTCATCCACAAACCTTTAAAATAACCAAATAAAATCCACTCAGGACAAGGCCGTCCTGACTCGATAAAAATAACTCACGGTTGAATTATGGTGCCTTTACTTTTAATTATCATCAAATACTTTCCTGAAAATGTCAAAATTGTCAATTAATTAAAATATTTAAAAATCCTTGACAAATTCTTGAGATTTGTTTATATTCAGGGTAATTTGGATCTTTAGACGATTGGCAGTATTGAAATGAGTTTCTGTCAGAAATAATTGCAAATTTGGTGGATTCTGAAGTCAGATTTTGATAGAAGAATACATGAATACTGTTAACGCTCTCTAACATCTTTATTTTAAAAAGTCAAATTATGAAAAGTGATGCCATAATGGATAAAGTAACCCAACAAACAGTCGCGCGCGCAATTGATTTAGCCGAAAAAGGTGAATTCAGAGAAGCCATCGAGTTGCTCTATGAAGTTATTGACCGCTATCCTGATTTTGAGAATGGATATGAAATGGTTGGCGAATATTATCTGTTGAATTCACAACCGGAAATGGCGATTAGACCGCTGGAAATCGTGCTGGAAATGAATCAGGAAAATTTTATGGCGCATTTTCTGCTGGGCTGTGCCTATGGGAGGACTTTGTTATTTGATGAAGCCCTGGAAGAATTAAAAATTGCTCGGGAGATGCAGCCCGATGATCCAGAGGTGCTTCGAAATTTGGGATGGATAACCTGTATGGCCGGTGATTTGAAGGAGGGACGCCAGATTTTACTGGATGCGATGAAAATTGCTCCCCAAAATGGGCTCATTTATAACGATCTGGCGGCCAGTTATATGTTTACCAAAGCCCGGGATCTTGAAAAAGCGAAATATTGGCTGGAATTAGCCCTTAAGGTTGAACCTGATGAACCTTTTATTCGTCAGACCTATCAAGCTTTTACTGATATGTCAAAAGAATTAAACATGATAGACGCCTCCCTTTCCTGACAATCAAAAAATATTTAAGATTTTTTTGTATCAATCTGCTATATCGGAAATTTTTAAACCTTCGGATACATTTTTCCAGCCGAAATTATTTAATTTATTTTCAATGATGATGAGAATAAGCGGCGCGTGTGATGATTTTTGAATCGTCAGAAAAATTAAAGAATTTTTATTATAGGTACATAGACGAATGAACGCAAATGGGAAAGAAAAAGGACGAAATACGCAGCGATTTTCGTATCCAGATTCATTTTACTTAATGAAACGTCAAGGAATTCAACATTTACTGGGGAAGAGTTCCAATCTTGGGAAATTAAGAAAAAAAAATGAAGATAGTGTGGCGACCATTCAACATACTCAAATTTTGAAATCAATTTCTTATCCAATCAGTATTTGTATTTTATCTGATGGATTAGGCGGGCATGATGGGGGGGAGGTTGCCAGTCGAATAGCCGTTTCCGCTATTGCGGCAAAGGTGATGGGAAGTCTAATTGAAAATGGGCTATTTGATTCACTTAAAAGTAATTCAATGGTAAGTTATCGGACTATTTTGGAAAATGCAACTTTCGCTGCCAGTGATCAGATTTATCAGACAGGCCAACAGATGGAAAATGAAATGGGGGCAACGGCTGCGGTGGCCTTGATCATTGGAAGGAATGCTTATATTCTAAACGTCGGCGATAGCCGGACTTACATCTTCAGCCAGGAAAATGGTCTGCAATTAATTACGCATGATCATTCCCTTGTTTTTCGATTTTATATGATGGGTGATGTTAAATTCGAAGATATTTATCAGCATCCACAGCGAAATCAGATTCTTCGATCATTAGGCGAAGCTGGATTACGTGAGAAATTACAGGAAATGATGACCAAATCGAATCATCCCTATTTCTATCAGCTTACACTGGATTTGGGGGATTCGTTATTGCTTTGTAGTGATGGGCTCTGGCAAACAATTCGCGACAATGAAATTGAGAAAATTTTACGTTCCCAGTCAGAGCCACAACAAATTTGTAATGAACTAGTCGATACGGCTAATTTGCATGGAGGCGATGATAATATTAGTGCGGTTTATTTAAAAATTTTATAATTTTTCTGACAGAATTTGAATCATTTTCCCATGATATAAGTTTAAAAGATACTGTCAGTTGCTGGTTTATTCTAATTATGCCGATTCTATGGTTGATTTTGCTTTACAAAACAGGAGTTATTAATGAATCATTCTTCAATTGCCGCGCCTTTGCCGGAGAACGAATTTGAGTCCCCAAAAGGAGAAACTGTTCCTGGTGATTCCAAAAAACAAGCCAGTTATCCATCACCAACACCCAGAGTTCAACCCCCAACTGGCCCAAATCCTGGAGAGATAATTTATACCCCCACGCCTTCGGGAGCGCGTCCGATGAAATTAATTGTGGAAAAATTGAATTTTGAGATCGATGTGCCACGTAATCAACTATCTGTCCTCATTGGGCGTGAAGATCCGGAACAAAATGTGTATCCAGATATTGATACGACTTCTTTTGGTGGCGCTGAGGAAGGGGTGAGTCGCGAACATGCCAAAATTATATTAAAAGGAAATCAATATTTTGTTCAAGACCTGGATTCGGTAAATTATACGTATGTAAATAAAATCCGAATCACCGCGCATCAATTACTGCCACTGAACGATGAGGATATTTTAGGGCTCGGCCGTTTAAATTTTCGGGTGAAATTGCTATAATCTGGATTGGCTGGTATCAAGAGGATTGTTGAGTTGTAACTCTTCAGTTTTGAGATGTACCTTTTCAAAAATTCTGGCCGAATAGACTCAATAGGGAGTGGTTATATTTTTGAAATTTTCATATAAAATTCATGTAAAGTTGAATTTTTAGTTAAAAGATCTTCGAGGTTTTAACACTCCGTAATATAATTCATCCCCTTTAATCCTTCACATGAAGTGAAGTGGTTGGTTAAAATTTAATTTTGATAAAATATAGCAAATCTGCGCCAAAATACGATAAACAAGGTCGATTGCTATCATAAATTTAAGGATTCGATAGCAAATTTAAGGTGATTTTATGACAACAGCACGATTATATACATGTCCCAATTGTATGCGAGTGGAATCTTTTAGCAAGATTGAGGAGAATGGGTATGCCTGCCTGAATCCTGAATGTGAGCTATCCGAACGCAAACTTGTTCATTGGGAACAAACCGCCAGTGGTCAGTTTCGCCATTTATATGGATGGGTATTGGAACCGGGGGATGTGTTACATGGTCATTATGAAATTATCAAACTTATTGGTAAAGGTGGGTATGGAGCGACATATAAAGCTAAATTTCGGGATTTGCATCAACAGATTTTCGCCATTAAAGAAACACCACGAATATATTGTGATAATGAAGAAGACGATTTTCTTCTGAATCTGGATCATCCCGGCATCCCCAAGCTATATGATCAATTTAATGAAGATGAACTTCATTATATTGTTATGGAATTCATTGAAGGTGAAAGTCTCCAGGAACTTACCCAAAATCTGTCGGCTATTGGCCTTGAACAGCGCGTGCTTAAAATTGCCGAACAGATTTGTGATATTTTGGCCTATATTCATCAAGCTGGCGTTGTCCACCGCGATTTGAAGCCTGAAAACATTCTGATTCGTCGCAATGGCAGTATTGCTATTGTTGATTTTGGAATTGCCAAAAGATTTGTCCCGGGGGTGCAGACCCGGCATCTGGCACGTGCTGCTTCCCAATTTTTTGCCCCACCTGAACAGTACCGAACAGGTGGCGGAATCACCGATCCCCGATCTGATATTTATTCACTTGGTGCGATCCTCTATTTTTTACTCACCCGGCGTGAACCGATTGATGCAAATAACCGAAAAGCCGGTGAGGTCATCAGTCCTTTACCCCGTTCCTTAAATGCTAACATTTCCCGGCAAGTTGAATATGTGATTATTAAAGCAATGTCCATGAATCCAGATGATCGTTTTGAGAGTATGGACGATTTCAAACAGGCGTTAATTCGCTCCGGTTCGGTAACGACACGAGTCTGTCCTAAATGTGGACGTTTGTATCGGGGGGCTCATAATGTCTGTCCGCAATGTGGAAAACCGACTAATCCACTGGGGGCAACAGATAGCAATCCATTTCTCTTCCGTTCTGGTGATAGAGCCGCCAATCTGAAAGAATTTATTGACATTTGCTATAGTCATTGGGACGATGCGGTCTGGCATCTTTATCGCGGTGATTTTGAAACCTGGTTGAATAGTATTCAGGAAGGTTCGCTGGCAGAAAAAGCCCCTAAAATTCGCCAATCAAATCCCAACAACCGTAATTTGGGCCTGAATGAATTTTTACTAAAAAGCCCCTTTGGTCGGATTCCAAAATTAGAACTAAGCCATGAAAAAATTGATTTTCTGGACATTAAACCCGGCGATCAGAAAAGAGTCGCCATTTTTATTTTGAATGCCGGTGATGGTTTCCTTATGGGGGAACTGTACTTTGAAGCGCCTTACCTGATTGCGGATAATTATTCCTTCGCCTGTTTTCCGAAAGAAAAAAAACAGATCACTTTCTTTTTAAGTGCGGAAAATATCCCTATGAAAAATTTGATAACCAATGTGGTTTTCAAAACCAATGTTGGAACCAAGAGTATCCCCATTTCAATTTTTACCGAACCTCCCGAACTAAGATGGAAAGTGAATCCCAACGCACTCGTTTTTAAATTGGAAGAACACGAACATGACATGCAAGGATTTACCGTTGAAGTTACGACGGGAAATGGTAAACTCGATGGTAACATTTCCACAAATCAACCCTGGTTGAAGATCACACCGACAAACTTCACGGGCAGAAGTCAGGTAATTCGGGTGGATATCGATAGTCAGGGATTGGTACCAGGTGATTACAACGATAAGATTGAAGTAAAAACAAATTTTGGCACAAAACATGTCGATGTTCAATTGACTGTCGATGCTGCTGTCACTCGTAAAATGGAAAAACTACCAGTTAAACGGATGGATTGGTGGAAATTTATCCGCGTTCAGATCCAGCCCGCTTTCATTTTTATGTTTCTGTTCCTGGGGCTCTATTGGTTAAATTCAGTCAACAATCAAGTTATTAATTCGAGTCCGGTTGTTGTGGGTGCTTTTTCAATTATTGGCGCATTGCTAGGCCTCCTCCCGCAAATTCGTCAAAAAATTAATAATATAATTATCAGTATCTTAATAGGACTGCTTGCGGGATTAATTGCCAGTGCAATCTGGCAGACTTATGCCTATCAGCTTTATACCTTTTTGTTTGAACTCAGCCGTTCACTGATAAGTATTGCATTTTTTGAGCGATTATCTGCTTTTTGGCCAATGCTATTTTTTATTTCGACTGGTTTCTGGATCGGTGGCGTGATAGGAATAATTATTTCAGCGATTAAATTTCGTCCTGCTGCAATTGAGATAATATATTATAAAATTATCTTTTTTTTCCTGATTTTGATTGTTAATGTACTTGTTTTGTCTGTTTTTGAATTGACGGGATGAAAAACATGGGCTAAGTCATTTAAAAAAATATTTTTAGGGAACGAAATTTATGGAGTTAAGTTTAACTTGTCTTAATCTTATAAAAACACGGAATATCTCTGAACAATATCTATTCTGATTTGGTGAAACAACCTATGGATAAAAGATGTGCGATTTTTTATCTGCTGCTGATTATCATTCTCTCGTTGGTATTATCTCCT
Organism: Caldithrix sp.; assembly: GCA_020722815.1. Classification (GTDB taxonomy): domain Bacteria; phylum Zhuqueibacterota; class Zhuqueibacteria; order Thermofontimicrobiales; family Sulfurfontimicrobiaceae; genus DYKB01. The sequence goes on along the minus strand of DYKB01000003.1, from coordinate 218,624 downwards.
GTCAAAGGTTATACCCACCCGCTTGACATTACGTATACTACACTCATACCGAAATCGACTGGCTTCCAGGGAGCCACTTTTATTCACCCTTATGAATTAAATCTGTTGGGTACATCACAGGCAATCAATATTCACACCGAAAAGGATGTAAAATTATTGAATCAGATACTGATGCCTTACTTTATTGAAAATTTTCGTGTTTATGCAAATAAAAAGATAGTCGAACTGAAAAATTTAACGATCGAAAAAAAATCACTTGCGGAAATACTGGCCGATGGTGTCTTTTTAAAATTTTTTATACCGAAAGTTGCCGGACAGCAAGAATACGAATTTGAAGTAACTTTATTTAATGATTTTTTTTCCACGCAATCCAATAAAGTTCTTTTGCTGGACAGCTTTGGAAAAGCTGTACCAGAACGTCCTGAAATTCATTTTACGCCCAAACGAAAAACGTGGATTTTGAATTTAGCAAATCCTGATTTCTCAGCCGATATTGATGATAAAACTGATTCGGATAAAGACGGCCTGAGTGATCACCTGGAAAATTTATATGGGATGAATCCAAATAATCCGGATACGGATGGAGATCAATTTTCAGATTTCGATGAATATATCATGGGATGGCCGCCACTGGTAAGCAAACCCGTTGAAGGCCAGAAAATCATGTACTTGAATCAACTTGATATGCTGAATTCAGTATACGATATCCAGAGTTCATTTAGTGATTCCGCACAATATTATGGTAGTGATGAACTTGTTGTCTTTCCACTTAAAATATCGAAAGACTCCGTGGTGAAAAAAATTATGCCTCAGGATACTTCTACTTTTACCAAATCTTCTTTGGCAAAAATTAGTCAATTCTGCCGAAATCTTATTCCAAATTTTAATTTTTCAGATTCAACCCCTCATTCTGGATTAAAAAAATTGTTCCTGGGACTGTTTTTTTTATTAAGCGTGATTCATGTGACACGACGAAATATCCCTAAACATCCTTTATTATACCATTTATTTGAATTTAAATTAAAAAAACGAAAACTCATTCAGATAATTTTATCCTATTCCATAATTTATCTGGCTGATGTTATTTTGATTGGTATTTTTTTTCGGGGCCTTCATAAAATTTTTAATTTAGAATCCTGGTTTATATTTTTACAGCTTGCAGGGCTGGTTTTTCTGGGCTTTTTATTAATATTTAATCTGGTTCGCGTGCTAATAAAAATTCATACGCACAAAAATTCTCTATTCCGAAAAGGACAATCAGATATTTTGGAAATAACCACCTCACCGATAAACAGTGATCCGCGTGAGATTTTTTTGAAAAGTATTATGCCTGTTTCTTGTAAGTGGATAATGGTGTCCATTGTCGTTAGTATGGGGGCTTTTCAAATTTTTTACGTTTCTGTGCTTATTTTTATGGCAGGTATTATCCTGAGCCTCTTATTTTATACAATCGGTGTGCGTTTATTTTATCATCGAATTCAGTATTATTTCAAAACTGTTGGTATTTTGGCTATCATGATGACCGGGGTGATGACTTTCTTGCTTCTTCTGGCATTTTTATTCCCAGCGGTCTGATATAATTATGACAGGTATCGATTTCTGGATTTAAATTTCTCTTTCTTCCTCCGCTTCCAAACGAAAAGTTTTTAGCCCATGTCAAATATTCGTGTTCCTGTTTTCGAGGGGATGACCTATAAATTTAATATTTGTTTTTTACAAAAAAAATTATTTTAAATTATTGAACATTAAACTGACCATTTGGGGGTCGAATTTGAATTTTTAACTCAATTGGCTTTTGGAGAATTCCATGACACGATATGCGACGCTCGATATTGGCTCAAATTCGGTGCTGCTTTTTATCGCTGAAAAAGAGATAGATAATAATTGGCATATTATTTTAGATCAAATGGCAATGCCCCGGCTGGGTGAAGGTGTCAAAACAAGCGGGATATTAAAAAAAGCAGCCATGAAGCGGACATTGGATGTTCTTGGCCAGTTTATGCAACTCATACATCAAAATCAGGTTGATTATATTGTGGCGGCTGGCACGATGGCCTTACGAAGTGCAAAAAATTCGCGGGAGTTCCTTGAAACTGTCCGCGCAAAATATCAACTCAATATTGAGATTCTAAGTGGGGAAGAGGAAGCCCGGCTTGCTTATCTTTCTGCCAAAAAGAGTGTGGGTTCCCAGACAAAAAAAATGGCAATTTTTGATATCGGCGGCGGGAGTACCGAGTTTTTTCTGGGATGTGATCAACAAATCATCAAACAGATGAGTATGAATGTTGGCGCGATTCAGATTACTGAAAAATATTTTACACAGTCGCCAGTCGCAAATGATTTATTGACTTTCGTATTACAGAAAATTGATGAAGAGTTGGGTGATCTCGGGAGCGAAAGCACTTTTGATGTACTGGTCGGCGTGGGGGGAACGGTCACCACGATGGCCGCTGTTAGACATCAACTCCAAGTGTACGATCCATTAATAGTAAATGGTACCCGGCTGGATCGCGCTGAAGTTTTGCGTCAACTGGAGCTTTATCGGAGCAAGTCCATCGCTGAAAGGAAAATGATACCAGGACTCGAACCAGCGCGTGCTGATATTATTCTGGCTGGTTGCGCGATTGCCAGTGTTTTATTGAGGAAATTGAATGTCGATCAATTCATTGTGAGTGATTTTGGATTAAGACACGGATTGATGATAGATCGATTTGGAATGGAAGAGATTTGTTAGGGGAAATCTACAATCTAAAATGTTTGGGAACATTAATTTGTTTTTATTGTAGTGGTTATTTCATGGTTTTTGTCAAATTGCCGAGATTATTCATATCGTTGAATTCCAGATTGCATCCGGTTTGACGCGTTTATACTTTACCAAAGTAATTTTTTGACATTTTCAGACAGACTTTAATTAGACTGGCCTGATGTGGATCCAAGGTCGGTAACCAAAAGTAACTTTGTTGTTAATAAAAACGGTTGACATTATTATGACGACAATTAAATTTTTTAGAAAATTACTTGACGAGAGGAAAATAAATTCATATAATTATTGTAATTTGATGGTTTTTGCAATTGAGCTGCGGCTGAATTTTTGAATTAATCACTGGAGCAGGGGCTGATTATGACGCTTTCTGGAATTGATTATGTGATTGTTTTGGTATATCTTGGGGGCATATTACTTCTCGGATTCTTTTTTAAAAAATTTGTCCATTCCCAGGAAGATTTTTTTCTGGGAGGGAAAAATTTTCCCTTCTGGGCAATTGGCATGTCGCTGGTGGTTACCGATATCGGGGCCGTTGATTTTGTCGGTGCTGCCGGTCAGGCTTATCGATATGGAATGGTGGTTGCAAATTTTGATTGGCTTGGAAGCGTGCCGGGAATGATTCTCGCCGCCTTTATCTTCATTCCGTATTATTGGCGTGCCGGAATTTATACGATACCAGAATATTTGGGCCGGCGATTCAATATTTACGTTCGAACGATTGAAGCTTTCATCTGGATTCTTTTCCTGGCGTTTAATCTGGGAATTGTCTTCTGGGCCAGTGCAATGCTTTTGAATACAATGATGGGCTGGTCCATTGAGTTGTCGATCTGGGTAACCGCCGGCATCGTCGGAATTTATACTGTTTCCGGCGGACTTTCCGCGGTGGTGATGACGGACGTCGTTCAGTTGATTATCATGTACCTGGGAGGATTTGTTATTCTGGGATTGGGATTTTATGAAATTGGAAGCTGGCGTAATCTGGTGGAGAAAATTGCCAGCCTGGGACCGGGTTACCAAAATCATTTTCAAATGGTTTTGCCGGCGGATACCACCACACCCTATCCCTGGACGGGAATTTTATTCGGTTTGACATTTGTCCTGGCCAATGCCTACTGGATTGGTAACCAGACAATCGCCCAACGAGCACTGGGGGCAAAGGACGAGTGGAATGCAAAAGCGGGTTTTCTTTTTGGTGCAATTTTGAAAACATTTATTCCTGTCCTGGTGATTTTTCCCGGAATAATTGCGCTGGCACTTTATCCAAATATTGCAAATGGGGATCAGGCCATTCCCACTATGTTAAAAAATTTGCTCCCCCCGGGTTTAACGGGACTTATCTTTGCCGCTTTCTTTGCCGGACTTATGTCAACCGTGGATTCGGTACTGAACTCGGCGGCAACCCTTTTTACAAAGGATATTTATGAAGTTTTCATCAAAAAAAATGCTGCTGATCGCCATTATCTGTATATTGGGCGACTGGTCACCGTAATTTTGTTGCTCATGGGAGTTTTTACTTCCCCCCTGAGTAAAAAATTTCCAGGGATGTATGTTTATGTCCAAACATTGCTATCCATTTTTCAGGGGCCAACTTTGGGTATTGTTCTCCTGGGAATGCTCTGGCGACGTTCGACTCAATGGGGCGGACTTGCAGGCCTGATCGGCGGCGTTTGCATTTCAGGCCTGCTTTTTACTTTTAAATCCAGCCTTTTTGTTATTCAGGAGCCATTTCTTTATATTTCCTGGTGGTCATTTATTGGCACTTTGTTGATTACGATCTCGGTAAGTTTATTAACAAAACCTGAACCACTGGAAAAGCTGTATGGGCTTGTTTTTGGTTTGACGCGTCAGGATGAAAATCTTCAAAATATACTTGATAATCGAATTAATCACCAGTAAAGGAGTTCGATATGCTCAATTTTGAGTGGTTATATGGATTACCACTTTTGGGGGGACGGTTGATAATTTTATTTATGTATTTAATGATTTTACTCGTTGTTTGGATGATTAAATCCGATTACATTTACCTGGGGAGTCCTGATAGAAAATGGTGGCGCAATCTCAAATGGTGGGCTACGCTGGCTATTGGAACCCAACTTTTAGTTTATTCATATTTTTAATAAACTTGGGTGAAATCATGACACAACATACAAAAAAAGAATCCCAGCTTTTAGTTGAATCACAGTCACGAATTGCGATTGGCATTTTTATTTTCGTTTTTAGTTTGACAATTTTAGTTGCCACTTTTTTTACGGATTCAATACCCGGAAAATACGCCAATATATTTTCTGGTCTGGTTCTCCTCTTTATTGGATTAGTGTTCGGAATATCCGGTTGGCGGCAATTCAGGACTTTGAAGCGATGAATGATATATCAATTCAGTATATCTCACCACTTATCAGTGAATTGTTAGCCAGTGAAATTTTAAATCCACCGAAAAAGTGGTGGCATTTACAAAAAATGCTCCTGAAACGGATTGAACTTGTATTGATGCCGTTTTATTATTTTGAGTTAGTGACTGAATCCCCAAAATCAGGTTTACAACAAGTAAATGTCATTGTCGATGGTATTTCCGGTGTTTTTAGCCTTTACGATCGAATAGAATTGACAAATGAATCTCCGCTGAATATTCCTGTCTTTCAATTTGAAATCAATCCCCAACAAGCCATTCAGATTTGTCTCAATGAATATCGAAGAGTTTTGTTAAATTACAATCTGCGCCGGCGGGTCTTTGTTGCGATTAAAGAAATTTTAATTCAAAAAAAACTATTTCTTCCGTTTTGGATAGGCTATTTTCAGGTTGGGAAAAAATATGATTTTCAGGTAATTGATGCGATAAATGGAAAATCACCGAGCGTCAGGATGAGAAGCGCATTTTTAAGTGCTTTTAGCCAGCGGAAGACATAAGAAAATGGTTTTTAAAATTTTAATAAAAAAGTTTCGTAACCGATCACAGGGAATAGTATCAAATTTGTTGTGTCGCCGGTTTTACTGATTATGAAGGTTAATAAGGTTTTTAATCAACCAGGCCGCAAGATCAAACCCAATCGACCTTATTGACCTTAGTAACAATTCGAGGGTCCCGACAATTTAACCTTATTACCTTATTGCTTCATTTGATTATCATCACCAATAAGGGAATAAGGTTGGTGGTGTCCCGGATTTGGCGGATTACCAAGGTGAAGAAGGGGTTACCTCAACCAACCGGATGGGTCAAATCCAGCCAACGTTATCTTTCTTAATCTTTTTCATCGACAATGTCGGATGACAACATTCAATAAAGTGTTCACCCTTTTCAGCAAAGCTGATCTTTTGATGAGGCGCAGTCGGCTTGAGAATATTCTGGCAGACTTTATCCACCGCTGCCCTGGACACAAAAAATGAAAATTGTTTGCTTTCACCCCGTGATCGGTTACTATCTGTTTTAAAATAATTGATCTCGGAAGCATTCACTAATAATTTAATCAAATTTTTATAACGAGGCTTTGAATGAAAAGTCGAGTCATCCTTTTACTGCTTGTTTTGGTGATTTTATCTATGCCGGCAAAATCTCTATGCTCCGCAAATTGAATTGGCACTGTGCAACAGCCGAAACCAACCGGAGCATATCATACAGGAATTTATCAAAATTTTTTTTCTGATTTGTTAGGCATGCCGGAAGCCCGGGTGAGAGCCAGAGTGGATAGCACCTTCAACCAATTATTCTATGGCGATGATGAAACACAACGCGTGTACTATCCGGTGCCGCCAGCTATGGCCTATATGCATGATATCTGGAATAATGACGTCCGCACGGAAGGAATTTCGTACGGGATGATCATCGCGGTTTAATTGGATAAAAAAACAGAATTTGATCGGTTGTGGAAATGGGCCAAGACCTATATGCAGCATCAGGATGGTCCCGGAAAAGGCTATTTTGCCTGGCATTGTCGAACCGATGGTACCAAATTGGATTCAAACTCGGCTTCGGATGGGGAAGCGTGGTTTGTGATGGCGTTATATTTTGCCGCCGCCAGATGGGGGAATAACAGTGGCGTTCATTACTATCAGGCTGATGCTCAGGCTATTCTGGATGCCATGTTCAGCAAGGAAGTCTTTTCTGATCGGGGTGATGTGGTGACGAATATGTTCAACCTGGAAGAAAAGCAGGTGGTTTTTGTACCATCCGGGAGTGCTGATGATTATACCGATCCCTCTTATCATCTCCCGCATTTTTACGAGATCTGGGCGCGTTGGGCGGATAAGAATAACCAATTCTGGTGCGAGGCGGCAGCCACCAGTCGTCAATTTTTTAAAAAGACAACGCATCTCGTGACCGGTCTGGCGCCGGATTATGCCAAATTCGATGGAACTCCCATTGATCCACCCCGGGGTGCATAGCCGTCAGGTTAAGGTGATAACTAATTGAAAATTAAGAAATAAGTGAGTTAAAAAATGCCCGCACCCTAACCCTCTCCCAGAGGGAGAGGGGATAGCTACGCCCTCTCCCTCTGGGAGAGGGTTGGGGTGAGGGTCAGATGGATGGTTCGCCTTAAATATTTCTTATATATCCAACATCTTGTTTTCAAATAAATTAGATGCTTAACCTGACAGCTATGCCCTGGGGTGGTGGTCATAAAAATTTTCAGTATGATGCCTGGCGGGTGGCCATGAATATTGCCGTGGATTATCAATGGTTCGCCAGCGATCCCTGGGCAATTGAACAATCGAATCGACTATTAAATTTTTTCTATTTGCAGGGCATTGGTAAATACGGAAATCTGTTCACGCTGGATGGAAAAAAATTGGGGAACGACCACAGCGCCGGTTTGGTGGCCATGAATGCCGTGGCCTGTCTGGCAGCGACACATCCGAATAAAAAGGATTTTCTGGCCGAATTTTGGAATACGCCCATTCCCAGCGGAAGGGCACGCTATTATGATGGTTTGCTCTATATGCTGGGATTGTTGCATGTGAGTGGCACTTATAAAATTTATGATCCCACAGGACGTGCGGTACCGGCCTGTCAGGAAAAGTAGTTGTTGAAAGCAAATTTTTATCAGAATCATTATTGATAAAATGAGAAATCGATAACTTAAAAAAAGATATTTGACAGGATTACAGGATCTACAGGATTATAATTTGGGGCAAAATTTAATAATCACCTGAATTAAACGATTGATTTAGAATTTATCAAACCAGGATTTAGATAGTTAAAAAAAAATCCTTTCTATGGCCACAGAATATAGCGGCCACAGAAAAATAAAAAACAAATTTATATGGTTAGAAATCTGTTATTACTGCCGATTTTAAAAACCGGATAGATGCCCGGAAAATGAATAATCAAGGCACGATGCGGACTCAAAATTCATCAAATTTGTTTCTGTGGCCTCTTTATTCTGTGGCCAAATTTTTTTAGTCGGTTAATCAAGCACATTTTAGCTGATATTTCAGAAAAATTGACAAAGAATTGTTCAGTTTAGGTAACAATTTCATGAAAAAGGATATTTAAAATGACTGATCAACAATGGGAAATGCTGCTACGTGTTATTAACGGTGAGGTAATAAAACCACTACCTGTCGGATTTATTATCGATTGTCCCTGGCTGCCCAATTGGTATGGCATTCGGATTCTGGATTATTTTTCAAACGATGATCTCTGGCTAAAAGCAAATTTCAAAGCTATCAATGACTTTCCGGAGGTAATGTTTTTGCCGGGATTCTGGTCAGAATTTGGGATGTGTACCGAGCCGTCGGCTTTTGGTGCACGTGGTTCATTTCCGGCCAATGCGTTTCCACACGCCCATAAAGTTATCAACTCGGCTGATGATATTGAATCCTTGCCTGCCCCCAATCCGAGAACAGATGGATTATTGCCGTTTGTGTTAAATCGTTTAATGCTCGCGCAGCCAAAAATCGAAGCTGCCGGCCATAAAATTCGTTTTGCGGTTGCGCGTGGGCCCCTGAATATCGCCAGTTATTTGATGGGCATGACTGAGTTTTTAACGATTATGATGCTGCAACCCGAAAAGGCTGGGGCACTTATAAAAAAGATCACTGCTTTTCTTAAAGATTGGCTGCATTTTCAAATGGAAACTTTTCCCGACATTGACGGTATATTCTTATTGGATGATGTGATTGGTTTTATCGGGGAACCAGAATTCCGCGAATTTGGCCTGCCTTATTTTAAGGAATTGTTTGATGCAAATGTAACGGTTAAATTTTTGCACAATGATGCTCCGTGTAAAGTGTCGGCGCCCTTTTTGCCGGAAATAGGCGTAAATTTATTCAATATGGGCTTCGATGTCCCGTTGACTGAATTGAAACAGTTGACACAAAATAAAGTAACGCTCCTTGGGAGTATCCCCCCGCGTGATGTTTTGGCCAGCGGCGATCCGGCCAAAGTGACTGCCGCGACGCTTGAATTGTTAAATTCTTTACCGGATAAATCAAGAGTCATCCTTTCCGGTGGTGGTGGAATGCCGCCAGGCGTGAAGACTGAAAATATTGCAGCGTTTACTGGAACTGTTAAAAATTATGCAGGTTAAAACTTAAAATCGGAATTAATCATACGCAACATTATTCACCACACGCTATGAAATATACCAGGCAGATATTGATAAGTCTGTTTCTTGTAACGTTGCCGCTTTTATTAAAAGCGCAATCGCGATTTGAAACGGTACGGATAAATGAGTTCATGGCTTTGAATTCGACAATTTTAGCAGATAATGATGGTGATTATTCTGACTGGATTGAGCTTTATAATCCGATTCCGATGGATATAAATTTGGCTGGCTGGTCATTGACGGATGATCCAAACCAGGTGCGAAAATGGATCTTTCCTGCCGTTAATATCAAATCAGAAGGTTACTTAGTAATATTTGCTTCGGGCAAGAATCGAATTGATCCCAATCAGGAGTTGCATACCCATTTTAAATTGAATGGAGATGGCGAATATCTGGCTTTAATCGATTCGAATGGTTTGGTGGTAACGGAGTTTAATCCCGCTTTCCCGCCGCAGCAAGCTGATGTATCGTTTGGTTATTTTGATCAGGATTATCTCGCGACTCAAAAACCAACACCTGGAGCAGATAATCAACTGGCAGAATTCCAATTTTTGTCATTTCCTGAATTCAATTATCATCACGGTTTTTATGAAACGCCCTTCGAAGTAACGATTACAACGAATCTGACAAATGTTCAAATTTATTACACAACCGATGGCAGCCCTCCCGATATTTCAAACGGAAAGCAATATAATGCTCCTGTTCCAATCAATACGACGACTGTCTTGAGGGCTATTGTTACAAAATCAGGCGGATTGAAGAGCAAGATTGCAACGGCTACCTACCTTTTTCTGGATGATGTTGTTCAGCAATCGAATCATCCCCCTGGCTATCCGACTGAGTGGGGACCATATACTGCAATATCAGGAACCGCGATTGCTGATTATGAAATGGATCCCGAAATTACGCAGGATCCGTTATATGCCGGGCAAATGAAAGCAGCGTTACTTTCATTACCAACCCTTTCAGTCGTGACTGATAAAAACAACTTCTTCTCCAAAAGTATCGATTCGAATTCCGGCGGGATATACATTTACACAGGACCACCAGGTGATGGGGATGTTCCCCTCTTTGGCGATGGATGGGAACGACCGGTATCGGTTGAATTTTTTAGTCAGGATGGGAATGAGGACTTACAAGTTGATTGTGGTATCCAATTACATGGTGGCCATAGCCGAAGACCGGAAAAATCACCGAAACATTCTTTCAGAATCGTTTTTAAGAGAGAATATGGACCAACGAAATTAGATTATCCGCTTTTGGGTGAAGGCGCGACGAATAAATTCAATACTATCGTCTTGCGCGCTGGATTTAACAATTCCTGGTGTCATTGGACTTCTGGTGAGCGCCGTGCAGCTCAATATATCCAAGATGTCTGGGCGAAAGATACCCAGCGTGCCATGGGCCATCCAGCCGGAAAGGGACGATATGTGCATCTGTATCTGAATGGACTCTATTGGGGCATTTACAATCTCACCGAACGGCTTGATAAGGAATTTGCTGCCACCTACCTGGGGGGGGATCCAGCCGATTATGACGTTATTAAAGACTATGGAACAATTCTCGATGGGAATAACACGGCCTGGGATCAAATGATAGCATTGGCGACAACCGATTTGGCTTCAAATACGAACTATCAGCGGCTGCTGGGGAATAATCCCGACGGTTCCAACAATCCCGGTTATGAAGCCTATCTCGATGTTATCAATTTCATTGATTATATGATATTAAACTTTTATGGAGCGAACTCAGACTGGGACCATCATAATTGGGTAGCGATTCGAAATCGGGTTCAACCGGCAAAAGGATTTCGCTTTTTTAGCTGGGATGCGGAACGTATTCTGGAAAAAATTACTCGAAATGTTTTGGAGCTTAATAATAATAATCGTCCAAGTTTTTTGTTTCAGCAATTACGCAAAAATGCCGATTTTCGACGACTTTTTGCCGATCGGGTTCAACGCCACTGTTTTAATGGTGGCACATTAACGCCAGCATCTGCCAGTGTGCGTTGGATGGACCGGGCAAATCAGATCGATCTGGCAATAATTGCTGAATCGGCCCGTTGGGGCGATTATCGACGGGATGTTCATCGCTATTCTGCTGCTGGACCCTTTGAGCTCTATGATAAAAAATGCTGGCTAGATCAGCAATCCTATCTCCTGAATGAATATTTTCCCAAAAGAACGGATGAATTTATTAAGCAATTGCGGACCGCAAATCTTTTCCCAGATATCGATGCGCCGCTATTTCTGATTAATTATAAATTACCCCCGCAGAATCTAATTCAAGCCGGGGACATCCTTTCCATGCGGGTATTAAAAGGTGATATCTATTATACAACTGATGGAACCGATCCGGCACCGGTCGGCCAGATAGCCTCCACTGCCCTGAAATATGATAATCCATTGTATTTAATGAATAGCACCCATATTAAAGCCCGAAGCTTTCAGGGAAGTAGTTGGAGTGCCTTAGCTGAAATGATTTTTATTATATCGACAGATTTAAACAATCTGAAAGTCACGGAAATCCATTATCATCCATTGGCAGCCGATGGAATGGATGATCGGAGCTTTGAATTTATTGAATTAAAAAATGTTGGCACCTCATCGATTGATTTGAGTGGGTGTCGATTTTGTGAGGGGATTTCTTTTTCTTTCCCTTTGGCGACGGTTCTGAATTCGGATGAATTTATTGTCCTTGCTTCGAATCAACTCAATTTTTATAATCGTTACAAGTTTACTCCTTTTGGTGAATATGAAGGTTTTCTGGACAACGCCGGCGAAAAAATTACCCTGATAAATTTTGTTGGGGATACTATTTTTTCGATACGATACAATGATCGGGCACCCTGGCCAATTGCAGCCGATGGTAAGGGATATTCATTGGTTCCTGATGCACTCAATCCGGTCGGCGATCAAAATAATCCGGCGCACTGGCGCACTTCGTTCAATATAAATGGTTCGCCAGGGAAAGATGATAATGGGAGTAGTATGGTAGAAGAAATTTTAACTATCAAAAATGGCGATTTTGAATTATTTCAAAATTTTCCGAATCCGTTTAATTCTTCAACAACGATCTATTTTACAATCAAATCTGAAAATTTGGTTGAATTAAAAATTTTTGATATATTGGGACGAGAAGCAAAAACAATTATAAATAAGCGAATGCCAGTTGGAAAACATACTGTCCTTTTTGATTTAAGTGATTTAAATTCAGGCATTTACTTTTATCAATTAAAAGTTGGCGAACAGGCGCTGTCGCATAAACTTATCCTGATGAAATGAATAAAACGCTATCAAAATTAATTGTGTTCGACCTTGTTTCTTATTATGGCTTAACATCAATTAAAATAATTAGGGCTTGCTGAAAAAGTCAGCGTAAAAATGCCAATTTTCGGGTCGGTAGGTAGAATTGCCCGAAAAGTTCTTTGAAATTATTGGCAAAAGCGACACAAAAGCGCCATAAAAATTTGGCAAAAAAATAAATCCGGCCCCAGAGGGCCAGATTCATCACGAAGAATATGATCGCAATCCAACTTTCGCTGGTTTTTACGGTTTTCGCTTTCACCAGATCCAGGTCATATCGCCGTTTGCCTTCGCCAAATTTGCCTTCGATGAGACTGCGACGGCGGGCTTCGTGGGCGATTTTACGTTTTTCCGCGGGGCGCAATTGGGGGGGGCCGTCCCAACGCCTTGCCGCTAAAGCGAATGCCCTGCTTTTTCAAAAAGGCGCGATTTTCCTGGGTACCAAATATTTGATCGGCCAGCACCACCTCAGGATAAACGCCATAGCGGCGGTGATAATTTTCCACCGGCGTTTTTAAAGCACCACCTTCATTATCGGGCTCCCAACTGAGGCGATCCAGATGGGCAAAACCATTGACCAAACTGACGGACAGCTTCGCCCCGAATTCCACCGTCTTACCGGCTTTGCCGCGGACGATCGGGCGGACATGCGGTTGGGACAGGCTGACGATGCGCCCCTCAATTTGATGCCGGCGCTGGGTATACATCTCGTATTGCTGGCGGTAAACCTCCTGGATAATCCAAAGTTGCCGCAAGGATTTATAGGAAATGGCCTGAAAGTTGGGCGTTAACAATTTTTGGATGGTATTGATGTTGCGGTTGACATAATTTAATTGTTTCCGCAGAGCTTTGCGGATTTCTTTGGTCTTTTTGCGTTTTTTTTGCGGGCAGTAACCAAATAATCTTGACGGACCTGCCGCCGATAGGTGCGGGGTTTGCGTTGGCCCGGGGCGGGCACATACAATTCATCTGTGATCCGTTCGGTCTGCTCACGACTGGTGTTTAGTAAGTCCAAATCGGTCGGAAATTTGATGTCCTGGGGCGCCACGGTCGCGTCGAGGATCAAGGTTCCCTGATTGGTCACCGGTGCCGCCGCAGGGGCATTCGGGGGCGCGACCGCGGTGGTGGTCGCTGCCGTTGGCGCATCGGATGGCGAATTATTGGAAGATTCAGAAGATTTAACAGAATTATTGATATATGATGACGCAAATCGATTATTTTTTTGTTTTTTATTTTCAATTTTTGCCAATAATTGCTGATTCATGTCTTCAAAAGCGTCAACTCCCAACCGTCGCCGGAGGGTCACCAAGAGTGAGGAATCAAACACAGGCTGATGGCGGAATTCCTGAAATCCCAGAAAGAATTGCAAATACGGATTTTCCTGGATTTCCGTAAGGGTCGCTTCATCGCTCAAGCATTTGAGGTGCTTGATGATCATGGCACCGATGACCACCCGCGGGTCGATGGCGCAGCGGCCAAAATCCAGCCGTAGCGACCGACTGTAAATCGTCACCAATTCATCCCAGGGAATTTGGCGCGCCAGCCGCACCCAGCGGTTCTTGCTATCCAGACCTTTAACAAAGGGGGTTTGGAATTCTGTAAAGGATAATTGTTTCGCACTGATATATTTTACCATCTCATCTCCAAGCTTTTGGTTCAAATTCTGGTAAAATATATGGATTTTTTTCCAAATTTGCAAGTTTTATCTTGTTATTTTTATTAATACTTAATTACTTTTTCAGCAAGCCCTAATTAGCGCCGGGACCATATCCTGGTCCTATTGAATTACCATTTAAATATACATTGACCCATCCTGCAGGATCATCCTGGCCACCCTGTCCAAATTCTTCTGGTCCAGCCCAATCAAAATGAAATAGAGTTAAATAAACGCCATAGCCACCGCCTGGTGGAGTTCCAATATATCGATAAACAGTTGGATTATCCCCTTCCCAATGACCTAAGCACCAATAATAAATACCATTATAAAATATATCTGCAAGAGAAGGATCAAACCCAGGATCGTCAACTACGCGCCAGTCGCCTATACAGGTTCCTCCCAAAGTCCAAACTCTTGCCCATACCCCATAAAAATCTCCCATTATTTCCACTGGTTCAGGGGATACCCCATGATCTTGTGAATGAAGCTTTAAACTGGGACAAAACTTTTCCGCCAACGGTAATTCCCAGTTGTCATTAATTCCATTCTGATCCAAATCTAATATCACTTCAAAATCTGGATAAAGATTATAGGATGTTGTGGTATAGGTATTTGATGAAGATAATACTGTATAACGATCGTCATTAATGTAAGCCAGCATGTAATGACCTTCCTCATAGCCTTGATAATATAACGTGGTTGATAGATTCACCCAACCTTCACTATTGGTGATACCATAAAGTATGGCATAACCATCACCTTCTGTGCCATAAATATGGACAAATAATTTTACATTCACCCCACTGACCGGATTTGCCGCCGGATTGAAGACAGAAAATGATGCAAAAAAGAACCGCCAGCCATTGTAGCCACCTCCTGGTGGCTCCGTATGCCCAGAAACGGGTGCTAAGAATATAGCCAGCAAAATATAACAAAATATTTTTTTCATTGCAAGATCCTTTTCGTTTTAATTGATTAACCGACCCCAAAATTATCTACCCCTTTTTTATTAAGACAGGAATTATCATTAACATTACTGAAATAGAACCATCTTTTTCGTCTGACTAAATTTAGCCGTTTTAAGCTGATAGTAATAGATCCCGCTACTAACTCGGTTACCCGATTCATCGCAGCCATTCCAGACCACCTGATAGTTGCCAGCCGGCTGTTGTATTTTAACGAGCCGGGTTACAATTTTTCCTTGAATATTATAAATGGCCAGCTCAACATAACTATCTTCAGGGAGGGCATAACCAATCGTGGTCGAAGGATTAAAGGGATTGGGATAATTCTGAGAAAGCTCGTATTTAACAGGGAGCTTTTGTTCTAAATATTGTTCAGCAATAGGGGGCAATTTTTTTAATCCTGGAACTATATTTGCCTTATAATATATCATCGCTTCCTGGGCCGCCTTAACCGCATTGTCCAATCCTTTACTTTCAATGATCGCAAAGGTTATGTCTAATTCTTGCTGCTCCTTTAATTCAAACGTGCCCTGGGTAATCAAAATTCGATAATCATTGGCAGTAGTGGGCAAGCTTCCCTTGCTGACTGGCACCAATTGCTGTCGCTGCTGATCAGTTAGTGGATCATGATTAACATCCCACCAATTGAACGTAAAATTTATATTTTCTCCCAATGGTAATAAACCAATGATATTAGATTTTTCCACAGTCTGATTGTAATCATAGAGGTAAAATAAATTATCCGATTTTCCCACCATATCATCGTTAGCGGTAGGTTTATTATCTTTATCAGGGACGTCGGCATCGAGTCGCAACCCAACGCGCAAATTTTGGAGGGCAACATGGTTCATATTCTTTACTCGAAAAGAAATGATAGCCCAATCGCGATTTTTTTGCCAGTAAAGCTCCTGAGTGATTTCTATTCCTAAGGGTTGATGTTTGTCAAAGGCACGATCGTCCCGGTAAACAGTTACGTATTTTTTTTCGTCAGGTTGTTGTAACGCTTGAGCCGTTGCTTTCTGGTACAGGCGCCAATCGGGAACTGTTTTCGTCTCAGTAATATCTCCATCTGATACTAAATTTTCACCATTCAGGGTGGCAGATACCCAGGTACTAAGATCGAGATAGTAATTGGCAAATCGGACCCCGCTACTGTCCTGATTTTTGTGGGGACCTATTCTGATACTCCCATAATTAGTAGCAGTGATATCCAGACCACCGATTCGCACCAAATCCTCGGTTGCTAAAACACCAAACGGCAAGATAAATATTGCCATGACGATGATCACTTTTAGGTTTGACATATTAAACCTCCATTTGTTATTGTCAGCTAAAAAACAAAAAAACCCAAACCATAATCCACCAATCGATGAATTACAATCTGGGTTTTCAAATCTATTGATCTTAAGGAAATATTCGCTAAATTATGCGGCGGGGGGGGGAAAAAAATGTCATAGCCGTCAACCTAAGGGGGCATAGTATTGTTAAGTTATTGTTTTTTAATTATTAAGGTCAGATTTGGCAAATGCCTTTAAAGCGTTTAAAATCTTCTGTCGGAAAAAAATCGACGAATTGCGCCCAATATTCTTGATGAAAACCGCGGGGTTGGCACTATGGCTGCAAAAATTTTACAGGACCTGTAGCAAAAAATGTATCCTAGCGACAAAAAAACACAAAATATCGTCAACGCAAATTATCGAAACTTATTTAAATTCGATTTGCCGACCTTAGGTTGACGGCTATGCCCCGTCCACGTCCAGGCGAGCGTCCCACAGGACCATGGCCACCCGAAGGCTGGGCTGATGGATTTAAAAAGACTTTGTTGGAAGATATTATTCCCATGATTGATTCTAATTTTCGCACGTTGGCTGATCAAAAACATAGAGCGATGGCAGGACTTTCCATGGGCGGCATGCAGACACGGGTCATTACGCTTGCCAATCCTGAAATGTTCTCAGATGTCGGCATGTTCAGCGGCGGTAGTATCAGTATGGAAGATGTTAATAAAGCGCCTGGTTTTAAAGAGAAAATTAAGCTGTTGTTCATCAGCTATGGCAGTCGGGAGATTGAAAATGGAAAAACACGCTTCGGGGGCGATCCGAAAGCGGACACTGATGCGCTTAAAGCGGCTGGGATGAATACGCATTTCTATGTCTCTCAGTTTACGGCTCACGAGTGGCAGAGCTGGCGGCGCGGGTTGCATGAATTTGCGCAATTGCTGTTTAAGGAATAGATCAAAGTCCTGAAATTTGACTGAATTTAATTACATGTAGCGGCGCAATCCATTGCGCCGCTACAAATTGTTTGAAAAAAATAGCCTTTTACACAACTTATTGTAAATTAAGGAGATGATGTGATTAAAAAAGCAGCTTTGTTACGTTTTATACTCATTGCCGCCATCGTGCTCATACTGAACCAATCACCAATTTTTTCGCAATCAATTCTGGACCCGAATGCCAGGCTTGAAGAAATCGCTTCGGGCATTTTACAACCGGAAGGACTCCTTTGGAAAAATGGAATCGGTTTGTTGTTCTCGGATATTAAGGGCAATAAAATCTATAAATGGACGTCTGAAAAGGGTAAGGAAGTTTATTTAAGTCCCTCCAATAATACAAATGGATTGACTTATGACTTAAAAGGGAACCTGATTGCTGGTCAGATGGGCCTGAGAAGAATTGTACGTTTTAAAGGAGACGGCTCCCAAACATCGCTTGCTGATAAATACGATGGGAAGCGGTTCCGCCGCCCCAACGATTTGGTTGTTCAATCCGACGGTGCAATTTTTTTTACTGATCCGGATTTCAATATTCCAATTGGACAAAAAAAGGAGCTAAGCTTTAATGGAATTTATCGCATAAGTCCGAAAGGAGTTCTTCAGCTTCTGACGACTTTGGCACTATCAACCAAATTACCTGGAGGTAAAAATGAAAAAAAGTAAGAAACGACTATTATCAACTTATATTTGGGGGGGCATTCTTATTTTTTGTTTAATGTCCAGTATGACATTTGCCCAAATCGTAAGGAATGGTGGTTTTGAAAGTTCAGATACTGGTATTGTCAAAGACGTCGATGTCCGCGGCTGGTTAATACAAGTGGTGGAAACGATAAATCTACCGGCGGTATTCGAAATTGTGGATAATCCTGTTAAACAGGGAAACCGTGCGCTAAAAATTTCCGTTCACGGTTTAGGCACAAATCAATGGGATATTCAGACAGTTGCCGATAGTCTTCCTGTTAAGCAGGGTACAACTTATAGTTACTCGATCTGGGCCAAAGCGGAAAAAGCAGGAGCCCAGGTAAACTTTACGGTCGGCCGGTATTCTTATGCGGAATACAGTGCTATCCGTCCAGCTACGCTTACGACCGAATGGAAAGAATTTAAAATGCAGTTCACGGTAAGTGACGAACAAACCTTTATCCGGGCGCCAATTCATTTCAATTATGCAGCCAATGCCAATAATGTTATTTATGTTGATAATCTTAAAATCGCGGATGTTAATGCTGGCAAAAAACCGGTAATTGTTGAAGCCGAATCCGGTACCATCGGTAGTGAATTTTTAACGCAACAGGAGGGTGATATTACATATATCACAACCTCGAAGAACTATACCGGACTTACCAGTCCGGGGGATGCCAGCCGGGTGATAACATACCAGGTAACCTTCCAGGATTCCGGTTATTATAATTTATTTGCCCGCGTGCGTGTTGGCGCCGGCGGGTATGATGATGACAGCTTTTTTTATGGCAGAGGATTCGGTGTAAAAAGCGATACCGCAAGTGCCGACTGGGTATTTATCAATGGCCTTGCTGGTGCTGGCTTCTCCAACGCGACCGATTTTGTGGACGGCCCGGGAACTCTCGGTTCACAGGTCTGGAAATGGGTTAATATTACCAAAAATTTTTATCAAGGTGCCGCACTGGGTGCATCCTTCTTTGTTAATATCGATAGTCTTTCAAAAACCTTTCAAATCGCCAGTCGTGAAGACGGATTGTATATTGACAAAATTGCATTCGGAAAAACCAGTATATATTTTACCGTTGAAGCGCTTGATAAAGAATTGCCTGGCTCAGCTACTAAAACTGAACCTGATTCAAGCAAGTATTTTAAAGGTCCACCACTTGCCTCCGGCGCGGCAAAATTCCTGGGGAGTGCATACAGCGATGTTCAGGATGAAATTTTTGCCAATTATTGGACGCCGGTGACACCCGAAAATGCCAGCAAATGGGCTAACGTGGCAGGATCACAGGATACCACCCGATGGAATTGGACTGGATTTGATCGGGCTTACAAATGTGCGATTGATAACAAATTAATTTTTAAAGGTCATACCTTAATCTGGGGACAGCAGCAACCCTCCTGGATTTCCGGTCTTGACTCCGCGCTGCCGATGAAATACATCACAACCTGGTTTAGAAAGATTGGAGAACGATACCCTAAAATGGATATGATGGATGTCGTGAATGAACCATTGGCCGGACACAATCCGCCAGATGGTGCCAATGGAAGAGCCAACTATAAAAAGGCACTGGGCGGCAATGGAGAAACGGGTTGGGATTGGGTGATAAATTCTTTCAAACTGGCAAGGAAATACCTGCCCAATGCCAAATTGCTGCTGAATGATTATGGAATTATCAACGACAATACAGCAACGACCAATTACCTCAAAATTATTAACTTATTGCTGGAACGAAAATTAATTGATGGTATTGGCGTGCAGGGGCACCGCTTTGAATTTGAATCGGCCAATGTCAATACCCTAAAAAGTAATTTAGACCGGCTGGCAGCGACCGGTTTGCCGATTTATATATCCGAAATGGATTTAGGTAACCTGAATAATGCCGGTACCCCAAATGATACCCAGCAATTGCAGTTGTATCAGAAGATATTCCCGGTAATTGGGGAACATCCGGGAGTAAAAGGGATAACACTGTGGGGATACCTCGAAGGCCGAATGTGGCAAACGACCTGTCATCTTGTACTTTCTGATGGTACCTGGAGACCTGCGATGAAGTGGCTGGCGCAATATCTGAAGGACTATATCGCCAATGTTGAGCCAACAAAAAATGCGTTACCTGTTCGTTTCAATTTAGAACAAAATTATCCGAATCCATTTAATCCGATCACAAATATCAGATTTAGCATCACCGAAACCACTAAAATTAGTCTCAAAATTTATGATGTACTTGGCCGCGAAGTTGTTACACTGGTAAATGAGCTTTTAAATGCAGGCGTTTACGATGTTACTTGGGATGCGAAAAGTTCCGATGGCTCAAAAGTGGTAAGTGGCCCCTATTTTTACCGATTAGTCGCCGGGGATCATGTTATTTCCCAGAAAATGTTATTATTAAAATAGGTCGGCATCATGTTTAGTTTTCCCATTTGGGTAATAAAAAAATGGTATCGGCTAATGAAAATGTTAAACTTTCATCTAAAAAGCAGGTAAATCTTCATTACCTTATACTTTTTTTAAGCTACTGTTGAATCATACTCATGAGCCTCACCCCGACTATTTCCCAAATGGAGAGGTCATCGCTATTCCCTCCTCTTGTATTCTCCCAAAACACCGGGGCATGATCTTCGAGGTTTTTCTCGTCAGATTTCTGATGTTCAGTATTATAACGGGATTTCTATAAGAAAACCTCGAAGGTCTGAATTTTATTCCAGATTATGGCGTAAATATTTTGCGCCATTGGGGGAGATGTCAGGGTGATAGGGCAGCTTTGGTGCAATCGAAAAGTTTGCAGAAATAAAAGACAAAGCCATAAAACCTGTTCAAACGACTATTTTTAACAGTAAAAAATATTGCAATGGATATAAAGATTTTTTAAAATAAGGGGTGTAACAAAACCGAAAGAAAATCTATACCAAAACACTACTGTCCGCTTATAAGTCAAATAAATTAAGTTGGTTATGACTTTTAGGTAATTCAGTTTTAGGTTCTGTTTCTGTAACTAATTGTAAAATATGAACTTTTTCAAATAGCGTTACACTTAAAATTTGTAAAAAAGTGTAGAGCGGAATATCAATTTTCAATAATTTTTTAACAATTGCAATTAGGACATAAATTGAGATCGCAATCCAAATTTGCGTTTTGACAGCATTTTCGGACGTACCCAAAAACGATTTTATTCGAAGATGCTGTTTTATCCATTTAAAAAATAATTCAACCTTCCATCGACCTTTATAAAGTTGGCCAATAGTTAACGCTGGAAGCGATGAATTATTGGTAATAAAAGTTAGCGTTTTATCCGTTTCCCGATCATAGAATTTGATACGCCGAAGTTTTTCCGGATAATCTTTGGCGGTATAAAATCCAGAAACGCGGATTGTTTGATCGCATTTTAAGCCTGTTACCTTATCAATTGGGTGGGAATAGACCCGCCGAAATTGAAAATTGGTTTTCGCGCGGACGATGAAAAAAGCTTTCGCCTGATTTAACGCAAACAGGCGTTTAAAATCGATAGAGCCGCGGTCCATCAAATACATTGCTCCAGGTTCGGGAATAAGCTGATCTAGAATTTTTACATCCGGATATTTGCCATGAGTAATCCAAATAAACGAAGGAATACTGCCGCTTAAATCTAATAAAGTGTGAAGCTTAACGGCACTTTTGTTTTTTCTAAAAATGGTCCAGGGAAAAAGCGCCAGACACAAATCGATCGTGGTCGAATCGAACGCATAAACCGTATCGTGTAATTCCAGAATAAAAGCGTCATCGTGATAAAGATGTCGCGCTTGATGAATTAATATTTGCGCAAAGTCCGCATAGATACGCCAATCTCGCGATTGGTTGGCATCCGCTAACGTGCTTCGGGAGATTTTACTCCGAAATCCCAGGTGATACAGTTTGTGCTGCAAACCGCGCAAACACGATTCGATATCACGGAAACTTTCACGGTAGGTCAGTTGCGCAAAAGCCATACACAGAAATTGGTCCCAACACGAAAAGCTTTTGACTTTTTGCTCGCCGCGATATCTTTTTACACACCGGCGAAAGGCCTTAATGGGTAAAAAGGAGATAAGCTGGGCAAAAATAATTTTTCCTGAATACATCAGTCATCCCTTTCAAAATTGTTTAATAGAATGACCTAAATATAAAAAATTATTTCAAGTAGATCCTCTATTTTTTTCTATTTTAAACTTATATTTTTATATATATTAATGGTATTGTTTCTTAATATCATTTTGACAGTAGTGATCTAATATATATAAAAATTAATTTAAAAATATTAATTTTAAAAAAAATTAATTTAAAATCTATTTTTTTTATAAATAATGAGGTTTCTTATTTTGCCCGGCATGATAGGCGCGTACTTTTTAGGGGAGGCTCATCGATACATCGCATTTTTAATAGTAATATTAAGTGAAAGATTTTTTAGCAATCATTCAGATTATTTCGGATCGAAAGGTTTAAAATAGGTAGTTTAACTTAAATTAAAACAAATTAATAGGTGGTATTATTATCTTCTAATAAAGAGTAATTTTTTGTAGCATGAAATTTGCATTAATCCACCTTTGAAATGCTGTAACTTTTAATTATGTCAAAAACTTACGCCATTTTTTAAGATAAGCCTTTAGATTTGGAAGGATTTAAATGAAAAGGATTTCATGTTTATTTATGCGCTATTTTGGTATTTTAATTCTTTTTTTGATGTTTAATGAAGCCGCGGCAATCGATGTCTCGATACCCAATCGTGAACAACCGCCTGGTAAAAATATCGATATACCCATTATGGTGAGTGAGATGGGTGGTCAAAATATTGTGAGTTATGAATTTAATCTCATGTTTAATCCCACCATCCTCATTGCAAAAGGAATTACGATAGATGGAACCCTTTCACAAGGCTGGAGTAATCCTTCTATTGTTATTTCAGAAGGCGCCATAAAAGTAAAATCAGAAGGAACGATCGCGCTGAGTAGCGCCGGCACGCTTCTTTTTTTAAATTTTCAGGTCAAACCCACGGCTGTGCCCGGCAGCATCAGCCAGTTGACATTTTTAAATTTCAAATTTAATAATGGGACCCCAACCGCTGATACTCAAAATGGTACTTTCTTTGTAATTCACGACACTGAGCCGCCTAAAATACTGTCCGGTCCGACTATTTCAGCCGTGATGGCGAATTCGGTTATTATTACTTGGGAGACGGATGAGCCGGCCAATAGTGTTGTCGAATATGGATTAACAGAAAATTTTGGCTTTTCAGAAGCAAATAATGCGTTATCATTGATGCATCAGGTGAAAATTACCAATCTTGAACCAGCGCAAAAATATTATTATCGGGTGAAATCAACGGATGCCTACAACAATGGACCTGTTTCAAGTCCGATGGGCATTTTTAATACTTCAAAAATTATTCTGAGCCTTCCCGAAGTGGGAAAAGATCCGGGCACCGAAGTTATCATCCCCATTTCAATTTCGGACATTTCGGGTTTAGGAATTATACAATTTGGGACAATGATTCAGTTCAATACAGACTTGCTAACCTTTGCTCGATTTTCCAGTGAAGAATGTCTGACCGCATTCTGGCGGTTACCTGCCTATTCCGTAAATTCCGGACAGGTCACCTTTTCAATTGAAGGATCGACACCCTTAACAGGTGCAGGGAAACTCATTAATTTGCATTTTTATGTCAATCCAAAAGCACGATTAGGCGCTTACGGGGCTTTGACTTTTAAAAATTCGAAGCTTAATTCCGGTGCGATTCTAACGACCACTCACAACGGTCGTTTTCTGGTTCAGGATACCCGGGCACCCCGGTTGCTTATTCCGCCTTACTTTGAAAAAATAACGGCTTCTACCGCCAGCGTTCGTTGGGAAACCGATGAACCAGCCAATAGTCGCATTTCCTACGGCGAAGCCTCACAAACGTATTTATATGAAAAAATAAGTCCTTATCGGGTAAAAGATCATTGGATTCTGGTAACCGGTTTGAAACCGGAAACCCGATATTTTTTTAAAATTGCCGCCTTCGATTCCAGTGGAAATGGCCCGGTCGAAAGCAGCGAAAGTAGTTTTACAACGGCAAAGCGTGAGCCTTTTATTGTAAAATTAGATACGTTACGCGTGGAGGCGGGCAATCACACAATCCCCATTCATTTTATCAATAATCCCCTGTCGGATATTTACAAATGGTTTTGCGCGGTTAGGTTCGATCCGGAATATGTGACCATTAATGGTATTTCAAAAGGTGGAACAATTATTCAGAATTGGCCTGAACCCCGTTTTCAGGTAAAAGGCAATCTCGCCCTGATTCAGGCATCTGGTGGCACCTATATGAAAGATAGTGGCAAACTCGTCTTTTTAGAAGTATCTGTCGCCAATCCAGCCGGGCGAAAAATAAATACCGCTTTTGAGATTGAGGAATTTACGCTAAATGAGGGATTTCCAATTGTCTCAATCCAGAATGGGTTGTTGCGATTAAAAGGAGTTGATGATACGGCGGCTCCCAAAATTACTTTTGGGCCAATCGTGGATAATATTTCTTCAAATATGGCATCGGTTTTCTGGCTCACGGATTTGCCGTCTACCAGCCAGGTTCAATTTGGAACGGGTCAAAATTATGGGAATTCCGAACATAATGGGCAATTTGTAACCACACACCTCATTAATATTAATGGATTATTGCCGAATACAAGTTATCATTTTATTGCTGCCAGTGCAGGAGAGAACGGTGGGAATCCGGCTGTTTCCCCGGATGGTACTTTTCAGACAACAGGTGGAAATGAAGTGCAACTGAACATCCCCGACCGCTTTGAACCTCTTGGATCCGGTTTTAAATTGCCGATTAAAATAACTGAATTGAAAGGTCAGGCCGTCAAGCAGGTACAATTTCAACTACGTTATGATGTGAATAAATTTTTTGCTGGAATTGTTTCGACCAGTGGCACGGTGGTGGAAACCTGGGGAGCACCTGGTTTTCAGGATAATAAAGAACAGGGAATCCTGGAAATTAAGTTGAACGGGAGTACGGCGATTGCCGATACAGGTGAATTAGTTACGGTCCAGTTTGAAGTTTTAAAAGACAGATCGCAAATCGGCGATGTTATTCCTGTATATTTTGCTGATGTGAAGATGAATAATGGAAATATTCCAGTCACTTACCACCTGGGCACGGTAACCGTAAAGGATGGAGTCGCACCGAAACTGGTTGAAATGCCAATCATTGAAGTACTCTCGCCAACCGCCGCTATTATTTATTGGGAAACCAATGAACCAACCACGAGTTATCTGGAATATAATGCGGTGAACAAAGAGCCTGGAATTTTGCGAAGTGATTGGCTTTCGACCGGCCATGTTTTTAAATTAACAGATTTAATTCCGGGTGAAAAAATTAATTATTCAATTGGGGCCTTTGATGCAGCTGGCAATGGGGGATTGAAATTAAAATCAGGTGAATTTTACATGCAAAATCGACAGGAATTGATTTTATCGGTACCCTCAATTGGATATGATGTCGGTGAAGCCTTTTTTCTGCCCGTAGAGCTTGATAATCCAGTGAATGGAAACAGTTATCCGATATACACGGCTGATTTGATTTTAAAATATGATACGCGAGTACTGAAATTTAATTATCCCACCTTCGTTGGTGCGATAACCCGGGACTGGGATATTCAGGCCGAACATCTTACGGACAGTACGCTGTCGGTCCAATTAAAGGGGAACTGGAATACCCAAAAGGAGGGGGTTCTGGTCAATCTCAATTTTACACCTTATAATCCCCGAAGCTATGATGTGCGAACACCGTTACAAATTGTTCATGCGCGAATTAATGAATCGGCCGAAAATGTTCAAACTATTGATGGCTATTTCACCACGCGAAAAAGGTCAGCACCGAAATTTTTGATTGGCCCGGGAGCGATTGAAATTCATAAAAATTCTGTTAAAATTTTCTGGGTCTCTGACCTGCCGACAACGGGCGTTATCGATTATGGTCTGGATGCGAATTATGGTTTCTCGCTGCCGTATTCTAAACTGGATACTTATCATGAAATGGAAATTTTTGGACTCCAGGCTGCCACAACTTATCATTTTCAGGTGAAAATGACAGGAGCGTCTGGTGCTGGACCGATTTCCAGTCCGGATTTAACCTTTAAAACCTCCGCGGGCAATGAAGTCGAAGCTTTGATATCGGATACGACGCTCGCCATGGGAAAAAGCTTTTCGCTTCCTGTCTTCATTCAAAATGTTCAGCATAAAAATATCCGGCATTTTGAAATGACCGTTGCCTTTGATTCTACGCTCATTTCACCCGGCGGTATCAGCCTTGAGCGAACGTTGGCGAAGGGCTGGGAATTGAAAATCAATAAAATCACCCCAACCCTGATTAAGGTGAGTGCCACCGGCAGTGGTGAACTTCGGGGTCAGGGGCGTTTGCTGGAAATCCAAGGCATGGTCAAAGAAACAGATGAATTCGGAAAAAAATCACCGGTCATCATTAGTGATTTGGTTTTTAATTATCGCCTGATTGCTGGTAGTACCCGGACAGCTTTTATTTCAGTTCAGGATCAAAGTATTCCGGAATTCATCCAAAAGCCCTTTGTTCGACGTACGTATGCCCGCGGCGCCTCAATTGAGTGGAAGACCTCAGAGCCAACCACGGCGATACTCATGTATGGTCCGGATTCTTTGTTGGAAAAACGCCAGCCAATTGAATCCTTACAGACTGAACACGCGATTTGGGTGGCGAATCTGGAGCCGAACATCATTTATGCTTTTCGGGTGGGAATATTTGACCGCCGCGGTAATGGACCGAACTGGAGCCCGGTTTCATATTTTTCCCTCAATCCCGAACCGCTGATTTTAACGGTCCCGGATGCGGGTCTGGTAATTGGACGTTTACATGATTTGCCTGTTCAGCTGAATGGCTTAGCCGGGGAAACTATCTCTGGTTATCAATTGACGCTAAAATTTGATAGCGGCCTTCTGGTACCCATCGGGATTCGGGCACAGAACAGTTTAACTGAAAATTGGGATGCCCCAGAATTTTCCACAACCAATGAGACTTTAACGATTTCTCATAAAGGAACGCAACCGATTCGCGAGGATGGAATTTTATTCTGGGCGACATTTATGGCACATCCAACGGCTGAGGGGGGCGCACAGGGCAATTTAGCTGTTTCTGATATTTTAATGAATTCCAAAGTTGATACTTTTCTCGCGAAAACAGCGAAAATTACCCTTACCAAAGCCCAACCACCTGAACCGATAAAAGTGATTGTGCCGGATACATCATTACAGCCCGGTGCCTGGTGTTTGTTGCCGATTCGGGTTTCGCCTCTTGGCTATCGTGGCCTTATTCAGGGTGAATTTGAATTGAGTTATCCCCCTTCGCTGGTAAGCTGCGGTGGGGTCGTCCGGGCTGGTAAAATTTTACCGGCTGAGGCTTTAATACAGGAACAGATTAGCAAAGACCGAATTCGTATAAAATTCGAATCGGTTTCACCACTTTCTGGGGGAGGTACCCTGCTAAGAGTTCTCTTTAAAGTTAATCCAGAAGCCGTTACAGGAAAATCAGGTGGCTTTTATTTTGAAAAATTTGGTTTTAATAGCTTTTTTCTGCCGGTAGAAATTGACAATGGCAGTATCAAAATAATTCAGTGGAAGGATTTGATTTCTGGCTTTGTAGTCGAGCAGGATAGCCTGAATCCAGTTTCTGAGGCAACGGTTATTTTGAAGGGTGAAAATCATACTTTTACGCAAACGACGACCACCGATAAAATCGGACGGTTTGTCTTTGCCGGCCTGGATACGAGTCAACAGAAAACTTACCAGCTTTCGGCTTCAAAGACTGGTTACTCGAATTCTGAAACGAGTAAAGGCAAACGGGTTGGCCGGGAGCTGGTAAGGCTTATTTTATTGAGTTCAGATGGTGTGATCAGTGGAAAAATTACCACTCATACGGGCTTCCCGGTTCATGGTGCGCAGGTAACAGCTACTGATTCGAAAGGTAGTGGGCCGGGGCACTATGCTTCAACCCGTTCAGACAACGAAGGAAAATTTCGTCTGGAAAAATTAAATCGAACCGAACCTTTTAAATTAATTTTCCAGAAAGAGGGTTTTAAAGCACTTGCGTTAAATCAAATTTATGCGGACAGTTCACTCTGGTTAGTTCCGGATGCCTATTTCAGCTCCGTTTCCGGGACAATCAGCTCCGGGGATGGTGCACCAATCAGTGAGGTCATGGTCTCGCTGGTTGATACCGTCAATGGGATTGGATATGATTCAGTCAAGACTTCCGAAACGGGAAGTTATAATTTTATAAATGTAATCAGTGGTTCCTATCGAATTGAATATAAAAAATCAGGCTTTTTACCACTTCAGCAATTCAAAACGGTCAAAATCGCATCTGATCAGAATTACACGTATGCTTTCAAAATGGATCAGGCGATTCCAGCGCGTTTCGATATCATCGGATCAAAATTTATCTCCAACCAGATTCGAACCCGCTATAAATATAATGCCTGGTCGACAACCGGACAAAAAATGACGTTAAGTGAACCTCCGATCTGGTCAGTTCATCCTCGTGCGGCCGGCATTATTATTGACGGGGCATTCCGACCGGATCATCGATTCTTTGGAGAAGCAACAATTGCGATTCAAGCTTCGAATGGCCGGAGCGATTCTGCAAAAGTTACCATTTATGCACCTGTATCAGCGGGATTTAAGGGCGTTTTGCAGGATTTCAACGGCTTTTCACTGGAAATTCCTGAAAATTCAGTGTCAAAAGAAGTGAATATCTATATTTCGGGCGCTAAAGTGCCAGATTCACCTGGTGCCCATACCTGGAAATCTCGTGGCAGAATCTATAATTTACAGCCGTCAGATTTGAAATTTGAAAAGCGGGTGTCAATGACCTTTCCCGTTTCAGCAAACCCAGATTCATTTGATTTACGACTCGGCTTTTGGGAGACCGGGTATGGGCAGTGGCGAATTTTACCAGAAGCCAAATTAACAGCATCGCGTACAATGCAAGTTCAAATTACACAGGGAGGTATCTATTCGCTGTTGGATGCTTCTGATGAATTGGCTTTATATGATATTCGCCTGATTCCCAATCCATTTTCTACCGAAATTGATTCCGATCAAGATGGCGAACCAGGATTGGCGATTCATTTTATACCAGGTTCTGAAAAAACGTCCCGCCCGTTAGTGACCCTGAAAATTTATAATTTAATGGGCGAATTGGTTCGGGAATTGGTAGCCCAAGCGCCGATGGCTAAAGCTTATCCCGCCATGGTCCGCTGGGACGGCCGGACTGATCATCAATTGATTGCCCGAAATGGGCGCTATTTACTTCAAATGATAATTGAAGACAATACTGGTAAAAAAGAATATTTGAAATCTGTTATTCTGGCAAAATAGCGCTGTTAGAATGGGATTTATCAATATTTGTCAAAAATATTATTTTTAAAAAGATTAGAGTTGAAAATGAAAAAAGGATTTTTTATTATTCTATTAATAGGGTACTTCATCCCATTTAGCGCCAGTGGACAGGGATTGTCCCATATCCCGGCTTCATTTTTAGATATTGGTTTTGGAGCCCGCGCTTTAGGGATGGGCGGCGCTTGCGTTGCACTTTCTGACGATATCTATTCCCTTACCTGGAATCCAGCCGGCCTGACTTCGACTGTTGGATTTCAGAGTACTTTTTCCTATACGCGACAGTTGGATATAATTCCTTATTCATTTGCGGCCACCTCGGGACGAATTGATGAATACTGGGCGCATGGTGAAGGTATTATCATCTCCGGGGATGAATTGATGCGGGAAATGCGGGGTCTGGTGGGATTGGCGCGGAGTTTATATGGTACTATCTACGGCCTGTCGCTGGGGACCACGCTTGAAATACGATACGCAACTTTCGGAAAAGAACAAAAATCCGGGGAAGGTGCTATTGTTGGTGAAGCTTACGGGCTGGCATTAAATCTGGGTGCCCAGTATCGATATAACAAGCATTTTGTTTTGGCTGCAAAAATTCAGGATCTGTTCAATGTGTTAAACTGGAGCACCACCGGTTATGGTTCCTATTTTGAAAATACGCCATTCTCACTTTATTGCGGCGTTGCCGGGCAGAAAATAAAAAATTTTAATATTGAAACCGATTTACGAGTCTCGATTTTTAAAGATGTTCCGCAGCGAGTCTATCTGGGTGTTGAACGACCGCTTTTTCATTATTTTATTTTTCGGGGTGGATATGCCCGGAATTTAACTGGCCGGGAAGCAAATTTGTTGTATACAGTCGGTATTGGATTTCAAAATATCTGGCAGGATCGAATTAAACTAGATTTTGCCTATTTAATTCATGACATTCAAAATTATTATCGGATTTCAATCGTGTTTCAACGGTAGCCGGGATGCCGGTTAATTCGCCGGCAGGTTTTCGGTATTTTGAAATTCGATTTTCGCGCAGCCGGCTGAAAGGTGGCTATCATTATTTCTAAAGCCAGTTGAAATTAATCTGTTTTCGCGTTAACCGGAACACCGACCACCTAAAAAAATACTAATTCGCTAAAATGAAAGGTCTTCGATGGTTTTGGCAATTGATATTGGGGGAAGTAAATTGAATGTTGGTATCTTAAGGGCGGATGGGCAATTGACAAACACTACCACTCGCGAATATGATGCGAAGTGTGGATTTTCATCATTTTTACCGCTCCTGAAAACAGAAGTTCAGCGACTGCTTCAAATTGCTCCCGAAAGTATAACAGGTATTGGAATGGCACTGCCTGGATTGACGGATATTCAAAATGGAGTTCTTTTATTGGCTCCGTACAGTGGCTGGCAAAATATTCCAATTCAGAAAATTATGGAGCATGAATTCAAACTGCCGGTATATGTCGAAAATGATGTAAAAGCCTGTGCCCTAGGTGAAAAACGATTTGGTTTATGTGTTAATAAAAACAACTACTTATGGATAACGCTAAGTAATGGAATTGGTGGCGCTATTTTTGTTAATGGTCAGCTTTACCGTGGTTCATCCGGTTTCTCCGGTGAAATTGGGCATATCGTCGTTGAACCGAATGGCCCGCAATGTGGCTGTGGCAACTTCGGATGCCTGGAAAGTGTTGCTTCAGCAGCAGCAATTGCCCGGACGATGGCAACACTGTTTGAATCGAATTCAGCCCTGGCACAATTATTCCCGGTCAAAAGTACCCGCGAAATTGTAAAGGAAACTTTTCGGCTGGCAGGTGATGGAAATGTCATCTGTCAACAGGTTATTCGGCAGGCCGGGGAATATATCGGGATTGCGCTGGCTTCTGCATTAAATTTGATGAATCCTGAGGCGGTGATTTTTGGTGGTGGAATGGCCTTAAGTTTAGAATTATTATTACCTTCCATCCTTTCCATCCTTAAAAAACGGGTAATGCCAAAAATTTTAAATCAGGCACAAATTTATCCTACTCAACTTGGCTATTATGCCGCATTAATCGGCGCGGGATGTCTGGCGTTGGGGCAGCCAGATCGATCGGTAATAAATTAATTTTCTGGTATCGGCGGTGGCGGCGGGGGCGGCGTCCTTCTGGTTTCGACCCCGATGATACCGGCAGCTTCCAGATTTTGCTCAACAATTCGATGGATAGAATCTGGCAGAAATACCTGTAACGATTCAGGAAGCGTAATTTTTAGATTTTCCAGAACCTCCAGATATTTTAACGAGTCCAGGGATTTTAAAGCTTCGAGTTGTTGGAATTTGAACATTCGTATTTTTTGCAATTCCTTTAAATGCTCAAGTTTATGTAAATGTTGAAGTTGCTTCAATTGATCCGACATCTCCATCATTTCACGCTCCATTCGCCGCATGTAATTTTTCTTCCAGACGATGATCCGTTGTTTTTCTAATTTTTGTAAATCCCGGTTCATATTTTTAAAATGGTCCTGACGGAATTTAAAGCGTAAACTATCATCAATGACAATTTTAATTCCCGAATCGGCCATAATATGAATCTGTCGATGCATTTCATGGCGTCGGCGAGGATCTCGCGCCATCAATCTCCTCATTTTTATGTCAAATTCCGCCACTGAATTCAGCCGGATATTAAGTGAATCCCAGGTGTTATCATCCTGTACAACAGACGGCGGTGGTGTTTTTTGGGGCTCCTGGATCGTTTTGGGCGATAGGGGTCTTGGCTGTTCTGAATCAAGCCAGGTTCCTTTTTTTGGCAAGGTATCCAAACCTAATTTCGAATAGAGAATTTTAATATCTGGTTCCAGAATTGTATCCTGATAACTCACCGATAAAACATGTGCCGCGACTTTTTCAATATCGCCAGGGGGTATTTTTCGGGCTACGGCCTGTTTTACGAAATCTTCATATTGTGTATGGAGTTTATCTTTTTCATCACCTGGCGGCATTAGTTTAAACATTCGATCGCCTATCATAGCTAGCGTGTAGCGGAGGGCGTCCTGCTGGGTTTGTTTATCAACAAACATAAAAAAATAAATTCCGGCTGTTATGGCGATAACCAGGACACCAAAACCTGCTTTTTTTAATAGTTCAGCCATTGCTGCCCCTCACTCGAAAAGGATTTTGCGTGTTTCGTTTTGATAATCTGTGCTTATTTTTCTATAAGACGATTGAATTGGGTAAATAGTTTACGTAAATTTTAATTATTAAACGTCTCAATTATAAAATAGTTACATTTCTTGGAATGAAATAATCGGTCGCCTGGAAAACGAATAATTTTCTATTTTGAAGCCATTCTAAACATATCGCGAGCACCGGATCACTCCCTTGTCTATCATTGCGAAGCACATTTCCTTTGATGGGGCTCAGGCCCGGTTTGGGGATGAAGCACGCTTGGCCGTTTCATAAGGGTAATTGCGAGCAAAAAAAAACAGGCTTCAGCAAAACTTGTCCTGAGCTCAGCCGAAGGAAACGCCTTGCAATGATAATTTTTGGCGTTTTGGGACAGCCATAACAGGCAGAACACGCCGGATTTGCCCGCTGAATTTAAAAAACGCATTCTCGGAATTTCAGGAATTTAAATCCCGAAAGTCTGCAGTTTCGCTTAAATTAAAAAAGGAGGGCTTTTTTTAATCTTAAGACGCAAATTTTAATTTCGAAGCCGAATTCGGATCAAGATATAAGGTGGCATTCTCACAGGTACGTAAAACAGAGGCTGGACAGTCCGGAGAAATTTTCCCACGAAGCGTCTTTTCCACAACACGCGCTTTTGATTTGGTCGGTACCACACAGGTTAGCCATCTGGCTGAAAGTATGGCCGGAATTGTTAAAGTAATTGCTTTTGCCGGGACTGCATTAAAATATTCAAAACGGCCATCATTTACCTGCTGTTGGCGTGTAATTTCATCCAGTTCAACGACTTTTACCCATTCGCTATCTTGAAAGTCAGCAGCCTGGGGGTCATTAAAAGCGAGATGTCCATTTTCGCCGATCCCGGAACAACAGATATCGACCGGATGCATTTTTAACAGCTTCGCATAACGTTTACATTCAAGAAAAATATCAGGCGCGTTTCCATTGAGTACATGAAATTGTTTGATGGGAACTTTATCCATCACGGTATGACGTAAAAAATTTGCAAACAACTGTGGCGCATTCTCAGGAAGACCGATATACTCATCCATCTGGAAAGCGATTACTTTAGACCAATCCACATCGGTAGCGGCGACTAATTCGGCTAAATATTCGTTCTGTGAAGGTGCTGCGGCTAAAATCATAATCACCTCGTCTTTTTCAGAAAGAATTTTTTTCATCATTCTGGCGGTTTCATGTGCCGCGGCTGCCCCCATTTTTTCTTGAGAAGGGTAGATTTTGACTTTCAATTTTTCTACCCGAAATTCTTTTTGAGAGGTAATATTTGCCATAATGAAACCTCAAATTTTATAAATTTAAACCTGGATTTCAATTACTTAATTCACTCAGGTTTTGAAGATAAAATACGATAACATAATATAAACATTATTTTTATTTGATGCAATAAATTTTATTTGTTACCATAAATATCACATCACTTCATGAAGGATGAATTTCAAACAGAAAAAGTGAGCGTAAAATTCGCAATATTACAAAATAACAGGCAAAAATTTGTAAAAGAACGCTAAATTTGGAAAAAGGGAATCGGTGGCAGCGCTTGTTGATGAATAGAGGCTATCCGGGTCAGATAGCCTTCTAACCACCCTTGATTTTTATCCGGGTGTAAATGGGTGAGGATGATTTTATCGTCTTCCAGATAATTAATAAAGGCGGTATATGCCCGGATCATGTCCATCAAATTTTTGAGCGCCTGAATCGGTGGGACCGTTGTGGAACCCACATTGAGATGAAAAGTTTCCCTGTAGCCAGCCATTTTTAATGCATAAAGCGAATATTTTAAATAATCAAAATCCAGAATAGAACCAGTCGCCCAGTGGGAATCCGATGGAAAGTGATTGATTGCCACACCGGCTAATCTGGCGTGTTCCAGAATCAGACTCAGGCTGGCAGTCGGGTCTTCTCCCAAAACCGGAATAAAGGATAAATCCGGTATCATGCTGATGATGGCATGGCTATTCATTAAGTTTGATCGATGATCCGGATGAGTTAACAGCGCCTCAATTTTTTGACAGGCAAGAATGATTTCTGCGGTGTTATGAAAAAGGTTCCGGTGATGTAAACGTGGGGGATGTGGCTGGAGAACCAATCGAATGTCCGGATAATTGTCGACAATTTCTCCGATTGCAGCGGCAAAGCGATCCCGTGCACCGGTCAAATCGGCTCCAAAAGCGGATTCATAACCTTCGGCATTTAAAATGAGCAGGGCATAATCGGTTTCAAGTTCGAGATTCAGTTCCAACGTCTCTTTGAATAGTTCAATGGCCTTTTCGTGGACTTTTTTAACAGGAGATGAAAGCGCACCATTGATGAACTGTGGATCGAGAGAAAAATCGACACCAATACTTACTATTTTCAGACGACTTTCCTCTTGAAACTTCTCCAGTTCGTCCAGATTTTCTTCGTCAATTTCCTGCGGGTAGAGTAGTTCAATGCCAGAAAGCCCATAGTCGGCGAGTTCTTTCACAACATCCAGACGTTGTTCCAGCGTCAACCTCTCAAATGGGAGATAATCACTGGCCGAATTAAAAGTCCAGGGACGTGTGATAAAGCGTGGTTCGAGCTTGAATTTTTCCAGATGTTGAATTAAACTTTCTTGATCACGTCGTTTTTTTTGATAACGCAGATCAACCGCTGACATTAAAATCTACTCCTGTAAGAACGTGTCCTGATTTTGTTGTAAATTTGGCCCGTATTAAATAGTGAACTTCCAATTTCACCTTTTATTTGGAAAATTTTTATTGATTAAGATCGAGATTCCTGAATTTTCTTAATTGCCGGTTGAAAATGGATACGCGGGCTTGAATTACTTAATTGATTGAAAATTGGGATTATATTTGATGGCAATTTTTATACCATTAACTTATTGAATTCAAAAACGTTGTCCAGTGAGGGATTCATTCAAGAATTCTGCATATTAATAAATTTAGATGATAGTTAAAAGAAAGCGGGCTATCCTTTCCAAAAAACGAGGTTTAAAGACAGTTTTTTTCTCAATCCATAATGCAAAACCGACCGCTGCGATTAAAGATGATCTTTAAAAAACCTTATTTTCGCTTTTCCCACCTCAGTAGCCCGGACATTCCCCCGGCAACAACCTTATTACCTTATTAAAATCTGAGGAAATAATTAATACTACTTAGTCAGATTGCATTAAGCGATATTAATTTTGTAATTTCAAGCTCACTAACATCCCCCCTGGCCCTCCTTCAAATGGGGGAATCGCTAAAAGTTTCCCTTTGAAGGGGGATTTAGGGGGATGTTGGAGTTAATCTGACTAAGTAGTATTAACATTAGAATCACTTTTGGCAGGTAATCAAATAGCTTCTGGAGAGCAGCGCCGTCCGTTTTAAAAATTTTCGTGAGTATTTGATAAATGGAGATTGGCGAATAATTTTATCCAGTTTGTTTTTGGCACTATCCGAAACAAGTGATTCCAGGATAAACAGACGTCCATGTTTTTGAAGTACCCGGTAGGCTTCCTGCAGTGCCCGGCCTTTATGTTCAATGGAATCGAAGGTGTTGGTACAAATCACGACATGGAAATAGTTGTCCGGAAACGGTAAACGGGCTGCATCGCCATTTTTAAAAGCAATGTTTTCTTCATCCAGTACTTTTTTCTGTGCCTTTTTAATAATGTTATGATTTAAATCGATTCCATGTAATTCACAGGTCTTTACGATATCCCTGATTGAGAGAAGCAATTTTCCTTTCCCGCAACCAATATCCAGAATTTTGACTCCATTAAATAGCGGAATTTCATTTAAAACCTGTCTGGAATCCGCTTTAAACAGGCTTTTCATAATAAATGCGGGATTATAGACTTTATGCGTTTGGGAAAAGGTGTTATTAACTGCTTCAATATATTCTGCCATTTGTTTTACCTCCATCATCAAATACAGCTTTGTAAGCGAGCACCGGTTCCGGATTTAGATTTATCGCATCATTCTTGGAAAATTTCACCAGGAAATGAATCCTGAACGATGAAATTTGAACTTGTGCCGACTACTCAATGCTTATCTCAAAATTAAGCAGCGGATATCCTGAATTTTCAGATTTATTAACAAAATTTATACCAATATCCACTTTTGCCGCGGGTGAGTTGAAGTAAATGAAAAAAATCTCCAGTGAGTTGAATATTTCTGGCGACCCATTTAATGAAGCAAAGACGACTATGGCCGGCTGACAATCTTAAATTAGTGAACAAATAATATCATCTGAAATTTCAGGATGAAATGTTTCGTCTTTGGTGCAGTTGTTTCCGGTGGGATAATGCCCATAGTCGTCAGGATAAGATGATAACTCATTAAAAAACATATAAATAGCCACGAGCTTTAGCGTGTGGATCAAATTGCCTCCAAAATTTTAAGAGTGGGTTTTAACCCGCTGGTGTATAAAAATTCGGGCTTAAAAGCCCGGCGATTAAGGGGGCGCTCATGGAACCACGAGCTAAAGCTCGTGGCAATTCAATAGTAACTTATTAAAAAACTAATGAATAGCTACGAGCTAAAGCTTGTGCAATTAAATCGTAAATTATTGAAATTCATATTGTTATCACCTTACCCTGACAGCAATACGCTTTTGCGGGTGTCCGCGGGAAGTAAAAATTTGGTCAAATTTATGTTTGGAAATGATTGAACTGACAAAGAAATTTAGTCAAAAAAAACTGCAACTTTTTTGTTAAATTTTCGTAGTTAGTACTTATTGAAATATTTTAATACTTTTTGAAACGCTTCAATCAGTATTTTGAATTTTTAACCCCTCTGGAAAAAGGGAAAAGTTTTATTTTTACAATATGATTTAAGTGGTTAATTTTAATAAAATTAACCAATATTGATAACCTGTAAAAGAATTGATGAATGGAAAATTAATATAAATTTTTACATTTTTTTTAAAAAAAAACTTGACAAAAGAGTTTTTGTTTTGTAATATTAGCACTTGTACTAATTGTTTTATTTTTCACAAAGAGGTTCATTCGGAATCATTCAATCTGGTTAATTTTCAATTAGACTCCTGGGCTGGTGATTTTACGCTTACTGAATATAAAGTAAATCATTAACGCAGAATTGACTGAAAACTGGTTAACTAACCTCGAAAGAATTATGCAAAATAGTCTACTAAAAACGAAATTTATAATATATTTCAACTGTTTGGACAGGGAGGAAGTATTATAGCTTTCGTTTTTTTGTTTTTAGCCCTTCCTGAAGAGTGAAGGATTTTCAATGTATATAAAAAAATAGTAAAAAAGGAGGTGAAGTAATTAAAAGCTAACGTCATAGTTTTATTTCATTTAATTTTTTCCCTAAATCATTTAATTTCATTTAATCAATTTCTAATTCGTGTATGTAATTAGGAGGGAACACAGTATGAGTAGAATGTGGGGAAGGCTGACCCTGGTGTTCATCGTGATGTTGTGCTTGATGAATGTTTTCCTGTTTGCTGCAACTACTGGCAAAATCGCGGGTGTAGTGAGAGATGCAGAGACCGGTGAAGCACTTCCTGGTGCAAACTTGTTGATTGACGGTACTATGATGGGTGCCTCAGCCGACCAAAATGGCCGTTACTTTATCGTCAATATTCCGCCAGGACGATATACGATGAATGTGACTTTCATGGGGTATACGACCCAGTCGATTTCCAACGTACAGGTACAGATCGATGTGACGACGGAATTAAATGTCACTTTGAAACCGACGGTAATTGAAGGCGAAATGGTTTCTATTGTTGCGGAACGACCGGTGGTCGATAAGAGCATGACTGCTACTAAAGTCACGTTTTCAGATGAAGTTGTCGATAACGTTATGCCAGTTACCAGTTTGAACGAAATTCTGCAAACCTCGGTGACGACCCAATCGATGCGTGGTGCAAATAAAGTTGGCGTCGCGTATATGATTGATGGGGTCAATATCACCGATATTATGACCTCAGCAGGTGGTGGTACCGACCCTTACACCAATGTGAGAAGAAATACCAACTCAACTGGTAATACCAGCAGCGGTGGATTCGTATCCGAATCCACCCTGGATCCTACGGGCCGAATGGCTGACATGGTTCAAACAACGGTTGATTTCAATCAAAGCTCCGTTGCCGAAGCCAATGTGATTGCCGGTACTTTCAATGCGGAATATGGCGCTTCTGGTGGTGTTGTCAACATCGCTTCCAAGAGTGGTGGGAAAAAATATTCTGGTAAATTGTTTGTCAGATCAAGCTTGGGCGGCCTTAAATTTAAGGGTCCAGATATGTACAATGCGATCGTTTCTGGAACGCAAACCGCGGCCGATCTGTACAATGCGCACAAGAAGACATTATTGAATAAAAAGACGAAGAGTGATTCGGCTCTGGCCAATCAAATGAATTGGTCACCAGGATTATATCCTTATGGTGATAAACCCAGAATTACCTCGGAATTTACCTTTGGTGGTCCAATGACTTCAAAAGGAAATTTTTTCTTTGCTGGAAATTTCATGAATGACCCGGGCCGGTTCCCTGGTGAATTCCAGCGTGAACTTGGTTTATCATTGAAATTGAATTATGACCTCACTTCATCTGATCGCTTAACTTTATATGGCAAAATGGATGATTGGGGTCAATTGTTAGGCTGGACCAACCGGTCCTATTCCTATGTGTACCAGTTCTGGCTTGAAGGCCAGCCCGTTTGGGATCGAATGGGACTTGTTTCTTATCTCAAACATACCCATGTATTTAACCCTGCCAGTTTTCTGGAAACAACGGTTAGCTTTGTTGCCAATGAAAAAACATGGGGTTACAAGCCAGTTGATGATAAACTGCAATATGATAACTATGGTGATGAGTGGCTGATTCTGGACACCAAAGAAGAAGCCGATAAATACCTGAATACGCCGGCCACCCGGATTTTTAATACCGCGCCGGGCAATGACCCGAATTATCAGGTTACTGGGTTCCAAAACCAGATTCGATTTGGACTCGCTGGTTATCATTATGAAGATTTGAAAACCAGTACCCTGACACTGGCCAGCAACTATACGAACCAGGTTAGTTTCCATCATCAATTAAAAACTGGTTTCGAGTATAAATTGCACAATATTGATCGCTTCTCGCATAAATCAAGCGTGGGCTTCCCCGATCCTTCCTTCAAATTTGAAACCGTGATTTATGATGTCAATCCCTGGTCGGCAGGTACCTATCTCCAGGATAAGATTGAATATGAAGGAATTATTGTGAATTTAGGTATGCGGTATGATGCCTACAATTTTAAAACCAAGTTCTGGGATAACTATTTTACTCCTGTAAAATGGGACACCCTGGACAATAAACAAGCTGTTAACGTCTGGAATGCGACGAAAGAGTCGGAAACCCATCAATATTTTAGCCCCCGAATTGGCGTTTCCCATCCGATTACAGAAACGGCGGCCATGCACTATAGCTGGGGTATTTACACGACCCAACCCAATATGGGTTACTGGCTGCAAAATTATGGTGCTTTTGCCAATACTTCTTTGCCGGCAGTGTGGAACCCTGATCCTGATCCTGAAAAAGCCACAGCGTATGAAATTGGTATCAACACCGCCCTGGGCACCGATTATGGCCTCGATTTAACGGCCTATTATCGTGATGTCCGCAATGGAGCGGTCATTGGTTACAGCATTAACCAGAATAAAGCCGTTTCCAAGACGGATTTCTCGTTGTATACTTACTACACCAACTGGGGCTATCGTGATAGCCGTGGTTTGGAACTCAATCTCTGGAAACGCCCAACTCCCGACCGGTATTTCGATGTCATCGGTCTTTCTGGTAATTTAAGCCTCTCCTATGCGTATGATAAAGGTTCAGCAAGTGGCGCTGGAATTAACCAGGATGCGGCTTTCACCAATTCTTTAAGTTACAACAATGCAACCAAAGATTATGATTGGGATGTGGTTTATATTTGGCCAACCTATTCTCGTGGTTTTAATGACTGGAAAGCCAAATTGTCACTTTTATGGGATTTCCCCTTTGATGTCAAGTTGTCGACCATCGCAACTTATAAGAGCCCATGGCGCTATTCGAAAAAACTGGGTGTTACCAATTTACGATACGAAGACATGCTGAATGGCGAACATTTCCTGCAGCTTGATCTGCGTCTGATGAAATACATGACCGTCGCCGGCATTCGTGGTGGACTGTTTTTCGAAGTGTTGAACGTGCTCGATCGTGAAAACATTTTGACTTTCGATAACTATAATGATAGTAACCTCTACGAATCACAAGGTAATCCATGGGGTGTGTTGAACCGTCCTGTTGATCAGTACGGCAGTCCCCTGGCTGGTATCGCGCGTGAGTTGTACGCTGGCTTTGAAATCTCATTCTGATGTTAAATCAAAATTGAATAGACTTTCTCTATTAGGTAAAATTTAGGAGAAACGTAATGTTAAAAAAGAAATTATCAATCCTGGTGATAATATTTCTCATGGCCTGGAGCGCATCTGCGCTGGCAACCGACTATCCTGGAATAGGTGTAATCAGTTGCGGGGACCTCTGGGAAAGTTTTATGCCAAGTGGCATAAACAAGTATTATGGTGAATCAAAAACCGATGTCATGAAAAATTTCCTCATCATCCGAATGGGAAACTATGAACGGCAGTGGAATACCCCGACGTTTCATTATCCCGCAGGGGATATTTTTACCCTGACCTGGAATACCAACCTGATGATGACGGAGTACAGCCCCACCGAACCAATTGGTGCCTACCGCAAAGCCATTGCCAGTGATACGGCCAATTACCGTAATTACTGTAACGCTTTCTGGATGGCTTCGATGGGTAACAGCACCAAAGTTCCGACCTCGAATGGCGACAGTCATGGCGGCGCTCCCTGGTTGAACAATGATCGGACCTCGCAAGTGTATGAATTTTTCATGCCAACTAATATTGGTGTGGATATTAAAGGTCGCATCCGCGGCTTCAGCCTGAATGAAGCGAATATGAACGACTTTATTGCGATGGAATTCGAATTGACCAATACCGGTATTCAGGACAATAACTGTGACGGTGTCATTGATCGTGAAAATCACAAGATCGAAGCCCTGTCGATGTTATTTAGTGAAGAAACCTTTGGCAGCATGCGTATTAGCGTGAGTGGTGGTCGCTGGAGCTGGGGTTCCTGGCCGGCAACCCGTCTTTCGGCTTATGATGCCACGCCCGATGCGGAAGGTAACCCCTGGGATGTTCCGGCTTGCTGGGCGGCCCATATTCCTGAAAGTGATCTGGATGCCAATCGCTGGGCGGCTGATGGTAAACGCAAAGTCGCTTATCGAAGTGCTCTCGGCATTTTTTCCGACATCTGGAATGGTCAACACTTCATCGCTGTGAAACAAGGCCCGATGGGGAATTCGGCGGCGCCAGATAAACAGACGATTTATGGTACGCATCCCATTGGTGAAGGCGCACAACGCGGCTGGTACGTTACGCGTAACCGGACGAAGATTGGCGAACCTTACGGCAACTTCGTGATGGCCACCGGTGTTTTCTATGAAGAAGGTGGTAAAGCAGAAGATCCGGCATTGTTCCGTGGTAAAGTGTTGAAACCGGATCCAAACTATTTTGACACTTCGAATCCAACGCTCTATACGGTTGGAAATCCGGTATCATTTAAAAATTTGCCCATTAAAGGCGGTCAGCCAATGGGCGATTTGAAATATACCAATTTCTTCTTCGAGAACTGGGAAAAGAACTTCCCGGGTACACCATCGCCTAAAATTCCTGAGGCCGATGTCTGGACCAAAGGTGGTACGCCGAAAACGATTTACAACTTTGATTCCGGCGCATCGGTTGGTGTAGGCCCCTTCTCATTGGAAGTTGGTGAAACCATTACCATCGTTGCGATTGAATATGGTGGCTATCGTCTGAAAGGCGTTCGCAATGCGGTGAAAGCAGCACGCTTTGCCTATCAAAATAACTGGAATGTTCCAGTTCCGCCGCCAATGCCCGAAATGAAAGTGAGTGCGGCTGAGTATCGTGAAGAGAGCGGCTTAACCGTGAAGCCCTTGATTGCCTGGGATAACCGCGCTGAAGCTGCGGCTGATTTTGCAGGATATAAAATTTACCGGGTCACCGCTTACCCGAAATACAATTCAGGCAAATTTGGTACCCGCTTCCTGGATCGTTATCATAAGCAAAGTGCTGCCGATATTGGCATCTCGGATGATGAATTAATCGCCAAATATTGTGAACCGATCAATCCGAATAACAGCGTCCCGGCTGGCTTCGATCTCGATTGGAATCCTGGTTTCCATGGTCCCTGGAAATTGATGGCCTATATTCCGAAAGGCGAGTTAGGGAAATATGCAAATACCGGTAGTGATGCCGCTAATTATCCTTATGTCTGGATGGATGTATCGAAAGAAGCCCGATTCGGTTATACTTACTGGTACTATGTCGCCGCCTTTGATAATGAAAGCGGTAACATTGCTGGAACGACTTATACCAGCCTCGAAAGTGGTAAAGATAACTTTAATGGCCGTTGGGGTGTCTGGCAAGGCACGTATCCTTTTGCAACCGCAGCGGCCGATTTTCCAGTGGATGCTGCTCTTCGTAAGACAATGGGAGCGCCTTTTGTGTTGAACCTGCCACGTGCAGAAGTGAAAGATCTGCTGAGTGGCAAAAAACAGATTGCTGTAAAACCGAATCCATATAAGGTTCAAGCACCACATGATGTCGGATTGGAACATAAAGTGGTTTTCTACAATTTACCGCTAAATACCAAGATCACCATTTTCGATTTATCCGGTCAAATTATGGATGTTATCGAATACTATGGTTACGATCCTCAAAATGGCACGGTTTTCTGGGATATGTTTAGCAAAGATGGTCCGGAAGTTCAAAGCGGATTGTATATCTGGGTGGCCCAGTATCCGGGTGGACAACAAACTGGTTATTTAGCAATTATGCGCTAATGGTAAATAACTAATTATAAATTCTATGAAATTAGGAGAATATGCTCTATGAGACATAAATTAATCTCCACGTTGCTTATCCTGGTAATGATCCTGTTTGTAAGCAGCGGGTTTGGACAGATGATGAAAAAAACTGGTACATCTGGTGCCTCAATATTAAAAGTTGCCGTTGGCGCAAAAGCGACTGCCCTGGCTGGCGCAATGACAACGACACTGGGTGACGTAAACCAGGCATTCTGGAACCCTGCCGGTATCTCAATGAAAAGCGGGGAGACTCAAGTTACCTTTTCTTATAACGACTGGATTGCTGATTTGAGCCACAACGCTTTTGCCGTGGCTCATACTTTCGGCAATATTGGAACTTTCGCTGTGAGTGGATTGATGTCCGGAGTTGGTGATATTATCGCGAACCGTGACATTCAACCCGGCCTAGCGGGAGTGGAATACGTGACCGATGCCACATTTGATTTTAATACCAATGTGATTGCATTAAGCTATGCCCGACAATTTACCGATAAATTGTCACTCGGTTTAACCGGAAAATACTACAGCGAAACCATCGATGGCGTGGGAGTCCATTCCTTTATGCTCGATTTCGGTGCTATTTACAAGCTCGGATTTAAGGATCTCACCATTGGTGCCCGTATTCAGAAC
This sequence comes from Caldithrix sp., assembly GCA_020722815.1. GTDB lineage: Bacteria > Zhuqueibacterota > Zhuqueibacteria > Thermofontimicrobiales > Sulfurfontimicrobiaceae > DYKB01. Next base: position 174,269 of record DYKB01000003.1, on the reverse strand, counting down.
CTCGGTCAGGATATGACCTATTATTATGTACCAATCTATGCCCCGTTGGTGTTTAGTTTTGGTGCATCTTATAGTCTGATCGATTCTGATATTTTTGGATTAAAAGGTTATGTCGATGCGGCAAAACCGCTGGATGCTGACCAGATGATCCTGGGTGGTCTGGAAACCCACCTTTTCAAGAAAGTTTTCGTGCGTGGCGGCTATAAATTCAATTTTGCCGGCACCCAGGATGAATTCCTGTCACGAAATGTTTATTATTCAAATGAAAAGGTTGGCCGTGATTCCTGGCTGAGTAAACAAACCTACAATCGGACTGATGAAGGCCTGTCAGTTGGCGCTGGGCTGGATATTCCTTATAGTGGATATCAGTTAACGCTGGATTATACCTGGACCCAATTTAGTATCCTTGAAAATGTTAATCGCTTCTCATTAACATTCAAGTTCTAATGCCAGTTAGATCCCGAAATTAGTTGTTGAATTAATTTTATTGGGGGACGCAGATTTGTTTTTCTGTGCCCCCTGTTTTTTAATTTGTCAGGGCAAATCGGTAGGGTGTATTTTAACCGATATGAATATCGCCGGTTCAAAACCAATGACGTTTAGCTCAATTAGGAAATTCACCATGATTTCAAATAATCAATGCCAGCCGTCAAGTTTAAGTGTTGACTCAATGGACAATCAAATTTAATTGATAGGTTAAACAGATTGAAACTCATGAAGCGAACGAATTTAATACTTGTTGTGCTTGGATTATTCCTCCTGTTTGATACAGGTTGTAGGGATAAGATCCCTTCGTATCAACTGGAACTCATTCCTTTTCGGCTGAATATTCCGGAACGCGAAATGGATAAATATTTTTCTCTGGTTACGGATCTCGATATTACTCAAAAAGGTGAAATCATTGTGGTCGATATTAATGCTCCGGGTATTCTCCGGTTTGATCCGCAGGGAAATTATGTGAATAATATTGCTGGCTATGGCAGCGGAAATTATGATGCACTTTGTTCGGTGACGCCAGTCGATACCTTACTTGCCGTCAATACAATGGGCGTGCTCGAATTCTTTACACCACGCGGCACTCCGGTGAACCGTCATTATCTGCGGGGGCGGGGAGATATTTCTGTGGCGTCTGATAGCAGCTTTGTCATCAACCGGATGTATGACTCCCGGCTATTGGGGTATTGCCTGGAGACCTATAATAAAGATGGAAAACAATTAAAAATTTTTCGAAAGCCGCGTTGTACGCAGGAAGGAATGGAGTATCTTGACTTTGCTTTTTCAAGAGTGACGCCAGACCGAAAGATTGTTTATATCCCTACCATCGTTGATAGTGGTTTTATCTACGATTTTGAAGGGAATTTGCTGCTTGCTAAAAAGATTCCGTCCCAAATGAAGCCCTATCGGCTGAGCGACGATAAACCAGGACCGTTAGTCGAAGATTTCTATGTGAATGAGGAAGGAATTTTTATTGTCCGGGTGAATCGAAAATTAAGCAACGAGAATATGGTCTTTTTTGATTTAATCGAGCAGTATGATTTTGAATTGAATGTCGTTGCTGCCTATAAATTTTCAGCACCGCTAACAATGACAGTAAATCCCAATATTTATTCGCCCTGGTATCATAAATTTGTTTATCAAAAAGGCATCTTTTATTTCATCATTTCTCAACCCTTTGAGCAATTGGTTGCATTCAAAGTCAAATAAGGTTTTATTTTATTTTATTGGAAAATTCACGTGAAATCAAATGTTCTTTATAAACGAATTCTTTTTTATTTAATTGTTATCGCCTTGCCGGTTGTCATCTGGCTGGCCGGGGAATATGTGGCCAACTCAATTACTCACCGATTCGAGCCATTGCGCGTTGATCGCAAAAAAAACCTTCTTTATTTAAATCAGGATTATTTTAACGATTTTTTTCTGTATGATATCGAATATGCTTTTAATACATCCGCATCCAACCGGGTGTTGCGCCTGAAAAAAGGGAATCGGTTCCGTATCTTTTGCTTCGGTGGTTCGACAACGGCCGGCTATCCATACAACACACTGCCGGAATATAACTGTCCCGCTTCTTTTCCGAATTATTTACGCGCGATTCTGCAGTATAATCGCAATCTACCCGACATCGAGGTCCTCAATGCCGGCAGCAACGCTTTTAACAGCCTGTCGGTTTTAAAAGTTTTCGATGATCTCAAAAAATATGATCCGGATGTGATCATTGTCTATTCCGGACATAATGAATATTTCGGCCCGAATGAATTTGTTTTATCAAAGCAAGCAAATCGTCTGTTTACTAAAAAATTCCTGAATAACACTCTGCTCAAATTACGCCAGACGTATCTTTATCAGGGATTGCGCTGGATTATTAAAAAAGTCCGGCAAAAAGGACTCCTTGAATATAAAAATTATGCCGAATGGAGTATGCAAAACACCATAGCCGTCGATGATCCTTATCATGCCGTCGTTCAGGAAAATTATCAAAAAAATATAACTGAATTGATTCGTCTGGCCAATAAAAATGGTATAAAAGTCGTTCTGTGTACACCGATAACTAATTTGACTTTCCCCCCTTTTGTCAGCCAGTTTTCGCACCAGCTTTCGGTTGAAACAAAAGCCAGGTGGGATACGTTGCGCAATCAGGCCAGTTTGCTTTTTGACCAAAAAAAATATCCGGAAGCGCTGGATTGTTGGCGGCAGCTCTATGATATTGATTCGAGTTATGCGGATGTACATTATTATACCGGCATGAACTATACGATGCTGTCCGATTATGAAATTGCTAATTTAGCTTTAGCCCGGGCCGCAGATCTGGACGTTTTGCCTTTTCGCGCGAAATCTTATATCCCGGCCATCTGCCGCGAAATCGCCAGGAAGGAAAATGTTATTTTGGCCGATACCGATCGGTTTTTCAGGCAGTTGTCCGGCAAATATTACCCCGAACCGTCGCTTTTATTGGATCATGTGCATCCAACCGAACCGGGGTACTTTTACCTGGCACTTTTTCTGGCGCGAACCCTGGCTGAAAATGGGCTTTTCCCTGGTGTCCGAAAACTGCAATATCCTCCCTTGGAAAAAACGCGTGAAGTATTAAATATTTATGACTTTGTTGCTTATAAGGTTGAGTATGATTTTACCAAACAAAGCTATTTGGCGCAATTCAGTGAATTTAATCCGGCCATAAAAAATATTCTGACTACCCTGAGGGAGCAATCTGCACAAAAAGCGAAAGAAATTGGCCAAAAACTAATGAAAGAACAAAAAGAGCAGGAGGAAAATAAATAATTCATGGCTCAATTCGTGATTTATTTTTTGTTTTTTTTATCCGGTGCCACAGGTCTAATTTATCAACTCATCTGGTTGAGAAAGTTAGCGCTCATTTTTGGCAATACAACTTATGCCACCAGCAGTCTCCTGACTGCATTTATGGGGGGGCTGGCGCTTGGCAGCTATTTAATTGGAAAATATGCGGATCGTATTCGGAATCCCTTGAAATTTTATGGCCTGCTGGAATTGGGAATTGGAATTTCCGCCATTTTAATTCTCTTCTTTTTCCTCCCGATCTCTGATGCGATCTATCTCTCGCTCTTTCAGATCACTGAAAATAATAGTATTATTGTCAATATTGTCCGATTTCTGCTTTCCATTATTATATTAATTGTCCCGACGACTTTGATGGGGGGAACTTTACCGGTTATCAGCAAATATTTTATCAAAACCGCGGATAGCCTGGGCCGGCAGGTCGGCTGGTTGTACGGTTTTAATACTTTTGGCGCGGTCATCGGTGCTTTTCTAACCGGCTATTGCTTCATTTATCTCTGGGGTGTCAATACGACCCTCTGGATGGCCATTCTTCTCAATCTGCTTATCGGTTTGGCGGCATTATTATTAAATTCCTATTGGACTGATCCTAGACCGATGCCTGCACAGAAAACGCGGAAAATTCATTCGGAAAAAATCATTTCCCCGGTTCAGAGCGAACCGATTCGCCACTATGATAGTCGGACGGCCAAATTTGTCCTCTGGCTCTTTGGTGTCGCTGGCTTCGTTTCGTTGGCGTACGAAGTGGTTTGGACCCGGGCGCTCATCTTCTTTGTCAGTTCGACAACTTATTCATTCACGATCATCTTAACCACTTTTTTAATCGGCATTGCATTGGGAAGCTTTATCGTCACCCGATGGGTCGACCGGATTAAACGACCATTATTCTGGCTGGGTATTTTTGAGGCGATGATCGCGCTGGCCGCAGTATCAACCATTTTTTTATTAATGAACCTCAATTCTTTTCAAAATCAGCTCATCGAATTACTGAAACCCGGCAATTGGACGTTGGTGACAATGCTACTCTTTATTACCGTGTTTTTAATTATTATTATTCCGACAATTGGTATGGGGGCGGCTTTTCCGATTGTAAATCGGATTTACGTTCAAAATATCGATAAAATCGGTAAAGGTATTGGCCGTGTTTATATGGCCAACACAATTGGCGCTATTTTGGGATCGTTTTTATCCGGTTTTGTCATAATACCGCTTTTGGGACTCAACACCTCAATTTTAATTTTAGCGGCCATTAATCTGATGCTGGCCTTGCTCTTTATTCTTTTTGAAAAAGAGAATTTGAATACCAAACGCCGTTCACTTGTATTTGCCAGTGTTATGGTTTTGCTCTTTTTATCCATCAGTATCCCCACGTTTACAACCCGGCCTGTTTTTCTCAAAACGGCTGGTTTTTTGGGGACACGTTTATTACACCATAAAGATACCGCAGCGGCAACAGTGAGTGTGCTCGAAAGAAAAGATCAGATCAATATCTGGGGACGCAATGTTCGCTATATTAACGTGAACGGTCATAATACGGCTCATACGACGTATTCGGACATGATAATTCATAAAATGTTGGCCCATTTACCCATGCTGCTGACACCAGGACCCCGGCATGCGCTGGTTGTTGGATTCGGTTTTGGCAACACCTGCCGTTCATTTCTGGATTATCCGCACGTTAAGTCGGTCGATTGTGTTGAACTGGTGGCACATGAAAAAAAGACTGCTGAATTTTTCAAAACGGAAAATGCCGGTGTCTTTAGTGACCCGCGATTTTCTTTTATTGTAAATGATGGCCGAAATTATATCCTGGCAACACCGAAAAACTATGATATCATTTCCATTAATTCCGTCGATCCGAAATTCAGTCCGACACTTTATACGGAAGAATTTTATCGGTTATGCCGGACGAAATTAAATACTTCCGGGCAGTTAATCGCGTGGCTGCCCATTTCTGGAATGAGTCTGGACGAAGTTCAGTCGTTGGTGAAAAGTTTTATCAAAGTGTTTCCATATTCCAGCCTGTGGTATAATAATCCGGAACATCTTCTCTTGCTGGGGATGAAAGGAGCATATCCAATTGATGTGGGATTGGTGAAATCGCGTATTGAAGCACCCTCTGTCGCTTCCAGTCTCGCCGAAATTCATCTGGCAGATCCATATATATTTTTATCGACTTTCTTCTGTGGTTCAGCGATGCTGCAGAAATTTGCCGGCTCCGCCGTAAGTCATACCGACGATAAGCCCATCGTGGAATTCAGCCGTATCCCCAGTCATGAAATGAATCCGGATGTCTATGAGGAACTGCTCAAATGTCGGGAAACCGTGCTTTCTTATTGTCAGAATTTTGAAGCGCTGGGACCAACCGAACTGGTTAGAACCCGAATCCTCAAATATGAAACTGAAATGAAAAATCTAATGGCTGCATTTTTTACTTATCGTATGCTGGCCGCCATTCCGGACCAGCAGGAAATAGTTAGCGAAGCGATTAATTCAATCCGAAAAATTTTAGATGAAGAACCCGATAACGATTTTGCACTGCTGCAGTATGTCGATCTCATCAGCCATCAGGATTTGGAAAAGGATAAAAAATACTTTGAAGCGGCTATCACAAAGGCGCCTGATTTTGCCAAAGCATATATCCTGCAGGGTTTGGAACTGGCTAACCGGAAAGAATGGGAAAAGGCACTTGAATTTTATCAGCAGGCATTAAAAATTAACGATAATTATGTCACCGCGTGGCTGAACCATGGGCTGGCTGATATCCAACTTCAACGATGGGAGGCCGCTAAAGTGTCGTTTGAACGCCTTTTGGAAATGGATGCTGAAAATCCTTTTGCCTATTCCACACTGGCGCAGGTGTACTATATGTTGCAGGATTATCCGGCCGCGATTCGATATATGCTCACGGCTATTAAAAAACAGCCGGAACAGGCCAATTTATTTTTTAATCTGGGACGGATGTACCAAAAAAATAACCAGCCAAAAGAAGCCATTGTCACAATTGAAAAAGGCCTGAAAATTTCGCCTTATGATCAGCGTGCCCACCAGCTTCTTGACGAGTTGAAAAAAACGAATGAAAATTGATAGATATTGGTTTCAAAACACTTGAAAACAACCAAAACATCGGGGAAAATTTATCATATTCCCTGAAATTCTAAAATGAAAATATCACATTTTAAATCATTTCATGAGAGTAGCGCCTTTATGCGTTACAGTTGCAATGCATAAAGGCCTTGCACTTTTAGCTTTTTATAAACGCAACAAGTTGATTAAAGTAAAATTTCTGCTGAATAGATTTCAACCTGAAATTCTAAAATGAAACGTTTTTTCTTCGGAGAACTCGCTTTCAGTGCGAAATTGACCCCCTCTGTATCTCTCCCATTTTCAAAAAGCAAAAATGGGGGTCTCTCATTGATTCATACCCTTACAAATTTCCATTTTAGAATTTTAGGTTCAATTTAGAATTTCAGGTGTTTTTATTAAAATGATGCCGTTATAGAGCAGGCTTTAAAAAACTTAGTCAAACCAATTAACGTGACAGATAAACCTCTCTCCCCTGCCGCGCCGATTCATAAATCGCCAGAATCAACTCCACCGATTTGCGGGCACTTTCGCCGGTAACCATCGGTTCGCCATCAGTTTCAATCGCTTGAATCAGGTCTTCAATATGTCGGATATGACCAAACAGGCCAATATCTTTGGGATCAGAAATAGCGCTATGGTCGATTTTTTCAGGCTGAATCTCCTGGTCATTCGCCAGGCCATCTTCTTCCTGCGTCACCGCCCAACGGGTGATTTTTGATTCTTCAAAAATAATGGTGCCGTATTTTCCATTCAATTCCAGGCGGGTCGCTTCACCTGGATTGACGGAAGTCGCGCCCTGGATGACGCCATAAGCACCATTTTTATATTGAAGCAGGGCAATTGCTGTGTCTTCAACGGCGATATTTCTTACTAATGCACCGGCTTTTGCATAAACCATTTCCACATCGCCCATGAACCAGAGAAGCAGGTCGATGCCATGAATACCCTGATTCATGAGCGCACCCCCGCCATCGAGTTCCCAGGTGCCGCGCCAGTTGGCGCTTTGATAATATGCCTGTGACCGATAGTATTTCAGATAGGCGTCCCCCAGCACCATTTTACCCAATAATCCCTGATCCAGCGCATTTTTAATTTTTTGGGAATCCTGATAAGTGCGGCGTTGAAAAACGCCGGCTATTTTAACCCGATTTTTCATAGTGGCTTCGAGCATTCGATCAATCTTGTCCAATTGAATGTCGATTGGCTTCTCACATAAAATATGCTTCCCGGCATTCGCCGCCGCAATGACCATTTCGCTATGCAGACCCGAAGGCGTACAGATTGAAACGATATCCACCGCCGGATCTTTTATCAAATCCAGGTAGTTTTCATACCTTTTTGCTTCTTTGGCATATTCATCACCCAAACTATTTGCCCGTTCCGGTATAATATCACATACCGCGGCCGTATATGATTTTTCAACAGCACTGATAGCACGGGCGTGCCAGGGACCAATGACGCCACATCCGATAATTCCAAAACCAAATTTACCGTTTTTCATTCAGCATTCTCCTTTTTCACCAAATTAGACCAGAGATTTCATAGATTTTTTTAATGTGTTATCCAATCGTATTCTCATCCGTGCAACGGTATTACGCATTACGTATCACGTTTTACGCCGGACATTTCACCAAAAAACATCAAGTACAGCTTACCCAATTTTTTTTAGAACGTACAGAATACAAAAATCCCATCTCAAAATCAAGCAGATTCAAAAAAATATTGAATTTTATTGAATAATTGACTATCTCAAGTGTATCAATGAATGAACAGGAGAAGGAGCAGAGAAAAGCAATTGGAAGCAGCGCATGATATTATCCAAAAAGCCCAGCGTGAAGATCGCCAGGCGTTTGGGATAATTGTTCAAAAGTACATGAAGCACGCTTATTATATTGCCTTGGGGCTCGTGGGTTCGCCTGATGCGGCGATGGATTTATCCCAGGAGGCTTTTGTCCGGGCATTCTATTCACTTAAAAAATTTGATCCGGAACGAAAATTTTTTACCTGGTACTATCAGATTTTAAAAAATTTATCGTTTAATTATCTGCGCGATCACCATCGTCAGGCTGCATCCTTTTCAGAAATAGGCGAAACCACAGTGAATCAGCTTGTGGATAGTACCGATAATTTAGCGCAGCAGGTCGAACAGAATGAATTAAAAGAAATTTTATGGAAAGGAATCAACGCACTCAAACCACCTGATCGGGAGATCATTATTTTAAAAGATTTTCAGGAGATGTCATACAAGGAAATCGCTGAAATTTTAAAATGTCCTGTTGGGACCGTTATGTCCCGGCTCTATAATGCCAGAAAAGCACTGAAAGAATTGATGGAGGGCTATTATCATGAGTAAGGTGAAATTTGATGCTGAACGCGAACGGTTTCAGCAGTTGCTCATGGGAGCTGTTGATCAGGAATTGTCTGTGACCGAACAGGAGGAGTTTAAAAAATTAGTAGAACAAAACGTGGAATTTAAAAAGGAATGGGAAACATTTAAATCAATGAAAGAGGTTATTTCAACTATGAAATTTAAAGATTTACCAGAAAGAACGTGGGATAATTACTGGTTGAATGTCTTCAACCGGTTAGAGAGAGGACTCGCTTGGATACTTGTTTCAATTGGCAGTGTTATTTTAATCACCTATGGTCTGTTCAAAGCCGTTGAAGAAATGTTTCAGGATCAACACCTGATTATGATTGTGAAGGTGGCAATCATTGCAGTTTTAGCTGGCCTGGTAATTTTGTTAGTCTCTGTCATTCGTGAAAAACTGATTGTCCGAAGAAGTGATCCTTATAAGGAGGTTAAAAGATGATTATCGTAACTTCAAGTGCAATTGCCGGAAAAAAAATCGTGAAAACCATAGGGTTGGTTCGGGGGAATACGGTTCGCGCGCGACATATTGGCAAGGATATTCTGGCTGTTTTTAAAAATATTGTGGGTGGTGAAATTGAAGAATATACCAAACTATTAGGGGAATCCCGTGAGCAGTCTATTGATAGGATGGTAGCTGAAGCCGAGCAATTAGGAGCCAATGCTATTGTTGATATGCGCTTTTCCACCAGTTATATCATGGGGGCTGCTGCTGAAATTTTGGTTTATGGAACGGCAGTGGTTGTTGAGTAGATGTTGGCGTGATACGTCACGCGTAATGCATAAGATATAATGATTGCAGCATTTATTATTTCATGATAGTCAGTTTTCCTACCGCCGAGATCCGAATGATTCGCCCCATTACTTCAGCGCGGGCGTTCAATTGGTAGAGATAGACGCCATTGGCGACTGGTTCATTGGTTTCATCGGTTCCATCCCAGGTGAGATCAAAATTAAATCCCTGATGCGCTTGAATACCTGAAAAGTTGCGAATCATTCGGCCGGCAACGGTATAAATCTTGATTTCATATTCAGCCGCCTGATTTATCTCAAATGTGAAGTTAGTTTTATCCGAAAACGGATTGGGGAAATTCATTAAATTTCTGATAACCAACTTTTCCTGATCAATGATACAAAATTGAGCTTCAGTTTTTGTTGAATTATTGAAATTATCCCAGGCTTTTATTTCAATGGTATGTTCGCCTTCAGTTAAATCCAGCAGTTGGTATTGAATTTTGCCGGCGCGATAGCTGCCGAAATCATAATGAAAATAGGGAGTTAAGTCAATCTTTTGCTCTTCCGTTTGATCAATAATCAGTGTGATTTTATGGCCAATTTCTCCGGTCAGATTGATGCCACTGAGTGAATCGTGAATTGTGACCAACAGGACAGGATTTGGTGGAACAAAATCATTTTCGAGAAAATGACAATTTTTAAATTCGATTTTAATGGCCGGACCTTTCGTATCCGTCATCGTGGCGTATGTTCCTCCCAGATAAATCCCATCCTGAAAGCCAGCGAAGACATTTTCGCTATTATCGTCACCATAAAAACAACTGATACGGCCATCCTGCCCGCCATAAGTGATATCTTTCGGAATCATGAATTGCGCTTCAAAGTTGTTATTGATTATTGGATAAGTGCCCCGAAAAATAATATTTCCGGGCATAACGAAATCCACCGTCTGATGTTGTCCACTGACGTATGTTTGGGCTTGCCGGGTATCAAAAATTTTTAAGAAAATCTTTCCGTTCGAAACCGGTGTCTTTGTCGCAAATGAGTTTATTCGCCCGTTAACCGTAACCAGACTGAGCGCTTTAAATGAATCAGGTAAGACCGATTGAATGGTAATGCGGGAGTCCGGGGCATTCAGGACCAGAGCGGGATCTCCCAGCAGATGATATTTTGAACTATTCATGCCAGGAATTCGGTTTTTGGCAAGACGGGCGGCATCGCCAAGTCGTCGTGTCGTTGTATCGGAAGGGAATAAAAATCGTACCAGATGTTGATTTAAAACCGCATTATCACCGGGGAAGGCTACCCGCGCTGAGGCGAACGAAGCAATGATCCCCCCGGCGGGGTGAAATAATAATTCTTCTATAATGTAACGATTGGCCGGCGTATCGTATCGCCCAAAAGCACAGGAGGCGACAATCAGGAAGGGTAATTTTTTATTATTCTGGAGGAGCGGGATTTCCCGCGAAATGGAAAAAATTTTTTCATGGGCGAATTGGGTTTCATTACTATGACCTATCATGTTACAGAGTAATACGCCCTGATTTAAATAATGAATCAGGTCCTGATTAGCTTTCGGTTTGGTAATTCCCGAAATTGAAGCACTCTGAACTGATGGATAATTAACCAGATAAATTTTGTGTTGATCGAAATGCTTGGGAATTAATTTTGATAGCGTTTCACAATCTTGAGTATGGAAAAGTTCTGCCCCATCATTGCCACCGCTGATAAATTCATCATCCGCGACCATCAAAATTTGATTTTGCCAGTCACCATTTGCTTTCTGCGCTTCATATTGACAAATTTTCCGGACAAATTGTTCAGCCTCTTCGCTCGTCCGTGCCGGTATTCGTCCAATCGACAGATCCTGGAAAGCATCATCACCATGCACGCAGGCAAAAATATCATCACTGCAAACACTATTCGTGCTGTTCGTCTCCAAATTTTGATAGGTGGGAATCCAGTTCGGGCCGGAATCACCGAGAATATTTTTATAATCGTAATGCCCCTGACCCAGCAGCAGGACATATTGTGGCGGCTGGGGGGTGTTTTCAGCGACGAATTTTAGAAAATTACGAATCGCCATTGGATCGGGTAAACCCCAGCCAAATTCATTGAAAATATCCGCGATGTTTACAATTTCAACTTTCAGTGTATCGATATTTTCCCGGAGACTTTTCAGGGTGTTGGCGGCATCTAAAAATTGAAATGGGGTAATAATCAAATAATCCACGTGATAAGATTTTTCCCGAAGCTGAGCAAAATTTGCTTTTTCGAACTCATTTATTTCCAGTACATTTTTCGCTGAAAAAGCCACATAGTGCTTTGGCTGCTTTCTGGAAACCGAATCGACAAAGACAATAGCTTCATTTTTTGATTGATAATCAATTTGTTTTATCTGATGGATTTGTGTTAAGTCAAGCAGGGTAATCGGTTCAGAAGATTGATTTTTCAATTCAAATTTCAAAATTCCATCGTCCGGTGCCGAATTAAAAAATAGCATCTCATTTTCTATTATCAATTGCCGCGTATATGAAATTTCAATCCAGTCCACGAAACAATTATGAGCAGGCTGGGGGTTTTGATAACCAATTTTGATATAATTCAGTCCGGATTGGATATTAACGCTATTTTCCGTAGTAAAATTAAATAATTTGAATTGAATTTCATCACTAAAATTAAATGGTCCACTAAAGGTTACGTTTTTCAAAATTGAATTATTAAAACCCAGAAAACAGTTGTGTGGGCCTTCCGAGACCGGTGCCAATTGGGCACGAATTTTTACCAGCGAGTCGCGCACGGCTCCTTTCATCGAGAAGGCGTAAGTCAAAGCCTCCCCTTCAGTTTTGAGTCGGCGCCCCAGCCAGTGCCGGCCGGAATGAAGCAGATTGATCTGTTCTTCTTCAACGAACAGGAAATCGGTAAAGCAATTTTTTACAACGGTTGTATTCTGATGCTGCTGGGTGGTAATGACGCGTTTACCAGGATGTGTGCCCCCCCAGGTGAGCCAATAGATGTTTTTTTCTGTGTAATGATTTTGATAATGACTGAATTCGCCACTTGAATTGACCTGATAGCCGGTAGTTCCCCTGGCATGGAAAAGGATATAATCTTCGCTATCGAAACGGGAATCATTTCCATCGGAGACGATGATTGCATTTTCAATGAGTGAATCCGGTCGCGGATCCGAATTTTGTTCCGGCAATTCAAAACCACCATTATTAAACAGTTGGAAAGTGGCGGGATTAATTTCGTGGATATTGATACCGTGAGCAAAAAGTTTTGCCCCGGTCAATTTATAAATCCCTTCGCTTTTAATCGGGATTTTTAACCATAATTTTGAAGCGTTCGCGGTTTGCCGTTTCATTAATTTTCGGGTCGGAACAGCCCGCCAATTCCTGGCTTGACGGGGATTTAATATTAATCCAGACACATCTTCAATTTTATCGGAAATATTAATTAATGTCTGATCTGGAATATTCCCGTGAAAATTGAATTGAATTGTCAATTTTTTAAAAACCCTGACTTTCTGATCTTTCGCAAAAACCTGAACTGGAAAAATTTTAATCGGGATAATCGGGTAATTTTTTAAAAATCCCGGGGTACCAATTTCAACTGTTTGCGAAGGGTAGGAAGATGGGAATTCTTTATTTGGCATGAATGCAATATATTTTTCATGGGGGAGCTCTTCCCGGATGATGAATGAGGGAACGGCGGCGCATCTCGCCGATGAAATATCGTCAGTCCGGGCTTCTAAAATTTGATAAGTAAGCCGTGCGCCAACAGGAACACTTACGAAATAATGTGCAAAGGGGATATAAGGTGTATCCGGACTATCATTAAATTGAGCAGATTCAAAGTTGAAGCGAAGTATTGGCGGATTGGAGATATCGATGGTATCGATTCTAAAATCTTTTGGAATAAATTCGATAGTGAGTTCGTTGTTTGTGGCGGATAAAATTCGAACCGAGTTATCGGCGCTTGCAATTAATTTAGATAAACCGATAATGAGAAAAACGAGAAAGTATGCCGAAATATATTTTTGATGTCGCAAAAATCGTCCTTTTTCATTATTGTACATCTATTTTACTGTCAGGCGAATAATTATACTCGTAGCGAAATAGTTTTCGGGTCCATACAAATTTGACCCACCCCCTAAATCCCCTAGCTGTCAGGTTAAGTATCCACTCAATAAAACATGGTCGTACACCCTTTCAAAGGTTTTAAACCTTTGAAAGGGTAGATTTTACCATCCTTTATTGAAGGGATACCAGGTTAAGGTGATAACCATTTGAATTTCAAAAAGTTATAATTGAATTGCCACGAGCTTTAGAGCGTGTCCGAGAACTCACCTTTCAAAGGTTTTTGAGTCGGTATAATTATATATATAGATTAATATTTCAATTTCAATCTATATATTGTGTTATTCCTAACCTTCGAAAGGTTAATTTTGGCCAATTTTCCAGTTCTCGGACAGCCGCTTTAGCTCGTGGTTCCAGGAACGCCTCCCGATAATTACCGGGCTTTTAAGCTCGAGTCCTTAAACTCCTGTGGGTTAAAACCCACTTTAATATTGGGGGAGCATTATAATCCACGAGCTAAAGATCGTGGCTATTCATTTGTTTATTAATGATTTATAGCCTTAACCTGATGGCTATGCCCTCAATCCCTTCCAGAAAAGGGACTTTGAATAGTGATGTCCGGCGAAATTCAATGGAAAAAGTCCGACTCCCCTTCTGGGAGGGGCCGGGGGTGGATTTATTGCCCACTTTTTTTATTTTTTTCACAAAACCGAAAACCACTTTGGCTTTTGTATAGCACAGATAGCTCTTTTTTTACAAAATTATTTAATCGTTGTAATCTGCGAATTTTGCTGTCTTAATTTTTATGAAGACAGGAATCTTCTGAAGAAAATGCTAGCAGCCGGGCTTGGGGCTGATTTGTTCGCCCAAAGGATCGATCATATAGAAAAATGATTAAAAATGAAATGCCCAGCAGACTGAGTGAGCCAGCGATACCGGCGATCTCTCCAGCCATTTTGAGAGAAGGAGCGAATTTTGTCCCAAACCAGTATCCAAACATCATGGCAATGATTGGAAACACAAAAATGAGGAGAGAACTTCCGATAACTTGCGAAGGGGCAATTTCGATTCGTACAAAATCCCCGGGTTTTGCATGAATTTCGTTTTGTGCCTTAAGTTCTTTTGGCCCGCTGGTATCAAACATATCGCAAGCCGTACAGCCAGCGCAGTGGCTCGATTTGGCAAGCTGCACGCGAGCCAAATTATCCTGTATTTCAATTACTTTTCCAAAATGTTCCATTCGGTTCTTTCATTATATAAATAGTTATCAATGTGTTGGAATTGGGTCTTCACTACCTGCGTGAAGGTAGCGACCTGAGTTAATTTCTAATTTAAACGAAATAGCGTAAATCTGGTTCAAATTATTGTTGATAAAAATAAAAATTCGGGGGCGGATTTTATAAATTTTGGTACGAAAATTTATGCAGGAAATAAATAATGGCATTAAGTGATCTCTTGACTATTGTGTAAAATACAGCTATTCTGCCTGATCCTCAATTTCAATATTCCATTTTCGCAATGTGGTTCCCATTGTTTGCTGGAGATTACCCAATGCAATGAGATAGGCTGCAATTTTTCGCAATTCGCTGTTCTGGGCATTGGTCAGATCACGCTGATAGGAGATAACCTGAAAATTTGAAGAACGACCGACCCGCATTTTTTCTTCTTCCAATTGGAGTTTTCTTTCGGTGAGTATTTTGGCGCGTTGGGCCAGTTTTACCTGATTTAATGTATATTGCACCGTCCGGACAGCATTTTCAACATCGGTACGGATATCATCATATAATTCAAGAAGATACAATTCCTGTTGATCATGCGCTAATTTTTGTAAAATATAACCATTCCGCAGGGTCTCTTTATTAAAAGGAAAGGTGAACGAAAGTCCAATATTCCACGTAATCGTTTTAAATTGAAAAGACTCGCGAAAAGTTGACCCAATATCAACGGTACTGGTGGAATTGCTGCTGATACTGGCGCTACTATTCAGTTGATAGCGGGTGTCATTTTTTGCGACAATCAGGTTCATTTTCTCGATTTCAAGGTATTTTTGATTGATGAGCCAATCCGGACGATATTGATATGCCAAATCAAGACATTCCTGCAAATTCACTTCAGTTGGATTAAAAGTCATTTGAGTTGTTGGGCGAATATAAATTGGCTTATCCAAATCCAGTTGATCCTGCAATTGAATTTGGGCATTGGTAATATCGTTCAGGGCATTGGCGACACTGATTTCACGCGTCGCCACATCAGATTCAGCCTGAACAATCTCCTGCGAGGCCATTCGACCGGCTTCAATGAGGCTTTTATTGATTTCCAAAAGCTGAAGCGCTCGTGAAAGTGCCTGTTTTTGAATTCCAAAATCTTCATAGACTAAAATTAAATCCCAATAGTTACTCTCAATTCGGGTAATCAGGGCGATTAAATTCTGTTTAATTGTTAACAAAGAGATATAAGCATACGTCTTGGCCCGATGAATGGGAATAAGGTTAACAGTCAGCCCTGCACCCCGAAGTAACGGATGATTTAGATTTATGCCAAGTCCTGTATAATAATTCACGACGCCGGTATTATTTGATGATTCACTTATGCTGTTATTAATTCCCAAACTGGCTGATCCGCCTGTTTCCAGCGCACGTGATAATCCAATATTCGACGAATAGCTTTGTTTGGTGATGACGTAACCCAGATCATCATTTCGATTTTCATTCCGGCCTCCGGATAAGTATCCTGAGGGTAAAAATCGGGACTCAGCCATTTTCAGGCGGATGCGGGCACTCTCGTCTGATAGGCGATAGCGTTTCAAAATCCGATTATGCTGGACCGCCAGACGGATACACTCCTCCAATGAAAGTGGTACCAGCCTGGTTGTATCTAATTCCCCGATACTTAATGTCTCAGAATTTGATGCCGGGGCGAGTGTATCGGGTTGGGTATTATTTGGGGAACTTGATGAAAAATTTTTTTCTGCTGATTTCATTTTTTGATTTTGAGGTATTAAATTATCATTCCCTGTTAATATCGAACCGTTCAGCAGCAGAAGAAAGAAGAGTATAGCGCTTTGAAGAATTTTAAAACTGTGCATTTCTGAATAATTACTCCAATTTTAGTTGCATCGAAAGTCGTGTGTGGCCAGCCTCCATGGCGGGAAAATAACTCGTTAAGCCAATCAATAAAACTGTAATTCCAAAAGAACTTAATAAAATATGGAGTGGAAATCGAATCAACCAGCCCATTTCTCGAGCCAGCGCCAATGACAACCCATATCCAATGGTCACCCCGATGATCCATGCCAGAAGTCCCGGGACGAGAACCTCAAAAAATATGAGCCAGTAGAGCCGACTTTTACTGACACCTAAAATTCGATAGAATGAAAGTAACGACTTGTTTTCGTCGACAGATTGTCCGAGTAACCTGATAAAAAGATGAAACCAGAGAACCAGTATCAGACAGCCGATTAATCCGGTATAGGTGGAAATCTGCTTGCTTTGTTCCGTAATTCTTTGAATGAAAATTTGTTGATTGGTGACTTCATAGTTCCGGGCATCGCCAAGAAACAGCGTTAGTTTATTTCGAATATAATCATCTACATGAGAAATGGGATATTGCGGGGCAGCTTTGATGATGATCTTGGATATTTCCAGTGAATTCGAAAATTGCAATAGCGTGGAAAGCGGAATTAAAACCGATTCGTCGATACTATATTCACTTTGAAACCCCCGGCTTTTTCTTAAAATACCGGTGATTTGAAATGTTAACGGGCCAATGTGAATGATTTTTCCGACCAGGTCACCATTCACCACCCGACGCCATTTTTGAAAAACCTCAAAACCGATAACACAATGCGGTTGTCCCTGGTCGATTGTTGATAGGAATCTTCCGCCACGTAATTTTAAATCGTGAACCTGCTGAAAACTGGATGTGGTACCGATAATTGGGGCTGAAAAATTCTGATCATGGAAACGAACGGGGAGATTTATCCGCTTCTCCGGTGCAGCTTCTAAAACGGGGCTATTTTTTTCTTTGAGCCAATCAATAATATGGGGATTCAAATAGCGTCGCTGGCCAGGCGCAATACGGCCGGCATCCGCCTTTTTGATAATTGTAAAGAGATCAATCCCTTCAGAATGAAAACGTCGCAGGATTTCTGTCCGAACCATTTCACTGGCGGTTAACAGTAAAACAATTGCCGCAATTCCCAGGCTTAACAATAAAATATTATAAAATAAGCGTCGCCTGTTCCTGGTATATTTTGATAAAAGCAAAAAAAGTGGTTTCAATCTGTTCATCGTCTGACCATTTTATTTTGTTCGAAAGAGGACTTCCGTGCTATCCGTGAGCCCGGATTGAATAACGACTTTTTCGTTGTCACTGCAACCAATGGTGACGGGCATAAATTCCTGTTTGCCGGTGGAATCGACCACACAGACAGTGAACGCGCCATCCTGTCGAAAAATGGCATTAACTGGCAGCGTAAGCGCATCCGAAAGGCTATCCGTTATAATTTGCGCTTCTGCCAGCATCCCCAGCCGGATTTTTTTACGAATAGAATCGGGAACGGCCGGTAGAACCAATTGAATCGGAAAATGACGGAGATTATTTTCAGTTACAGCGCTGGTGGCAATTTGTTGAACCTCGCCATGCAGCGTGTCACCTGGCAGTGCATAACTGGTAACCACCACAGGCTGGTTCCGGTGTATTTCGTTAACGACCAATTCACCCACCATGGTCGAAATGAGATAAGAATCGGTCGCGCCAATCATTGCCATTAAATCTCCGGCGTGAACCAGGTCCCCTTCATTTTTAAAGGGCACGGTCGAGCCATCCTCTGCCACGGCAAGCATGACGATACCTTTCACAGGTGCCCGAATCACGGTCGCTTCATACTGGCGCTCTAATTCATCCAGTTCTTCCTTTGCATTGGAGAGTTGAAGTCGCAATACTTCCAGTTTGTCCGGATTTCCGCGCGCTTTAATCTGTTCCAGACTCTGTTTCGCATTTTGAAATTCATATTCTTTGCTTTTATAGGCTGTTTGTGCCTGTTCATATTCAATCCGCGGAATAATCCCTTTATTGAATAACTTTTTTGTCTCATCCAGCTTTTGTCGTTCATTTGCCAGACCAATTCGCGCAAGGTCGAATTTTCGCTGCGCTTGCATCACCTCCAGCCCCGTATCCCAGCTTTTCAGGGCATTATATTTTTCCAGAATCTCCATGTAATTTACCCGGCTTGTCCGCACCCGTTTGGCCTGTTCGCGGCGGTCCAGTTCATACAGAATATGATCTTTCTCGACAATATCCCCCTCTTTGAAGTTGCGTCGAATTATTTTTCCATTACTTTGGGCAGCAAGAACGATTTTTTGATACGGATCTAATGTTCCGGACAGAAAAATACGTTTTTGGAAAGGCTCTTTTTGGACCTTTACCGTTTTAACTTCAGATAAATCATCAGCTAAAATTGAAAGATCGGCATGGGGAATATTGGAACTCTGGCGCGTATTGACCATCAGAATTCCGAAAAGTACAAAGATAAATCCGGTCATCAGAATTTTAAACCACTCCAGCCGTTTTAGATTGTGTTGATATACCCGATTTTGTTCCTCACTTTTCAGGAAAGCCTTTTCAAGTTGATCATATTTCCGACTGAGAACTTCACTTTCAATGGAAGTCGTTGATTCTGAAGGGCTTTCAGTCAGAAAAAGAATAATGGCACTTGTTTTCTTACCGGCTTGAAAAAAATCTGTTTCCGGGATAAATTTTGTTTTAACATGTAAATCAGAAATACTTCCATTTCGGTTTTGGATGGGAAGTGCTGGCTGGAAGGTATCTTTTTTTTCGCCATACGTCCTGGTGATAAGCTGAATTAATGCGGTATTGGGAATATCCAAAAGAAAAAGGGCTGAATAATGCTTACCAATATCAGCTTGAGTCGATATTCCTAAACGTTTACTGGCGATTGGGTTGGCAAACTGTAATTTTCCTATCTCATCGAAGATAAGAATCCCGTTTTCGATATCATTTAATAATTCATTCAAAAAAATTGTGTCGGTCATGGCTGATCAAGAAGTTAAACCTGTTCATTATCAAATTTAGGAATCACGAATATAAAAAAAATTTGATATTAAATCAAGCAGATTATCAATTTTTTCATGACATTCGGTTTTTTAGAATGCCTGCGGTTGGCTTTCAATCAACTTCTAAGTGCTCCTAAATCATTTGTTGATGAAGTGGTATCGGCGAAATTCCAAATCCGGAGTGCATCCGCTGTATGGATGCCGCTTTCGTCAGTCAGCGAGGAATTTGAGAAATGTTCACCATGGAAAATTTTATACTATGAAAATGAGGACGTCAGTTATAGCCGTCAGGTTAAGGTGATAAAAATATGAATTTCAATAACTTATAAGTCAATTGCCACGAGCTTTAGCTCGTGCCACGAGCTTTAGCTCGTGGTTCCATGAACGCCTCCTGATAATTACCGGGCTTTTAAGCCCGATTCCTTAAACTCCTGTGGGTTAAAACTTTAATATTCGGGGAGCATTAGGATCCACGAGCGAAAGCGCGTGTCCGAGAACTAACCTTGCGAAGGTCATTGTATAAAACAAATTACATATATTGAAAATTATTTGATTTTTAATCTATGTCTTGTGTTGCATTAAACCTTCGCAAGGTTAATATTGGTCAATTTTATAATTCTCGGACACCATCTAAAGCTTGTGGCTATTTATTTGTTTATTAATGAGTTATATCCTTAACCTGATGGCGATGGACGCCAGCGGGACAATACCTGCATCTGAAACCATTTCCGTAGGATTAAATTGGA
The DNA here is from genome assembly GCA_020722815.1 of Caldithrix sp. Lineage (GTDB taxonomy): Bacteria > Zhuqueibacterota > Zhuqueibacteria > Thermofontimicrobiales > Sulfurfontimicrobiaceae > DYKB01. Next base: position 153,859 of record DYKB01000003.1, on the reverse strand, counting down.
TTACCACGCTTCAAAAAATCCTTTTCAATTCTTTCGCATCTAATAGGATAGATTATTGTTTATAACAAGTTAACCTGACAAGTCATTTTTTTAAAGAATTTAATCAATATTGGAGGGAAATTATGCAGAGTAATGTTGGCAAAACAGATAAAATTATTCGGATCGTTGTCGGTCTGGTCATCGTTGCGTACGGCATTTTTGCTGAAAGCTGGTGGGGATTAATCGGTTTGATTCCAATTGTGACGGCATTGGTTGGCTTTTGTCCTTTATATGTCCCGTTTAAAATTAATACCAATAAGTCGGCTGCCGGAAAAAAGTAGAACTTTTGCCATGCCGACAGGAAGGGACACCGAACAGCAATATTTCGACTATTAATAACATCCAGCGCGTGTTATTATGACGGGATAAACAGGATATTTTGGATGAAGAGGAAAAATATAATTGAGAATGGCATGAACTTAAATAAGTTTTATTCGGTAAAATCCTGTATATCCTGTTATCCTGTCATTTTTTAGATAACTCATTGAAAAAAATGAATTATCCGGGTGGCTTCACAGAAATACATTGTTCAGATTAAAAATGACCTCTTCGATTCGTATCAAGAGGTCATTTAATTATAAAGGGTACTTCATTATGGAAATTAAATGGACGCGTGAGTATAAAATATGAAAAATAAACGTTTTTTATTATTTCTTTCAGTATTAACAATCGCTTCAGGTTTTATTTTTTTATGTAATCATGAACGCCTGAGTGGGCAGCCGGGTGGTGGCAAGCCATTATCAACTGATATTATCACCTCGGCCACGCCCAAAGGCCAGCAACTTCGGCCAGCGGAAAAGGGACCGGTTCGCAGCGCATTGGGGCAGCCGAAAATTGATTTACAAAATTTCGAATTGACCATAACCGGTGCGGTGGATTCGAGTTTTTCCCTGAACTGGGAGCAAATTCAGTCGCTGGAGCCGGTTTATTCAGATACAATCATCATGTATTGCGTTGAAGGGTGGGAAGTATATGGCAACTGGAAAGGCATTTTAATTGAACCGTTGTTGCGCCAGGCCAGGTTAAAGCCCGATCCCGGTTATGTCCTGTTTCACAGTGTCGATGGCTATACCACGGCGCTGCCAATTGATTATCTGCTGAAATACCGGTCGATTCTGGCCTATCAAGTCAACGGAAAGCCCTTGCTGCCTCAGGACGGCTTTCCCCTGCGGCTCGTCGCGTTTGGGAAATTGGGTTATAAATGGGCCAAATGGGTCAACAAACTGGAATTGATTACCGAAACCGAGAAAGGCTACTGGGAACAGCGCGGCTACACCGACCGGGCCGATGTCTCTCTTTCCCGCCGAAAATATTATGAAGGGGAACAGGTTCAGCCGTTAATTTATTGATTTAAAACCAGAAGTAAATTAACTATTTTCAAAATTTTCCCTCCTGAAATTTCTCTTCTCCATTACAAAAATATAAAATGAGTTGAAAATATTCATTTTAATGCTTATATTATTTCAAACCAATCAATCAAAAAGCAAAATTTAATAGAAAAACCAGAATTCTTGATTTATCATCTATTATTTCGGGGATAAAATGCCTGTTGAAACGAAAAAGCTTTGCTTTGTGATCATGCCATTTAAAGATGAAATGAAAGATGTTTATTGGAAAGCGATTCGACCGGCAGCAATCGAGGCTGGTTACGACTGCCTGCGGGTGGATGAACTGAAAGGAAGTTTCAATATTCACCGAAAAATTATTCAAAACATTTTTGCGAGTGAAGTCATTATTGCCGATTTAACACACTGGAATCCCAATGTGTTTTATGAAATGGGAGTTGCACATGCAATTGATAATAAAACCTTGATGATTGTTCAGAAAAAGGAAGCAAAACTACCTTTTGATATCAGTACTTATCGCGTTATTCAATATGAACCGACTGAATTGGGGCTGAAAGATTTACATTTTCATATCAAAGATAATTTGGCGACTTTTCATCTCTGGTGCGCTGAACCAACAAATCCTGTACAGGATTTTAAACCAAACGATGCGTTTGTTCCTCATCGTAAATTCAAGCGTCTGCAAGCACTTCTTGAAGCAAAAGAAAAATTACTTCAAAAGATGGTTTCTGCCGAGATTCACCAGGAAAAACTTCAAATAATTGAGCGCTTGACAACGAATTTAAACGAAGTGGAAGAAAAAAAAAGCACACTTCATCGTCAAAATCAGGAATTAACAAAACAAGCCGCTGAATGGTCTCAAATAAAGGCCAGATATGAAAAACAACTTGCTGAATTAGAAAAAAAATTACAAAATCTCACTCAGGAAAATCAAAAGCTAAGCAAGACGATCGCCCAACAAAAAGCGATTGAGAAAGAATTCGCCCGCTGGACACAGGAAAAAGCCGGCTATGAACACAGAATAGCCGAACTACAGGAAAAAATTCAGAAATTATCACCGCAGGGAACGAAATCACAATCCGAATCACCAAAGAATAAACCTGTTCCTGTATTCAAGCCATTATTTCGCAGCAAGCCTGAAACATTATCACGCGATGATGTAATAAAGATGCTCAAAGAAAAGGATTTTTTTGATTCTGATTATCATAAAAATGGTCGTGGCTTTGAAAATAAATTTGAGGAAAAGAATCTCAAAGGCGAAAAGGTTATTATTGACCATGCCGCTGGTTTGCTGTGGCAGCAAAGCCGTTCGGGTAATCATATGACATTTGCCGACGCTGAGACATATATGAAGAAACTGAATGCCGCGACATTTGCCGGCTTCGATGATTGGCGCCTCCCGACGCTGGAAGAAGCCATGAGTTTGATGGAGCCGAAGAAAAACCAGGCTGGTTTGTACATTGATGACCGTTTTGATGCGACTCAGCAGTGGATTTGGACTGCGGATCAGGTTGCTGGCGGGTCGTTGCGCTGGGTTGTCTATTTCGACGATGGCTATTGTGACGGCTTCAGTATCAACGGCACCGACTATTTGCGTTTAGTGCGTTCAGGACTTTCATTTACAGGTGAGTGATTTGATAATTTGATGATTTGAACATTTGATTATTTAATAGCTGCAGAAACGCAACAAGTGGGTTATAACAATCGAAGCCAAAACCGGGCGGGCGAAGCCCGCCGGTTTTCTTGGGGGGTTTTGGAAGGGCGCGTGCATAGCCGTCAGACTGTGATTATAATTATATGAATTTCAATAAGTTACGATTGAATTGCCGTATCCGCTCAATAATCTGATCTTGACCCATATCTTTTACTGGACTCGGGGAATTAAAGTTAATTTAGAAGAACGCGCAACAAAGTGCCTGATTTGTGAAAGTCACTTGTTTGAACTCATCCCCCCAACCCCCTTCTTTTAAGAAGAGAAGGGGGAGTAAACGGCCTCTCCCCCTTTCTTTCAAGAGAGGAGGCGGGGGGTGAGTTCAAGAGGCGCCGGTTATTCACTAATTCCTCTGCCTTTTTTAACTTCCCCGTGTCCAGTACCCGGAAGTGGGACACAATCAGCTCAATAATAGATGGTATGGACATCAATTTTAGTTCACAAAAAAAAAATTTTATAGCAGAATAATTCTACTATAAATTATTCTGCCACTATTAAAGCGAGCTTATGACAGCAAGCTTTATTCTCAAATTGCCATTAATTATTGAGTGGATACGAATTGCCGTAACCGTTCACCGGTGTTATAAAATAAAAGCTTCTGTCATGCCCGAATGCTTACTCGATAAAAACATTCGAGTACAAGTTTGTCGGGTATCCATTTGTCTAAAAAATATGGATTCCCGCCAAAAACATGCAGGAATGACAGATTCGATCCTCCCTATAAACGGATACGAATTGCCACGAGCTTTAGAAGCTGTCCGAGAACCAGGAAATTGGCCAAAATTAACCTTTCGAAGATCATAAACAACACAATATATAGATTGAAATTAAAATTTAATCTATATATATAATTATTTCCTGCTCAAAAACCAGTTCTCTGACTGGTGTATAAGAATTCGGGCTTAAAAGCCCGGTAGGGGGGCGCTCATGGAACCACGAGCTGAAGCTCGTGGCTATTCAATGGTTTTATCATGCGTTAGAATTTTAACCTGACGGCCATTAAATTGAAACTTTTCATCCTAAAAAAAGTTAAATTTGGTGATTATAATAATTAAATTCCTATAAATTCAGTCAATATAATCTAAAATGAGCGTTTGGCTTTTAGTTATTGGCCTTTAGCTGTTGAATTTTTCAAATTTAATTATTAGCTTGTTCCAATTATTATCTTGATGCAGGGCAAATTGTCAATTTGCCCCATTTGAAGGACTTGTGCGTATCATAAATGGACAAATTAACAATTTGTCCTACACTTTTGGATAAATTTACTTTAGCCAACAGCCAATAGATCAATTTAATTATCATATAAAAAATTATAATTTACCATGACCTTCATTCCCCGAAAATTAGAAACCATCATTCAAAACCGGCTTTTCACGGGCAAGGCGATTGTTCTTTTGGGAGCCCGGCAAACGGGTAAAACCACCATTTTGAAAAAGCTGTTGCAAACGCATGGTGAGAAAGCACTCTATTTGAATGCAGACGAACCCATGGTGCGGGAACAGTTGGAAAATGCGGGTAGTGACCGCCTGAAAATGATTATCGGCAAAAAAAACTTGTTTATTCTGGATGAAGCGCAGCGCATTAAAAATGTCGGATTGACCTTGAAGCTTATTACCGATGAATTAAAAGATGTTCAATTAATTGCCAGTGGTTCCTCCTCTTTTGAATTGACTCAGGAAATCAGCGAGCCTTTAACCGGCCGAAAATGGGAATATCAGCTTTTCCCGATTAGTTGGCAGGAGTTGGCGGCACATACGGGCTTTCTTCAGAGTCGCATGCAACTGGAACAACGATTGATATTCGGCATGTATCCCGATATTTTTAATTATCCAGGCGATGAACGGCAGGTGCTGACGGAGTTAATTTCCAGCTATCTATATAAAGATTTGTTCACTTATCAGGGAATTCGCAAGCCCGATCGGCTCGACAAGCTCCTCCGGGCGCTGGCCTTGCAGGTGGGAAATGAAGTGTCGTATAGCGAACTCGCCAGTACACTGGGCGTCAATAAGAACACTGTCATGACCTATATTGAATTGCTGGAGAAAGTGTTTATTATCTTTCGTTTGCAGCCGCTCAGTCGGAATTTACGCAATGAAATCAATTCGAGCCGTAAAATTTATTTTTATGACAATGGTGTCCGCAATGCTATCATCGGGAATTTTAATGTATTAAATTTACGCCAGGATACCGGTGCTCTGTGGGAAAATTTTCTCATGAGTGAGCGGTTGAAAAATCTGCATTATACAGGCTGGTGGGGGAATCGTTATTTCTGGCGGACGCGTCAACAGCAGGAAATCGACTATGTGGAGGAACATGATGGCTTATTCTCCGCCTATGAATTCAAATGGAATCCAAAAGCAAAAGTTCACTTTTCGAAAACATTTCGCGCTGTTTATCCCAACTCGAATTTCGAAACTATTATACCAGAGAATTTTGAACGGTTTTTAGGGATTTCCTGATTAGCGGATGGTTAGATTTGATTTACTCAATAATAACCTTGCGAAGGTTAAAAATAACACAATATATGAGTTCACTCTAAAAAGACTTTAACCGTAACCGATCACAGGGAATCGTATCAAATTTGTTGTGTCGCCGGTTTTACTGATTCCTCAGGTTCATAAGGTTTTTAATCCACGAGGCCGCGCGATCAAACCCAATCGACCTTATTGACCTTAGTAACAATTCGAGGGTCCCGACAATTTAACCTTATGACCTTATTTTTTCATTTGATTATCATCACCAATAAGGGAATAAGGTTGGTGGTGTCCCGGGTTTGGCGGATTACCAAGGTGAAGAAGGTGTTACCTCAACCAACCGGATGGGTCAAATCCAGCAAACGTTATCTTTCTCAATCTTTTTCAGCGACAATGTCGGATGACAACATTGAATAAAGTGTTCACCCTTTTCAGCAAAGCTGATCTTTTGATGAGGCGCCGTCGGCTTGAGGATATTCTGGCAGACTTTATCCACCGCTGCCCTGGACACAAAAAATGAAAATTGTTTGCTTTCACCCGGTGATCGGTTACAATTTCACAAATTATACTAATTGTTTTTATTGAACTTAAGCCGATTTAAATTCGTGAAATTAGTGTAATTCGCGTTTTTTAGACTGGACTCATATATCGATAAAAATAACGTATAAATTAATATATATAATCCTGCCAGTTCAAAAACCTTCGCAAGGTTAGTTTTCGGACAGTCGCTATCGTGAATGTACTTCATAAATTTTTAATTCAAATTTTGCACCGAAGTCGAAATAGAACAAAAACTCACATAATAATCCTTTCTATTCTGTTATCGGACAAAAAACGATCTGCATAGTCACCGCAAGCTGTAAAAAAACATAAATAAAGAATATTTCAATAGCGATTAATAATTTTTCAAAATCCACTTGATTTTTAATAAATTTTATCAGATATTATAAAAAATATATTGTTGACTTTTAGTATATCCTTACGAATTTTTTTCTCCCTTAATGAGAATATTAGTGTTTTCTCATATCCAAATTTTATCTTTTATTTGAATTCATATAAAATTATAAATATTCCGATTGATTTTGATTGAATATTGTCATTTTTGGGTGATATTGCGCGTGAAACGTGAGGCGTAATATGAGAGTGGGGGTTGCTCGGCTTTGCCAAACCTGTTACCCGAATGATGAAAAACCACAGAAAGTAATTTAAAAACGATATGACGACTGGCTGATGCCGGTGCAGGTTTGGTAAAGCTATGCCCCTGAATAACTGGCGTACAAGCTTTACCAAACCCAATTCACAATTCAGGTTTGGATCTTTAATCAAATTTAGTGTGGTGCAATATTTCGCTGGTTCGGCGAGGTTTGGCAAAGTGGCAGCGATTGATAATGGTCAATGAATCAATTTAAAAGCATTTTAAAGGGGTTAATTGTCGGGGCTGGACGGAAATCAGTGGCCGAAAATCATCCACTGATGGTTTCTTTAGCCAATTTAATCGATAGCGTTTGTCATTACTAAATTGTAATTGCCTGAAAGGGTAATAAATTAATCACGAATTTGTAACTTTTTGGCAATGTTTTTGCACTTACCATGCCGAACTTAAATATGTTATCAAAAATTAACATTTTAGTTCCAGGACGGAAGTTGCTTTAAATCGTTAAAATTCATCAAATAAAAACTTCCGAAAGCAGAATGTGAAAAATTTTTTTAAATTTCTTTTTCATTTGGTTTTAATACCAGTATTAGTCCCGTGGTATGTTGGCGACAAATTTTTTGAACTGATAATTCAGCCGTGGATTTTTCAAAAGCATCATCTTGATGTTTCGCGCTGGAAGCTCAGAATTTTTAAAATTGCCCGTATTCTGCCACTGGTCCTGGCGGGAATATATATTATCAGTCGAGTGATTCATTTTTTTCGACTGGCGGGCCAATTTGGGGTAGCGATCCAAAATCTGAAATACCTTTTTCTGATTTTTTATAATGATTTTGCCAGAACAGCGAATTTCCTGTTCGAGCCGTTTAACCATACGCTCTATTACCTGCTGGGAAATCCGATCCAGTTTGGTGATTTTTTCTGGTCGCTTTATCGGTGCCTGGTGCCGTTGTTTTTTGTGACCAGTCTGGCGTACTGGTGGATAAAAAGCAACTTGTCCATCAAGCGCGCCATCAAACTGCGAAATCAGGCGGTTCGGGAGGTGGATATTGTCGGCTATGCTGAAAAAGCCCGGCCGGATGAGGTATTCCTTGGTCTGGATTTAAACCAGAAAAATAGGCCTTTTTACGCCCGGCGCGCCTGGTTAAAAGGACACATTCAGGTCATCGGTGAGCCTGGCAGTGGCAAGACCGAGAGTATCGTCCAACCAATCTGGTTTCAGGAAATGCGGCGGAATGTTGCAACTTTCGTGCTCGATGGCAAAGCTTCGCGGCGAAATATTGATCGATTTTATACAATCGCGGCTTCGCTGGCTCAGACACAGGATGTTTTGTACTTTAATCCACTGGATCCCGATCGGTCAGCTTCTTATAATCCGATTTTGCGGGGTTCGGTAAATGATGTCAAAAACAAGCTTCTGAACAGCCTGAATTGGGCAGCCTATTCCGCCGCCAGTCGGGAGCACCTGGATGCAGCTTTGACGGTGTTTTTACGGACAATGGAAGAAACGGGCGCTTATTTTAATCTGCGGGAATTGTTGGAATATTTTCAATCCCGGGAATATATTGTCCGGCAAATGAATGGCGTGAAAGATTCATATATCAGAAGTCGTTTAAATGAAATATATACAAATTATTCGATTTTTCAAAATAATTTGGCTTTTTTTATCGGCATTTTACGCGATTTGCATCTTTCGAACTATGGAAAATTACTGAATACGTCGGATCCGCAGATCGAAATTCGAAAAATTTATTCGGGGCATAAAGACTGTTATTTTACACTTCCGCTGCAAACAGAAGATGCGGCCACGCGATTTTTGGGACAGTTGATTTTGCAGGATATGATGTTCACCTTCCAGCAGATTGCCATGGACATCGGCGATGGAAGTGCCAAAGAAGGTCTGCTGGTCATAGATGAAATGGCGCGATTTGTGAGTCCGCATTTCATCAAATTGCTGGAAATTTGCCGGATGGTGGGGATAAGTGTGTGTTATACCAACCAATCGGTGGCAGAACTGGAACATCCGGCGGTGAATTTATCCCGGACATTCATGGATGAATTGACGGATCACACAAATATGGTCTGTTGTTTTCAACTTGGGAGCCCGGAAAGTATCCAGATGATGCTCAATCGCTTTGGTAAAATCGGGACAGACGGGGAGAAAGCGGCTTCGAATAACGCCACCTTGACGCCTGAATTATTAAAGTTATTAAAAGTCGGGCGCTGTATCCTGTTCATGCGGCGGCCGCGCTTTTTCACCCTGTTGCGGACGGGCTATTTTAAATTTGATGAGCTGATTCATTTTGCGGGTGGGGAGAAGGCGTGATGCGTGATACATCATGCGTGATATAAAGTTGAGAATGGTTCTCTGAATAACAATTCCCCTCTTACGTATTACGTTTTACGCATTACGCCTCACGTTTTTAAAAATAAAATTGAATTCTCGGACATTTATTATAACGAAAAAAATTTTCGACCGCACAATTAACTTTTTCTCTCTCAGGAGGACTCTATGCAAACAGTTATGCAAGCTTTACAGAATGTGACCAACGCCTTGATTTTATTGGCAGCACCGGTTTTGGTACTCGCCCTGATCATTGCCGGGTTTAATATGGCCAGTTCAGATAGCGGACGACATGAAAAGGCCAAACGGCAACTTATTGGTATTGCTATCGCGGCAATCGTCATCTTTGGGGCACGCTTCATCGTTTCAACTCTTATCTCCTTTGTACCCGGAGCGTCTTCCTTTTAATTGACAATTCACAATTGACAATTATCAATTAACAATTCACAATTGACAATTATCAATTCACAATTGACAATTATCAATTCACAATTGACAATTATCAATTATCAATTCACAATTGACAATTATCAATTCACAATTCACAATTAGAAAGCTTTTATGGAAAAATGCTATCGTGACATACAGCATCGGGGGCAGATTGCAGGATTGAATATTCTGGAAGTATTTATTTTACTCGGCGTACCATTGATTTTAGCACCGATTTTTACATTATTAAATATTAATTTGGGAATTATTTTCCTGTTTGAATTTTTCTTATATTTGCTTTTTCGGTTGGCTGCGAAGGTATCGCCTTTCGATTTTGGATTGGTTTCTTTTATATTTTCCCGTTTTATCTGGCCACGTCGATTATCGGGCTTTGGTTTGGATGAACAGAAATATTTCAAAACGCCGGTGAAAACACCCGCTGTAAAAAATCAGGATGTGAACTATAGAATATGAATTATACAAAAGTTTCAGAACGTGAATCCTATCGTTATCAAACCGCATTAGCCAGATATTTGCCGTATCTGGATATTCTGGATAATTTTATCATCAAGAAAAATGGAAATCTGGTAGCCGGATTTGAAATCGATGCACTGGATAACATGGGGTTGGGTGGAGCCGAATATGATTCACTATCCAGCGCATTGGATCGGGCGCTAACCAGCATCGATGAAGGTGTTAATTTACAATTTTATTATCATTTCGATTATTATCCTTATAAAGCCGATTTTGTTTATACAGATGATCCGGTCTTAAATTATTTTAAATTCAATCGACATCAATATTTTTCTTTCTATAAATATTTGCGCGGCCATTTTTATCTGTTCGTTGATCTGGATGCGGGCAAGATTTTTAAAACACCATTTAACATCTCCATGAATAGCAGTACCATTATCCAGCGTTTTCGGGCGGAACATCAGCGTCTGGTGGCCACCAAAGAGAATGAATTGAAGCCGATAAAAGCCAATATCGAAAATACCGGCATTCGGTTGCGACGGCTCAATAATCGGGAATTGGCGAATGTACTTTATCAGGCATTAAATTTAACGACTGAAGATTTTACCAACGAAATTAGTGGGCTGGCTTTCAATAATGAGCTGATTACACAAGATTATTCGGTGGAAAAAGGCTATTTGAAAATCGGCAATCAATATGTCGCCTGTCTTACCTTAAGTCTTTTACCGGAGGTCACCCGATCACATTATGTGCTGAATGGTATTTCATTGCCGTATATTTTCCCTTTATTGCATAATTTGCCTTTCGCGCACCGGGTTATTCTTTCCAGTCAGAATGTGAACATGGATCGTGAGGTGGCCCGGCTTTCGCGCAAGTTGAATTTTACGCGGTTTATCATGAATTTCTCCCAGAATCGCGAGGGAAGGCGAAGTGAAATCCGCTATCAGGAACTGAATGAATTGCTGGATGAAATTTATCATCAACATAAAAAATTGACCTCCATTAGTTTAAATGTGTTGATATCCGATCTGGAGATTGATCGACTCAACGAAAAAATTAATCGGGCGATGCTGGCATTTAGCAGTATTGATAAAAGTCAGACGGTTCTGGAGACGCTGGATATTTTGCCGATTTTTATGAGCTGCCTTCCCGGAAATTCAGGTGAAAATTACCATCGATTGTTGGTAAAAACATCCAATGTCGCGCAATTTGTCTGTCTCAGCAATTTTAATCGCGGTTATCATCGCGGCGTGGTGGTGAAAAATCGGAATAATGAACCGGTTTTATTTGATTATTTTGACCAGAGATTGAATAGCTGGAACGCCATTATTATTGGGCCCACCGGAACGGGTAAAAGTTACCTCATGCAAGCCATGCTGCTCCAACTCCTGGAGCAGGGCATTAAAGTCTTTGGGCTGGATGTTGGTGGTGTCGGGAATGTCGGTGGCAGTTATAAGAAAATGATTACCTTATTAAATGGGCGTTATATTGAATTGAATCTCGAAAATCCCATTCCCCTGAATCCGTTTGCGCTCATTAAAGATAATTTTGATATGAAAAAGCAACTTTTCCTCCGGGCCTTTATTGAAAAATTGATTCTGGAACGGGAGGAAAAGTCCATTTCCAAGGTTGAACAGGCGTTTATAAGTAAAGTACTCGAAAAATATGTGGCCGAATTCCATGGTGTGCGTAATTTGCGGACTTTTGTGGAATTTTTTGCCAAACAGCAGGATGAAGAAGGCTATGTTGATGTTAAACTGCTGGCCCGGAAGATGTACATGTACACGCATGGGGAATACAGTCGTTTCCTGTGTGCCGATGAAATGATTGATATTCGGGAGGATCTGGTCTGTTTTGATTTAAAAGGGCTGGAAAATCACCCGGATTTACAGGGAATTATTGCCATTATCATCACCGGATTGCTCTGGGATTTAATGGAGCGAAATTTAACGCACCAGAAAGTCATATTTGCAGATGAGTTGTGGAAAGTACTGGATGATAATTCTACCATCGGTCACCTGGTGGTGGAATTATTCCGGACTTCACGAAAGATGGGCGCTGGGATTTTTGCCATTTCGCAATCAATTGAAGATATTGAATCCGTGAGTTTTTCTGCCCCAATTAAAGACAATGCGCTGAACCATTTTATTCTGGCGCATAAATCCAAACAGATGGATTCCTTGACGCGCGCGTTTGGTTATGGGGAACATGAGTTGGCCCTTATTTCCAGTCTGCGCCGGGGCGAATTTTTCCTGGATCGCGATGGTCAAATGACGGTATTGAAAATCGATACCAGCGCTTATGATCACTATCTTTTTACATCGAATCGTCAGGAAAATAACGAACTGGAAGCAAAAATGGCGCAACATAAAGGCAATCTTTTAAAGGCAATAGATGAATTAGCAAAGCAAAGGACACCGGACTATGCTGATCAGATTATTCGTTAAATTGAAAACAGGTTTGATTTGTCTATGGGTACTCGGTCATTTATGGGGGAGTCAGCCGGCTCAGGCTCAGTTATTTGATCCGCAGAATTCATTGATTTTAAATACGTTGCGGGAAATTGCCATGAAGCACAATCTGGCGCTGGAAGAACAGCGATTTCAGACCGCCAAATTAGTCCAGCAGTTGCGGCAGTTTTACGACACTTACACTTTGTTGCGAAATGATATTGAATTCAGCCAGAGCCTGTATCGCGATTTTAAGGCGATTGAAAATTTGGACCTGACACAATCCTACACGCTCTCCAATTTTATTATCAATGGTGATCGATTGGATTATTATCTCCCTAGTGTTAGCAGTGATGTGAATATGGCTGCGATGGATGCGGAGGCACTACTCAAAAATGTCGATCAATTAAAACAGACTTACGAAAGTTTCGCGTTGTCAATGGATGATAATCAGGTTCCAAATGATGCCGAGCAACGTCGCAGCAATGCCCTGGCGGGCCAACAGGCTTTTTCCGAGGCCATGTTTGAATATGCATTGAAATGTCAGGTTCTGGCAAAGACGTATGATTCACTCGCGGTGGAATTAAATCAGCAAATCGTGAATCGGAGTAATCAATATACGTCTGCAGAACGAACGCAGTTATTGCTCGAAGCGGTCAAATTGCGGGACCTGTCGAATACCTATTATGAAAAATATTTAAGTCTTTCCGAGAAGGTGCATGAAAATGAAGTCAATTTATATGATGAAAAACTAAATTATCTTCGGTCCAGAGTTGACTGGAAGACATTGAAAAATCAGGTGAACGCTACTTCGAAAATTCGATATGGTTTTTTTGATCTGGTTCCGGCACCGTTTAAGTAGGTCGGGGGAGAGATAACTTGTTTGTAATTCGTGATGCGTAATGTGTTATACTCAAGGCTAAATGGTTTTTGGATATATCCTTGTCATCCAAAAGCCCTCACCCTACCCTCTCCCGGTGGGAGAGGGAATAGCTACGCCCTCTCCCGGTGGGAGAGGGAATAGCTACGCCCTCTCCCGGTGGGAGAGGGAATAGCTACGCCCTCTCCCACCGGGAGAGGGTTGGGGTGAGGGCACGAAAAACCGAAAACCACTTTGGCTCAAGTATAAAAGCAATATTTCTTAAATAACGAAAGCAAGCTTCTTACGTTTTACGCATTACGTATCAAGCCAATTTAATAAAAACTTATCATTTCGTTTTCAACCAGAGTCTACTATTTTTTTGGATTCGCTAATTGCATCGAGGTTCACATGTTAGAGCATTTTTTCAGTTCGGTCTTTTTTAATTCAGTTCATCAGATGGTGGAGTTTATTATTCGCATCTGTATTTATACTTTCACTTTAGGGGTGGTTGCCTATTTCATCTCCCTGATCTTTCGGCTCAGTACCGACACCGATGGTCGCGACTATATTTATCATCTCGTGTTTGTTGGTTTTAGCGCTATCGGATTGGCGACTTATCGGATCTGGACGATTTGGCTTGGGAAACTTTTTGTTTTAGTCGCTCGTGCCATTTTCGATTTGGAGAGTGGAAACATTATGACCGATTATCTGGGAGCCTTTTTCAATAGCTCGGAAATGCCGGTCATTCGATTTTCGGTCCTGAATTTTTTCAGTCTGGAATTTCTTTCTTCACTCTCTTATTTGCTCGTGATGATTGTTTATGAAATTTTTGTAATTATTCAGGTAATTGTTCAGATTTTTTTCTATTTGCTTGGCCCCATTGCGATTGTTGTCTCGCTTTTCCCAACGTTTCGGGACACATTTCGAACCTGGTTGGCGAATTTTTGTGCGGTAAACTTCTGGTCGGTATTGATTGCCATTCTTTTTCGCCTGGTTAAAACTTTAACGGGTTCATCCGCGTTTCAGCAATCTGTAAATAACGGTGATAAAGGTGTTCTTTGGGAATCTTTTATCCTGGGGGTGATTATTTGTGTGATTATTGTGCTGATTCCAAAATTATCCACTGCCATTTTTAAAGGTGGTTCAGCCGCCGACCTGGGAAGTTATGGAACTGGCATTACGGCGGGCGTGGTTATTTCCACTGTTTGGCGGCGTTTGAAAATGGTGAGTCTGGCAACAACCCATCAAATTGCGACGCGAACCAGTGCTGGGGTAATTACCGGCGCACAGGCGATGACTCACAGTCCCAGCGCGGCATCCACTGACGCGGCTGTCCGGACGCTGGTAAATGACGGGGAAGCAGCGAGTGATCTCTGGCCATTCGATGGGTCACGAATCACAAATTGGGGCGCTTAACAATCTGGTTAATTTTTAAATAAACATAAAACCGCAGATTTCGCAGATTATACCAATTAGAATCTGTGTAATCTGCGAAATCTCTGGCTATATTCAATTTCGCTCAATAGCATTTTAATTGAATAAAAATAAGGCGTTATATGTATGGCTGATCGTGTCAAATATTATGAAATTTATGGTGAATTAGTTAAAAGTAAAGTTTTTTTGCAACGGCTGGTCATTGGCTTGCTCGTGGTGAATGCACTTTTGGCGGTGATTTCTTTTGTAGCATTCAGTCGACCCGCACAGACATTTGTAATCAAGGATGGGTACGCCTATGCCGCACAGGGCTACTCGGACGGTCGCTCGGTGCATGAAGTCCGCCGGTTTTGTTTTGAATTTGCCAAAAATTTACTGGAATTCAACCGTGACGATTTTAATGATAAGATTAAAAACGCGTTACAAATGTGCTCGCAGGAACTGGAATTTGTGATGTATAAAACCATTAAAGAATCAGAAATTCCACGAATTGTGCAGAATACGAATGGAACTATCAAATTTGAAATTAGTGAAATATTAATTAAAGCGGGTGATCCTTTTAAAGCGCGTGTGACAGGCAGACAGATGTTTCCCGGTCAGGAAATGATTGATGTTATCTTCGATCTGGATATTACGACTGTTTCACGTACGGAAGATAATCCATTTGGTCTCAAAATAATTAATTTTAAGCAGAGTTGAGAAATTGCGTCGTTTAAGTTTGATCTTCATTGGTTTTATATTATTTGCTAATTTTCCGCTATTCTTAAATGCTCAGACAAAACAACTGGTACGGGTTTCGCCCGGGTATGCGACCGTCGTCATTTGTCCATCACCGCCGGATCTGGTGACGGTGGGGAATATGGATGCCTTTTCGATTCAAACCGCCGGCACCTATATTCTGGTAAAACCCCTGGTGAATAAAGGGACGACAAATATGTTCATTAAAGCCGGTTCGGATTCGTATAATCTAATCCTGACTGTTTCCGAATCACCCGATTTAGAGGTGCGATTAGCGCCAGCCAGTTCTCCCTTAACTCAGCAACTACCATCGACAAATGGTAAAAAATCAGCAGAAGATGCCGATGAAATTTCGAAAAATGCTGCAGCCTCCCGACGTAAACCGCTTTCGAGTATCAATCCCAAGACATTGGGTGCTTTGGTGGGACTATTTAAAAATGTTGATCGCTATTCCTATAGCATCAATAATTCCAGAATTGTTTTTGCCATTGATCATCTCAAACAGATTCAGGATAAATTGTTTGTAGTTGGGACGATTATTAATGAATCGAACGTCCCTTATGATATTGGTTTTGTTAGATTTAAATTGATTGAATATAATCGGAATTATTTATTTTGGACAAAGAAAATTAAGGAAACAGAACTGGAACCTGTCAATGAATATTATAATTCCATAGTTAAGCCACGTTCGTCCGGTAGATTGTTATTCATTTTTGATAAACATGGCTTTTCGGAAAATAATACGATTCAGGTTAAATGTAATGAGGAAAATGGTCATCGGGATTTGGTGTTAGAAGTTCCCGGTTCGATCATTGAATAAACGATTTTGTGTTACCAAATATGGGTGTGATTCTTATGGGTAATTTATTCTCTGAAATTTTGGAAAAGCTACATCTCAATAAGGCACGATTGCTTCGAAAGTTAATAATTTGGGGTGGGCTTTTTGTGTTACTTATCATTTATTTAATGAGTGCCGTTTCCGAACCATCAAAGCCGACAACGGCTTATGGAAAAGTATCTCTCGGACCGCGGGAAGCGCAAAATTTGCAGCCGAAATTAAACTACGATTTTATCAAAATCGACACGGTTAAAATTCCGAGTTTTAAACCTGCGGTGGAACCATTGCCCGTCGCCAGCGAGGTGATTGAACCATTGACACTGAGCCGCACGGAAAAGACGCCATCACCGACCGTTACCGAAAAGAAACAGGTGGAGCGGCAACCGGCGCGGGCGCGAGCCGTTCCCGATGATCCATTTTTTGAATCCGAACCATCCCGGCAAGTCACATCCTCTAATGGGAGAAATCCCAATATGATCGTGCTGAGCCATCTGGCAGAAAGTTCGTTTGGGACTGGCGGTGGTACATCCACTTTTAGCGGCCATGAATCAGCGCTGGTAAAGGTTATGCTACCCAATCATACTCCCATTGCCAATGGAAGTCTGGTGGAAGCCCGTGTTCTTCATGATACCAAAGTTGGGACGACCGTAATTCCACGCCGAACGCGACTGATCGGCATTGCTTCCTTATATAATCGCCGGGTGGAAATCGATTTGCGCGAAATTGTGCTCGATAATATCACGCGAACTTGTTCCGGCCGGGCTTTTGATTTGAAAAAATTACGGGGTCTTCCTTATTCACCGGTTAATTCGGAAGTCAAACGCGCCCTGCTGGAAGAGTTACGGGATGCCGTCAGTGGCGTCCCGGTGGTTGGACGGGTTGCGAATCGAACGACCATGTATAATGACATGAATCAGGATGTTTCTGAATTGGATGAAGGACTGGAATTTTATTTTTTAATCGAATCAATTTATTAAATCTCAATCTTAAAAATAAGCAATAATCCACATGAAATATAGCGTTATAAGCCGAAATAGAACTGAAATCATCTTCGTTTTACTTTTTTTATTAATTGTAATCTGGGCCTGTGAAACTCATCGTGATCCATTTTCTGCTCTGAATAAAAATCCACTGATCCAAACCTTTAAATTTAGTGCTGATTCATTGAAATTCAAGCAGACGGAACCCTATAAACTTTACCTAAAATACCAGGATGATGAAAAACAGACCCTTACGGCTACTTTCACTTTTATTTCCGGGCATGGTGATCTTTTTCATTCGGAATTTCGGAAAAAAAGCGCCACTTCGCACTCGGTGACTTTTGAAGCCCCGGGGGTATTTGATGGTGAATTGAATTTTCTCCCGGATACAACGGGCAAACTCGAATTGGAACTGGAACTCTCTGATAAGGTAAAATTGGCCAGCGAACGGGTAGCTGCTTTTTTTTATTTTAATCTAAAACCGGTGGCGAAGTTTACCTATCGTCTCCAAACGAACGTCAGTCCGTATGAACTGGATGTCGACGCTTCGGACAGTTACGACCCGGATACGAAATCAGGGAGTGACAATGGCAAAATTGAATGGTTCCAATGGTGGTTTGATGATGGCACACCGCTGATAACGACAAAAGCAAATACCTATCATCATGTTTTTAAAAAGTCCGGAACCTACACGGTCAAATTACGGGTACTTGATTTCGATGGCGGAATTGATAGTCTGGCCCAGGCCGTGGCAACCAACAATCAACCGCCTTTGGCAATATTACAGGTTGATCCGGTTGCGGGAGAAGCGCCAATAACGATTCATTACACCGCGACCAATAGCATTGACCCAGACGGGCGAATTGTGGATTATCGCCTCGATTTTGATGATGGAACCAGTTCATTGGATAGCTCCGGTTCTCATACATATCAATTGGATGGGAATTATCGCGTTCAACTAAAAGTCCAGGATAATCTGGGGCAGACGGATACGACCGGTATTAGCGTGAAAGTCGCGACGCATCCAAAAGCAATTTTAAATGTGACGCCGCTATCAGGCCCATTCCCGCTGGATTGCATCCTGAATGGTAAAAAATCTTTCGATCCGCAGGGCGGACAATTGAATTATGATATTTATATCAATGGTGATTTGCGATACAATAATATTGACAGTGTGATCCATACATTTGATGCACCGGAAAAATATATTGTGCGTTTGGTGGTGACAAATCGGCGAAACGGTTTGACTTCTGAAGCACAACAGGCGGTTACAGCAATTAATTTAAAACCAATTGCCAACTTTACCTGGGAACCTCAGTTACCCCAGCATCGAACGCCTGTTACGTATACGTCAACAACGACAGATTCCAACATTACGGATGAAATTTCCTATTATAAATGGACTTTCCCGGAGGGTGCTGTCGAAGAAGGAGCGAATAAGAATATTGTAACGCATGCATTCGACGCCGGTTTTCCGACCTATTCGGTGAAATTGGAGGTCTGGGATAAATATCGTGGCACCAAATTTGAAGGGTATAGTACCATTACCCAAATAATTCCAAGGTCCAGTAAATAATTTTGTCGTAACATAGGTTTATTTGTGAAAAATCAATTTCCATTTAAAATACTCCGTTCGATGTCCGGTTCAATCATCATCGGACTTATCTGCTTAATTTGTTCATTTGAACCAATTCAGGCTCAGGATTCGTATTATTATCATACCATTCATTCGCATGCTCTCACCGCAAATTTCGGTCGCACAGTGAAACTGAATTATTTATATCAATTGGGGCATGCCCGTCAGTTGAAAATTTCTGGTATTTATGTGTATGATAATTATGATCAGGGGCGTAATCAGGTTCAGGCTAATATTTTCCATACCCATTTACAATTACAATGGAATGTTTTTCATAATGAAAACTTTTTTTACAATATGTCCGCAGGTGGGGGGATTTATTATCTGCGGGCAAAAGATCTATTAGCCATTAAATTTAACGAATGGCGACCCGGCTTTATCGGCGGAATGGAACTGGAGTATTTTGTGAAACGCAATACCATCGCTCTGACGATGAATTATGATTTTTGCTACATGCCCTGGAGCAAAATTTATGACTTCTTGCATATTCCAACAGCCGGGATTAGCTTTTTTTTCTTCTGATTTGGTAAAAACTCATCATTTTGTCGCTTTGAGTTAAAATCCGTTTTTTTCTGTTAAATCCGCGTTCTCTAATCATTTTTTAGATATGCAATTCAATAATATCTTCATCCATCAGCTCATAATCCCGGTTGATTCGCTGTCCCTGAAATTTGCCGGAGCCCCAGACGCGGGCGAATTTGAGATTTTGGGAGAAATCGTGATGAATGGTATTGGCAAAATCGAGCAAAGTGCTTCCTTTTTTAAAAATAAAAGGTCTTTCGGTTGAATGGGGTTTGCCGGGTGGTTTTGAATACACGCGGATAATATTCAGCAACTGAATGCACATCTTTTTTAACTCATCCAGATTCGAGCCGTTGATGGCCGCAACCGGGCACATTAAAAATTCGGATTCGTATAACTCCTGCATTACCTGCCAGTTTTCGGGTGCGGATTTATGGTCACTTTTATTACCAACAATCATGGTCAAAATAAAGTGCTCTGGACGATAGGGATCGGGGTTGGTTTCGTTTCGGGTGAGATAGATATTTTTTTCTCGCAGGAGCTGGCGAATTTCTTCGACCTGAGACAGGGGATCCGGAGACGCCAGATCCACTACCAGCAACGCGGCATCGGCGTGTTTGATAATTTCCGTTACCCAGAATTCCATGAAATCAGTTGCTATGGGGGGCATATCCACGATTTGAACATGATAATTTAAATAATTCATCACGCCAGGCAGATAAATGCGGGTCGTATAGGGATAGTCGGCAATTTCGGGGTGGGCCTGGGTCAATGCGGCGAGTAATTGCGATTTGCCCACGTTGGTGGGGCCAATGAGGACAATCTGTGGCATTCCTTCGGAGTCCACATGGTAGCGAAACTGGTGTTTGGAACCTTTTCCCCCTGTTTGAATATCGTCCCGGAGCTGCGCAATCTTGCGCTTGATATCCGCCTGGAGCTTGTCGGTTCCCTTGTGCTTAGGCATGAGGGCGTACATTTCTTTGAGCGCTTCGAGCCGCTCCCGATCGGATTGGGCTTCTTTATAGCGTTTTTCAGCGGATAAATATTGTGGCGTTAAATTCGCGGGCATGATTAAACTCACCTCCATTTAAACAAATGAGCAAACAATTCGTTTCCTTTGGTAAGCTTAATCTATATATTATGAAATTTTTTAAAAAAGGCAAGGTTTTTTTGTATCCGCTCAAAAAAGGAAGGTAATTTAAGATGCAAAGCGCATAGCGCATGGCGAAAACCAATATTGCTATGCCCTCTGCTCCATGCGCTATGCTTAAAAATCAACATATTTGAAAAAGTAATTTTTAATCTACCAACACATTTTGAGCGGATACGTTTTTTTTATAAATATTTTATGGCGGCCATGAAGTTAAAACGACCAGTTGGGAAAGAGGGGGTGAGAATTAATGGAAATTTAAGTGTTTTTGGAGATTGCGATCTGCTTTGGTGCGTGGGAAATGATTTTATAAAAAATCTTTTTGAGGATTTTAATGTGATGCAGCCCGTAGCCGTCAGGTGAATCATCTCACCAATTAAAAAAACAAATGAATAGCCCTGAGCTTTAGAAGGTGTTTGAAAACTAACTCGGAACTGTCATTGCGAGGAATTTTTTTTGCAACGAAGCAATCTCCGCCGTTTTAACAGGGGATTGCGAGCCTAAAAAACAGGCTTCGGCAAAAAACGCCTCGCAATGACAATTTTTATAGTTCTCGGACAGCCGCTAAAGCACGTGGCAATTCAATCAGTTGCTTTGTCATTTGAATCGAATTCCCAATTTTTACAGTAAACTTGAATCGGGACAGGAATTTTCCCTTGCCTTTTAAATATTTTTCGATTATATTTATTTAGTAAGTATGTATTATAATTTTAAAAGAAAAGTCAATGGAACCTGTTGAAAGTAACGAATCGATTCGGCTTGATAAATGGTTGAGTATCGCGTGCATTTTGAAAACGCGTTCACAAGCGACCAAGGCTTGCGAAACTGGCCGGGTAAAAGTCAATGATTTGGTGGCGAAACCTTCAAAAACGATTAAAGCCGGTGATAAAGTTTCTGTCAAATACAAGTCGCATGAACGCCGGTTTACCGTTTTAGGCGTCACGCATAAAAGTATTTCACACACGCAGGCGCGACAACTTTATCAGGAGCACGAAATGACGGCTGCCGAAAAAGAGGAACTGGAATTAAGAGAGATGATGTTTAAGGCCAGTGCTGGTTTTAAGCCCAAGTATAAGGGACGGCCAACGAAGCGCGAGCGGCGGCGGATGGATGATTTTACGAATCGTCACTCGGGATGGGATGAGGAGTGATTTCTAAAATCAGGATTACGATTTGATGAAAGGAAAGAAGCTTTAATATCGTCCAGGGAAGGTGATTCGTAATACGTGATATGTAATTTGTGTAAAAAAATTTTGTCATTAATTTTTATCCATAAGAAGAAAAAAAATGAAAAAAAAATCAAAAAAGAGTGCAGTTGTCAGCGTTAAAGAGACCAAAAAAGCGATTGGTGCCCGTTTTAAATCTTTTCGAAAGGGAAAAGGTTTGACGCAGGTTGAGTTGGGGGAAATTTTGGGGATAAATTTTCAACATATTAGTAAATATGAGCGTGGTGAATTTATTCCGACTTTTGAAAATTTGATAAAATTAATTGAACATTTTTCTATCAATATCAATTGGCTGCTGACTGGCGAAGGCACCATGTATACGGAAGATAAAAGTCAATACACGATTACGGAAGAGCAAGTGGCCAGAGTTATTCGGGATGAGGATGAGAAGTTGGGTGAAATTATGGATATTTTGAAGAAAAATGAGAAGTTGAAGCTGGCGGTGTATGAATTTTTACAAACCCTGAAACAGGGCGACAGTGCTATTAAACAACTGCAGCGGATTGGTCAGGAAATTATGATGGAAAATATGAAGCTGAGCGGGGCATAGGTGTTATCATCATCAAATTGAACAGCTTCTTTTATTGCCTGAAATTCTAAAAAGAAATGTTTTTTGTCTGGTGCAATTGTTTTCAGTGGAATATTGCTCCCCTTTGCAGCTTATCGCTGTCAGGTTCAGGCGTTAATTTGTTTAAATTAAATGAATCGCCAGGAGCTTTCGCTCCTGAAACAAATTTCTTCTGAAATTTTAAGTGGATTTTAACCTGCTGGTACGGGCTTATAAGCCGGTTGATTAGCGAAACGCTCATGCAACCACGAGCAAAAGAGCCTGTCCGAGAACCAGAAAATTGGCCTATCATAACCGTGCGAAGGTTAAAAATGACACAATATATAGATTAAAATTGAAATATTAATCAATATATATAATTATACCCATTCAAAAACCTTCGCGAGGTTAGTTTTCGGACAGACGCTAAAGTGCGTGGCAATTTAATAAAGTAAACCTCGAAGGTTTGCATTCTGTTCAAAGTGAGGCTTTTGGGGTTTGTTGCCTAATTGAAAGTTTAATCCGCCTTAATCCGCGTAGCGATAACCAGCTTTTTGATACCATTCTGTTTCGCCAGGTCCATGATTTTAACCACCAACCCGTGAGTTACTTCCCGATCGGCTTTTAAGGTGAGTGTTTGATCCTCGGCTTTTGCAATCAGTGATTTTAATTGGATTGGCAAACTATCAATTGAAACGGGACGATTATTTAAAATCAATTTTTCCTGATCGCCCGCATCTTTTAAAATCTGAAGTGTCAAATCCTGAACTTCACTGCGCTCGTATGTTTTGCTTTCCGGCAATTCAAGCTTCATGCCGGGCTGCACTTTAAAAGTCGAGGAGACCATGAAAAAAATGATCAGGAGAAACATCACATCGATAAGGGATGTGATGTTAATAACAGGGCGTCTTTTTCGTGGTTGCAGAATTTCCATTTTTCACCCCTATTTGCCCGGTCCGGTAAATTGTCTCAATTTTTGAACCAGTTGGTTGGTATACTTTTCAATTTCGAGAATCAAACCTTCGGCTTTATTGATGAGATAGTTATAAGCGACCAGTGTCGGAATAGCAATCATTAAACCGACAACGGTGGTGATAAGTGCTTTTGAAATTCCATCAGAAAGTTGGGCGGCCTGAACGACTTCGGTCTTGACGATTTCATTAAACACATCAATCATTCCGAGAACCGTTCCCAAAAGCCCCAATAGTGGGGCAATCCCCGCAATGGTTTCCAGTGCCACCAACCCCTGTTCCAGTATACGAACCTCCTGCCGACCCTGATCAATGATGGCTTCCTTTTGTTCCTCACGCGGCAATGGCTGATTATTTAAAGCGACGAGAATGACATTGGCGAATGAGCCTTTTTTTTCTTTGCAGACCCGTTGGGCGAGATTAATGTCTTCCGGGCTTTCGATGCTTCGAATAACACTGACAATTTCAGGAAAGATGATTTTTTTGCGGCGTAATTGCACTAATTTTAATATTAATATAGCTAAAGCTATTACCGAGCAGAGAAATAGTGGAATCATTACAATCCCGCCTTTTTCGAGATATTGCCACAGGTCTACAATTGAATTTCCAAGTGTCGTCATGAATCGGTTACCTCTTGAATAAGCTTATCGGGAAATCAGGTATTGAAAATGAGCAGTGACTTCTAAATATTTCTTATCGCGTGGGAAATCGGATGGTAATGGCCGGAACGGATCAGAACCTTTAATGGCATTTTGGCTGGTCTCCATGAGAGATTGGTGGCCATTGGTGCTTAATACCGTGATATTGTCAACGTGTCCATCCGGATAAACCCGGAAACGAATGATCGAATCCCCGCTGATAATTCCCAATCGGGTAAAAGCTGCCGGCGGGAAGAGATTCTGATCAATTTTATTTTTCATTTCTAATAAATATGGTGCCCAGTCCCACGCATAGGTATTAAGGGTAAATCCACCAATATTTCGGGCACTGCTTTCGGTTTGTTGCCGCAAGGGGGCATTCTTTTTAACAGGACGTCGGTCGGCAGCCTGATCAAAGAGATTTAAAAAATTTCTTTTTCGGGGATCTTCCTCCATCGAAGAAGAACGGCGCTCGGTTTGCGGCCGGCTTTCATTCGATAATTCGGGTTCGGTGTCCTGTTTTTCTTTGTTTTTTATAATTTCAGGCGAAGCTGGTTGCGGTGGGGGCACCTCGATTGTTTTCAAATCGTCGCCTTTTTGATATTCGGAGACATCAAATTGGCCATCGGCAAAAGCATCTCCTTCCGGGAGATCATTTTTAGCATATTCATCCCGTGCTTTTGCATTTTTATCTGAGACAAATTTTGTTTCTTTGGGTGCTTCCATTAGATCGGCATCATCCGGTGTATCCACCAGTTCAAATTCCATTCGCTTTTCGATTTCAGGCGGGATTTTCGCTTCCGCAGTCTGGAAAAGCTGAAGGGTGGGGAAGATGGTCGTCCAGGGAACGGCGATGATAAGAAAAATCAGCAAATGAATCAACAAAGAGATAAGGATGGTAACCATGAGTAACCGGGAGTTGTTTTTCTCTTCATCCAACGCTGATTTAGAAACGAGAGTATTTTTATTTAACTTAAATAGAAACAAATTCTTATACCTCTGAGTTCATGGCCGTTCAATGGTTGAAGGGTTCTGGATTTCGTTAAAAACTCGTGTCCGTCTATTGTTTAGGCATCATCAGTTTAATACCGTGAATCGACTCCCCATGAACTATAAACTCGGAACCTGAGAATTGATGCAAAAAAGATTAATAAATGTAAACGATTTCTGAATTTAAAGGTTCCTGGACGGTTAACGATTGTCCCTGACGCTTTAATGATTAACTGGAAAATCGTTCCTTTAAAATTTTACGGCGTTCCGCAAAGAAAGGTTCAGCATCGCTCCGGAAAAAAGTTCGTTCAGCGAAATCACGATTGACGAGATTGGCCAGAAATCGGTTTTTGAAATCAGCGATTCGTTTTCCATAGATGTGGAATGAATCGGATTCGTCGCGGTAGCGTCCAATTTTAATATTCTGTCCAGTGCGTTTCCCAACTTCTGATGCAACATATTCCATGATGTGAATAAAGGCAAAGCAGTTCATGAATGAGGCATCATACGCATCCCGGCTGCGAAACCGGATATTCATGTTCAAAGTTGGTTGGCCATGCTCATCATTCAGAATCCGAAACCACATACTCTGTAGACAGGCTGGATCGTAAATATCCGTATCCATAAATGGCTGCCAGGTGATTGCCTGTGCCTGCCGGGAGTAGGACTGGGCCACGAGTTTCTGAATCACGTACTCGATTTGATTAATCTGAATAAAATCCTGTCGCCGACCCCGAATATTTTTTTCGACTTTTTTGACATAGCTGCGATCCAGAATAAAATGTGCCGTCTCGTGGCGATAAAATTCTTTTTTTTCGGCTTCGGATAAACTCCCCAGTATCCGATCGTATTCGCTCAATGGCACCTCATAACGAAATAGTCGTTGATGATACGTATATTGCCAGCGAGTATCCTGTGGATTTAATGACTCGCGAATCCAGTGGTCTTTAATACCATCACGCACTTCCTGCACATATTCTTCAAGGTCTTCAAAACCACCCGGAATACCGCCCAGCTGAATCATCGGTTCTGTCATGGGTGATTCAATTGAAATTAATACGGAACAATCTTTACTCGGTGGATCGATGAAATTTCCATGCGAATCTTTTGCATCATATTGGGTGCGAATTTCGCAATCGAACAGATATAAACCAAGCATGGCATTTTCCCAGGCTTCAGCCAACGAAGTGCCAGATACGGCCACGACTGGAATATTTCCATGCTGCGCCATTGTGATGAGATGGATTTTATCTTTTTTTTGTTCCAGTACCTTTGTTAGCGCTTGAAGATTTTCCATAATTTATTCCCTTTTCATTACTTCTGCTTCGACGGTTTTTATTTGTTAAATATTTACATCAGGGAAATTTTTTTTTCATCCAATTTACTAACATGCACTTTTTGATTAAACCAACTCCCCCCGGAAGGTAAACCCTCAGGCTTAAGAATTTAAGGATGCTAAAGCGTCCTGGGGATTGTGAGTATCCTTGAAGATGCTTCCATATTTTAAGCCTGAGGATTTATCCTCAGGCTTAAATTTAATCTTAAACACATATTTTAAAAAACCGCATCACTTCAAAAAAGTCATTGGTCTCGTACATAACGCCCAGGTCACTAATCCGCTTTGCACCCGGATACCACGATGCATTGTAAGTCTTTATTTCATCTTTAAAATACAATTCAATCCGGAAGGGGGGCTTGTATTTAAGTGGTTTAAATTTATTTAAATTCTGCAAGGCATTTTGCACGCCCGTTTTAATCAGTTGTTTTGATTTATTGGGATGTAAATTTAGACAGGCTTTACCAATTCCTTCTTTGACAGCAAGCGTGTCAATCGTGTCAAAAATGCCATTTGCCTGCTCACAGATGGCTTTATCACCTGAAACAAAAACTACCGGGACATTGTAGTGTCCGGCAATCAGTGCATTCCAACCCAGTTCGGGTAATGAAACATCATTCACCCTCACATCCAGCACCAGACCAATCATCGTGTGTTTTAACGTGGCGTTTGGCGTACTGGCTTTCGCATGATAGCCGATGCAGACTGCTGCATCAAAACCTTTATCAATGCCTTCCATCATGCCCAATGGGCTACCGGCCCATTCGCGAATTAATTTGGCTTCCTCGTGTAATTCATCGGGAATGAGATTTCGTGCCAGCCCGTGAGCATCCCGAACCACAACCTCAGTTGCGCCAGCAGCCAGTGCCCCTTCGATGGCTGCATTTGCTTCACCGGTCATCAATTTCCGAAAATAGGGGTAATCAGGATTTTTTTCCGAGGTTTCATCAAAGTGAATTACATCGGTTATTCCTTCCATATCTACCGAAATAAAGACTTTTAAATTTGTTTTCTTCTCAGTCATTGCCATTCCTTTTCTAAATTGGTTGATAACTATTTTTGAAACGAGATGTCATTTCTGTAAAATATACAAACTTTTCGATAACTTCAAGCAAAATTAATCAAATCCGGAATAAAACTTAACTTGAATTTTGAATAAAAATTTCATATATTTTATACTCATAATTGATGAGTTTATTTAAATAAACCTGTTTTTGTTATTCTGAACCTTTTGTATTATTTGTGTCGCAATTTATGTTTAATAGAGAATGAATCAATGCGTATTTTACTGTTGTCAATGCCCGATATCACGCCTTCCAGTGCTGATTCCATGCTTTTGCCATGGCTGGGAATCGCGTCATTGGCGGGGAATATCAATCTGGATGAAAATAACATTCAAATTGCAGATTTGGTACTGCGGCGCAAGGATTATCGAAAATTTTTAAGTGATTTATTATTGCGTGAAAAATATGATCTGGTTGGTTTAAGTGGCATGACCTGTTCGGTGCAAACTGCTATTGAAATTGCCCGATTCATCAAGGAGAATTTTCCTCACATATTGATTGTGTTGGGTGGATTTATGGCCCTGTGTCATGATGACGAATTGATTCAGCCAGATATTGCCCGGTGGATTGATTTTCTGGTTCGTGGCGAAGCCGAAATGACATTCAATGAATTGATCAATACACTTCAGCAGGGTGGTGATTTTCAGAAAATTAATGGCATATCTTATAAAATCAACGGGGAATTTCACCATACGCTCCCGCGACAACTGGCTGATTTGTCCCGGATAAAATTACCGAACCGGCCAGCACGAATTCTGAAACGCGGTTTTCACTTTTGGGGACAGCCGGCTGATGTCGTTGAAACCAGCCGTGGTTGTACCTTTAATTGCAGCTTTTGCTGTGTCACCCGACAGTATGGGCGTGTTTATCGTGAATTTGCGCTCGATCGCGTGCTTTCGGACATTGAAAAGGTCTATGCCGATGGAACACGCTTTATCGTGCTGGTGGATGATAACATTACCCTGAATGTTAAACGATTGGAAACACTTTGTGATGATTTAATTAACGCCCGATTTCGGAACTTGAAATTTTTTGCCCAGGCTGCCGTAAAACCCATTGCGAACAATCCTGAGCTGGTAAAAAAAATGCGGCAAGCCGGATTTGAACTGGTTTTTCTGGGGCTTGAAAATTTGATTGAAAGGAATTTAAAGTTTTTAAATAAAAAAACATCTGGTTTTGAGCTTGCCCAAAAGGCGATTCATAATTTAAAGCAGGAAAAAATCATTACCACCGCCGGAATTATCATGGGGAATCCCGAAGATAGCGCGGAAGATTTATGGCAAAATTATCAACTTATTCGCGATCTAAAAGTCGATTTGCCGAATTTTATGACGTTAACGCCTTTTCCCAAAACAAAAATCCGTGACGAACTGGAACAACAGGGGCTTTTAACCAATCCAACCGATTATAAGCGATATGATTTGATCCAGGCAAATGTGAAGACAAAATATTTATCCGATCAGGAATTATTTCGGCTGGTCAAACTATTTTTTCGAAAATATTATTTTTCCTGGAAATTTATCATATTTAACCGAATGCTACGGCGTCACCTGGGATATGCGGTGCGTTATACATTAAATGAAGGAATCGACTGGTTCCGGAAGAAATTACATCTCAAAAAATTTTCCCCCAATCAATTTCAGGAGTAAACGAGTGAAAAAAAATTATGGCTTTCAATGGCGCCTCCTGGGGATCCTCATCTGGCTTAATTCCTGTCAGCTTTTCGGCCAAACGGTACCAGTTCAGGTCGATTCGAATTTAACAATCATGGCGGTGGGTGATGTCATGATGGGAACCGCGTATCCGGATAATGGCTTATATTTGCCGCCGCATCAGGGGAAGCAACTGTTTGCTGCCGTCACCGATTCATTGAAAGCTGCGGATTTAACATTTTGTAATTTAGAAGGTCCGCTCGCTGACGGGGGGACACCGGCCAAGGAGTGCAAAAATCCGGCAAATTGCTATATTTTCCGAACGCCAACCAGTTATATACAAAATCTGGTTTCGGCAGGTTTTGATTTTGTGAGTGTTGCGAATAATCATGCCCGGGATTTTGGCATTGCTGGTTTCCAGTCTACAGCTCATGTACTGGATAGTGTCGGGATTGCCCACTCCGGGAAAGTCGGCGATGTTGCATCCCTGAAAGTTAAGAATAAAAAGATAGCGATGGTTGCTTTCGCACCCTATGATGGATTGAATGATTTATTGAATATGACCCGTGCTGAAGGTCGAATTCGCTATTTGAAACGCGAATTTGATCTGGTCATCGTGTCATTTCATGGTGGGGCAGAGGGTTCCCGATACTTGCATGTGCCGGATAGTATGGAAGTTTATTTTGGTGAAAAACGGGGGCATCTTCGCCAATTTGCCCATCGCGTGATTGATGCCGGCGCGGATCTGGTATTGGGGCATGGACCACATGTCCCGCGGGCGCTGGAAATTTATAAAAAACGATTGATTGCTTACAGCCTGGGGAATTTTTGTACCTATGGAAAATTTAATTTGAAAGGTTCAAATGGGTTGACTTATATTTTAAAAGTAAATATAAAGCCCGATGGTCAATTTCAAAGAGGGCAAATTATTCCGGGTCTGCAAATTGGCTCCGGAATACCTGAATTTGATCCCACCGGTCAGGTTATCAAACTTATCAAACGACTCTCCAAAGCTGATTTTCCCAAAACTGCGCCGATGATCGATGATTCAGGAAAAATTTCGCTTCCCGTTGGTGAAATTTTTACTGAAACAGTGAATTGATTTTTCAGCTTGTCAAAATTTTTTTGTATCACTTGAAATTCCAAAATGAAATGTTTTTTCTCCAGAGAATTCGTTTTCAATGGGAAATTGCCTCCTCTGTATCTCCCCATTTTTAAAAAGCGAAAATAGGGGGGGAGAGGATCCGACGTTCTTTCCCCAAAATTCCGTTTTTTGGAATTTGGGGAGGCATGAGGGGGCATTAATAATTCAATACATCATAAATTTCCATTTTAGAATTTCAGTATCAATAAAAAAGGGGAACTCAAATTCGATTTCCCCTTTATTCGGCTGTTATTGCATCAACATCATTTTAATATAGTGGCTATAGCCTTCGGTTTTGAGATAACAA
Organism: Caldithrix sp.; assembly: GCA_020722815.1. Classification (GTDB taxonomy): domain Bacteria; phylum Zhuqueibacterota; class Zhuqueibacteria; order Thermofontimicrobiales; family Sulfurfontimicrobiaceae; genus DYKB01. Next base: position 123,404 of record DYKB01000003.1, on the reverse strand, counting down.
ACATAAATTCCACTTGAAACCTTTCTGCCAAATTCGTCATTCGCGTGCCAGATAACTTCATAGGTTCCAGGCGCTTTGTGCTCATTTACCAACTCCTTTACTTTTTGTCCTAGAGAATTGAAAATGGTGATATTCACCACGGCATCCTTTGGAATCTGATAGGTAATGCTGGTTTCCGGATTGAATGGATTTGGATGATTCGGTAATAGCGCAAACTCTTTGGGAATTTCATTGACTTTGTTTTCTTCAACATCGGTTACGGCTGTCGTTATTTTGCTGAAAGATGTCTGCTGAGAAGACCCATCATTCGAAAATGCCACGACTTTCCAGAAATAATCACCTTTCCACATGGTTTTGTTGGTCTTATATTGGAAAACTGTATCATCATTCACATACGCCTGATCAAAAATATCCACGAAATTTTGTGAACGACTCAGGATCCAGTGATAATAAACCATTGCATCTGGATCCGGATCAACTGCCTTTTTCCATACAAATTCCTTCTCGGCTGGCCAGACAAAAATCGATTCATTTAGTGGCCGTACGATATCAAATGGTTGCAGGGGATCATCGACGGAACGGACCGAAACTTTCAATGGCTGTGTTCCCATAGCGCCGGCTGGATCTTGGGCAAACAGGGTGATTATTTCTTCACCGCAGAAATTGGGTACGGTATAAATATGTAAATTTTTCTGATCAGCCGTGAGTTTTCCAAACACTTTATCGCTATCCTTAATTCCAAATTCAATGGAATTAATATTGTGATCGATATCGACAGTAAATTGCTGCAACTCGGAAATCGAAATATCGAAAGAGGCATCTTCTGCAAAGTAAATATCGGGAACCCCGGTGATAATTGGTGGATCATTTATTTCCCTGACGGTAAAGGTGACTTGTGTGGTATCTTTTAGATACTCTGGATCAGTAACGATGAAGGAGATTGTCTCACTGCCAGACCAATCCTTGTCAGGTGGTTGGACGGTAGCGATTCGTTGATTCCATTTAACACTCAACATGTTCTGCCCAAAATTGGACCAGGTCATCTGCGCAGGAGAATTGTTTTTATCGACCACAAAGCTATCCATGTGTATCGGGGCAAATGTCATCCCTTCGTCAATGGTTTTATTGGGAATCATTTTAATGGTTGGACGCGCATCGACTTTGTTGACCGTAAATTTCACCGTTTTCGATGCCTGTTTATTGCCCGGATCGGTCACAATTAAAGTAATATTTTCAAAACCCGACCAATTTTGATCCTTTGGCTCGACTGTTAACATGCGATTGGTGATATTCACGGTCAATCGATTATTACCCAGATAGGTCCAGAGGAGTTCGTTATCGGCATTGTCCGGGTCAAATACGGTCTCATCGAGAGCAACGGGTTGAAATTTTTCAAACTGCATGGTTTCCTGATCCGGGAAATTGACAATTCGCGGTGGATCATTGACCATAATGATTGTAAATGCAACCGGTGTCTCGCCTTTGGCGCCTTCCGGATCCGTGGCAATAAAAGAGATGTTTTCCGTACCGGCCCACTCACTATCCGCAGGGGTAACTGTCGCAATATGATTTTCAATTGTAACAAGGAGATTCGCTTCCCCGGTGTGTGTCCAAACAAGTTGTTCTGCATTGTGATCCGGATCTGATACATAATTATCCAGCTTTAGCGGCTGGAAACTGATTCCTTCATTCCGGGTTTGTGCAGGTATTTGTTTGATAACCGGCGGATCGTTTACAGACTGTACGGTGAACATGACAAAGGCACTATCCGCAGCACCGGCCGGGTCATTGGCGATAAACATAATTGTCTCTTCTCCAAACCAGTCCGCATTGGGTGTGGTGATGGTGGCAATCCGATTGGTAATATTGACTTCGAGTTGAAGATATCCTTCTGCGGTCCAGGTGAGTTTTTCCACTGGGTCATCCGCATCGCTCACATACGAATCCAGTTTTATGGGTTTAAAATTCTGCCCTTCATTAATTTTTTGATTGGGGATTGTCGCAATTTTCGGTGCCAGACTACCGATAATAACAGTTGCCTCATCGATCCCGCTGCCACCATCATCATCTTCGACTTTTGTTTTGATAATATAATTTCCATTTTTAGCAAACATTGCATTTGCCTGTTGCTCTTTTGTTTCAAAAGTACCGTCACCATCCAGATCCCAGGAATATGTTAATACATCCCCGGTTCCCGGATCGGTCGCTTTTGCTGCCACAGGTACCGCTTCATTTGGCTTCCCTTTGTAAGGTCCACCCGCATCCGCCGTTGGTGGAACATTCGTAACAGTCACGACTTGTTCATCCGATGCTTCTCCACCATCATCATCGCGCACGGTTAGCTTAACTGTAAAAATACCGTTATCCGCAAATTGATGTGTCGGTGTTAACTGGTCGGATTGGGTTCCATCACCAAAATTCCATTGATAGGTTAATGTATCTTCGGAACCGGCATCATTCACAATTGCCTGAAAATCAACTTTATCACCTTCCTTGGCGGAAAAATCATTTCCTAATTTTACGATCGGTGCGACATTTGTAATCGTAACCGCGGCCCCATCTGTTTTCATTTGGCCTTTAGCATTTCGAACGCGTAAGGTAACATCACCGGTATAATTATCATTGAATGTATGACGAAGGGTTTGATTGGCAGTCGAATCATCGAAAACGCCATCATTATTCCAATCCCAGGCATACATCACGAGACCATCTGGATCTTTGGAGCCTGCGGCATTAAATTCAATTGGAGAACCTTCCGGTCCAGTATAAGGCCCGTTCGCTTCAGCCGTGGGGCCTTCAAAACCTGGAATTTGATAATAACGAAATTTTATTCCTTTATACGGATAAACCAGATAAAAGCGATGGCCAAAAGCCCGAATATAATGTCGGCTTCGGCCTTCAAGGGCAATGATATCTTTTGCCAGGACTTCACGATCACTCCAGGTTTTTCCGCTATCTTTTGAGAATCGAACACATAAATCACCGCCATCCTGTCCGGTAATATAGGCAATCATGATATATTTCCCATCTTCAGATGCCGCTACTGAGCTAAGTCCTAAATTCAGATGTTCGGCAGCGATTTCATTGCGTCCGGTCACGAGAACATCCAGGATTTTTTCATTATTCCTGAGTTGTCCGTAACGAATACCGGGAGAATTAATAGTCGCATCTTTTTCGGTGGCATAGCAGAAATGAAAAGTTTTGGTGCTATCATCGGAGATATCAACAAATCCATTAGCATATTGGGCATTGGGATGGTGAACATCCCCATGTCCCTCCCAAGTTGCACCACCATCCAGTGAATTATAATAATAAATCGGTCCGCCCTGTACTGGATATGCAGCTTTCCCATTGATGATATGAATTTCACCAGCTGGGGTGGCACAAATTTCCCAATTGACATCAGCCCGATAATTAGAGATACCATCTTTCTGGGCGGTAATTTTTCCATTCTCAACCCGCCGATAAAAAATATCACCATGAATTGTGTGATCGTATCCATAGCCATAGCCGATATGTGCCCGTCCCTGTTCATCAACATCAAGGCGTGGTGTCCAGCCACGATACAGTCGCTCATAAATTTTTAAAGGAGAACTCCAGGTACCATTTGCCTGTTTATAGGTATAGAAACCACTATAAAGCAAACTCCCATGAAATTGTCGAAACATGATATGGGGTTCACCATTCGGACCGATGGCAATTCCACCGCCCCAACTACTGCCACCCGTGTCACCTGTTGCACCAGGAACTGTTTCCTGGGATATAATTTTACCATTCATGTCAATTTTGGTAATGGTAATTCCATTTAACATGGAAAGGATGTAGGCGTCACCTGTTTTCCAATCCACATCCAGATCCGGATTGGAGCCTTCCGAGATGACCATTTCATCTGACCATTGTGCGTGAGCCGCCGGAAGAAGTAACATAATTGAAAGTATAAAAAATAGCATAATAAAAACAGCAGTCCTTTGCATCATAAAATCCCCCTTTGAATTAATTCATATCCTTGAATTAGTGTCTGTCCGAAAATATCCAATTCTGTCATGACGAGGCGTTTTTTGCCGAAGCAATCCCATCGTTAAACAGCGGAGATTGCTTCGTCGCACAAAACGCTCCTCGCAATGACAGTTCCGGATGTGTTTTTGGACAGACACGAATTGGTTAATGTGATTCGTAATTTTCTCATTACAACAGCAATGGAGCGTTTAATAAGACATAATTATTGATATGGTATAAATTGAACTCCTATCGATAGAGAAAAAATGACTGTTTGTGTGCTGACATCACAGCATTGAGCCTCAGAAGTATCTTTATCAGGGTAAAACAACACAACGCATTGCTGTAAAGTAACTTCTGCAATATATATACCACTTTACCTCGACATAATATTAAAAAAATTTAAAATGGGGATTCAGATAGATGGATTAAAGTCACTTTCGGCGTAATAATTGGTGAGTATCTTCCCAAGGAATGATTAAATTTTTCAGGGTGATGCGGTTGACTTGACTTATGATTTAAATAATTTCCGAACGCTAAAGGCAGGGAATCCCGATGTCAGGCCCCGGCATCTTCGCAGCAAAGAATTATTAAAATCAAAAAATTCACGCGAAAAGTCTTCCTGTTGTCATTCTGAACGGTGCGAAGCGGCGGGAAGAATCTCTGTTTTTAAATGAATTACAAGATTCTTCGCTTCGCGCCGAATGACAGAACCGTACCTTTTTAACGCTGGCTGATTACATAAACCCGAAAAATTACTGCATGAACACCATTTTTCGGAAATAAATTTTATCTTTTGCCCGAAATTGGCAGATATATAAACCACTCGTTACAGAATGCCCTGTATCATCTTTAGCATCCCAGGCGATTTCGTATGTCCCCGGCGCTTTTTGCGCGTGTATAAGTTCCCGAATCTTTTGTCCTAATGCATTGTAAATTTGAATAGTCACCAAAGATTCTTCAGCAACATTAAATTTTATCCGGGTTTCAGGGTTGAAAGGATTTGGAAAATTCGGCATCAGCTCAAAATTTTCCGGAATTACTGATTCATTGAAAGCAACATCCGTAATCATGGTGGTTATTTTTCCAACAGGGCTTACTTGTTCCGTGCCATCGGTGGAAAATGCCAGAACTTTCCAAAAATATTCACCTTTATACATCCGTTTACTCACATGATGCGTATAAACAGTGTCTGGTCCAACGGCGACATAGTGAAATGTATCGGCAAATGTTGCCGTCCGGCTTAATAACCAGAAATAAACGACGATATCATCCGGATCCGGGTCTTTGGCCCGGGTCCAGGCAAACTCTTTGTCCATGGTCCAGGCAAAAAAAGTTTGATTAACCGGTCGCAAAATGATAAAGGGCTTTAAAGGATCGGGAATTGGATTGACCGTAATGGAAATTGGCTGTGTCCCAATCGCACCAGCCGGATCGCTGACAAATAGTAATGCATCTTCTGTCCCGCAAAAATCCGGTTTTGCGTAAATTTTTAAAACATTTTGCATGGGAATTATTTCCCACTGAATATTTTCACTTTCCCGGATACCAAATGTCAATTTATTGACTTCATCATCCACATCAACGGCATATTGTCGTAATGTACTCAATGGAATTTCAGTGCTCGCGTCTTCATCAAAGCTGATGTCGGATATGCCTGATATGGTTGGTGAATCATTAATCGGCCGTACAGTAAAGGTTATCGTCGTCGTATCCTTCAACGAAGTAATATCCGAAGCAATAATTGTCAGTTTTTCACTGCCGGACCATTCTTTATCCGGTGGTTCAACCTTTAGTACATGTTGATTCCATTTTACGAGCAGGTTTTTTTGCCCCTGACAAATCCAGTTTATTTCATCGACTGAATTGTTCTTATCGGTGACATACTCATCAAAATAGATCGGATTGAAAATTTCGCCTTCATCAATGGTCTGATCAGGGACCGCCAAAATCGTTGGTCGCGCGTCGACTTTAATGACGGTCACATTGATCGTGCGACTGTCCTGGCGCCCCCCCGGGTCTTTTAAGGTAAAGACAATATTTTCTGTCCCACTCCAATTTTTATCGCGTACCTGAATTTTTAATATAAAATTTGAAATTGTGATATTCAAATTCGTATTTCCAGTAAATGACCAGGTTAATTGATCTTTTGAATTGTCGGGATCAAAAGCACAGGTATCCAGATTTATTGGTTCGAATTCAGAAAATTGTTTGCATTGAAGATTCGCTAAATTTTTAATTTGGGGTGGATCATTTATATTTACAACCGTAAAATTTACAGCAAGTTGCGCGCTGGCACTCTCCGGATCAGTCACTTTAAATGTCAATTTTTCGGTACCGGCCCACTCACTATCGATAGGTGCTATCGTAAGAACGCGATTTTCAATAGTCTTTTTTAAATTAATATTGCCCGTAATTTTCCAAATCATTTGAGAGGAATTGTGATCAATGTCCTGGGCATACGAATCGAGTTGAATTGGCTTAAAAGCTTTTCCTTCATTGACGCTTTGGCCTGGAATCGAAAGTAGTTTCGGTGGATCATTCACCGAAACGACTGTAAATGTAACAAGGCACGTATCAGATTCTCCCCCCTGATCCGTAGCCGTAAACATGATAATTTCCTCGCCATTCCAGTTTTCATTTGGTGTCATAATCTTGACGATTCGATTACTGATACTGACGTCAAGATAGATATTGCCACTCGAGTTCCAGGTAATAGTCTCCACCGGATCATCCGGATCGGAAAGATAATTATCAAGCGTAATCGTTTTAAATTGTTCGCCTTCATTAATAGTCTGTGAAGGTATCTGGGTGATTCGCGGAGCGGCACTACCAACAACTACCGTGGCCTGATCCGTTGATTCACCGCCATCATCATCCTTGACTTTTAAGGTGATTTTGTAATTTCCATCAACACGATTGGAATATTTGAGAATCTGCCCGGATTTCTCGAATGTACCATCTCCATTTAAATCCCATTCATAGGTTAAAATATCATTCTTACCTGGATCCGTTGCTTCGCCGCGAATTTCTATTTCCTGATTAGACCGGGCACGATACGGGCCACCTGCTTCCGCGACAGGAGGTACATTTGTCACCGAAATGGTTTTTTCTGCGGTGGTTTGACCGCCGTCATCATCACTAACGGTTAATTTCAATTGAAAAGTGCCATTATCGGGATAGGCATATTGTGGCGTTGATTCACGACTGGTTCGACCATCTCCGAAATCCCAGAAATAACGTAACTGATCATTCGTACCGGGGTCTGTAACAGTAGCCAGCAGATTGATGTTATCACCTTCTTTAAGGGCGGCACTTTCTGATAGGGTGACAATCGGGGCGACATTGGCAACTGTCACATCAGCAGAATCAATTGCCAATGCGCCATTGGAATTACGGACGCGAAGTGCGGCTTTGCCCTGATAATCATCTGAATAGGTATGATTGATATTTTCCGAACCGGAGGAATCATCGAAGACACCATCATTATTCCAATCCCAGGCATACATTGCAATACCGGACGGATCTTTGGAACCGGTAGCACTAAAAGTGACAGATGTCCCTTCTTTTCCGGTATAGGGTCCATTGGCTTTGGCAATTGGCTTAGCAAAACCAGGAATTTGATAATAACGAAATTGAATGCCTTTAGATGGATATACCAGATAAAACCGGTGACCTTTAGCCCGAATAAATTGCCGGCTCCGGCCTTCGAGCGAAATCACACCTTCTGCTAAAACTTCACGATCCCCCCAGGTCTTCCCGCCATCGGTAGACAATCGGGCGCAGAGTTGCCCGCCATCCTGACTGGTGATATAGGTAATCATCACAAACTGGCCATCTGCTGTCGCGGCGACTGAACCAAGTCCCAGTTTTAAATGAACCGCTTCAATTTCATTCTTTTTGGTAACCAAAACATCGAATACTTTGGCATTATTTTTTATTTGGGCATATCGGATACCGGGGGTTCCAATAGTGGCATCCCGTTCTGTCGCATAGCAGATATGAAAATTTTTCAATCCATCATCAGTAATATCCACGAAACCATTCGCATACTGGGCATTTGGATCATGAAAATCGCCATAACCTTCCCATTTATCGCCACCATTTAACGAATTATAATAATAGATAGGGCCTCCTTGCGGCGGGTATGACGCTCTTCCATTGATGATATGAACTTCTCCATCCGGCGTTGCGCATAATTCCCAGTTAACATCAGCCCGATAGTCTGAAATGCCATCTTTCTGCGCGGTAATTTGTCCATTTTCAACCCGTCGATAATAAATGTCGCCATGAATGGTATTGTCAATACCATATCCATAGCCAATATGTGCCCGTCCCTTTTCATCAACATCAATACGGGGTGTCCAGGCGCGATAGAGATTGGCATAAACCTTTAAGGGGTTGCTCCAGGTTGTATTTTTAACAACATAATAACCCGTATAAGTCATCCCCGTCCCCGCGGAACGATAAACCACGTGTGGTTCACCATTGGGTCCAATCGCAATTGCTGATCCCCAATAGGTTCCGCCTTTATCGTTACCTGTCCCCGGAACCACTTCCTGCGAGAGCTTATTGCCATCCTGATCAAGCTTGGTTATCAGAACCCCATTTTCCATTGCCAGAATATAAACATCACCTGTTTTCCAGTCCACATCCATATCCGGATTTGAGCCTTCCGACACGAAAACAGGCTCAGACCATTGTCCGAGAAGCGAAGAAGATAAGATTAATATTAAAATTGAGATAAGTCGACCAGGCTTTTTCATAAGTATATATTCCCCCTTTTTATCAGTAATGAAAAAATTATCCTTGTTTAAAAAATGCTGGTATTGGGCAATTCATATACCAGATGATGATTTTTTTTCAAATCAGTATTAATTGAACATTGAGTCTGAATGAATTCAGGGGTGTTTTAATCTAAAATTCAAAATATCGACGCGCAGGCGGGTAAGTTTAGTATTTGAACACTGGTTGAAACAATAAAAATTGCCTGATTGTGAAACATTTGTACCAGTTTGATTAAGATAAACGATAATTCGGTATATTGGCGTTTTCGGACGTTTCGTGAAATTTAAAAGTTCAATATCTGAAATGGGAATTGTAATAAATTTCTCTTGCAATAGTGGGTAATTTTTCTTATAAATTTCCCCTTATCGCTTGAGGATAGTGAGTTTGTTGATAACATATCTTCTTTTTGATAAATTTATTGCTGGTGTTTTTTCATGAGGGCAATAAGCCGATGTTTTAAAGGGAACTAATCTCTATGCGATTGGGTCTTATTTCTGATACTCATGGCTATTTAAATCCGAAAATAGTTGAAATTTTTAATCCGGTCGATCTGATTTGTCATGCGGGCGACATCGGGAATGAAAGCGTTATTCATGAACTGGCAAAACTCGCGCCGCTGCGGATAGTCTCTGGTAATATTGATCATTTTCCGCTTTCAATAAAATATCCGAAAGAAGAGTTGCTGGAAATTGAAAATCAGCGCATCTTACTTATTCATCAGTTTAATTTATATAAGGCGAATGATCGGCTAAAATTGATGAAATATGGAAAATTAACTGCCGTTTTCTGTGGTCATACGCATCATCATGTTATTGATTATTTTGAGGATATTCAAATTATTAATCCAGGAAGTGCCGGCAAAGGCGGACGATTTGAACCGCCCAGTGTAATGCTGATTACGATTGCCAATGGAGCGATTTCTACCGAATTGATGCTCCTGTAATGATTTGTATGCCCACTCGAAAAAAGTTGTTTTGTCATTCTGAATCCTTCAACTGCGCTCAGGGTAAACCCGACAAAGCAGAAAAATATCATTGGTTTTTAATCATTTTGACCCGAATAATTTTGACTTCAATCTTTTATTCATCCCATCCGAAACAAAAAAGGCAAAACCATTTCGGGCAATACCATTAATAATCTTATGCTCCAAAATTATTTTGCCTTTAATTACATTTTCACGCATCAATTATCACGTTTCACGTTCCCCCTTTGATTTCGCTGCGCGTGTCATCGTGACTTTTTACTTTCGTTTCATCTTAAAATAAAATATTAAGGTGCTTCAGGGGTCGTCACCAATCCAAATCCGGCGAAATAGCTTTTGAAGGTATCGGAACGGAGGGCAAAGATACCATCTTTCGTTGCCATGTGGATGGGACGCCACCAACCAGGACCGCCATAATAAGGTTGATCCCAGGCTGTCCAGGTGATATTGGCCACATTCAAGGTCGCCTCATGCGTTCCCCAGGGATTTCGGAGGATGATGTATTCATTATTATTGAAGTAATCCCAACCTAAAATAGAATATGCATGATTCGCTACCAGATGTGCGCTATCATAATTAATACCAGGTCCAGGTGAAGAGGAGTACGTCCAGGCTACCATTGGATTGAACGTTTTTTTGCTAATTGAATTTGCCCGCACTTTTTGCCAGATGGCATTGGCTGACATATTTTTATTCGCGTAATAGGTTTTCTTCAGACCGGTTAATTCATATAACGCACCAACAGGATCGCCACCAGCAATCGGTTTATAATCTGGTGTATCTCCAGTGTGCTTTGTCCGCCATTTGGCATAGGCTTTTTCATAAACACAGGGCCAGATTTCGCCAGTATCGCCAGATCTGGCATAAATATAGTAATTACCAGGGCTCTGAAGGGGCATCTTTTCCGTGACTTCAACCTTGACCGCCTTGTTATTTTTATAAAATTCGACCATTTCCACGAAATCCTGCTGATTGACGCCTGTTGCACGAGTTCGCTGGGCAATGACATAAGGACGTGCCCAGGCCACAGATGCCCATGCGGCGATAAAATAACAATCTCCCAATGCACCCTGAATTGGGTCAGTCACTTCGGTACCTTCTTCAAAAAAATCACCTGGATCCACCCAGACCGTGGTTGCCTCCACATCAATAAGGGCACGATGGGCACCTTTGGCTGAGACGGCAATTTCGATTTTTTCCATTAACATATTTTTGGCGTCGAGTTTTAAGCCAGCATATAATGGAGAATCAAATTTGGGATCAAACAACTGCTCATACGGCATTCCCAATGTTTTTTCAAGTAAATTTTGGGGAGAAGTTACTCTTTTCCAATTAACCCGTTTTTTCATTAACATTTCGGTTAATGCAAAAGGATTGATGACCCCAATATTTTTGACGTTGCTTTCCTCATTCATTTTAAACATCTCCTATGAGTACATAAAATATAATTTAAATTATTCCGTCGCCATCTTCATTCCCGGATCAATTTCAATTTTATCTTCAACCTTTAATTCAATATTTATAAATAGATAAATCATGTTATTGATGCAATACACCTCCTCTCTTATGCGGGATCAACTGAAAATAGTAAACCATAGGTTTCGATTATAATTGATAAATTTATCTTATCAATGGTTGAAAAATTAACTATCGTCCTTTTTCTGATGATATTGTTGAAATTGCTTTTCACGAAATTTCTTTATATCTTCCCAGGATTCTGATGGCACCAGCTTTCGAATGATAGTAAATATTCCGGTAAATGATTTTTTGGATTCCGGAGCGATTGTTTCCGGGACAATGTAATGAACCCCATTCGCCAAAATATCAATTGATTCGAGCTCTCCGCCAACAATGGGTGTTGATCGCCTTGGTGGTGTTTTCTTAAAAATACTGCTGCTCACTAATTTTTGATATAAATCCTCCAATTCCAATGTGTCGACAGCAAAACTTTTTTCATAATTAGGTACATTTGATTGATAATCCGCTATCATAATGATTTTACCACCCCCTGTTGCACTTAAGGTGATAATAATTTTATAATAATGCGGCGGTGGAAGGCTGCCGGTGCTCCACTCATATACAACAGTAAAATCATGCGGCTTATTTTTACGTAACATGGTTTTATCTTCCGGGTTATGACAGTTAATGATGAGCAGCAGGGATATTAAAATTGCGTGTATTTTTTGCATTAGATACCCCCTGAAATTATAATTGATAGTTTGCATCATTTTCAAAAAATTTTCTATTCGGGCATCTATAGTCTTAAACAAATTAAATTGATAAATTTCCCACCAAATTTGCAATATTTCATGATCTTATTGAAAAAATAAGGGATATGGAATAAAATTTGTTATTCCAGTCCTTTCTTAAAAACAGAATTAATGTCAATTTATACAAAATTCAGATAGGGACATGGATATTCAGGGATGAATCAGGGGGATGTATTAGATGAAAGTTCGAAAAGCAATTATTCCGGCGGCGGGACTGGGGACGCGTCTATTTCCAGTGACGAAAGTGGTGAAAAAGGAATTTTTTCCCATCGTGGATAAATCGGGAGTGGTGAAGCCTGTGATTCAACTCAATGTCGAAGAGGCATTAAACGCCGGAATTGAAGAAATTGCGATTATCATTCAGCCGGATGATGAGTTGCTCTTTAAAAGCTATTTTGGTGAATTGCCCGGTGCTTTGGCTGAGCGTTATGAAAAGGATGAACTCAATAAAAAATTGGCGAGTGATTTAAAGGAAATGGGAAAACACATCACCTATATTCCGCAGGTAAAGCCGGAAGGCTTTGGTCATGCGGTTTACTGCGCGAAAGAATGGGCGAATGGGGACCCGGTGCTGCTCATGCTCGGAGATCACCTTTTTCGATCCAATCTGGAAATCAATTGTTCAAAGCAACTTATCGATGTTTATGAAAAGTACGGCGCCACGGTTTCCGGTGTCGCGCGAACCCCAGCTTCTCAATTAAGATATTTTGGGACGGTCACCGGCGAATGGGTAAATGGATTTAACGAAGTTTTTATAGTGAAACAGCTTTTTGAAAAACCATCTGTCGAATATGCCCGTGAACATCTGAGAATGCCTGGACTGCCGGACGATACTTACTTTTGTTTTTTTGGAATGCATGTTTTTTCAAATGCTATTTTTGATATGCTTGAATTTCAGATTACTCACAATATCCGCGAAAAAGGCGAATTCCAACTAACCAGTGCGCAGGAACGACTGCGGCAACAGGAGCCGAATTATTATGGTCTGGAGGTCAATGGCGAGCGTTTTGATATCGGTGTTCCATCTGAATTTAAAAAGACGATTGCCAATTTTGCCTGATGATTTTGTATTTCCTGAAGGTCCACCCCTCAAACGTGCTGCTGTTATTATCTTTCCATTTTCAGGAACATTAAAGTTAATTTTACTGTTTATAAGTTGTATCCTTTCGCTTCGACAATGGCCCCTTCGACAGGCGCAGGGGACGGGCAATGCCAGGAGTTCCTGTTCGACAGGCTCAGGAGGCGGACGATGCAACCAGAAATTGTGAAATCAATATACAAAACTTTTTTCTTGGATTTGTTAAAAATTTTCTTATATTTATGAGTCCAAGCTATTGATTTGCTAATGACCTAGATTTCTACTTATTATTTTCAGCGTTGTTTGATTTATATAATTGTAATGACTCAGCTAACTAGGTTTTAGGTATTCAGGTTTTAAGGAATGCTAATGGTGCGCCCCAACAAGCCACGGGAAGTAATGATATTAAACAGCAGGTTTATGCGAATCCCTTAAAACGCTAAAGTATGAATAGCCGGGGCAGTTTTACAAAATTTATTAAAACTGGTTAAAAAATTGACTTTATAATAAATGGGGAATAACAAATGAGGAAGTCCTTTTTATATCTTCTTATCGGGCTTTTGTTTATCGCGGGATGTGCAGGAAATCAGCAAAAGATTACGCCGATTGGGGAAGATGTTCAAATAGATTCGCTGGAAAGCCTTTCAACGCAACAGCCCTATAACTCCACTGCGTTACGATTTTTTATTCGTGGCAATACGCAGGATATGATTGGAAATTATGACCTGGCCATCAATCACTATTATGAAGCGCTTTTGTATGATGGAAAATCCGCGGCGATTCATAATGCACTGGCACGGGTTTATATTAAATTAAGAAAATATGACAGTGGCTTGAAAATATTAAATCGATCCCTGGAAATTGAGCCCAATAATATCCAGACGCGCGAATTACGCGCTTATATTTTTGACCGAACCGGGAAAAAAGACCTGTTACAACAGGAATACGAAGCTATTATTAAAATTGATCCGCAAAATCTGGATGCCCTTTATGCGCTCGGGAATATTTATCTGAATAATAAGCAGGATTTAAAAGCTGTCAAACTGTATCAAAGCATTCTGGATAAAACAGGTGGCTCGGATGAGTTACTCTGGCAGATGGGGGAGATTTATGTAAAGAACAAGCAGTATGATAAAGCACTGCAAATTTTTAATGAATATTTGAGTTCCAATCCAGCAGATCGACGAACCTATTTTGAGATTGCGAACATCTATTTTCAGCAAAAAGACACGGCAAAAGTAATTTCATATTATGAACAGATATTGACAGAAAAGCCGGATTTTATTGAAATTCGGGATCATCTCAGTCGATTTTACCTGCAAAAGAATCAACTGGACAAGGCTAAAGCTTTGTATGAGACGCTGGTGGAAAAGGACTCCACCGATGTCGTGAGTCGCATGCGCGTAGCGAATTTTTATCTGCAGTTGAAAGACACCACACGTTCCTTGCAGGAATTTCAGAAACTACTCCAAGCCTTCCCAGGAGATTGGCGCGTGCGATTCGCCGCCGGTGGTGTTTATAAAATTCTGGGGGATACGGTTAACGCTATTATTAATCTGGAAGAAACCTTAAATCTGAAACCCGATGCCGAAGGTGCGCGTGAAGAATTGCGCGATTTATATCTGGAAGCACATCGTTGGCAGGATGCACTGAATCTGTATGAATCGCTGGCGACTCAGGATTCGGCTGATGTTACCAGTCGTTTGCATATTGGTGATATTTATTATCAAAGTGGGGATACGCTGGGGGCGATCAATTATTATCAGGAGTTGCTGGAAAAATATCCGGAAGAATGGCGTATCATGTATTCGTTGGGGCGTATTTATTATGTCGCTCGCAAGCATCACCTGACACAGCTTTATCTCAGTCAGGCACTTGATCTGCATGATGATTTTTTAAATATCTATATCATGCTGGGACTTTCGTACATGCAGTCCCGTAAATATGTCGAAGCTGAAGATGTATTTTTCATGGGGTTGCAAAAATTTCCGAAAGTACCGGATTTATATTTTTTCATGGGGAATCTGCTTCAGCAACAGCAACGCCATGATGACGCCATTAATTATCTCCAGGTCGCACATAAACTGGAACCTCAAAATGTGCAAACACTCTGGACATTGGCTGCCAGTTTTGAGGCACTGAAAAAATATAAAGAATCTGACGAACTTTATCAAACAGCGCTTCAACTCAGGCCAGAAGATCCCCTGATTCTGAATAATTATGCCTATAGTCTCTCCGAACGTGACGAACGTCTGGAAGAGGCGTTGGAAATGTCAAAAGTTGCTGTCGAGAAAGAGCCAGAGAATGGTGCCTATCTCGATACCATTGGCTGGATTTATTTTAAAATGGGTCGTTATGAACTGGCGCTGGAATTTGTAAAAAAGGCGATTGAAGTTCGTAACGATTCCGCCGAAGTTCATGAACACCTCGGTGAAATTTATTATAAACTCCATGATTTTGAAAATGCCCGTTTGAGCTGGGAAAAGGCTTTGCAATTAGATGATTCCCGCTCCTGGCTGAAAGAAAAATTAAAAGAGAATGCACGTTAACGGGTTGAAAAAGTTATTAACGGGACGAGGCGACGACAAAACGATTTTAAAATGAACAAATTTTATTATTATGCAAGCTATTTTTTAATAGCGGGATTCTTTGTTACAGGATGTGCCCATTTTTCGCGAACAGCAACAACAGCCGACCTCTCATCCATGAGTGCACAAAAATTACTTGATCGGCTGGAGCAAAATTATTTAAAGTTAAATACACTGGAGGGGAAAGCCCAATTTCAAGCGCAGATGGAAGGGGCGGGCTATGAGGCGGCCGCGAATGTCAAGCTCATTATGCCAGATTCGCTCTTTACCAAATTTGAGGCAATGTTTGGATTTGATGTGGGAACTTTTTCCTGTAATCGTAAAAAATTCGCTTTACACATTCCCATGCAAAAAGTCCTCTACACCGGTCAACTCGATTCAATTGATTTGGCAAAATTTTTTCAAATTCAGGTCACTTATGATGAATTGATGGAAGGATTTACGGGTATTCCGCGAATTCAATCGGGAGAATTTGCACCTTTGGCAATCGATAATAATCAATATTTAATGATGAGTCGGTCTGCTACGGGTACCCATCGCTACTGGATTGATGCCACGCAATTTGTCGTGACACAATATCAATTTCATGATTTGAATGGGACACTGCAAATTACGAAAGTCTTTTCAAATTTTAAAAAATATGATGATATTTTACTTCCCAAAACCATTCAAATCTCCCGACCGGTTCAAAAACAGATGTTTTCCCTGTTTTATCATGATCGAAAGGTCAATCAACCAATTGATCGGAATAATTTTAAAATTCGCGGTATTCCCCGAAATACCCGGCATATACGATTATAATAAAATCTCTGGATCAACGAAGAATTATAACTCCTATGGAACTTTCAATTGTCATTCCGTTACTGAATGAAAAAGAATCGCTGAATGAACTTTACCAGCAGATTAAAGCGGTCGTTCAGCAGCTTCAAAAATCTTATGAAATTATTTTGATCGATGACGGTTCTTCTGACGGCTCGGAAAAATTCCTTCTGGATTTGCATGAACAGGATAGAAACGTAAAAATCATCCAATTTCGAAAAAATTATGGAAAATCTGCGGCATTGGCTGAGGGATTTGCTCGGGTGCAGGGTGAATATGTCATCACCATGGATGCCGATCTCCAGGACGATCCCCAGGAAATTCCCCGACTGATTCAGAAATTGGAAGAGGGGTACGATCTGGTTTCCGGGTGGAAAAAGAAACGCTACGATCCGCTTTCGAAACGAGTCCCATCGAAATTCTTTAACTGGTTTGTCTCCAAAGTTGCGGGCCTGCGGTTGCATGATTTTAATTGTGGACTTAAAATATATCGCAAAGAAGTAGTCAAAATAGTGAAGTTATATGGCCAGTTGCATCGTTTTATCCCCATGCTCGCCCACTGGCAGGGTTTTCGGGTAAGTGAAATTCCGGTGCAGCATCACCCGCGAAAATATGGCGAGAGCAAATTTGGCGTTTCAAGGTTCACCAGCGGTCTCTTCGATTTAATTACGATTGTATTTTTATCCAAATTTAAAAAAAGACCCTTGCATCTTTTTGGCGTGGCGGGATTGATTGCATTTTTATCGGGTTTGGCTATCAGCCTGTATTTAACAATTGAACGAATTTTCACCCGTTCCTATTTGAGCAATCGACCAATTCTGTTTCTGGGGATTTTGCTCATAATTGTCGGAATTCAGTTTGTTTCGATTGGTTTATTGGGGGAAATGATTACCGAAACCCAGACTGAACGCAACGGCCTTTCGATTCGAAAAATGATAGGATTTGATCCTTCTTGAAAGCATTTATTTTAGTCGGTGGACTGGGCACGCGCCTGAGAAAAATCGGCATCACCCAACCGAAGCCCATGATTTTAATTAATGACCATCCATTTCTGGAATATCTTATGCTATCATTGAAGCAATCTGGTATTCGGGAGATTGTCTTGTGTGTTGGATATGGGGCGGAAGTGGTACAAAATTATTTTGGCGCCGGTCACAAGTTGGGGATTCAGATTTATTATTCAAAGGAAGAAAATCCGCTGGGGACTGGCGGGGCAATTAAAAATGCGCAGGCTTTCGCTGATGAAGAAAATTTAATTCTGAACGGTGACTCATTTCTCGAACTGGATTATCAACAATTTATCGCTTTTCATCGGGAGAAAAATGCACTGGCAACGATAGCGACAATCTCCATTCCGGAAACGCAAGACTATGGAAATATTCAGGTTGACGATAACGAGAAAATTCTTTCTTTTGCCGAAAAAGTTTCCGGCAATAAAGGCTTAATTAATGGCGGAATTTACCTGTTTCAAAAAAAAGCGCTGGATTACATTCCAGCAAACCAGTCTGTTTCAATCGAAAAAGAGGTTTTTCCGGCACTTGTCTCAACAGGGCAATGTTTCGCTTTTATGATAAATGGTTATTTTCTGGACATTGGAACGCCTGACCGGCTGGAACGTGCCAACAAGGAATTACCGGCAATATTTAAAAATTTAGTTCCGAAAATTTAGCCAATCCAACACTGAAAGTTCGCTTATTCAATAGATAGCTTTCTCTTTTATGTAACTGACAAATTTTAACTTATTTAACAAAGAGTTCAAAGAGGGCAGAGAGGAAATCTTTCCGGACTCTTTTTTCTCTATGTTCTAATATTAAATTTACGATAAAGAGATTTTATGATTATTCGCGCCAAAGCACCTTTACGAATCAGTTTTTGTGGTGGCGGAACCGATGTGGCTCCCTATCCGCAGGAAAAGGGGGGCGTTGTTCTAAGTGCCACCATTGATAAATATGCCTACGCCTCGCTTGTCGAACGCGATGATAATCAAATCCATCTGCATTCGCTGGATTATGATATCGTTGCGAAGTATCATGTGAACGGACCACTTCCATTTAATGGTGAATTGGACCTGGCGAAGGCGGTGGTGAAGCATTTTACACCGCAAAAAGGTATCGATCTTTTCCTCCATTCGGATGCACCACCCGGATCGGGACTTGGCTCCTCCTCAACCCTGACTGTGGCAATGGTGGGCGCCTTCAAGCATTGGCAAAACGAGCCGTTGACAGACTATGAAATTGCTGAATTAACCTATCAAATTGAAAGAATTGATCTGGGAATAGCCGGGGGCATGCAGGATCAATATGCAGCGACATTTGGTGGATTCAATTTTA
The DNA here is from genome assembly GCA_020722815.1 of Caldithrix sp. Classification (GTDB taxonomy): domain Bacteria; phylum Zhuqueibacterota; class Zhuqueibacteria; order Thermofontimicrobiales; family Sulfurfontimicrobiaceae; genus DYKB01. Next base: position 104,553 of record DYKB01000003.1, on the reverse strand, counting down.
TTGAATTTTTTGATAAAACAGTAATTGTCAATCCATTACGAATAAATGATTCGATTATCAATGAATTAGAATATAACTTAATACTCTGCTATACCGGAAAAACCCGGCTTTCGGCAAATATTGTCGCCAATCAGACACGTTCTTATCAGGAAAGAAAACCGTTGGTAGTTGCGGCGCTCGATCAGATGAAAAATCTGACCATTCAGATGAAAAATTGTTTGCTGCGGGGTCAACTGGATGACTTTGGCAATTTACTGCATGAAGCCTGGCTTCAGAAAAAGCATCTGGATGAAAATATAACTACCAGTCAAATTGATCAACTTTACGAAATTGGTCGTAAAAATGGTGCGCTGGGGGGGAAAATTCTGGGAGCCGGTGGTGGCGGTTATCTGTTGCTCTATTGTCCCTTTCAGAAAAAGCACCTCATTGCGGAAGCCCTGGAGAAAGCGGGTGGGCAGGTGGTAAAATTCAGTTTCAAACAACGCGGACTTCAAATCTGGGAGATCAAATGAAAATTGTCCTGGTCGGCACCGCCTATCCCATGCGCGGTGGAATCGCCCATTATGTCGCTTTGCTCTATCAGAAATTTATACACTTAGGACACGAAGTCCAGATTGTTTCTTTTAAGCGACAATATCCAAAATTTTTATTCCCAGGTAAAACCCAACAGGATACGAGTCAGGAAGTTATTGAACTGCCCTCGATTGCGTTAATCGACTCAATCAATCCGATTTCCTGGATTAAAACTTTTCGATATATTAAAAAGTTAAAGCCCGACCTGGTGGTTTATAAATACTGGATGCCTTTTTTTGCTCCCTGCTATGGGACGATCGTCCTCTTGACACGACTTTTTACCAGATCGAAGTCAGTTTATATTGGCGATAATATCGTTCCTCACGAGCAAATTCCGATTGTGGATTATCTGTTAACTAAATGGGCGCTGTGGAAAGTTGATTTTTTTATTGTTCAATCTGAAACCGTCCAAAAAGATTTGTTAAAATATAAATCCAAAGCAACTTATAAACTGGTTCCGCATCCGGTTTTTGAAATTTTTCAGGAAAAATTTACACTGGAATCGGCGCGTTCCCGGCTTAAAATTGGTTTGGATGAAAAAGTCATCTTATTTTTCGGCTATATTCGGGCCTATAAAGGATTAAATTACCTGATTGATGCCCTGCCTGAAGTTTTGAAACAACAACCGGTAAAACTCATCATCGCCGGTGAATTTTATGATAATGAAGATAAATATCGACAGCAGATACAGGCCCTTGATGTGGCATCGCATATCATTCTGAAAGCCGATTACATCCCGAATGAAGATGTGGGGCTTTATTATGCAGCGGCGGATGTGGTTGTATTGCCATATATCTCCGCCACCCAGAGTGGTATTATTCAGATTGCGTATCATTATAACAAGCCGGTTATTACGACAAATGTCGGCGGACTCCCGGAAGTCATTGAAGAGGGGCGAACTGGTTTTGTTGTGCCGGCACAGGATACACGCGCGTTGGCCGATGCGATTAGTCGTTTTTTTAAAGTAAAAAATGAAATTAATTTTACTGAAAATATTCAAAAGTACAAACAAAGATTTTCCTGGGAAAATCTTGCCCGGGCGATTACGGATTTTGTTGAAAGTTAATTTATGAAATTTAAAATCACCCCAAAACAGCAGGATGAACTTGCTTAACTTTTCAGAAAATTTCCAGTCCTGACGGTTTATCGGTTTGGTTCACCGGTTGAAGGGGAAGTATATCCTGAAAGTGATATTGATATCGGTATTTATTTCTATCCGGATAGAAGTAAAACAATAAGAATAGATTCAAAATTATTGCTGATAAATGAAATTGGAGCGATTTTAAAGGGTTATGCTATCGATTTGGTTGTTTTGAATGATGTACCAATTTCTCTTCAATATGAAATAATTCAGGCCAATTCATATCTTTATATGGCTGATGATTCAAAACAAGTTGATTATGAAGTCATGGTCATGTCAATGTTTTTGGATCAAAAATATTATTTTGATCGGTTTGATAGCTCCTTACTCGAACAGATCAAAGAAGAAAGATTGAAATGAGAAATTCAGAAAAAATAGTGCGCAAGCGGGAGCTATTCAGAGAATATACGCGTTACCTTCGATGTTTTCAACCCAGGCCGATCCAGAAGTTTTCTAATGATTTTGTTCTTCAGGGTGCGCTTGAACGCTATTTTCAACTTGCCATCGAATGTATCATCGATATCGCCCTTTTGATTATCGCGGATTTAAAGTTGAAACGCCCTTCCAGTTATCGGAAAACCATTGATATTCTCGGTGAGAAAGGGGTTATTCCGGCTGAATTTGCCTGTTATTTTGCGCCGGTTACTGGATTTCGAAATATTTTGATTCATGGCTATAGTAAATTTGAGATGGATGAAGTTCATCGACATTTACAAACGGATCTGGATGATTTTGAAAAATTTAGCCGGTACGTTGTTTAATATCTTGAGCAAAATTGAATAATTTTTATCAATTCCTGAATTACGGATCCAAAAGTTGATAGCAGAAATTGAGCCTGATGAGATATTTGATTGGAAATTATTATTAACCAAAGAATTCGAACGATGCGTCATAAAAAAATACTGATTGTTACCTATTATTTCCCCCCCAGTGGTGGTGCCGGTGTTCAGCGCTGTTTGAAATTCGTCAAATATTTGCCTGAATTTGGTTGGCAGCCCGTGGTGCTGACCGTTAAAGACGCGGATTATCCGGCTTATGATGAAAGTTTGCTTTCAGAGGTGCCGGAAAATGTACCGGTTTATCGGACTAAAATATTCGAGCCGTATCAACTTTACCGACGACTGACCGGTAAAAAGGCTGGTGAAGCCATGGATATTGCCACTTTGAGCCGTGATTCCTCGCAGCAGCGGAAATGGAGTGAGCGGTTAGCAGAATTTATCCGCTCAACGCTCTTCATCCCCGATGCCCGTATCGGCTGGAAACCGTATGCGGTTCGTGAAGGTCTGGAAATTATTCATAAAGAAAAAATTGATGTGATTTTGTCATCCGCTCCCCCCTATACTTGCCATTTGATTGGCCGGGCGTTAAAATTAAAAACCGGACTCCCCTGGATTTGTGATTTTCGCGACTCCTGGGTGGGGTGGCTATCAGCAGCCAAACGAACCGGTATTCCCAAATGGATTGAACTTCACCAGGAACATTCGGTGCTGCGGGATGCCGATCGGATTTTAACCGTTTCGCCTGGTGTTCAGGAGGATTTAAGCGGTCGACATACAAAGCTTCTGGACCAGCGCTGGTTACAATTGCCAAATGGCTACGATAGTCACGATTTTGAGGGGATCGAGCCTTATCCGAATAATAATAAATTGAAGATTACGTATACTGGCTCACTTTATGGGAACCGGAATCCGGCAAATTTACTGAACGCCCTTATTGAGCTGATTCGGGAAGATGAGCGCTGGAACAGGTATTTGCGGTTAAAATTTGTCGGGCGTGTTGCGCAGCCGATTTTAGAACAGTTTAATCAGCCAGAAATAAATGGTTTGATTGAATATTTGCCCTACGTCCCCCACCAGGAGAGTGTCCGGCAGCTGCTCAGTACCGATCTGGCGCTTCTTATTATTGATGATGCACCGGCGAATAAAGGAATTTTAACGGGAAAATTATACGAATATCTCGGCTCGCGTAAACCGATTTTAGCTTTAGCACCACCTGGCAATGCGGTGGATTTGATTCGCGAATTAAATGCTGGATTTATTGCACCGCCTGGCGATGTTAAACAGATTAAAACGGTTTTGCAGGAAATTTTGGATAAATGGCTTAATCATCAATTAAATATGGAAAGTGTTAATCAAAAGGGGATTATAAATCTCGACCGAAAAAATTTAACGGGTCAATTAGGTCGGATCGCTGATGAATTATTAGCCGATAAAAAACACTGAGCAGGACTTTTTGAGGAACTCATGAAGATTGGAATGTTGTTAGAGTCACCCTTTCCTCCGGATTTGCGGGTTGAAAACGAAATGCGGACGCTGGCCGAAGCCGGGCATGAAATTGTCCTGTTTTGTTTAAGCCATGCGATGGATAAGAGGGATGAATATTTTTCTGATCATATATTTTTACGAAGAAAATATATTTCAAAATCACTTTTCAATAAAATTCGCATCACGATTTTACGTTGGCCATTTTATCCCTGGCAGTGGATTCGATTTGTAAATCAGGAAAAAGGACTCGAAGCAATTCATGTTCATGATCTGCCATTAGCACGTGTTGGTGCTGATATCGCAAAAAAGCTCGGAATTCCATTTATTCTGGATTTACATGAAAATTATCCGGCCGCAATTCGAATCTGGGGACATTACAGGAGCCTGCCGGGGCGCTATTTTTATGCGGATAAGGCCTGGCGACGATACGAAAAACGCTCGGTGCAGCAGGCAAACCATGTGATCGTTGTTGTCGATGAAGCCAAAGCACGATTGGTGAAACAGGGATTTGATGCCAATAAAATTTCTGTTGTTTCCAATACCCTTAATCTGGCTGAAATAAAAACAACCGAGCTTCCAGCCATTTCCTCAAAATCTGATGAATTAAATTTGACCTATTTTGGTGGCTTGGGAGTTCATCGGGGATTGGAAATCGCCATTCAGGGAATGCCGGAAATTATAAAGGCAAATCCATCTGTCAAACTGCATATCGATGGTGACGGGAAAGATCGCCCGAATCTGGAAAAACTGGCCAGGAAACTGAATGTTGAAGCACATGTAATTTTTGAAGGCTGGCAAAAAGTGAAGGATGTGAACGATGCTTTGCAGGTCATGCGCCATAGTGACATCTGTCTGGTTCCATATCTTGCCACCGAACATACGGAGACAACCGTACCGCATAAGCTCTTTCAATACATGTACTTAAAAAAGCCTGTTCTGGTGAGTTCCTGTGCGCCATTGCAGCGAATTATGAGGGAAACAGGGGCCGGTGAGGTTTTTCAGGCCGATGATAGTCACGCTTTTGCGCGTGGTGTAATATCTCTTTTCGATCCGAAAGTCCGTGAACGCGCGGGTGAAAGCGGGCATCGCGCGGTTGTTGAAAAATACAACTGGCAGCGGGAGGCAAAAAATTTATTGTCAATTTACGAAAAAATGAACGAATAAATTCAGGGTACAAAAGTTGGACGAAAAAAATTATTATGAAGCCGTTTCCGAAGAAGCGAATCTGTGGGAAGTCGGTAAACGCGATAATCGATATTATCAGGATATGATTCGCTTTGATCATATTTTAAAACTTCTTCCCAGGACATCACAAAAAATCCTGGATCTGGGTTGTGGTGACGGATATCTTTCTTATTTAATGGCAAAAGAGAAACATCAGGTCACCGCTTTTGATTTATCGCAGAACCGTCTTGAAAAGTTTAAAGATTTAGCGCAAGAGTACGGAATCGAACAAAAAATTGGTGATGTCAAAAATACCGGATTACCGGATGATACCTACGATTTTATTATCTGTTCAGAAGTTTTAGAACATATCGCGGAATATGAAAAGGTGCTTCAGGAAGCTTTTCGAATCCTTAAACCAGATGGTCAATTTATCGTTTCAGTACCCCATGATGAACCCCGAAAAATAATCACCTGTCCTCATTGCCTAAAACAATTTTATCGCAATGGGCATATCAATCGATTTACACGACAAAATTTGCAGGAGTCATTAAAAGAACATCATTTCGATGTATTGAAGATTAACGCAATTCGTAGCAAAATATTAAATCAGTTTCAATACCATTTGAAATTAAAGTACGGTCCACTGCTTAAATTCTGGGACAGCCTCCTCTCGTTCATCTTTAAAAAATACACATTTTACTTAATTGTTGTCGCACAAAAGCCAGGTCTATGATCCAGCATTTTAAAAAACTATCAAAACACACGATTGTTTATGGCCTGGGTGATATCATTAATAAAGCCATCGCTTTCCTGCTCATCCCATTGCATACCCATAATTTGAAAACCGGCGAGTATGGCGAATATGCGCTGATTTATGCGATTGAGATCGCATTGCCCATTATTCTGAGTTTTGGTTTTCATGCCTCGATTCTTAAGGTTTTTTTTGATTATGATACAGCGGAACAACGAAGAGAAACCATTGCGACAACGATTTATTTTATTTTTCTGACGGCTTTGCCCATTACGCTGTTACTGGTTTTTAATGCTCCGTATATCTCGCAACTGATTGGCTTCGAAGGGACACTGGATTATCCATTTTATTTACGATTGACCTTTGGAACCGCTTTTTTTAGCTTATTTCGTCAAATTACCCTGGCGATTCTGCGGGCGTATGAGAGAAGCATTCTTTATACCATCATCAATATTATTAATTTTACAACCCTGATTATTTTAAATTTCATTTTTGTGGGTATTCTCCAAAAAAAAGCTGATGGAATTGTCCAGAGCAGTTTTCTGACCTCGGTTTTTATTTTTGTACTTCTGCTCATCATGGTATTGCCCAAATTGAAACCGGCACTTTCAAAAGAAAAATTAAAAAAATTGTTTGATTTTGGGCTCCCCCTTGTTCCCGGGGGATTGGCAACCTGGGCCTTAACCCTGTTTGACCGTTTTTTACTCAATGAGATGCTCGGTTCCGAACAGGTTGGACTTTATGAAATTGGCCATAAATTCGGGATGATGGTGAATATGGTTCTCGTTCAGCCTTTCCGAACAGCCTGGCTTCCTTTTGTTTTTTCCATCCAGAAAGCGGAGGAAGCGAAACAAATCTGTTCAAGAACGCTGACTTATTACTTCGCTTTAGGCCTGTTTTTATGTCTCGGCCTGTCGGTTATGGCGCGTGAGCTTATCTTACTGACGACAGCACGCCAATATCTGGAGGCTCATCGGGCAATTTCTTTGATCGCATTTTCTTATTTCTTTTTTGGCATCTATTACACTGTGGATGTGGGCGTTCTTATCGAAGGAAAAACAGGCGTCTATGCGATCGTTGCCTGGTTGGGTTCCGCGCTTAATATTGGACTGGCTTTTCTTTTGATTCCAGCTTTTGGCATGATCGGGGCTGGCTGGGCGAAATTACTCGCTTTTTTATTATTGGCTGTTGTCATGTACTTCATCGCCCAACAATATTATCCAATTAAATATGAAATTAAACGCCTTTTGCATCTCATGGCTACGGTAGCGATTCTTTACATCGCCAGCTTTTTACTCAATTTTCAAACGATATATCTTTCACTTCTCAGCAAGTTGATATTAATTTCACTTTTCCCCGTTCTTTTATACTTCAGTCATTTTTTTACAAACAAGGAAAAAGAAATAGCCTTGAATTTTATAAAAAAAAGATTTAAATTAGGTTCATCATTTTTATAAACCTGATTTTCACTTTCATGAAGGAGCTATTGCAATGGCCAGCAAGAAAAAACAAAAACCAGCCGCTAAGGGAAGCATTCATATTAAGCCCAAAAAATCAACCGCGTTACCGGATTGGATAACAAATCGCCCGTGGTTATGGGTTACGATTTTAGCCGCTCTTCTGCTCATCATTCTTTACCACCAAGCTTTATTCGGGGGGAAAGAATTTTTAGGCGGTGATGTTCTGAAAGCATCCAAATGCTATGAGCCGTTTATCGATAATGCCATTGAGCGAGGGATTTATCCGCTCTGGAATCCTTACATTTTTAGCGGCATGCCCTCGTTTGCGAGTCTTTCTTCTACTCGATATGTGAATTTCGTGGACTGGACCATTAATTCAATTCTTAATTTATCCGGCAATGAATTTCTTCGAATCTGGATTAATTATGTCCTATTTAGCTTATTGACTTTTTTTTTATTACGTCATTATAAAATAAAAACCGAAGCTGCCGTTTTTGCGGCGGTTGCAATTGCTTTCATGCCACAGTTTGTCGCTTTTGGGGTACATGGGCACAACACCAAGCTCCTGTCCCTGGTTTTGATTCCACTCATTCTATATTTAGTCGACCAGCTTATTAAAAAACGAACGTTGCTGTACCTGGCGCTCACCGCACTGGTCCTTGGATTTCAGCTTTTTCGGGCGCATGTTCAGGTTTGTTTTTATACTTATATGCTAATTGGATTTTATTTCCTTTTTTATATTTATGACGAATATAAAAATACCAAAAAAATATCGACTATTTTGCAATCAGCAGCCTTGCTTGTCGGCGCTGGCATTCTGGCTCTGGGATTATCATCAGTCATCTATCTTTCGGTTTATGAATATTCGCACTATTCCATCCGCGGCGGTGGGGCCGAAGGTGGATTGGATTATAATTATGCAACTGGCTGGTCATTTTCCCCCATCGAAATGCTGACTTTTTTTGTCCCCAGTTTTGTTGGTTTTGGTGGCGCCACTTACTGGGGGCCCATGGGCTTCACGGATTACCCCCTTTATATGAGTGTGATTGTGCTCTATCTGGCCGGTATGGCACTCGTCCTGTATCGCAATCGATTGACCTGGTTTTTTACCTTTATTGCCATTATTTCTTTGCTCATCTCATTCGGTAATCATTTCCCCATCCTTTATAAGCCTATGTTTGAGTGGATTCCTTTCTTTAACAGTTTTCGAATCCCCAGCATGATTCATATCTTATTGGATATTTCCGTATTGATTTTAGCCGCGATGGGATTGCATAGCCTTTTACAACTCGAAACGCCGGCTTCTGAAGGACAAAAGAAACAGAAATGGTTGCAAAATTATACCTATATTTTCGGTGGTTTTTGTCTATTACTTTTCTTGTTTTTATTAAGTGGGGAAAGTAATTATCATCGTTTTGCTGCCAGCACCGAAAGCTATCAACAATCCATATCGATGAAAACGCAGCAGGGATATGATGTCGACCGACTATTACGCGAAACCTATCAGCTGGCAAAAGGCGATGCCTTTAAGATGATTTTTCTCCTGGGAGCAGCCATCGCCGCCATTTTTGGCTATTTAAGAAAAAAATTAGGCTCCCTGTCTTTTATTGCGGCTATGATTGCGCTTGTCATCATCGATTTTTGGTGGATTGATTTTAAAATAATCGACCATAAACTGGAAGAAAATCTCAGATCACAAATTACAAATCCCGAAATATATTTTCAACCGACTAAAGCAGTTCGCTATTTAAAAGAACGGAAACAACAGGAAGTTTTCCGCATTTTTGCTGTCACAAAAGATCCAAACTGGTACATGTATCATCAAATTCAGAGTATTTATGGCTATAATCCAGCAAAAATCAGAATTTATCAGGATATCCTTGCTGAAAATTTACATCTCAATCCCAAAGTTCTCAGCATGTTAAACACCCGATTTCTTATCAGTGATCGCGGAACCTTGCCTGGCTATAATCTAGTCCAGGGATTTGAACGAGATGCAGCAAAGTTGTTCGAATCCAGTGCTGCCATGCCACGTGCTTATTTTGTATCACAAGATACCGTCATTATGCCGGATCAAAGCGTAACCAGCCCGAAAGAACGCTATGAAACTCATCGGACGGAAATTTTAAATTTTCTCCAGAGCCCGGCTTTTAGTCCGGAAAAAATAGCAGTTCTTGAAGAAGCACCGCCATTTACGCCCGGACCCGCTGATTCAAATAATGTGGTGATAAAAAGTTATGACATTCACAAGATTGAACTGGAAACTCAGGTGAAAAATCCGGCGCTTATGGTCTTGAGCGAAATTTACTATCCGGCTGGCTGGAAGGCATATATTAATGGCGAGGAAACGAAAATTTATAAGACGAACTATATTTTGCGTTCAATTTTTCTCCCGCCAGGAAAGCATAAGGTCGAATTTATTTTCGCTCCCGTTACTTTTAAGCTTGGTTTATGGATTAGTGTGAGCGTTTTAATTCTTTTACTGGGGATTATTGCCCTTCAAGGCTTTATCCGTCGAAAAAATCAAATTCAGACCAATTAAAATTTTTACAGGATCACCGTGATGAAAAATAAAGATTTTCAAATTTCTACCGGTTATAAAGGGATAATTTATGGTTCTATCCTTTTTTTTATCTGGATTTTGATCATTATTGCAATTTCGGCCCCGCTTTATTACTATATCAATCGCGTGGTGCAAAAGATGCGTCAGGAAAATTCGAACATTATGCGTTTCTATGCCAATATTCACCAAAGCCTGGCGCAGGAGGATGATTTTTCACAAGGGGCGAAGCGAGCGTTTAATGAAATTATTGAAAATCGTGATATCCCACTGATTTTTACGGACAAGAATAAAATTCCACAGGATTGGGAAGGCATCGGTATCCCCGCTGAACAGAAAACTGACGCCGCTATTGCTGAAGTTCAACAGAAGATTAAAACACTTGAAATTAGCATTCAACCGATTCCCATCACTTTTACCGATGAAAAAAGTGGTAAGGAATTTATTCTGGGTTATTTATATTATGGTGATTCTGAATTAATTACGAACCTGCGTTATCTACCATATTTTGAAATTGGACTGGTGACTATTTTAATCCTGGTGGGTCTGGGAGGAAGTTACCTCTTTTCAAAGAGCCTGCAAAAAAGTGAGCAACGATCTATCTGGGTCGGCATGGCTAAAGAAACGGCGCATCAACTGGGAACGCCATTATCATCTTTGATGGGTTGGTTGGAGCTTATTAAATCCAATGGTGGTGAAGGCACGCTGAAACACGAAACATTGACTGAAATGGAAAAAGATGTCAATCGTCTCTACAAAGTTGCGGCGCGTTTTTCACAGATTGGTTCCAAAACAGAATTGACCTCTCAGGAAGTGAAACCACATCTGAGTGACGTGGTGAATTATTTCAAGCGACGTTTGCCACAGATGAAAAAAGAGGTTAAGATTATAGAAGATTATGCATCGAACATTCCGGAAATTCCCCTCAACGGCGAACTCTTTGAATGGGTGGTGGAAAATTTAATTAAAAATGCAATTGATGCCATCAAAAACGAAAGAGGGAAGATTGTATTAAAATTGCGGCCATATAAATTTGGTAAGCATTCAATTTCGTTAGATATTATTGATAACGGGATTGGCATTCAGGCGATTAATAAAAATATTATCTTTAAACCAGGATTCAGTACCAAAAAACGTGGCTGGGGACTTGGACTTAATCTGGCGAAGCGGATAATCGAAGAAAATCATGATGGTAAATTATTTATTAAGGAGAGCCGAATAGGCGAGGGAACAACCATGCGAATCCTACTTTAACCGTTCAAATGGAGGGAAAAATGGCTTTACAGATCATCGGTGTTATTTTATTCGTATTGGGATTGATTTTATATCGTGTTCGCCGTCGTAGTGAATATAAATTGATTTCCTACACGATTGCCCGTGAAGCGAAAATTGCTGATTTAAAAACAGAATTCGAGGAAGTTAGCCAGGGTGGCATTGGGAAAGGACATTATAAACAATTAATCGCACTTCATGGGACAATTGATTCACCCAAACCCCTCATTTCTGAATTATCAAAAACGCCGTGTGTAAAATATCGCATGGTCATTGACCGGACCTGGGAAGAAGAATATGAAGAACGAAATGAACGCGGTCAAATTGAAAAAAAGTCACGGCAGGGAACAACGCCGGTCGCCCAGAATGAACAACAGCAACCATTCTATATCCGCGATGAAACGGATTCAATCCGAGTCAGTCCCGAAGGGGCAAAAATAGAGCTTCAAAAAGTATTGGACCGTTTTGAACCAGAACCATCGGCAACAACGATTTCCATTGGCAATTTTAAATTGCAGGTATCCGGTACACCAGCAGGTAATCGGCGTTATCTGGGTTATCATTATCAGGAATGGATTTTTCCGATTGGTCAGCGTGTTTATATTCATGGTGAAGTTAGTGATTCCGGTGGCGAGCTGACATTTCAGAAACCATCCGAAACCAGTACCAAGGAGCCGTATATTATTACCTTAAAATCAAAAAGCGAATTAATAAATTCAACTTCAAAAAGCATCAAAATCCTTCACTATTTTACCTGTTTTTCTTTTGCCATTGGTGCTATTCTTTTGTTGCTTGGGCTGTTAAAATAATTTTTCAATGCTTTTATGTTGTTTGGTACATGAAGACAGAAGTGTATAACGGACCCTTTTTAGCTTGGTGAAAAATGAAAACGCTTCGCCATTTTATCTGAGTGTCGCACTAAAAAAAGCCCCCATCAGGGGGCTTTTTTAAAAATTCTATTATGGATTTTGTGGACTATTATCGTCCGATTCCTGTTTCTTTTCTTTTGTTCCCTCACCTTCAAGAATCCGTCGCAAGCGATCCAGTTCGCGTTCGGCTTTACGCCGTTCATTTTTAATCCGTTCCAGTTCCTCTTCAGCCGATTCGGTCTCACGCTGCTCTTTGATTATCTGTTCAAACAATTCACGTCGGCTTTGCGCTTTCCGCATCAGAATATCTTTTTCGCTAACACGATAGGCGGTCGTGGGCAGAAGGGTAAGTCGGGCACCCAGACTGACGCGCCAGCCAGGATAATTTGGCATTTCTGGTATTTTGGATTGTACGCTGTAATCCGTTTCATCATTTTTTGTCGAGGTTAAGAGAAAATCACCGGAAACTTCCAATGAGAGCCAGCGATAGGCTTTATAAACGATAGCAGGGGTCAAGTAAACGTAATTTTCAATACTGAACGCTGTTTTCGGAGGTTTTTGAATAAAAAAATTACCGGTAAGTTCCATGGAAAAATCAAATTGCGCTGTGGGGATTCGGGCGCCAACTCCGTATAACAACTGCTGAGACATGCTCAGTACTTCCGTTGTATCTTTCTTATGTTTAGTAAATTTCATACCAACATCATTATGATTTTGATAGCCCAGATTGAGATGGACATTCAGCGCATCTTCGGGATAGAGTGGATCACGTGCATACGTCAATAGTCCAGTAAATCCCCATTCGACGGTACCGGCGGAATAGGGTTCGAAGATGATATTATGTTCTTTTCCAGTGGGAAAGCGAAAGTTGAGCATCGTGCCATAACTCAGCGTACTTCCCTGAGCGCCATAGGATCCCAACTTCAAGCTGAGAAACAAATCATCTGGCAAATTATAGCCAGGATCTTTTTTATGATTATCCTGATATAAAATTGGCGAAAGCGCCGCTTCAATATGTTTATTGATTCCATAATTAAAGCTCATCCCACCCTGAACATCCCAATAGGTCGTGGCGGTTCTCGCTTTGGTTGGGGTTGATGAGGCAATTCCAACCTTCCCAAAAAAGCGAGTGTGGTTATACATCGTGAGATATCCAGGTTTTAGTGTCCAGGCAGAGCGTACATAGACTAAGCCTCTCCCGCCATTCATGTCTTGCGGCCATAATGGGGGTACGGTTAAAATTAAGCTGATGATGATTAAAAGAGACAGCTTGAACAATTTCATAAATTAAACCTCCTTGATATATCCTGCCATTAAAATAAGTCCCATCGAATGCCCCAACAAAATTCATTCCATTGTGCTAAGACATTTAAAGAAAATCAAAAAATTATACATATTTTTCAAATCAATAACTTCTATTCCGTATCAAAATAGCAATAAAATATAAATATTTAAAAAATTCAAAAGTAAAATATGTTAAATGATACTTAAATGAAATTCAAAATCGAATGAATTATGCCAAAAATGTGATTAATTAATCATAAATTAAACCATCAAAGACAAAATTTTGCAATATACCCCAATTCAAAAAATTTTAGCGCTTTTACAAGGCGTCATTATCTTCCTGAATTACCAGCGAGTACCCCAATAACGATAATTTTAAGAAAACAATGCTCAATTTCCGGCTTTTTCGATTGGTTGTATTTTAAAAGAATCGTACAAATATTTTCTCAACGTATCATAATTAAAATCACGATAAAATTTCCCCTTCTGGGCGATCGAAATTCTACCAGTCTCTTCTGAAACCACCAGACAGATAGCATCGCTTTCCTCCGAGAGGCCTAACGCTGCCCGATGCCGCATCCCGAAATCTGGATCAACATCGGGATTTTGACTTAAGGGTAAAATACATTTTGCAGCCTCAATAACATTATTCTGAACCACGACCGCCCCGTCGTGCAAGGGGGAACGCGGGTTAAAGATTGAAATTAAGAGTGCAGCGGTGACATCGGCTTGTAATCGTAATCCGGTATCGATAATAGTCTTAATTCGAGCATCCTGTGTCAAAATAATGAGGGCGCCATATCTTCGTTGTGAAAGCTCCATACAGGCATTATGGACTTCATCAATCGTTTTATCGGTATTATTCTTCACGAAAAAACGCATGATAGGGGTTTGTCCCAAAAATAGTAAAACCCGTCGCAATTCAGGTTGAAACAGCACAACAAATGCAACGAGCCAGATTGTCCGCAAACTATCAAAAATCCAGATCATCCCCCGCATATTCAATAATCGAACCAGACCGGAAAGGAGCAGAATTAAAAACAGTCCGATAAACATGTGAGCGGCGCGGGAATCACGAACAAAAAAGTATAATTTATAAATTAAAAACGAGATAAATAAAATATCAAGTACATCAAAAAGCGTAATTTTTAGAAAACTAATTTGAAAGAGTTCCATGGATTTTAAACACTTTCTCTTATTTGACCTTCAGGGATTCGTTATTTATTAATTTGTAAAGATGGGCTCTGGCTATTTCAGAATATGGATCTTTGGGATCCCGCTTATGTTTTATCCGATATCTGAAATTTTCAATAGCTTTATCCACATAATTTTGATGCTGTTCTGGATTTTTTTCTTCTAAAGCCATTTGCTCATAAATATAAGCCAGATATAGATGCGAGTCTAAATGTGCGTCCAGTTCAATTGCTCTTTCAAATAGACGGCTGGCATTATGATAATCTTTTTGATTATAGTAATAAATGCCCAGATTGTACAATACATTGGCATTTGAAGGGGCAATTTTCAGGATTTTTTCGAAAACAGGCATAATTTTCAAAAAGTCACCACTCATGACATAAAGCCGTCCTGATTCAGCAAGCAGATCTGGCTGTTCGGGATTAATTGCCAATGCTTCTTTGATAACTTTTATCGCCGAACGCGGATCCTGGAGGTAATCGACATAATATGTTGATAAACCTAAAGCTGCTGAAATGTGTCCTGGATTCAGAAATAAAGCATATTCGAGTAATTCGATCTCATTTCGGAAGCCAAATTTGGTGAATCGGGAAGGATTCAATTTTGCCATTAAAACATACAATTCAGGATCATTGCGATTTATTCGATAAGAATTCTGTATTTCCTGTTCAGCAGCTATCCAATTATGTGTAAAAATATAGTATTGTGCGAAATAATGTCGAATTTTAGTACTCATACTATCTAGTTTATGCGCTGTGGTCAGAAAAAATTTTGCTTTTTCGATAGCCTGTTGAAAAGAATTTCCCCGTGCTTTCAATTGGGCGGCTTCCAACAAGAAACAACTTCCCGCCAGCATATTGATTTTCGCATTTTGAGGAAATCGAATGATTGCCTGATTTAAAAGCGCTTTTGCATCTTCAATTTTATTGTCAAATAACAGTTCTGTGGCCTGAAAAAAATACACAGATGTCGCGGCATCCGGTGTTATTTTTTCATCTAACAGGCCATTTCGCCCTGAAGGCAGTGTTTTCGTTAATTTATTAGCAATTATCAGGCCAATAGCATACAGTTCATTTACATTTCGGAAGTTAACCGTGTCGGCGGCAATAATGCCATGTCGGGTTGAGGTTATTTCATAAAAAAGTTGATATCCCTCCGACCGGGGCGTAACCTTTCCCGATATATAATACGCAAGTTTTAATTTTTGAATAAATTTTTTTATATGTGCCCGCTCTGTCAGGGTATCCAGTCGGATGATTTTTCTGAGATTATCCAGCTCATAAACCAGAACAGGGGTAACTGAATCAGGTTCCAGATAATCAAAAATGGTTTCTTCAATACCCCAGCCCACCCAGTGTTCATTTGGCGCCAATTCGGATTTGTCAAATGGCAAAACGGCGATTCGAATCAGGTGCTGCGAGAACTGGTTTGTCTGATGACATTCACTGAATATTGTTGAACTAATCGCAATAAGAAAAATTAACTGGATAAATAAACGTCGATTCAGGAGCGATTTTAACAAGTTCATTAAGAGCAAGAGTAATTTCATTATTAATGTAATTGCGGGGACAATAAAAATTACATTTATCAAGTAAATCTTCAACATTGCTACTAATTCCTTTAGTAGTTGCTAATTCTAATTGAATGATGTACAGAGAAAATTAATCATTTAATTTCACATCGTTATAAACAAATGCCCCTTCAAGATGAAGGGGCATGTTATGAAGAACTTTCTAGTTGAAAAATTTGATCCAAAGTTTGATCGCATTCACATTCAATTGGAGACGAATTGAGCGCGCATTATGGTTGATTATTGACCGCTGCCGCTTCAGCCTCAGGCTTTTTTCCAGCTTCAACAATTTCAATAATTTCGGCATGGTCAATAATTTCTTTTTCCATCAAAATTTTAACAAGTTTATGCAATTTATCAATATTTTCGGAAAGTATCTTTTCAACTTTTTTCTGAGCATTCATAATCAGATTTTTGACCTCCTGATCGATCATCTGGGCGGTTTTTTCGCTATAATCACGATGCTGGGCGATTTCACGACCGAGGAAAATTTCCTCTTGTTTCTTTCCAAAAGAGAGGGGACCCAATTTATCACTCATACCATAATCGCAAACCATTTTCCGGGCTATTTCAGTCGCTTTTTCAATATCATTACTGGCGCCGGAGGTATAAGTGTTAAAAACCAGTTTTTCAGCACCCCGTCCACCGAGAAGGACACAAAGTGTCCCTTCCAGATATTCGCGACTATAAGTATGGCGTTCATCAATCGGGAGATGCATTGTGGCACCTAAAGCCCGTCCGCGCGGGATGATGGTCACTTTATGAACCGGATCGGTTCCCGGAATTAAAGTTCCCACCAGCGCATGGCCTGCTTCATGGTAGGCTGTGCTGCGTTTTTCGTCATCATTCAGGATCAGGCTTTTTCGTTCGGCCCCCATCATGACTTTTTCTTTGGCCTCTTCTAAATCTACCATATCGACCTGGTCTTTATTTCGGCGTGCTGCCAGTAAAGCTGCTTCATTCACCATATTCGCTAAATCGGCGCCGGAAAATCCTGGCGTACCTTTCGCCAGAACTGAAAGGTTAACACCATTGCCGAGGGGAATATTTTTAATATGAACTTTCAGAATACCTTCCCGTCCACGAACATCAGGAATATCCACCACAATTTGTCGGTCAAATCGGCCCGGACGCAATAATGCCTGATCCAGTACATCCGGTCGATTGGTCGCGGCGATAAGAATCACGCCTTCATTCGAATCAAAACCGTCCATTTCCACCAGTAGTTGATTCAAGGTTTGTTCGCGTTCATCATGTCCGCCGCCCAGACCAGCACCGCGGTGTCGTCCGACAGCATCCACTTCGTCAATAAAAATAATACAGGGAGCATTTTTTTTGCCCTGTTCGAACAGATCCCGCACACGTGATGCGCCAACGCCAACAAACATTTCAACAAAATCGGCACCAGACATACTAAAGAATGGAACACCCGCCTCACCGGACACCGCTTTCGCCAGTAATGTCTTACCAGTTCCAGGCGGACCAAGCAGCAGGGCACCTTTCGGAATTTTGCCACCCAGCCGCTGAAATTTTTCTGGTTCTTTTAAAAATTCAATAATTTCCTGCAGTTCCTGTTTCGCCTCATCCGCACCAGCCACGTCTTCAAAAGTGACCTTGGGACGATTTTCGGAGATGAGTTTGGCACGTGACTTCCCAAAAGAAAAGATACCTTTGGTTCCGCCCGACTGCATGCGGCGCATAATAAAAATCCAGAAGGCGATGGCCAAAATCCAGGGGGAAAAGTAGTAAATTATCTGGGTCCATTGAGCCGTTCCCGGCCTAAATCGAAAATCTTTGATATTTTCCTGCCATTTTCCAGCTACCTGTTCTGTTGGTTCTTCGGCAAGGAATACTTTGAATTGAGCTAACGTTTGATGCTCTTTACGAAATTCTTTCAGGCCTTTCAGAACTTTTTCATTGTTTTCTAATTGTTGTAGTAAATTAGATTTTGCCTTAAAAAGTTCAGTAAATTGAAAATTCTGTTGATTACTATTTGCTAATTTTTCATCTATTTCAGTGAGTTGATTTTTAATTTCATAAATATTATTGGAAACTTTCTCGGTTATATCGCCATCGTTTATCTTACCTTTTAATTCCTTACCTTCAATAACTGCTGTTTTAATGGCCTGGGCACTTAAAAGCGTCTGAAACTCGGAATAGGTAATTTCATCCTCACCCTGTTGTTGATTTCCAAAGTAATTAAAGAAATAAAGCCCAAGGAAAACAATAATTATCCAGAAAGCGAGGGTTCGTGTTACTTTCAACCATTGAAAATTATCATCTGGTGGCAGATTTTTCCCGCTATTTTTTCGAGGCGTTGTCGGTCGTCTGGGATTGGTATTCTTCTTCCTGGTATTTAAATCATTAAAAGATTGTTGTGGTTTTTCTGGCATATCTATTAATAAACTCCTCATTACGATTCTGATTCAATTCTATTATTTAAGTATATAAACAGCGGGAAGGTTCCTGAGTTTTTGCGCAAGATCCAAACCATATCCCACTACAAATTCATTTTCAATCCAAAAACCTAAATAGTCAATGTTAAATTCCACTTTTGCAGAACCTTTTTTCCGCAATAAAGAAACAAATTTTAACGATTTAGGCTTGTAGGCCATTAATCGATTCCCCAGATAGGTTACCGAAAGGCCCGAATCGACAATGTCTTCAACGACCAGCACATGTCGATCTTCAATATGACAATCAATATCTTTTTTTACTTTTATTTGCCCGGACGAGGTGCGTTGATCGCCATAACTGGAGATCTTGATAAAATCGACTTCACAATCAATTTTTAATTCTTTGACTAAATCGGATAAAAACATAAAGGCACCGTTCAGAACGCCAATTAATACCGGGCATTTATCATGATAATCTTTGGTAATTTCACTCGCCAACTCCTTGATACGTTGCTGAATCATTTCCGGCGAAAATAATAATGGAAATTTTCCACTCTCAAAATCTTTCATTTGGTAATCGTGCATAACAACCCTCACAAATCTCTAGTCGTAGTATCTGCTTTGTATTTCTGGAAATTTTATATCTGTCATCAATGCGGTAGCCACAAACCCAGATAATTCCATCCCGGCATTCCAGAACTGGAACCCGACCTCGTAAATAATTAGGCACTTTTTCATCAATAAAAAAGTCAGATAGTTTTTTTTCGCCCCGCATGTTCAGTGGTCGAAATTTATCCCCTTTTTGAGGGTTGCGTAAATAGAGTGGCAACTTTATCTTATCAAAATCAATGTATTCGACAGTGGGATCGGTGGAAAATTCCGGTATGTTCTCAGATGGCTCCACAATTTCGGTGCGAAAGGTAACTTCACCCCGAAAAAGAAAATAGGTTTCATCAACTTTTACTTCTATCATAAAATTTTCTGCAACACGTTGATGAAATACAAATTCATCCCGTGAAATCACCACTTCCCAATCATCGCCAATCTGAACACGATTCCCCGATTTTCCTTCCTGCGCTAATTTTATGATACGATCCATTGATTGATAGCGGAGCAAATTTTTTTGCATCCCCAGTTTTTCCAGTATGTTAAAAATGATATATTGTTGAAGAATGGAAATCGTGTTTAAAAATGGTGGGAGATGTAAAATAAATTCATTCGATTTGCTAGAGATGAGACACTTTTGGAGGGCTTCAGCAGCCTGATGCATTAGATAATTCTCTGTTTCCCGAAAAATCTCACCACTCCTTATGAGCACCTGATTGATCTTGGGATTGAATTGTCGTTTGATATAGGGAATAAGCTCGTGTCGGATGCGATTTCTTTTATATTTTAGTTCCCAATTTGATGAATCGATTCGATATTTGATCTTGTTTTCCGCAGCATAATGTTCTATCTCATGCCGGGAAAGGTTTAGCAGGGGGCGGATATAATGATCGCGTTTTACGGCAATTCCCGCCAGGCCACGAATTCCAGAGCCTCGCATTAAGTGATCCAGGATCGTTTCAGCTTGATCATCGGCATTATGTGCCGTAGCTACCTTATTAAATTGAGTCGTCCGAAGCATATCATCAAAAAAACGATAACGTAAAATTCGCGCACTGTCCTCAATAGAAAGCTTGTTGGAGATGGCGTAGGTACGAGTATCGACTCTTTTTTGGAGACATTTAAGTTGGTAACGTTTGGCGAATTCCATTACAAAATCGGCATCACCATCTGATTCCGAGCCCCGTAAACCATGATTAATGTGAATAACTTGAAGTTCAAGTTCAAATTTCTCCTGAACATGACTAAATAGATCGAGTAAAACGGCCGAATCAACTCCGCCCGAAACCGCGATCAGAATTTTATCCTGTCGTTCCACCAGTTCATGTTTTAAGAGTACTTGTTGAAATGCTTCAAGTAAGTTCATGTTTATTCCTATAAACAAAAATGACCTTTCGCAGGTGAAAGGTCAAATTTTCGGTGAGTACCATCATTTCCAGAATCAATTCACTTTTTATAATAATAGCGGCGCAGGGATTTGAACCCCGGACTCGTGGATTATGATTCCACTGCTCTGCCAACTGAGCTACGCCGCCTTTTGTTTTAAGCGTGTTAATATAATATTATTTGGACTTAAAGTCAAGTAATTTTTTAGAAAATTAGACCAAAAATAAGCCAACACCAGCGATCAAAGTTCCAGAATAAAACGACCATTTTCTTTTTGTCGAATTCTTCCAGTACAAAGAACAAAATCAGGGGAGTGACGACGTAACAATCTTAATGCCTGGCCAGTGTCTTTCGTTTTTACCAGATTAACATTAGCTAATTCCGAGATGTCGTCTATCGCCGTTATATCCGAATCATCATCGCGTAATAAAAGTATCTTTTTCACCGCCCACTCCTTTATCTTTGAAATTCCCGGAAAACAAATCGTTGTTGTTGAAAATAGTATCCAGTTTCAATGAGAATTGGCAGGGGTTGGCTGCTTTTAGCAATAATAATACCACTAATTTTGTTGTATTTTAATTAGTTATAACAATTTGATTTTTAATAAGTTATCATGATACCTTGCCACGGGACTTGATAAATTATAAAATTCAACTGTTTCAAGATATTACACCTGGATTAAAATAAACGGAATGAAATTTGCTGGTGCCTAGACGGATGGAAGGTGACGATTAGATAAAATATATGAGTTGTAAAACTGAAAACCTCATACTGACTAAGATTTAAAGACATGAAGAAAAGTGAATTTTTGAGCTTTATGTAATTTCAGGTTTTTTTTTTCCTGCAAAAGGAAGCTATTGAAGTATTATTAATTAAGAAACAATTATGAGTTCTGTTGAAACTTTTATGGTTAAATTTTGACCCCAAGGGTTAATTTGATTGAAATATGATGATTGAACTGATTCCTGATAGGACAACCTCGAAGGTCGAACTCGATACACTTTTAAAATGCCCATTATTTTTTAAAAAAACAAACTAATTTTAATTCCTTAAGAGGAAATCAGAATGCAAAAAAATATGCGAGTGATTGTTTTTGTACAATTTTGGTATATTGTCGTGGGTAGCTTTTTTATGAGTATTTTTAATATGGGCTATTCACAAGTTAGTACCGCTAAAGTTGATCAGTATTTATCTGGTAATGAAAAAAAATTTGAGATGATTGTGCATATTTGGGGTGAAGTCAAAAATCCAGGTGAATATCGTGTATCAGATGATACCAATATTTTAGAACTCATTTCGAAAGCAGGAGGTCCAACAGAGTATTCGAATTTAAAAAAAATAATGCTTACCCGGGAAGTGACGCCAATGGCTCAATTTTCAGCCAGTGTTCAAAAAATTGATTCATTTTCAGGCGGAAGTACTAAAAATTTGTCAAAAAGGGTTGTTCAGTTTAATTTGGCACATTATTTGGCCAATCAACAATATGAAGATTTGCCAATTTTACAACCAGGTGATGTCATCTATATCAAACGAAATTCCTGGTTTCGATGGCAAACGGCAATTCGTCTCGCTTCCCAGTTTGCGCTTATCTTTCAGGCAATTTATTATTTTAGTCGCATACCAAATTAAGCCCAAGTTCAAATATTTAATTTTGATATTGAGGGGGGAATAAGAAATCATAAATAGACCAAATTGGAGACGTCATGAAGTCCACCACACCTGTGCAAGTAGATTATAAGCTACTCCCAAAAACACTCTGGAAAAGTAAATGGATCTTTTTAAGTTGTATTTTAGGGGTATTGATTCCAATTTTTTTCTATAATCAAAGCGCAACTTCAATTTATGAAACAACAACCAGCATTATTTATGAACGATTTAATAGTGCGATGACGGAGAATTCAACTTATCGTCCTATTGACAAGAATATCATCAATAATATGCTCGAAGAAATTAAAAGTAATGCTTTTATTGAAGAGGTTGTTAAATCATTACCGGAGGATATCAGAAACTCGTATCAGTTACCAGCGCATCGTCCGCCAGACTTTAATATCATAACCTATCTGGCGAAAACTATCCGGAACAACATTGCTGCTACCAATATTACGAATTCGGATGTTATTGAAATTAAGACAAAAGCCGCTTCACCAATTATCGCCAAAGAACTTGCTAAAACAGTCACTGATGTCTTAAAACAGCGAAATTTGAAGATTCGCCAGGAAACAATAAGCAATGTTCGCAAGATGATTGAAGAGCAATTAGTGATTTATGCTGAACGCTTGAAGCAATCGGAAGACGCTTTGCGAGATTATAAAGAGAAGGATAAAATTACCTATCTTGATCAGGAATCTTCTGAAATTTTGAAACGGATTACGGAAGCTGAAATATTTTATAACAAAGCTCTGGCTAATCGGGAATCATCTGAGAATCGGTATAAATTTATTAAAAACAAACTATTAAATGAACAAAAAGAATTAGTACCTTTAGTGACCGAGACGGGGAGTCCGATGATTCGTCGCTTAAAAGATGAATTAATAAATTTGGAAGTTGAGTATACCAAACTTAAAGTTCAGAATTACCCGGAAAATCACCCCAAAATGCTTGAACTCAATTCCCAAATTAATTTGACGAAGCAGCGACTCACCGATGAAACGATGAAACTGGTGCAGGGCGCAAATCTCGTTGATCCGCTGTCTCAAATTCAACAACTCATGGAAGAGATTATTCAATTAGAGATAGAAATTGAGACATATCGTGCTCAGGAGAAAGCTTCCCAGCAGATATTAAAAGATTATGACCGGGAATTGCAGCGTGTTCCGGAGAAGGAGTTGGTGCTTCTTCGTTTGATTCGTGAACGTGATGTAAATGAAAAATTATATGTACTTTTAATGGAAAAACGTGAAGAAGCCCGCATTAATGAAGCCGAAAATTTGGGAAATATACGTGAACTGGATCCCCCGCACCTGGCTGAAAAACCAATTTGGCCCAAAAAATCTTTAAATATTTTACTGGGAATTATATTGGGTATTATTCTAAGCCTGGCTTTGATTGCAGCGCTGGAAGTTTTTAATAAACGGTTGCATACACCGACACAGATAGCAAAAGTATTGGATCTGACTGTACTTGGAAATATTCCGAGGCTTCGTTTCAATGCCAAAAAGTCACGTAAATTAATGAGCTCTTTTTCTGATTCTACGACTGACAATACAATCGATGACAAATTGATATCAAATTTTAATACATTATCGCTTGAAAATGAAGCGTTCCGAAAATTACGAACAAATTTACAATTCCTTGGCCTGGGGACGTCGATTCGTACACTTTTGATAACCAGTAGTGTCCCGGCTGAAGGAAAATCTCTTATTGCTGCAAACCTGGCAATTTCGATTTCCCAACTCGGTTTCAAAGTATTACTTGTTGATACAGATTTTCGAAAACCAAGTTTGCATAACTATTTCAATCAGGATAATAATAAAGGTCTGGTTGACCTGCTCCGGACAAGCCAAAAAATCTTAACAACCGATATTCCAGGTGATCTGGTAATGTCATCAAAATTACCGGATTCTCAAAATGATTCGACACGTTCGGAGAAGCAACACAAAAAGTATGATTCGATTTCAGAACTTTTAAAAAAGGATAAGATAATTATCAACCTATTAAATGGTCACCTGGATTTAATTACATCGGGTCATGTTGAACAGGATTCTGCCGAAATGATTGTCATACCATTTCTGAATCATTTAATGGAAGCATTTCGGTCGAAATATGATATTATCGTTTTTGATTCACCACCGGCAAATATATTTGCAGATGCAAGTTTGATTAGTTCATTGGTTGATATGGTTTTGCTGGTTGTTAAAACAGGAATCAATACTGAAATCGATTTGCAGAATACGAAAGAGGTTTTCAAGCATAGTCAGGCCAGAAAGCTTGGGCTGGTTATCAATTTTGCTGAAGAGAATCATAATTATTCAAAGTATTATTAAATATTAACTTAAAGTCTTTATTTTGAAAAATTCATTGCTACAAAGACACGACGGCACAATGAAGAATAACGTCTTGTTAATACGATATTTAATGCTATCATTTTGTAACCGTTCACAGGTATGCTAAAATAGTAACTTCTGTCATGCCCCAATGCTTTAGTCGGGCATCCATTGGTCTGAAAAAGTGTGGATTCCCGCCAAAAACAGGCGGGAATGACCGCGTCGATCCACCCTGCGAACGGTTACATAATTTTAAGTTAGTTATCGCATTGGTACGGCAATGAAAATTTGTTATATTTTTTTGAGTTTAAAAAAGAAATAAAAACAAGCCAAAATATTTCATGAGTTGTAAGTTATTGTTTTCATTTTTTGGGATTTTTATAGAAAAATTTATAAATAATCCAGGCTTTAGAAAAATTATACGATAGTGACAAAGCATTCATCCTGGTTTTAAAATTGAACAAAACATGAAATTTTCGACTGCGCTTGTCTGAAAATTCAATAATCAAGGGGGATTACCAGAAGATGGATTCATCGCAACAATGGATTGATACGCTCATTGACGATTCACAATTTCGTAGTGAGCATAAAAATCAAAATTTATGTAGTTTATCCGCTTTAAAACAACGATTATATTTGGAAAAACGACGTGCAGAACGAATTGACTACTCCTTTTCAGTTCTTGTTTTTAATTTTCAAGGAATCGAAAGACTGAATGGCGAATTTAACGGCGCCAGGAAAATTAAAATTCTTGAGCAGTTGCTTCAACTACTTCTTATTAATATTCGTGAGACAGATAGTGTGTCTTTGACTTCTGATCATAAAATTATTATTTTATTACCAGACACCTCATATCCGCATGCCCGGAAGACATTAAATCGATTAATAACGAAATTAAATTCTTTAAACGAAGTCAGGAATTTACTTGAACTTATTTTCCCCTCACAAAATATTTCTATCTATAGCTATCCAGACGAGCCGGCTGGTACCATTCAAAATGATGAGGTAAATAAGAAAAGTCACCATCATTTTAGCTCTTTGTTTTCCACGTTGATCACGGATCCAAATACGAATGTTCTCACCGTCAATGACTGGTTTACACCGGCTGCAATCGATACGAAAAAGCCAAAATTTGGAAATACTGTCCATTTTGCATGGAACCTTCAGAAGAGAGCCATGATGGCGGTCGAAACAGTTTCAAAACGAATTATTGATATTTTAGGTTCGGCAATTGGAATTATCATTACTTCACCGATTATGCTGATACTTGGCCTTGTCATAAAATTGACATCCCCAGGTCCTGTTTTTTTCCTGCAAGATCGAGTTGGATATCGGGGAAAGATTTTTAAAATAATTAAATTTCGAACCATGCGGACGGATGCATCGGAGAAGGAACATCAGGAGTATATCAAGAAATTGTTAACAGCCAAACCGGAGGAAGATAATTCAGCCGCACAGGTCCTTGGTTACAAAAAACAGATTGATCAACGAATTACCCCGATTGGAAAATTCCTTCGGCAGTCCAGTCTTGATGAGCTACCCCAATTATTTAATATTTTAATTGGTGAAATGAGCCTGGTAGGTCCACGGCCTCACCCGGTTTATGAGGTAAAATTTTATAAAAATTGGAATTATCGCCGATTACTGGTTAAACCGGGTTTAACTGGTTACTCAAAAATCAACGTAAGATGTACGCCTGAGAATTATAGTGAGGCAATGCGTTATGATATTCGGTATGTCAATCATCATTCAATTTTAAACGATATTATAATTCTTTATAAAACCGTATTTTTAATATTTTCACGGAATGGAGCCTATTAATATCAACGTTTTTGATTTAAATTCGCTAAATTTTTTTTATAAGTACATTAAATTTGATAAAAAATTAACTTTAACAAGGATAAAACAATTCAGGGAAGGAACCTTAAAATGCCATTTTCTGGAACAAAAGTATTAGTCACTGGAGGCGCTGGTTTTGTTGGTTCAAATTTGGTCGATCGATTGGTGGAAATGAAGGCGAACCTTATTGTGTTAGACGATTTATTTACTGGTCGAAAAAATAATATTCAAAATTTGGATAAAATTGAATTTGTTGAAGGAAGTGTTGCTGACACTAAAATTGTCAATGAATTGGTCGAAGGTGTTGATTATATTTTTCATTTGGCTGTTCGGAACATTATTGTCTCCACGAAAGAGCCAGAATTAGATTTTGAAGTCAATGCCCGGGGAACATTCAATATTTTATTGGCAGCGAAAAAGTATGGAATTAAACGTTTAATTTATACTTCATCCGCTTCAATTTATGGTAATCCACATTATTTGCCAATCAATGAATTTGATAATATTAACATTTTAAATCCCTATGCGGCAAGCAAATTTACCGGCGAATGTAATTGTTTTGCCTATTATGAAAGTTTTCGTGTACCGGTTGCTGTTGTTCGCTATTCGAATGTCTATGGTATTCGTCAAAATCCAGGCAATCCGTACTGTGGCGTTATTTCAAAATTTTTTGATTCGGCCATGGAGGGTAAACCCATACAGATACACGGTGATGGCGAACAAACCCGTGATTTTACTTATGTCACTGACGCCGTGGATGCGACAATTTTAGCGGCACTTTCACCGAAAGCTGAGGGGCAGGTCTTTAATGTTGGTTCTGGCAAAGAAACAACGATTAATTATTTAGCCAGCCAGATTAACAATCTTTGTGGGGGCAAGTCAGAAATTAAACATATTGACCGCCGGGATATCGATAATATCCGTCGTCGCGTGATGAATATTGAAAAAATTCGGCATTTCCTGCGCTGGGTGCCCACTGTGAATCTCCAGGCCGGTTTAAGAAATACTTACCAGTGGCTGAGGGAGAATAAAGGCATTTAAAGGGCATAAATCAGTTTAAATAGGGACTATCATGATCAAACACAAGGAAAGCGAATTTAAAATATGAAAATTTGGGTCGATATCTGCCATACACCGCATGTCTTATTAATGGCACCACTTGTTAAAGAATTTGAAAAACGGGGCGACACTGTACTGATAACGACGCGTGATGTTTTTCAAACCTGTGAGCTGCTAACGTTGCATGGCCTGGCTTACCAGACTATTGGAAAACATTATGGTAAACATAAATGGCTTAAGTTATATGGTATCCTGGCCCGATCCTTTGAATTATTCCTTTTTGCCAGAAAATATGATTTTAACGTGGCATTATGTGCCGGATCACCTTATCAGGGTTTGGCGGCTTATTTTTTAAAAATACCATTTATTATCATTAATGACTATGAGCATTCATCGATTTTCAATATTCTTCGATTTACCGCTCATCGATTTTTTTTCCCCGCCTATATTTCTGATGCGGTCTTAAAATCAAAAAAGGTACCCATTGAAAAAGTTATCAAATTTAATGGATTAAAGGAAGAAATTTATCTTGGCGACTTTTTACCAGATAAAAATTTGTTGGAATCCTTGAAAATTGATTCTAAAAATATTATTGCGGTTCTACGACCCCCCGCCAATGAGGCACATTACCATAATCCTAAAAGTGAAAAATTATTGATGACGCTGCTAAAGCACCTTGCGGAGCAACCGAATATCACTTTAATCGTGATTCCGAGGGGGGAAAGTCAACGTCATTTTTTTAAGGATCTGCGGCAAAAATCGAATAAATGGAATGATCGATTAATTATCCCTGAAAAAGCCATCGATACGTTGAGTTTATTATATCAATCTGATTTGATGTTAGGCGGTGGCGGGACAATGAATCGTGAATCGGTGGCATTAGGATTGCCTACTTATAGTTTTTTTTGTGGTCCGATTGGTGCCGTCGACCAATATCTTCAGGAAACCGGGAAATTAATCTTTATTAAAGAGGATGCTGATATTTTTAAAATTAAATTTGAAAAACGAAAGATTGAAGCTCAAATCAACGTAAAGGCCAAAAATTTAAAGTATAAAGTTATTGAACAAATTTTGTCAAGTTTGAACTATTAAAATTAATTTAGAAAGTAAATTATGGATTTGCTCGCTGGGAAAAGAATCGCATCGCATTATGAGAAACTCGCGAATAATCGAGTTCAATGTTCGCTTTGTCCCCGTCGATGTAAATTAAGCGACGGAAAAAAAGGTTTTTGTGGAACCCGTCAAAATATTGCCGGTGATTTATACACTTTAGTCTATGGAAAAGCTGTCCGGGTAGCACAGGAGTACATAGAAACGGAAGGTGTCTATCATTTCGCCCCCGGGGCGCCTATACTTTCAATTGGGAATATCGGGTGCAATTTACATTGTAAATTTTGTCAAAATTGGCGAACGTCACAAATGAAATTTATTGAAGATGGCGACTATGATGTATATACACCTAAGCAAATAGTAAATTTAGCCCTTAATAAAGGCATTCATATTTTGTCCTGGACGTATAATGATCCGGTTGTTTGGCATGAATTTGTTATGGATACCGCACGTCTTGCTAAAAAACATGGTTTGTTAAATTTATACAAATCAGCATTTTATCTGACATTGGAGCCGGTGAAAGAAATATGTGAAGTATTTGATGTGATTAGCGTATCTTTGAAATCTATTCGAGAAGATTATTATCGGGAGCATGCCAACGGAACATTAGCACCTATATTGGAAAACATCAGATACGCGTATCAATCCGGTGTACATCTGGAAGTGAGTAATCTGATGGTGACTGATTTAAATGACTCAGAAGAAGATGCACGAGCGATTGCCCGCTGGCATTTAGAAAATACATCACCAGAAACGCCGCTGCATTATGTCCGTTTTCATCCGGCCTATCTTTATGATAAAGTACCCCGGACACCGGTAGATCGTTTGGAACGTGCCCGCGAGATTGCAAAAGAGATGGGCGTTAAATATTGTTATGTTGGCAATGTTTTTGAAAGCAATAGTGGAAATTCATACTGTCCACAATGTCAGAATCTTTTAGTTAAACGCTTTGATATTAATATCGAACGGCCGGGTTTGGATGATGATGGGAAATGTAAAAATTGTGGCGCCCAGACCAGTATAAAAGTCAAACCATTTTCAAATGTGATGCAGAAAGTCGCTGATAATCAATTTCAACATCTATCTAAAGAGATATATCGTTGGACAACTGAAGTCAATCGTTTCCATGTGGAAGTTAAAAATACTGAAAAAAGCAATGGTGAAGTTCAGGTTTATCGTTTAGGGCATAACGACAAATCAGATATTTTGATTCAAAAGACCCCGATACTCGCCGAGGAAAAGTATCAATTTATCATTTCCAAGTCCAGGCCGGAAGAAAGTGGAATCGTCCTGTGTTATCCGCCTCAGCTAAAGGTTCGAGTCTCTGAATTGCTTGATCGGGCACATTTACCAATGGACTGGAAAAGTCAGAAAAAGAAATATAATATTCAGGATACATCATTTTGGGAGAAAATTGAAGACAATTTTATCTGGCGGAAAGGCATTAATCCAAAACTTGTAAAAAACATTCTCTATCCCGTTTATTTAAAGTTCAAAAAGCTGCCCGTAATAGCGCATCTTGAAGCGTTAGAAGCTTCCCAGTGGTATGATGAAACGCAAATGCGTGAAATACAATTCAATAAATTAAAAAATCTCATAAAGCATTGTGAAAACTATGTTCCCTATTATCAGCAGCTTTTTAAAAAATATAATTTCAGTGCCAATGACCTCAACGAGTTGGCCGACTTATCCCGATTGCCCGTTCTGGAAAAATCAGATGTTTTTGAAAATAAGGATGCGTTTTATACAAAGGGTAAAAGTTTAGCCTATTTTCAGACAAAAACAACCGGTTCGACAGGGCGGCCACTCCAATTTCCCACTGATTATAACTCAGTTTCGTACTCCATTGCGGCTCGAATTCGGGCGATGAGATGGTGGAAGCTGGATTATGGTCTAAAAGAAGCTCATTTTTGGGGCCGTGGCCAGCGGAATAAAAATTTTTTGCTTAAAGCTGGTGATTTTCTTTTTCGAAATAAAATAATTCTTTCAACTTTTGATCTGTCGGAAGACCGGATGTTTGAATATTATAAAAAATTGAAAGTATTTCAACCGGATATCATTTATGGGAATCCGTCAGCGATTTTTATCTTTTCACGTTTCATTTTAGAGCACGATCTGGATATTTCATTAATAAAAGCGCAAGCTGTTATTTGTACAACAGAAATTCTGTACGAATTTCAACGCCAACTCATTAGCAAAGTTTTTGGATGCCCGACCATCAATGAATATGGTGGTGCCGAGGTTGGTATCGTCGCCTATGAATGTCCGGAACATCACTTTCACCTGGCAACTGAAAATATCATCATTGAAATCCTTCGTGATAATCAGCCCTGCAAACCAGGCGAATTGGGTGAAATCGTCATCACCAATTTGAATAATTATATTTTCCCATTTATTCGATATCGATTGGGTGATGTTGGCAGTTTTGTTGAAGCCGATTGTCCCTGTGGACGAAAGCTGCCATTGCTGGATCTAACCGTTGCGCGTGATTGTGATACCATAATCCTTGAAGATCGCGAATTGCCGGGTGGCGTTTTATTTGGACGATTGGGTAAAGAGCTCCTTTCCTTTATGAATGGCGATTTGAAGGCCTATAAGGTCTTTCAGAAAGATTTTCGCCGCTTTTTGTTGCAGGTAGTGCTAACGCAAAAAGATAAAGCCCCGCAGCTTGAAAATCGAACCAAACAAATTATCGGAGAGTTACTGGGACCGAATATATCAATCGAATTTGAATATGTCGATACCATTCCCCGTGAAAGTTCCGGCAAGTTGCGATATTTTGTCTCTGAAATTTTAAAACAATAAAGGCAATCTTTAAAGCATGAAGCCGCAGCCAATCGTTTTCCTGGTGGGACCATTTCCCCCACCACAGGGTGGTGTTGCTACGATTAATGAGCAGATATATAAAGCCTGTGACCAAAAACATTACCGTATCCGGCGACACAATACGTCCGAGCATAAGTATAAATACCAAATACGCTCAGTGACGGGCGCTTTGAATCTATTTTTTCAAATCGTTCAACTGGTAAAGTTTTTTATTCGCATTTTTCGTGATCGACCTGCTATTATTCACGTGGCAGTTTCATCATATCTGGGCTTTTACAAAAGTGCGCTTTTTATTTTAACTGGTGCACTTTTTAAAAAAAAGATAATTTTGCATCTGCATGGTGGGGCATTTGCGCGTTTTTATTCGGAAAGCCATCCGTTAATTCAAAAATATATCCGATTGGTTTTCAAAAAAAGCAGCCAGATTATCACCCTGGCAGATTCCTGGAAAAAAATCGTCACGCAGATGCTGCCTATTCCGCCAGCAAAGGTCATCATCCTGCATAATTGTTATGGACAGGAATTTGAGCAATTGCCGGCGGTGATGGAGCAACTGGAAGCCAGGCGAGAAGCGGATTCTGTTATTAAAATTTTATATGTCGGGGCTTTGAATCAAAAAAAGGGTGTGCTCGATCTGGTTGCGATTTGTGCTGAGATAAAAAAGGAGTTCGGGCAATTTATCCTCTACATTGCTGGCGGTGAGAAGGAAGCCGGGTTGATAGACAAGATTCATCGAACTGCGCGGGAGCTAAAGGTGGCTGATAAAATTCACCTATCAGGTGAAATTTCCGGCCAGAAGAAGCTTGATCATTTTCTGAAGTGTCATGTTTTTATTCTCCCTTCTTATGTCGAAAATTTTCCAGTAGCGATTTTAGAAGCGATGCGGGCCGGAATGCCGGTCGTTGCAACGCCCGTCGGCGCCATTCCGGAGATGATAAGAGATGAGGAAAATGGATTTCTTGTGCAGGCGGGTGATATCAAGCAGTTTGCGACAAAAATTACTAAATTATGTCGTGATAAATCATTACGTCAATCAATTTCGCGAAAAAATTTGAATACTGTCTTAAAAAGTTATAGTCCTGAACAATTTAAAATACAATTAAATGAGATATACAGACAGGCGATTGATGCCTGACTATCAGTAAATGGTTTGAGAAAATTTAGTATCCACTCAATAAAACATGGTCGTACACCCTTTCAAAGGTTTTAAACCTTTGAAAGGGTAGATTTCACCATCCTTTATTGAGGGGATACTGAAAATCAATAAATTAGTAGACATGGTTTTCGGTTGCGTGATTGTCTTTTTCTGACCTCCCCCATTTTCAGAAAGTAAAATAGCAAAGAGTGGAGGATTTTCCTTCCGAAAAATTTTTTTTGGGGAGGGATAAGAGAAGCAAATATCTCGAATGTGCCTGGCACTTTTGGTTAATTCAGTAAAAGATTTTTTATCAAGATTTAAAACTGTGTCATGTATCATAAGGAAGTGAATATGCCATTAACCCATTCAAACAAATTACTACGTAAAATATATTTTCACCTTCCCGATTGTTTTAAAAATACACTGGCCATGACCTACTCTATCATTAATGATACCAAAAGATATGGTGGCGTTTTTCAGGAACAATTGGCGACACTTGAAAAAAATGCCACTCGTTCATTGGCAGAAATTGAACAGGATCAAGTTGATAATTTAAAAAGAATTTTGATCCATGCTGGCACAACTGTCCCTTATTATATCCAACTATTTAAAAAATTAAATTTTAAACCTGCCAATATTGAAAGCCTTGATGCATTAAAACAAATTCCAGTTTTGGATAAAGAAACGGTGCGAATGCATCCGGAAGAATTTATTTCGAATGCCAATGAAGGAAAGCGCATTATCGCCCATACCAGCGGAACAACCGGGAAAGCCTTGAAATTGGTCGTCAGTAAGGCGACGGAACAATTATCCTATGCTGGTGTCTGGTTCCATTATGGTTGGTCGGGTATCCGGCGCGGCGCGCGTATCGCCACTTTTAGTGGCCATCCGGTTGCAAAACCCGAACGAATGGAGCCGCCGTTTTGGGTTTTTAATCGAATCGAAAATGAACTACTCTTTTCATCGCAACATATAACACCACAGACACTCCCGGCCTATCTTCAAGCATTACAAGAATTTAAGCCTGAATTAATTCGCGGATATCCTTCCAGTATTTACTTAATAGCACTTTATCGGCTGGAAACCGGACAAAAAATATTACCGAAAGCGGTTTATACGTCATCAGAAACATTGCTGGATTTTCAGCGGAAGGTGATCGAGGAAGCTTTTGAATGTAAAGCCTTCAGCTATTATGGCAATGCTGAGCGGGTCGCCCAAATTTTGCAATGTTCGGAAGGGAATTTTCATATTTTAACCGAAACAGGTATTGTTGAAGTTCTCAATCCAGATGGTTCTCCAACACCACCGGGTGAAGAGGGGGAATTGGTTTGTACGGGTTTAATTAATCGGACGATGCCTTTAATTCGATATAGAATTGGAGATCGGGCCATACCGGCGACCGCTTCCTGCGCTTGTGGCAGAAATTCACCGATTCTCAGTACAATTACCGGCCGGGTTGATGATATTATTATAACTCCGGAAGGGCGTCATATTGGTCGGCTGGGACATGTTTTTAAAAATACGCTTAATGTCAAAGAAGCACAAATTATTCAGGATACTATTGATACGATTCATGTTAAAATCGTACCCCGACAAAATTATTCGGCAGAGGACAAAAAGATGATTATGGCTGAATTGCGATTTCGATTGGGGAATGAAATTAATATCATCATTGATGAAGTTGTTCAAATCCCGCGCACCAGTAATGGAAAACAGCGATTCATTATTTCAAAAGTTCCTTTACAGGTTGGTAACATCCCTCATCTGGCAGAAAATAGCCGGCAAGGCAAAACAATGCGACCATAAAATATGAAATATGAAAAAGAAACGGGTTCATCAAATAGTTAGAAAGATTAAATGTAAAAAAAAGGATGAAATTTGTGTCGAAAAATTTGTAAAGTTGCTTCGATAGTTATTGCTGTAATTTTGGTTATTAACATTGGCTATTACTGTTTTACAATCCATAAAATTAATCAAGATTACACGCAAAGCTATGATGCAAAGCCGGTGGTTGGATTGCGTAAGTTTCCCTATCCATACCGGGCCGCTCTTTCAATTGCAAATGATATTGATAACACCAGTACATTTGAGGAATTTTTAGAAATTCAGGAATTTTTGAATACGAAGAATGAAACGAGTATGGGGCAAGGGGTTGGATTGGAAATTGGAAACAGCTTTTTTATGTTTGACAGTTTGATACGAAATGATTTTTCATATTTTTCTTCAACACCGCAGGATAAAATCGTCATTCGAAAATTTATTGGTGCTGGCTATTTGGATTGTATCCATTCATGGGGAGAAGGCTATCAGACGCGGAATGATGCGATCGTTGCGCTGAATGAATTAAAAAAATATGATTTTAAACTGAACGTCTGGATTAATCATAGTTATGCGCGGAGCAATTTTGGTAAATGGTTTAATACAAATTTGGGTGACAATAAAGATTCAAAATATTATCATGCCGATCTCACTATTCCTCATGGAATAAAATACGTCTGGCTGGGGAGTAGTACTTATATTATTGGTCAGGATATACCAATCGGAATTGACACATTTTTAGATAATTATGATCCACAATTTCCATTAAAATCTGCCCGGAACATTCTGCGTGCCTTTAGTAAACATTTACTGTCGATTTATGGTTTTTATGGCCATAAATATGCTTTACATGCCCGAAATGAATTATTGCGGGAAGTCCGGTTGGATGATGGACAACGAGTCTATGAATTTATGCGCTATGATCATCATCCGGATGGAATTGGCAAAGGCGCAAACTCAAAAGGCATCGCCTATAATCTATCTGATCGCGTTTTGGATCGTCTCATCAGGACCAATGGATACGCAATTCATTATACGCATCTGGGTAAAAACAAAGATTGTGAACAGGTAATCGCCAAAGACGCGCAACTGGCATTACGAAAGCTGGAAACGCGATTTCGAACCGGTCAAATTTATGTTACCACGACTTCAAAGCTTTTAAACTACTACCTGGTTTTCCATAATTTAAATTGGTCATTTCATTCTTCAGCGGATACATTAAAAATTCAAATAAATTCAATTGATGATCCAATTTTTGGTCAATATACACCAACGGTAGCCGATCTGCAAGGGCTCACTTTTTATATTCCTTCAGGAACCAAAGTGGTTGTTTTTATTAAAGATGAAATAATACCAGAAATCATTTATAATCCGCCGGATGAAAATAAAAGGGAAAGTGTTACGATTCCATTTACCGCATTGCAATATCCGAAAATGGATTCCTTAAAGATGATAACAGCTTCATCCATTCCAGGAAAATTTTGATTTCGATAATAAGATGCGACCGCAAACCAATGAGATGGATTTTATAAATCGGGATTTGAGTGTTCAGCGAGGCCGTGGCCGCCTCAATGATTCTTAATCATGCTTTTATCAGCGCAGACATCACTTTCCATTTGCAGGGTGATATGTTTGATAGTGAATTGCTCTGTCAGCATTTTTTCTATTTTCATACGGATTTCATCCGCTTCGCAAAGGCGCCAATTGGCATCGACTTCGATGTGGCCTTCAAGATGGATGGTTTTATCGTCCAAACGCCAGACATGAACATGATGGGCGTTTTTAACTTCGGGGAATTCTTTTATTTTGCTGACGACTTCAATGATATCAATCTCCAGCGGCGTCGCCTGGATGAGGATATTGAGCGATTCTTTGAGTATAAAATAACTTTCTCGAAGAATATACAATCCAATGAGGATAGTTAAAAGCGGATCGATCCATACAATTTGAAAATAATAAATAAAAATTCCGCCAACGATGACCCCAACAGATGAAATGGTATCTGAAATCAGGTGAAGATAGGCCGAACGAATATTAAGGTTCGCTTTGGAATCGTCGCGTAATAAAAGTACAGCGATTAGATTGGCAATCAGACCCACAACAGCCACGATGATCATCGTCGGGGTATGAATTGAGGGTGGTTCCACAAAGCGCTCAATGGCTTCTTTAAACAGGAAGAAAGAGATGATTATTAACACAGCGGCGTTGAACAGCGCGGCAATCACCTCTGCACGTTTGTAGCCAAAAGTTCGTTCGGGTGTGTTGGCGCGGCGGCTCAAAACCAGCGCAATGTAACTGATAATGACAGAGATGGTATCACTAAAGTTATGCAGGGCATCTGAAAGCAAAGCCAGACTTCCCGAAATCAATCCGCCGGCAACTTCGACGATGGTAATGAAAAAATTTAATAAAATGGTCAATACCAATCGAAAGCCGGTTTTGGGGTGATGATGGTGTTGATGATGATGTTTAAATTCATGGCGGTTATGTTGCTCATTCATGGAATGGCTTTTCCTGTTTTAGATAAAAAATGTTTTGCGATGTACATAAAGCTTCGTCACTGCATTCCACCACCAAACGATGGAATTAAGCGGGACATTTAAAGGCTTACGGATTACGCCTCACGAATTACTTTTTGTATAATCAATTTCGGATCCCAACATACTGTGCGGAATAAGATAGATTAATAGTTGAAAGACCGCAGCGATAATAATCCAGATCCGGCCTTTGTCTTTTTTACGACCCACCCAGAGTGCGATACCCCAGAAGATAAATGAAAAAAGTGTCTTGTTATCGGTCAAATCCTGTCCAAAAGGCCAGCCGGTCCAAAAAGCCCCAAATGCATATTTTTGCACTAAAGGACCTAAAATTAATCCGCCGATGAATAAAAGTCCGGTTGCCCAGCGAGTGAAGCGATAGGCATTTTTCCCTTTTGCCAACGCCTCCAGGCCGGCCCGAACGCCAAGTAGCATGGAAACGAACATAATGATGACGTGGGGAATGAGGATGACGAATGGCACGGGATTTTTGAAGCGCAAAATAACGGGTTCTGCAGACAGCGGATAGCGTTTCCCGTTCTTATCGCGCAAAGTAACCCAATACATCACCTTTCCGGCGGATGGCTGTTTTGGCAAATAGGTGACCAGGGTGTCGCCATGACGCTCGAGAGAGACGAGACTCCAATCATCATGACTTTTATAACGTTTCCATTGCATTTCACCCTGAATTTTCTCATTCGGGACGACGATTTTGACCGGCGCATCTTCGGTGGTGTCATAATTGCGCAAGAAACGATATGTCACGGAAGTATTTTCAATGTGAACCCGTCCCCGCGATGGGTGGGTTGGTCCGGTCAATCGCTGATAGATGACTGAAGATAAGGTGATAAAAATCGTTAAAAACCAGCGGAGGAATGTTTTCAGGCCGGATTTTAGTGCCATTCGATGATCCTTTCGAGTTTCTTTTAATTATTTTGACTTTAATAATTTTGACAATTTTTTTTCAATGCTCATCTCAGGCGTTTTCCAGAACATCATAGCCCCGCAAGGTAATTGCCTGTTTAATCTTCCCGAGATTTTCAGAACTGTATTTGAAAAAGACCTTTTTCTGCGCCAAATCCACATTGACTTCTTCATTGCCAGTGACAGACATGACGGCCTGTTTGACCGTCATTGCACAATGGTTACAGGTCATGCCATTAACCGTTAATACTTTTTGATTTTCCATCAATTTTTTCTCCTTTATTGTAAATTTTGAAATGACATAGTGATAGACATAATGTCCAGCAATCATCGCGAGTAAAATCATCGATCCCAGCGTCGTGAGCCAATCTGGAAGAATTTCGTGATGATGGACATGCATGATTTGTAGATTTTGATAGGATGCCAAAAAATTAAGTAAATAACCCAGTCCGATACTAACAAGTGAAATTGAAACCAGATAAATCGTTACGGCTTTTTTTCCCATTGTTTTAAATACGGTCGAAATTGTAATCGCATTGGTTGCCGGCCCCACCAGTAAAAAGACCAGCGCCGCACCAGGCGATAAACCTTTCATTAATAAAGAGGCCGCGATTGGTGTGGAAGCCGTGGCACAGACGTACATGGGGATGCCGATGATCAACATCAAAATCATGGAGAGGAATTGATTATTTAAATAGGTTTCAAAAAAGGAAGCCGGCACAAACACTGCAATTGCCCCGGCAACCAGAATCCCAATAACCAGATAATTGACAAATGAACCCAGTAATTCCACCTGGATATAATGAAAGACGCCTTTTAAACGTTGCTTAAAGGTGGAATAGGATAATTCGGTTGAATCGGCCTGTACTGCGCTGTCATCTTTTGAGGTGATGAGATTGGTGATGATTCCTGCCGTCATGGCGGTGATGAAAGAAGCGACAACACGAAAGATACCGAATACCCAACCAATAAGGGAATAAGTAACCATAAAGCTATCAGTGCCGATCTGAGGCGTGGCCACCAGAAAGGCCAGTGAAGCCCCTCGCGAAGCTCCTTTTTTCCGAATGGATGCTGCTACTGGGATAACACCGCAGGAACAGAGCGGCAATGGAATGCCAAAAAGTGTTGCTTTCAACACCGAGGTCCAGTTGTTTTTACCTAGGTACTGAAGGAAGAAACGCTCGGGAAAGATGACATGTAGAATTCCAGCTATCAAAAAGCCAAAAACGAGATAGATAGCAAATTCATTGAAAAAACTGATTGATTCTTTTATTATATTTATGATAAAATCCATAATTAACTCCAATTAAAATGTTACGATACTGCAATTTAAAACTACGTGCGTTATTAAACGATCAAAGTTTCAAATATTTCCCGCAAATTTAAAAT
Source organism: Caldithrix sp. (assembly GCA_020722815.1). Classification (GTDB taxonomy): domain Bacteria; phylum Zhuqueibacterota; class Zhuqueibacteria; order Thermofontimicrobiales; family Sulfurfontimicrobiaceae; genus DYKB01. Next base: position 65,437 of record DYKB01000003.1, on the reverse strand, counting down.
TTTTTGACAGTGTCAAATAATTTTACGTAGAGGAGTGAGCGAAAGGTTTTGAAATGGTTATGGTGATATGGGTGTTAGGGGCGTGTAGCATAATTCGTGATGCGTGAAATTTAAGGATTATTACAAAGTGTACAAATTCAGCAGAAGAAGGGTTGATTTTTGAATTAAAAATGATTATCTTTAGCAGATTAATTCAAACCTTGAAGTTTTATATAAGACGTGACTCAACATTTACGAAAGGGCAGAAAACAGTGATGAAGGCGGCAAAAACGATGATGATCCTGATTTTATTTTTTATGATTGCGACAGTTCAAGCGGAATCACCGGTACGGAAAAATGTAGTCGAAGTTGATTTCTTAAAATCTTTGAATTTAAAATATAATGCGCAGGGGCCGCATGTATTGAAAGCGGATCCGGTGAACAGACGAATCATAATCGCTTGTGTAAATTCCAGCGTGCTGGCAGTCATTGATGATCGGACTTCAGCGGTTCAAACAATCCCTATCGGGACAAGAATGCCGCGACGGTTTCATTCACCTAGCCTGGCCATTGATGCGGGTCGCCATCAGGTGTATCTGGCGGGCGAAAAACAAGTCGTGGAAGTCAATTTGCAAACGGAAAAGAGCCGGCAAATTGCGCTCCCTGCTGATTTTGAGACCGTGGCTGTTGATCCGACAACTGGCCGTGCTTTTCTGAGCGGACGGAACTCTGGCGAATTAGTGGTCATAACACCTGAAGAAACAAAAATCAAGCGCATACCTTATGGCCTGGCGCTCCCGCCACTGCCCTGGAAAGCCGCGACACCGGCACCGCCAATTCGGAATGTGTTGGTGAATGCTGATAAGCGGGAAGTCTACATCGTGGATGGTGCCAATTCCGAATTGATTACTTTTCATGCAGATAAATTAAAGTTGCTGAAAAGACGAAAATTAGCTATTCCGACTTATACGAGATGGCATCAGGTGGGATTCGATACCCAAAATGGCCGAATTTATTTTGTATTGGAGGATTCCAACCGGGTTTGTGCTCAGGCTTTGCGAATTGATACCCAACAGGGCCAGGATATCACCATCAATCTTTCAGGTCGCTATCGTGAACCACAGGGGGCGAGCTGCTCAATCAATCGTGAAGAGATTTATATCCCGTATGACAACCATCCGTTTGTTCAGGTCGTTAAATTCACTCAGCCGGCGCAGGTGGATTCAATTGATGTGCCGCGGTTCGGAATGAATGCATCGGCGGTGGACGAATTTCGCAACCGATTATGGGTGACCAACTGGGCGCAGGGAACGCTTTATCTGATTGATCTGCTTACCCGAAAACTGGTTTATACTATCCCGCAATTTCCCATTTATCCACATACCAATCATCTTGCCTATATTCCGGCATCTGGAAATCTATATATCCCGAGTGGCGCAACTATGGTGAACGGGACGTTTGGGGCTTCGGTTACGGAATTTAAAACGCTTCGAAATGAATTTGTTGAGATTCAAACAGGTTGGGGACCCGTGAGTATGGCTCCACGGCCAGAATCAGATGCATTTTATGTGTTTAGTTCTGATCGTCAATTCGCCAGCGTGGCACCGGATGGACAATTTACGCAACATTTATTACCCTATCCTTATGCGCATGAGGCAAAACTATCACCGGATAGTCAATCGGTTTATGTCGCGTATGGCCCGCATTCTTCGTTTTGGCCGACTTTTTATATCGGCAGTACGCGAAATGGGATATTGCAGATAGGGAAGGAGCCTGCTGAACTTAAAGACATTATATTGGATCGATTGGCACAGGGAATTGAATTTGATAAGATGGGAAATTTATGGGCGCTGCAAAATACCTGGGGGAAGGAAAATCCATTTTTGAGCTATTTTCCAGTCAGTGGAGAAATGTGGCAGCGCGTTACTCTAGAGGATCCGGTGGAAAATGAATGTGTTTTTCGTCTTCTGAAAAGTGATCCGGAGTGGAACCTGTTATACGTGGTATTGGTTGGTGAACGAAATAACGAACCGGGACGATTGCATATCATTGATACCCGAAAGCTGACGGAATTTCTCGCTCTTCCTGTTGGGATTAATCCAACCGATCTGTGTGTGCAACCGAAAACCAATGAAATCATTATTACCAGCTTTGATAGCGATTCGGTTACATTTATCGAACGCGGCTTTTTTCAGATGAAACGAATGTATTCGGGAAAACAACCCATTGCCTGTGCGGCTGATGCCAGTCGTGGGCTCACATACATCCTCAATCATGGTTCAAAGTCACTGACAATTTATGATAAACAAATTTCCCATGTTCCATTACCGGCTGAATATCTGCCGAATAATATTCTGGTTGATGAAAATAGCGGAACGGTTTTTATTACTGCGCATCAGGCGAATCAGATGAAATTGTTAACGTACGATCCCGATTCAAAACAGGTGTCGACACTTTTGGGAAGAGCATATCCTTATGGTGAGGTGACTTTCGAACAGTCAAATAGTGCCTTCGCGGAACGTGCCCAATGGGCTGATGCCATTTTTAGAATCACCCAAATGCAAATTGATGCACAAAAACGACTCTGGGTGACGGATTATCTGGCTGGAAAGTTGTGGATTGTGCAATTGTGATATTTTTCGTTGATTATTGTGGATAAATGATAGACTTTTTTAAAAAAGTGGGTCTAGCGTAATTCGTAATGCGTGATGCGTTATCGGTAATGGGATTCTGAAAGACTGGTCGTTTTAGCTTTTCTGTTACGTATCACGTATTACGCATGCATCACGTTTCTCACTACTTATTATTTTTCAATTTTTAACAAATCCATTTGAAATCAAAAAAACATGAGCCGAACCCCCCAAAAACAAGTTAATTTGGAATTTCTGGATGAACCACCTGATATGCTGCTATTTGAACGTGAACTCTGGCCAAAATATACTTATATTGCCGGCATCGATGAGGCAGGAAGAGGACCATTGGCCGGGCCTGTGATCGCGGCTGCGGTAATTATTCCAAATGATTTTTCGGTTGAAGGCATAAAAGATTCTAAAAAATTGAATCCGCTGCAACGGGAAAAATTATATACCGAAATTATGAATCATGCGCTTTCAGTTGGAATTGGCGCTGCCAGTCATGAGGAAATCGATAAATTAAATATACTTCAGGCGACTTATCTGGCGATGAATAGGGCCGTTGATAATTTAAAAATAGCGCCTGATTACCTTATAATTGACGGGAATGGATTACCCAAAAATAAATTTCCGAAAAAAGCGATTATTAAAGGCGATAATCGATCCATTTCCATCGCCGCAGCCTCGATTATTGCCAAAGTGACCCGTGATCGGTTGATGGATGATTTCGATAAGATGTGGCCGGCCTATAATTTCGCCAGACATAAGGGCTATCCAACACGGGAACATATCGCGGCGATTCAAAAGCATGGTTATTGCCCCATCCATCGCCGATCCTTTCAGGTGAAAGGATGATATAATGGCAGCAACACGCCGACAAAATTTGGGAAAGCAGGGAGAATTACTCGCGATTAGTTACTTGAAATGGAACGGCTACGCGATTCGCGAACAAAATTATCGCTGGAAACAGGGGGAAATTGATATTATTGCCCAAAAAGAGACAAATTTAATATTCATCGAGGTCAAAACAGGCGTCTTTAAACACCATCTGGGGATGCCGGAAACTTGGGTGAATCCTCATAAACAGCGCCAGATTGCCCAGACTGCCCTGAAATATATTCAGCGCCAGCAAATTCAAAATCTGGATTATCGTTTTGATGTGATAGGGATTACGTATTTATCTGGAAATTGGTATGTGAAACATATTGAGAATGCGTTTTGGGTGTGAAAGTAGGATTTGGGGCAAAACAATTATAAAATTATTCTGCCCTCAAATTATTTTGACGTTAGATATGTCCTAAAGCTGCTTCAAAATCTCAAATTCAGGTTTAATATCCACCGGAATTCCCTGCAATTTATCCAGCACTTTTTGCATATTTTCCGGTACTTTACTATATTTTTCAATCAATTGCTTCGCGCCTTCATAATTTCCTTCAGCTTCGATGGTCAGTAATGTATTAAATAGCGCTTTAACCGCATCACGAATTTTATCATCCACGATTGCAAATTTTTCCGTGGCAGGATCATAAGTGTAGCCACCTTTTTCGGTAATAAAATTAAAAGCAATCATGTTCGCCTTCCCATGGGCTTCTGCAGCCCCAAAACGTACGGAACGGAAAATTCCCCCCAGAAAAGTCGGATAAATTCCTGGCTCTTGTTCTTTCGGGAAAACGCCCATTTGACAGAGTTGTGCATAGGTAAACATCCCGCCAATATCCGCTTTGCACTCTTCAATTGCTGAATAGGTTTCTTTTAACTGCTTTTGAATAGTCGTTTCTGTGCCGTCTTTTAAAACGAGCTTGCCAGGTCCCAGACCATGGGACACTTCATGCATCAGGATATGGGTAAACCAGTTATCAAATGAAATCATGGGAATCATCGATTCAGCGAGAGCGGTTTGTGCAATGGGTAAATAGATTTTATTAAATTTCGCTTCGGCAATGTTTTTGAGCATTACTTTTTTGCTGCCTTTGGCTTCCCGTACCCGTTCATCATTTGGCAGATTAAAAGCCAGCGTCTGAACACCTGCTTTGGTATCACCTGCGCTAAAGACTTCCTGCACGACTTTCACCGGCGAATATTTCCCCCGCCTAAAATTTTTATATTCATCTTTTATGGGAAAATTTTGTTCCAGCTCATCCAGATGCTGGCCCACAATGGCGAGTTTTTCACTTTCAACCGGATCAACTACCGTTACAAAGGCTTCAAAAGAGGCTTTATAGCCAAACAGTCGATCTTCATAGACTTCATACGGTCCAATTACCACTTCGATTTCACTATCCAAGTCCATCCAATCCATATCGCTTTGATAATAATCATTGGACAGGAAAGAGGCCGCCCGGGAATTTAGATAGCGCTTCAGGGAAGCGTTTTGCGTTAATTCTGCGGCTTCCTGAAGTAATTTTGCCGCAGGACCAAGAAAAGCGATATATGCCTGCGAATAGGGAACTACCACCAACTTCTTATTTTTACGCTCAATCCGTGTAAAAGTATGTTCCAATGAATCTTTTAGCTCCGGATGTGTTTCAATCCATTTAGTAAACTCTTCTTTGGTCATATCCTCGGGATAAAAATTGGCACCGAGTGGTTTGGGTGTATTCGTCAGGAAGGGTTTATCTTCTTCCAGGCGATCAAAAGGCCCGAACATAATTTCGAATAGATCCTGATAAGGCTTCCATTCGGGCTGCTGATATTGTGCAAGTTCATCCCGTAGCAAAATGTTTTGCGAATAGACCTGACGCCTAAAGATTTCATCCATGAGTTTGGCGGCTTCGACGATTTTTTTCAAGGCTTTGGCTTCATTTTCATTTAGTATCGTTACATCATATTTAATCGTTACCGGTGCAAACTTGCCAGCTTGTTTGGTGACATACGCCAGATCGGCTTTGCTTTGAATGATTTTTTTCTCACATCCTATCATAACAACTCCTATAAAGACAAATAGCAAAACAACTTTTGATAAGCGATCCATAAATCCTCCTTATTAAATTAGTTGAATAAAACAACTCGCTAATATACACATTCCAGTACTGAATTTCAAATAAAAAAATTTTTTTCTTGAATCTGAGTCGGAAGATTATTAAATAGAGATGCGTGTGATTTTTAAATGCATCTTCAAAAACTGCAGATTACGCTGATTTTGCAGATTCAAGTTAATTTTTACTGAGTAATCGGCGCAACCTGTGGTCATGACAAAGAAACGTAAGATGATTATTGAATAGAAAGGAGCGGAAGTGCCCGAAAATATTGGAGACCTTTTTCAGGAAGAGACGCGATATAACCGTGCAAAAATGAAAGGACATATTCTGGATTGGAAAAATCAACCTGAGCCATTTAAGCACTATCCCGATGCACCTTTTTTTGAATTGCCGGTTCCGGAAAAGCAGGAAGGACCTGGCCTCTGGCAAATTTTACAAAATCGTCGGAGTCAACGCCGATTCAAGCCACAAAGTATGACCCAGCAGCAACTGTCGCAACTGCTCTGGGCTACTCAGGGGGTAACGAAACAACAGTGGCCGTATTATTTTCGAACCGCGCCGTCAGCCGGCGCGCTTTATCCTGTTGAAACATATCTGCTGATTTCCAATATTGATGGGCTGGAGCCGGGACTTTATCATTATGCCGTGACACGGCATGGACTGGAGCAGCTTAAAATCGGTGATCTGGCTGCTGAAGCGGCTCGTGCGGCGCTGGATCAGTCGATGATACAGATGGCGTCCGTCACTTTTATCTGGAGCGCCATTTTTCAGCGTACCAAATGGAAATATCGCCAGCGGGCGTATCGCTATATTTATCTCGATGCGGGCCATATTGCCCAAAATCTGGCGCTCGCGGCCGTGGGCATGGGGCTCGGCAGTTGCCAGATCGCTGCCCTGTATGATGATGAAATGAATCGTTTGATTGAAGTGGACGGCAGGGAAGAGAGTGTTATCTATATGTCAGCGGTGGGAGTTGTTTGATTTTTTTGACAGATTAAGAAAATTTTATTGGACAGGATAACAGGATTTACAGGATGGAACCAATAGTGTTCGGCACATTAAAGTACTTTTCTCTGATTTCAGCATAAGCGCGTACGAAGTCATGCCCGAATGCTTTTGTCGGGCATCCATTGTATTTTCAAAAATGGATTCCCGCCAAAAACATGCGGGAATGACTGTGTTTGGTACTGAGGTTATTTGACACCTAATTTATTAATTTAATTATTCTTAAGGCCTAATTCACAAAGGGTGCCGAACACTATTGGGATGGAACAGGATTTTTTAAAAATTTTTGAATGAAAAGGATAATAATTTAATCCTGTTCATCCTTTTGATCCTGTCAAAATTAAATAGTAATCATACTGACAAATACGAATCATGCATTACGTATCACGCCTTACAAATCACGCATCAGAAAAGGAGCCAGCATATGCAAAATCTGAACGCAACTGAACTGAAGAAACTCATCCAGACTGTCTTTCCTTATCTCGCCGGTGATGATCGTCTGGCCATTTTTGTGGATGTGCCGGATAAAAAAGTGCCGGACCATCAAAATTGGCTGCAACGGCGGCAAATTGCCAAATCGTGGGCGCAGGAATTACAATCGGTGGTGGCTGAATTGAATTTAAAGGCTGTCAATCTGTTTTTCTACCCCAATGTCCACAGCAATAATGCCGATTTGCCGGAATTTGCTTTTGCCGGCGAAAATATTTTGCCTGAAATGAATGCGGAAAAGATAATTAATGAGAATGCAAAAATTTCATTTACAAAAATATTTGAAACCCATCAGCTTTATCTGGCGCCGACGGAGTTTTCGACGACAGCGCCGTTAAAGCTCATGGCCAAAAAATACAATTTTCGTGCTGCCACCATGCCCGGCTTCATGCCAGAGATGATTCCCGCCATGCGCCTGGATTATGATATCATTTCGGCACGGGTGAATCTGTTAAAATCACTGGTGGATGCTGCCGATGGCGCCTTTATCTTTTTTATGGTTGATCAAAAAGACTTTTATAAACTTTATCTGGATCTGCGTTTTCGGACCGGGCATAGCAGTACCGGCTTGTTTCCCGAACGCGGGGTAGCCGGAAATCTTCCCAGCGGGGAATGCTATATCGTGCCTTACGAAGGCGAGAAAGCGAAAATCGCCAGTCAATCGGCGGGATTTTTGCCGGTGCAATTTGAAGATGAAGTGGTGATCTATCAAATTCAACAGAATCGGGCCGTGACGATTATTACTGATGGGCCATTTTCACAAAAAGAAGCGGAAAAAATAAAAGCTGAGCCGGCCTACGCTAATCTTGCCGAATTAGGCCTGGGTGTACTGGCTGATTTTGGGATTCAGCCTATTGGCCAGATTTTGCTGGATGAAAAATTAGGGCTGCATATCGCCTTTGGCCGCAGTGACCATTTTGGCGGTGCGGTGGGTGTCAAAGATTTCAGCGGTCCGGAAAAAGTAGAGCACACCGATCGCATCTATCTCCCCTCGTTGCAAAATCGGATTCAGGTGGACCGCGTGGAATTGATCATGGCAAACGGAAAAGGAAAGACGATAATGGAGCGGGATGAGTGGGTGGTTTGGGGCAAGGCGCCGAGAGCATAGCGCAGTGCGCATGGAGCAGAACCACTTCTCTTCTCGATTTTAATTCCGCTATGCACTGTGCTCTCTGCGCTCTGCATTAAAATAGTGGTTACGGGAATTTCAGTTCAATACCCAGTCGGGGACGGCCGCGTACTTTTAATTTAAAAGGATCGACCGCTTCATTGATGACATCGCCCACATGATAGCCATCATCCAGCGTCTGGGCAAATTCCACGCTATAGCCCGCAAAAATATGCAAATCAATCTGGCTAATGGGAACACCCATTCCAATACCCAGAATGGGCTCGATGGTTCGTGAAATCCGGAAGCCTCCAAGCACATGGAATGAACTGGCAACGCTTTTGGCTTTAGTATCCACCGCTTTAAAATGATAATTAATCACACCGAATGATGCTAGATCGCCTTTGGGTTTGGGGCGAACGACAATGACACCATTTTCCAGATAAAAATCCACCTCCTCGATACTCGTGATGGCCGTGGAAATTCCATAACTCCATCTATCCAGCGAAGTGTTGTCAAAACGCACCCGGGCGATATATTTCTCATCATAAAAATCCTTTTTTACAATCATCGAAATGTCACAATTTTTTTGGAATTTTTTCGGGATTTCAAATTTTCGGACATCAATCCAGACGGGATTTTTTGCAGTTTCAAGTCGGGTGGTCATGGTCGGTGAAATAAACGGAAAAAGCCCAATAAAATCGATGAGATGCTCATAAAAATAGGACTCTTTGTAAATCAGGACCGTGGAAAGAAAGGATTTGGCGGAGTCTTTTTCCGAAATATATAGATAGTAGAGCGTATCAGATGTCAGACCGTACATACGGGTGTCGTAAAAGGACGCATTCTGATGGAACATGCCCATTATCGTTTCGGCAGGATTAAAATTGGCCACCACCACATAATAATTTTTGGGATTCAATTTGAACCCGGATTGTTCAATTAGTTTTTTGAGGCTATCAGCCGCCCACTCGACGTAGCCATCTTTGGAAAAACGCCACGCTTTACGGAATAAGCTATCTTTGTCATCCACCAGCAGTGGGGTACCCGACAGTGGTTTGGGGACAACAATCATCTGATCCTGTGCCTTGATCAATGGAGCCAGAAAGATGCAGAGAATAAAAAACGAAAGAGCAAGCTTCTTTACCATATTGATTCTCCTTTTTATAGAAATTGAAAGTGAAATAAAAATGAATTAAATGTATTTCAATCGTTTGGTTCTTTTTTTGACAGGATTTACGGGATTATCTGGATTTACTGGATATTTGGCCCTCACTCTCTCCCGCGGGGTGTGGGAATAATTACGTTCTTTTCCGGCGGGAGAGGTAAAACTACGTCATCTCTCTCGGGGTGATGGTTGAGGGGTGATGGCCTGTGATTAACTGTTCAGCGATACGCTAAAATTGCACTTTTCCAGGTGATCCAGAATTGAAAGAACATTAAAACAATCGTCAAAAAGCTTACGAATAAAATTCCAGAATTTCCAGTAAAAAAATCTGGTTTCAGCCAAAAAATATTTTGAATGAACGCCAGTATATCGGCTTCTTTTAAATCCATTATGCCAATACTAAATGGATTGATGCCTGTGAGTAACGCATTAACAAGACCTGAATTTCTCGCTGTTTTTGAAAAATAGATATAGGGAATACGATGATGCTTGCTGCGTCGGCCAATATAAAAGCCAGACAGAACGCCGAGTATGAGAATTCCAATGGAGATTCCCATGAACATGGGGGACGCAATCTCAAAAAGAAATAGATAAATAATGAAAAGAACACGATAACTAATCTGATAGAAGCGAATTGTCAGGCGTTTTAAATAAAAAAGGATTATGAGAATTCCGATGAATAACCCGAAGAGCGCAGCAGAAACAATTTCCCTTTCAGAGAGCGTAACCAATCCCAATTTGAATAAGAATCCAGCAGACCACCCGCAGAAGACGAAGCATAAAAACGGAATTCCAATCGTGAGCAAAATTTGGATAATTTTAGTTTCGAATTTCTCCAAATTGCCTCCAGAATTATTGGGTCTGATCAATGTCCTTTTTAATCACCTCAAGTACTTCCCGGGTGTCTTTTTCCGCGTTAACGCTGCTATTTTTATAAATAATTCTTCCTTTTTTGTCAATCACAAAAGTCCAGCGGGCGGTGGTCAATTCACGGCTCAGGGTGACTTCCTGATTATCAATCATCTGGACAATTGAGCCGCCAGCTTTTACCGGCACGCCAAATTTTTGGGCAATTTCACCTTTTTCATCAGAAAGCAGCGTAAAATTGAGATTGTGGGCTTTTTTGAAAATTTTCAGATTACTGACCGGGTCACCACTGATACCGACGACTTTTACCCCCAGCAATTTTAAATCTTCCATATTATCCCGATAGCTACAGGCCTGTTTGGTACAGCCCTCGGTCATGGCTGCAGGGTAGAAATAAACCACCAGATACTGTTTATCCAGTGTCGATCGGGACTTCCAGTCTTTACCCAGGTCATTTTTTGCCTCGAAAGTTGGAGCCAGATCACCGACTTTCAGATCGACTGGTTTTTCATCGGCAGCCCATAGACCTGGAATTATTAAAAAACTGACAAAAACCATCATGGAATTTTTGAATAAAGTGGACATTTTTTTTTCCTCTTGTCAAAAAATGGATATAGATAGCATAAATTGTGTTTATAAAGATTTTATTATAAAATAATCAATACTATTTTAGATGAAATAAAAGGGGAAGCGATTCGATTACAAAAAAATGTCACATTAAAAAAAGCCATTACCTGGTGCTACGGCAGATTTCACAGATTCAGCTAATAAAATCTGCGGAATCTATGGTTGCCCTAAAAACATAATTTAAAAAAAAGCAAAGTGTGGCGCAAATATATTTTTGGCCACACTTTGCATTTGTAAAATTACTTTTTCAGTAAATCACGAATTTCGGTCAGCAACAGTTCTTCTTTCGTTGGCGCTGGCGGTGCCGGTGGTGCTGCCGGGGCAGCTTCCTGTTTGCGTTTCATGGAATTCAGCGCTTTGATGAGCATAAAAATCGCAAAGGCTACCAGGATAAAATCGATGACAACCTGAATAAAATTGCCATAATTAAGTAAAACGGCGGCTTTACCGTTGGTAGCTTCTTTTAAAGTAATGGCCAGTTGGTTGAAATTGACACCGCCCAATAACAGGCCAATTGGCGGCATGATGATATCATTCACCAGCGAGGTAATAATTTTCCCAAATGCGCCGCCGATGATGATACCAACGGCCATATCAACGACGTTTCCTTTAACTGCAAATTCTTTGAATTCTTTAAGCATCCCCATACAGGTCTCCTTAATTTTGAAAAATGAGAATGAATTAGATTGAAAAATTTTTTTGAAATAGAACTTAACTTATTACTATCTTTTAATATATCATTCGTGAATTGAAATTTCAAGAGAAAAATGATATTTAGGTCATTAAATAAAAAAAAGAGTTATTTCGGGGTGCTGAGGAATTGTTAATCATACCAGAAAAAATCTTTATTTTGGCGGAGAGAAATATATTTTCTAAAAAATCAAAAAGCTCTCCAGAATTAACCAGAGAGCTTTTTCTTTATTTTAAGCAGTTTATCGATTTTTTCGATTGTTTTTATTTGATTTATCGGATGATTTTTGTGACGGAGTCGTCCCAGATGGATCGACTGGTTTCATCTTCTTTGCCGATGCATCTTCCATTGTCATGCTCATATAAAACCAATAAGCCATAAACCCAAAAAAAGCCACAGCGATACCGATAAGCAGAATATTTACAAAACTGAAGTTCATCGTGATTCTCCATTTTATGTTATCAATAAATTTTTAGTATACAAGAATATAAAAATTAATTGAAGCAAGTCATGAATGGAGAGATAGAAACAACCAGATATGCAAATTCATGAATGAAAAATGATTCACGGCATTAAGAAATGTTAATCAGGAAATAATCTCTACCATTCAGTGAGCGAAGAATCACTTCAGCTATCGGCCGTGTACTGGTTGATGACAAATTTGAAACTGGTAAAAGGAGTGTGGAAAATATTGGTGGTGGTGTATTGTAAAAATATCGTGGATTTTATATAACCAGCGATATATCCATCAAAAAAATTTTTTATGATGATGGGATTGGGTGCTAAAATACGAGCGGAACGGGAAGGCGTTGTATTTTGGTCAAGTCCGGTATCTGCCAGATTTATCACAGGAGAATTGAAATCAGAATCATCCAATGAAAAGTTATTCATGAACTGATTTAATTCTGAAGAAAATGCAATCAACCGGAGATAAATTAAAATTAATAAAATTGTTTTGAGTTGTACTATTTTTTTCATCATTTTATACCTGGCATATTATAAATTAAACAATTAGATTGGGATAAAGTTTCAGGTCGTGTTCAATAATTCTAATCTAAAATGGGCGTCTGGCTTTTAGCTATTGGCCTTTAGCTGTTGAATTTTTTATAGTTACGTTTAAATCGCTATATCCACTCAAAAATTAAGGTTGAAATAATGTTTCTCTGTCATTCTGAGCAAATCGAAGAATCTGTTGTACCATGAACATCGGTTGTCTTCAGATTCTTCGTTCAGTAAAATTTGCCCTGCGCATGAGCCAAAGGGAACACGGAACTCAGAATGATCGTTACCCAAAATTATTAAATGGCTATCTTTATATTAATTTATTTCCTTGAATTTTATCATTTTATTTCTTATTTTACAACTGGAACTCACCTGTGAATTACAAGTATAAATTGAAATTCATTTTTATTTTTATCATAAAGCATATAGAGGTTTTTTCATGTTTGAAGAGTATAAGGATATTTTAGCTTCGCATTTTGGGCGCATTCAGGAATTATGGGGGTGCCTTTGAAATATCGAAGCGTAAAGAAGAAATTTCTAAACTGGAAAAATTAACAGTCGAATCCAATTTCTGGGACGATCAGGAACAGGCGCAGGAAACGCTCAAGAAAATCACCGGGATGAAAAACTGGGTTTCGGCCTGGGAAAAGCTCAATCAATTGGCCAGCGATGCCCAGATATTAATTGAATTAGCCGAAGAAGCACAGGATGAAGCCATGGGGACGGAAATCCAGGCTGAATTGAAAAAAGTGGAAGCTGGAATTGATGATCTGGAGTTTCGGCGGATGTTAAGTGAACCGGATGATGAAAAAAATGCCATTATGACCATCCATCCAGGCGCCGGTGGAACGGAATCGCAGGATTGGGCGCAGATGCTCATGCGGATGTATGTTCGCTGGATTGAAGAGAATAATTTTACTTATCAAATACTGGATTTTCAAACGGGTGAAGAAGCCGGAATTAAAAGTGTGACAATTGAGGTTACCGGAGAGTATGCGTATGGCTATCTCAAAGCCGAAGCCGGTGTCCATCGCCTGGTGCGAATTTCGCCTTTTGATGCAAATAAACGACGCCATACCTCATTTGCATCGGTTTTTGTCTTTCCGGAAGTTAATGAAAATATAGAAATTACAATTAATCCAGCCGACCTGCGGGTGGATACTTTCCGGGCCAGTGGTGCTGGTGGGCAGCATGTTAATAAAACCAGTTCTGCCATCCGGATTACGCATATTCCAACGGGGATTGTGGTGCAATGCCAGACTGAACGTTCCCAGCACATGAACCGTGATAGTGCCATGAAGGTGTTAATGGCGCGGCTTTATCAGATGAAACGCGACGAAGAACGCTCGAAACTGGCCAGGATAGAGGAAACCAAGAAGGAAATCGCCTGGGGGAGTCAAATTCGGTCTTATGTTTTTCAGCCTTATAATATGGTAAAGGATCATCGAACCGGAACCGAAACCAGCAACATTCAGTCGGTCATGGATGGTGATTTGAATCCATTTATCAAATCATTCCTGCTGGGGAAGAGAAGCCGAAAACATTCAGCCGCGGCTTAATAAATTTTGAATTGGATAAAAGCCAGAATTGAATGAAAATACCATAGATTTCATCGCATTTTAATTTGTAATCGGTGCAATCAGCGAAACCTGTGGTTACTGCCTTTTATGCTTAAATAGATTGACTAAATCTGGCTAGTACTGACAAAATGGAATCGATAACAGACTCATGCGCGCAACGATTGCAGAAATTAATCTTGGTCATTTAAAATATAATATTCAGGAAATTTTGAAAAAAGTTGCCCCGTCACAGGTCATGGCGGTGGTTAAAGCAAATGCTTATGGACATGGTGCTGTCCCGGTGGCCAGAGCCGCTTTGAGTACCGGTGCAACTTATTTAGGTGTGGCGCTGGTTGAAGAAGGAATTGAACTTCGAAAAAATGGTATCGAAGCCCCTGTTCTGGTGTTTGGGGGTGCGTTTCCGGAGCAATTTGATGATTTTTTAAAGTTCGATCTGGATATTACGCTTTACACGCTGTCTTTAATTGAGCAGTTGAACAATCGCTGTCTAGCACTTAATAAAAAGGCGCGATTGCATGTCAAAATTGATACCGGCATGGGACGTGTGGGGATTCACTGGCAGGAGGCTGTTGACCTGATCCGGAAAATTAAAACTTTTTCGCATATCCATCTCGTCGGAATATATACACATTTCGCGACATCTGATGAGCAGGATAAGACTTACGCACTGCAACAACTTACGCGATTTAATCAGGTTGTGCAGCAACTACGAGCGGAACGGATTCAGATTCCGCTTATCCATGCAGCGAATAGTGGCGCGATTTTAGATTTACCGGAAGCCTATTTTAACATGGTTCGCCCCGGGATGTTGATGTATGGTTGGTATCCTTCACCGGAAACATCGCAAAGTGTCCAGATTAAACCAGTGATGAGCTTAAAAACTCAAGTGCTTTATGTGAAAGATATTGCATCCGGTGATAGCGTCAGTTATGGCCGACGCTTTATTGCGAAAAAAGCGACCCGAATTGTCACTTTACCTGTGGGCTATGCCGATGGCTATAATCGATTGCTGACAAATCAGGGCCAGGTATTAATCCAGGGTAAAAAATTTCCAGTGGTGGGCCGGGTTTGTATGGATTTGATTCATGCCGATATCGGTGATGACCGAAAAATTCAGGCTGGTGATGAAGTGGTATTATTCGGTCAACAGGGGAATGCATCCTTTTCGGTCTCTGATATTTGTCAATTAATCGATACGATTCCTTACGAAGTCTGTTGCTGGATTTCGCAGCGAGTGCCGCGGGTGTATATAGGTGAATAAATCGATTATCCGGTTTCGATGAAATGCCAATTACATATAGGTTTTTTGTTTGACAAAAGATAATAAAAAAATTTAAGAATTGAATGCGATATTAATGTAGGAGCACAGGTGGAACATCAACATGAAGAGTTAAATCAACTCATGCGGATACGTCGGGAGAAGCTGGAACAGATTCAGCAGATGCAGGTGGTACCCTATCCATATCGTTATGAACGAACGCATCGTACGCAGGAGATAAAAAACAGTTTTACTGAACTGGAAGGCAAGAAAATCGCAACGGCTGGTCGGGTACTGGCGATTCGAAATCAGGGGAAAGCGAATTTTGTGGACATCGCCGATATGCAGGGGAAAATTCAATTGTATATCCGGAAAGATGATGTTGGCGAAGAAAAATTTAATCTTTTTAATTTACTGGATTTAGGTGATTTTATTGGCGTGAAGGGCGATGTACTGAAAACGCGAACCGGTGAAGTCACCATTAAGGTGGATAGTTTTGAACTGCTGGGCAAATCATTGCGTCCGATGCCGGTCGTAAAAGAAAAAATTGAAGATGGAAAGCGAATTATTTATGATCAATTTGCAGACAAAGAACTGCGGTATCGGCAACGATATTTAGATTTACTGGTCAACACCGATGTGCGGGAAGTTTTTATAAAGCGGACGAAAATAGTTCGCGCCATTCGCGATTTTCTGGATGCCAAAGGCTTTCTGGAAGTTGAAACGCCGGTGCTTCAGCCCCTTTATGGCGGGGCTTCGGCTCGTCCATTTACCACGCATCATAATGCACTGGATATGACGCTTTATTTGCGGATTGCGGATGAACTCTATCTAAAGCGTCTTATTGTCGGTGGATTTGAAGGTGTTTATGAAATTTCCAAGGATTTTCGCAATGAGGGTATTGACCGGTTTCATAATCCCGAATTCACCATGATGGAGCTTTATGTGGCGTATGAAGATTATAACTACATGATGAATCTGGTTGAAAATATGTTCAGTTCGGTTGCCCAATCCGTTTTAGGCACCATGAAAGTCATGAATGGCGATCAGGAAATTGATCTGACACCTCCCTGGAAAAGGTTACCCTTATTTGAAGCGATTAAGCAGTATACTGGTTACGATGTCTATGGAAAATCCCTGGCAGAAATTCAGTCAATCTGTAACGCCCTGCATCTGGAAATTGACCCCAGCATGGGCTATGGAAAATTAATTGATGAAATTATGAGCAATCTGGTGGAACCTAAACTGATTCAGCCGACGCATATCATCGATTACCCGATTGAACTTTCGCCCCTGGCCAAAAAACATCGCACAGATCCAAACCTGGTGGAACGCTTTGAGAGCTTTATTGCCAGTCGGGAGATGTGTAATGCTTTTTCGGAACTGAATGATCCGATCGATCAGAAATCACGATTTGAAGCGCAAATGAAGCTGCGGGAATTGGGTGATGATGAAGCCCAGGTGATGGATGACGATTTTATTCAGGCGCTGGAATATGGGATGCCACCGACGGCGGGAATTGGCGTTGGAATTGATCGGTTAATCATGCTCCTGACCAATCAGCCGTCAATTCGGGATGTAGTGTTATTTCCTCACATGCGTTCAATTGGATCCTGAATATGTCCCTTGAATTTCAAATTGCCCGACGCTATCTCAAATCCAAACGTCACCCGCGATTATACTCGGTGAACACAATTTTTTCAACGATGGGGGTTGCTATTGGTGTGGCCGCCCTCATTATTGTCCTGGCCGTATTTAATGGCCTGAATTCCGAAATTCGCAATCGAATTATTGGCCTCGAAGGCCACCTCCGATTACGCCATCAAAACCAGGATAAACTTACCCTCGATTATCCCAAAGTAATTCAAAATTTAAAAAAAGATAAGTTGGTTAAAGGTGCTGCGCCTTACATTACAGAGTTGGCATTATTGACCACTTCCTATGCGAATCGGGGCGTCCAGGTCAAGGGCATTGCTCCTGAATATGACCAGGACCTCTCAAATTTAAAAAAATATCTCAAATATGGCGAATTTAACCTGGATACGATCGCCTCAGAAGTTGGAAAAGGACTACCAGGGCTGCTGGTTGGTTCGCAATTGGCTCTGGAATTGGGTGTCAATCAGTATGATTCGGTCACCTTGACCAGTACCGCCGGACTTTCAATTGGCAGCTTTCAGATGTCAAATCCAAAAGTCGGGCGTTTTGAAGTGAGCGGGATTTTTGAAACCGGTTTGATTGAAGTTGATACTTATACCATTATCATTGGTTTACACCAGGCGCAGAAGCTTTTTAAATATGATGATCAAATTGGGGGCATTGAAATTAAACTGGAAAATGAAGCTAATGCCGGGATCTTCGCGAGAAAGCTAACACAGAAATTTGCATCGCCAGTAATTCCCGAAACCTGGTTTCAGAAGAATAAAATGCTTTTTAGCTGGATGCAGCTTGAAAAATGGGCCGCTTTTCTTGTTTTAAGTTTAGTAATTTTAGTGGCAACTTTTAGTATCATCACTACCTTGATCCTGGTGGTAATGGAAAAAACTGCTGAAATTGGCATTTTACGCGCAATGGGCATGCGTGCGGGAAATATCGTGAAGATATTTTTCTTTCAGGGACTATTCATTGGAATAATTGGAACAGTTTTTGGTGTGACAATCGGAATTTCCGGCTGCTGGCTGCAAAAAACTTACCAACTGATTGCGATTCCGGATGGTATTTTTTTTATGGTTGCACTCCCGGTAAAAATGCAACTTTTCGATAATGCCATTATCGCGCTCTCGGCCAT
The DNA here is from genome assembly GCA_020722815.1 of Caldithrix sp. Taxonomy (GTDB): domain Bacteria; phylum Zhuqueibacterota; class Zhuqueibacteria; order Thermofontimicrobiales; family Sulfurfontimicrobiaceae; genus DYKB01. The sequence continues at coordinate 47,267 of DYKB01000003.1, read as the reverse complement.
CTTTCTCTCGGTACTGGCAAGTTATTATCCGGCACGAAAAGCGGCTGCTCTTAATCCGGTTGAAGCGCTCCGATTTTATTAATTGATGATTGATCTTCAAAGAAAAATTAAAATTTATTCTTAATGTCAACCGACCAGGAACAAAAGTACATTTTTCAAGTCAATATGTATTTATGCTGGAATGATTTTTTTAATTGAAAATGGCAAAGTGCTACTTGATGTGTGATAAATAGTTATAAATGTTGCGTGATACGTAATGCGTGATGCGTAATACGTGATTTTTGAAACCTTTGTATAGAACAAGAATTTATGAGCATCTAACGATCCATTTCGTTCATCACGTATTATGCATTACGTCCAATTCATTACGTGTCACGTCTTACGAATTACGTATCACGCATTACGTGTTACTTTATATAGAAAACGAACTGATATACTAAGTTAACTTTCAAGAATCGAAGTGCCTATGTCTTATGAATTTTTTATTGCTGAACGCTATCTAAAATCCCGCCGTAAAACAGGTTTTATTTCAGTTATTACCTATTTTTCAATTGGTGGCGTTTTAATTGGCGTCGCAGCCTTGATTATTGTTCTGGCGGTGATGAATGGTTTTGAATCCGAGGTTCGAACGCGAATCGTGGGATTCGATGCCCATGTGCGGTTACGAACTTTCCACAATAAAACCGGGGTGGAAAATTATCAGGAATTGATTAAACAGGTAAAAAAAATTAAAAATGTTGTTGGATGCGCCCCATACATTATCGAACACGCCATCATTCAAAGTCATACCAATCGCCCCCAGACCGTTTTTGTCAAAGGTTCGGATCCCATTCTGGAAAAAGAGGTCACGTTACTGAATGAATATATCATTTCCGGTGCCCTGACGTTCGATTCCCTGGCAGTTGAAGGTGAACAGACTTTGCCAGGTATTATTCTCGGCTCCGGAATTGCCAATCGTCTCATGGCAGAGATTGGCGCGAAAGTTTTGGTCATCAGTCCTGCCGGCCTGAGTATTACCGGAGGCCCCTATCAGGTTCCCCCGGTCAAACAATTTCGGGTGACAGGCATATTTGAATCTGGCCTGAACGAATATGATGCCAATGTCGTACTGTGCAGCATACCGGCCGCACAAAGTTTGTTCTATTATCAAGATAAAGTGGCAGGAATTGAAATCAAACTCGATAATATCGACTATGCTGAAATGGTTGCCAGAGAATTGGATTCCATGTTTGGTTATCCCTATACCACTGAAACCTGGTATGAACGGAATCGAACTTTATTTTCCTGGATGAAAATCGAAAAATGGGCAGCATTTATTATTTTGAGCCTGATTATCATGGTAGCAGCTTTTAATATTATCAGTACCCTCATCATGGTTGTTCTGGAAAAAACGCGCGAGATTGGTATTTTAAAAGCGATGGGGGCCAATTCCCGAAGTATCATGCGAATTTTTCTGTTCGAAGGACTTGTCATTGGCGTGGTGGGAACATTTTTGGGAAGTTTGATTGGCTATCTGCTCTGTTGGTCCCAGTTAAAATATGAATGGTTTTCATTGCCGGGAGATATCTACTTCATCAAATCACTTCCAATTAAAATGGAAATGGTGGATTTTGTGTTTATTGGTGTGGCGGCCATGCTGCTTTGTCTGCTTGCCAGTGTTTATCCGGCCTGGAAAGCCTCCAGACTGGATGCTGTTGAAGCCATTCGATATGAATAATCAGAAAGGTTTTGTATAGATGAATTCGAAAATTATGGTACGGAGTATAAATCTCCATAAATATTACCCCATGGGGAAAACACAACTTCATGTACTTAAGGGAATCGACCTTGAGGTGTATGAAGGTGAGATTGTAGCAATTATCGGTCCTTCTGGCGTGGGCAAGAGTACATTATTACATATTCTGGGCATTCTGGATCGGCCAACGCAGGGTGAATTACAAATAGATAGCGAAAATATTTATAAATTCAGTGATGATAGATTAGCCGAACTTCGGAATAAATCCGTTGGATTTGTTTTCCAATTCCACCATTTATTACCAGAATTTACCGCGGTCGAAAACGTCGCCATGCCAGCGTTAATTGCTGGGATGCATCAATCATTGGCCTGGCGTCGGGCTATCGAGTTGCTGGATAAAGTGGGGTTGCGGCATCGCGTCAATCATCGACCAATGGAACTGTCTGGTGGCGAACAACAGCGCGTGGCGGTGGCGCGGGCATTGATGAATCGCCCCCGAATTCTGCTTGCCGACGAGCCTTCAGGAAATTTGGATGTGGAATCAAGTCAGATGTTGCATGATTTAATGTGGCGCATTAACCGCCAGTTGAAATTAACGCTGATCGTGGTTACCCATAACCTCGATCTGGCAAAACGCGCTGATCGGGTTATTGAAATGCGCGATGGACGAATTCATAATAATACGATTCAGTAGGTCTTTATGAAAATAAAGATTGAAAATGATGGGAATGATGAGTAAATTTATGTGGGGCGTGAAGCGTGATGCTTGGAATATGATCAGTAATCAATTACGCATTACGTATCACGCATTACGCATTGCTTATTCAAAACAAATTTTAAATTCATCAGAATAAAATTTTTCAAAAAAAGGAACCACCCGATGTCCATACAAGAAAATGAAAAAGTAAATCCTTCTAAATTTCCGGCTTTTTCCGAGCCGGTTTGCAAAGGGTGTGGTCTTCGTTTTACTGAATTTGAGCGAAGTGGATTACTGGGTTGTCCTAAATGTTATACCAGTTTTGCTGAAAATCTTAAATTAATGCTGCAGAAAATTCACGGCTCCCACAAACATATAGGAAGCCGTCCGGTGAACCTCAGAAAGCGATTTCAAGCTCAGGATTTGGAAAAATTAAAAAAGCAACTTCGGGCTGCTATCGATGGCGAAGCGTTCGAAAAAGCTGCCGAGTTGCGAGATTTGATAAAAGATCTTGAACGACAACTTAATTAAACATCGAAAATTATGAATCGTCCTTCATTAAAAGATAATAAACCGGAACTCATCGGAATGCAATCTACCAGGCCAGAGATTGATTTGATATACCAGCAGCCTGGAAAGCGATTGAATGCCACGGGAATGGAATCTGGAATTGTGATTTCCAGCCGTATCCGGCTGGCACGTAACCTGGCAAAATTTCCATTTCCAAATCGCGCCACAGAAACAGAATTACACCAGATCATCGATCGGCTGAAAGAAACGTTGGCCCAAATTCCACTAATGAAAAATGCCTATTTTTTTCCGCTATCCGAACTTTCTGAAAATGAAAAAGTTCTATTAATGGAACGCTGTTTGATTAGTGCTGATCTCGTTCGAAAACCAACGCCAGCCGCAGTGGCGATTAATCCGGAAGAAACAATCAGTATCATGCTGAACGAAGAAGATCATTTGCGGATTCAGGTGCTCCAGCCAGGTTTCGAGATTCATAAGACATGGGAAATTATTCGTCATTTGGATGATGAGCTTGGTAAAAGGGTTGATTTTGCTTTCGATGAACATTTTGGTTATTTAACAGCCTGTCCGACCAATACAGGTACGGGTATGCGGGTTTCCGTGGCCATACATCTTGTTGGTTTGGCGTTGAAAAATGAGCTGAAGCCTATTATCAAGGAGAAATTATCCAGTGAATTGACTTTGCGCGGTTTCTATGGCGAGGGAAGTGATATTCTGGGAAATATTCTACAAATTTCAAATCAGTTGACTTTAGGGCGAACGGAAGAAGGCATTCTGGAGCAGGTTGGGCGATTTGTGAATAATTTGATAGAAATTGAAAAGGAAACCCGGCGTAGTCTACTGAAGTATAAGAGAATTTTGATTGAAGACAAGGTTTTTCGGGCGTTTGCTATCTTTAAGCATGCGCGAATGATCACTTCGGTTGAATGTTTGGAATTAATTTCCTACTTGCGACTTGGTTTGGAACTTGGATTGCTAAAAGGATTTTCGCTTGAAGAAATTAATCATCTCATGTTATTGGTTCAACCAGCACATTTACAGCGATATGTCAATAAAACTTTAAATTCTGCTGATCGGGATTTGATTCGACCCAAATTAATCCAGGAAAAATTGAAATTAGAGGTTGTAAATTAAATATTTTTTCGTTATATTAGATAAGAAATAATTAAAGTTGAACCATTTTTAACCATCATGAATCTAATCATCCTGGTTGTAATTTATGGAATGATGGTTATAAATTGTATATTTTGAGGTCAAGCTTAGTCAATGAAGTTAATAAGCATTTTCTGATAAGAATAAGGATTATTGAATACAGAGATTTAGTAGCGTCTCAGTTTTATTTGCTCAGGAGTTTTACAAATGAAAAAAAATTTTTCCAGTCGAGTTCAGATGGTCATTCAATATGCCAGGGATGAGGCACATCGATTGGGGCACGATGTTATTGGGACAGAACATTTATTATTAGGTTTAATTCGGGAAGGTGAAGGCTTCGCTATCGAAATTTTGCGGAATCTGGGATGTGACCTGGAAGAACTGCGGAAGACTATCGAGGAAAATACGCGCGGCACGAGGGATACGCTGACAGTTGGCGATATTCCTTTTACCAAACGGGCAGAAAAAGTACTCAAGACAGCTTATGCTGAATCCGAAAAATATAAATCTGATATTACCGGAACAGAACATCTCTTGTTGGCAATTGCCCGGGAACGGGAATGTATGGCCGCCCAAATACTTCAGATGTATCAAATACAATATGAGGTCATAAAAGAAGAATTAGATAATATTTTACGCGGAACCCCCACCCAGGTGGATCGGAGTCAAAAACGTTCGAAAACACCAGCACTGGATCATTTTGGGCGAGATTTGACCGAATTGGCCCGAAAGGGGGAGCTAGACCCGATTGTTGGCCGGAATAATGAAATTCAACGCGTGGCGCAGATTTTAAGTCGCCGCAAGAAAAACAATCCCGTGCTGATTGGTGAACCTGGCGTTGGTAAAACGGCTATCGCTGAAGGTCTGGCGTTGCGAATAATCGAGAAAAAAGTACCGCGTGTACTGCATAATAAACGATTGGTAACATTAGATTTAGGAGCTATTGTCGCTGGTACCAAATATCGTGGTCAATTTGAAGAGCGGATGAAAGCGATCATGAATGAGCTTGTCAAAGTGAAAGATGTTATTTTGTTTATTGATGAGTTACATACAATCGTCGGCGCCGGTGGCGCTTCTGGTTCACTGGATGCATCCAATATGTTTAAACCAGCTCTGGCGCGTGGTGAATTGCAGTGCATTGGTGCCACCACACTGGATGAATTCCGACGCTTTATTGAAAAAGATGGTGCGCTTGAACGCCGGTTTCAGAAAATTATGGTTGAGCCACCAACACCGGCCCAAACGATTCAAATACTTCAGGGTCTAAAGACGCATTATGAAAAGCATCATGGTGTGCAATATACCGATGAAGGAATTGAAGAAGCGGTAAATCTTTCAGAACGTTATATTACCGATAAATATTTACCCGATAAAGCGATTGACGTCATGGATGAGGCGGGGGCTATGGTTCATCTGGCGAATATTAAAGTGCCGCAGGATATCCTGGAATTGGAAGACGAAATAAAAGAAATTCGCCAGCAAAAGGAATCCGTGATTAAAGCCCAGGAGTTTGAAAAGGCTGCGCTTTTGCGTGATCAGGAGAAAAGACTTAATCGGAGTCTGGATGCCGCTAAAAAACGCTGGAAAGATCAGGAACAGGAACAAATCTCCACTGTGACAGAAGAAGATATCGCACACGTCGTTTCCATGATGACTGGCATTCCGGTTACCCGAGTGGCGCAATCTGAAAGCCAAAAATTGTTAGGAATTGCCGCCGAGCTTGAAAAACGGATCATTGGCCAGGAAAATGTGATTCATCTGCTTTCAAAAGCAATTCAACGTACTCGTGCTGGATTAAAGGATCCCAATCGACCTATTGGTTCTTTTATGTTTCTCGGTCCAACCGGTGTTGGCAAAACCCAGTTGGCGAAAGAACTGGCCAAATATCTTTTTGAAAAAGAAGAAGCCTTGATTCGCCTGGATATGTCGGAATATATGGAAAAATTTTCCGTCTCCCGATTAACAGGCGCACCGCCGGGATATGTCGGTTATGAAGAAGGTGGCCAATTAACCGAAAAAGTACGTCGCCATCCCTATTCCGTCGTACTTTTTGACGAAATTGAGAAAGCCCATCCGGATATTTTCAATATTCTCCTGCAAATTCTGGATGATGGTCAGTTGACAGATGGATTGGGCCGTCGCGTTGATTTTAAAAATACAATTTTAATTTTGACCTCCAATATTGGCGCTCGACAAATTCGACACGGCGGCGGTTTTGGTTTTAGTAAGGGAAATGAAAAAGAAGATTACGACACCATGAAAAATCAGATCATGGAGGATGTAAAGCGGCTTTTCAATCCGGAATTTATTAATCGACTGGATGAAGTTGTGGTGTTTCGACATCTGAATCATGAAGACATGCTGCACATCATCGATATTCAAATTCAGGAAATGCTCAGCAAAGTTGCCCAACGTCAGATTGATATAACATTAACCCGGCCAGCCAAAGAGTATCTGGCAGAAAAAGGTTTTGATCAGGTTTATGGTGCCCGTCCGCTAAAAAGGACCATCCAGAAATACATCGAAGATGCCATCGCCGAAGAAATGCTAAAAGGTAATTTTGCTGACGGGAGTTGTATCGAAGTTCGCCGAAAGGGTGATCACCTGGAATTTATAGAAACACAACGGAAAAAACTTTACAGTTCCAAACCAAATGCGATTCAGGAACCCTCCTGGAATGAGAATCAATCCCATCAGCTTTCTTCAAAATTATCCAAATAAAAATTATTTCCGATTTTCTAAAATGCCCTGTTATTTTTGTTGATGACAGGGCATTTTTATTTCAAGGCGTAAAAATTGCAACTTAAGCAAATCGTGTTTCTTTTCAACAATCAAAAAAAAATCCTTAATATGTATTTCATTAAAGGCACCTGATCATGGAGCCATTTTTTTACAATTTCAAAATTGAATAACAAATATGCGAATCAAGAAACGACCCTTCACCTTCACATCGGGAAATGCCGGGCAAAATTCTGGAATGGTTTCAAAATATGAATAATTTATAAAAATTTTAAAACTTTCTCTTGATTTGTTATCAGAGTGTTTTTATATTAAGGAGGGTGTGGAAATTTTAAAATATGATTCGTTGGTCATTTACTCGGAGGAACCATGCTTCTCTCTAGTGTTTACATGAAAGCCTTCAAATCGATTTATGAGATGACTTTTCCGCTTGATAAAGGCATTACTGTTCTTATCGGTGCCAATGAAAGTGGAAAAACCAATATACTTCGTGCTATTCAGGCTTTCCGTTATGAACTGACTTTTGATAATTCTTTAACCTGTCAGTATTCAGATTATTATTATCAGGGGCGTTGTCCCGAAATTGCGCTTGAATTTGTTGATATTTCTAATGAGAATCGCGAAAAAATGATTCAATTTAGTGATATTTTCTCAGAAGCGACGACATTTATCATTAAACGTGATGGTCCAAAATTGAAGGATTTTCACGTTTTTGTTGATGGGAATGAAATTAAAATCGTGGAAATGAAAAATTTTCTGGATTGCCTGCCAAAATTTTTATATTTTGATACCATTCAATTGCTCAAGGATAATGTTAAGCTGGAACAATTGATGGAGGGACGCGATGAGTATACGACTGAACGTAATCTGCTCAAAATCGGGGGAATTAATGATTTTAACCTGATTTTTGAGGATTCAACCCGGGGTCGAAGGACTTCTGAAGAGGCTGCCAGAGCGATTACTGAACAGTTGCGACGTGTCTGGTCACAGGAACCGACCATTGAAGTCAAATTAAATGTCAATGGAAAAGTCTTGTACTTCGATATTTGTGATTCAACCACGGTTTTTGACACGCCAGGCTCACGAAGTCTCGGTTTCCGCTGGTATTTGTCCTTTTATATTAATTTTTTGGCCCAAACGGAAGAGGCGAAATCGAATGAATACGTCTTTCTGATTGATGAACCTGGAATTCATTTGCATCCTGCCGGACAAAAAGATCTGGTTAAGGTGTTGGAAGAACTGGGCTTACACAATCAGATCGTGTTAACGACACATTCACCTTTCATGATTAATCGAAAATTTCCGCATCGCGTACGCGTTGTTTCCAAAGGAAAGGATGGAACGAGTATTGATTCGGAAGCTTATCGGCAGGATTGGAAGCCATTGCGGAGTTCCATCGGCCTGATGATTGGTGATCTGTTTTTCTTTAATGAAAGTGGTGTCATTGTTGAAATGCCACATGTCCGGATGCAATTGGGGGATCAATTAAAAAAATTAAAATTCTGGCAAAAAGAAAAACTATAATTTTGCAAATAAAATTATCTCAATGGACGTTTTTCCACAAAAATTAAATTCGATTTGTGATGTCCCGGGCATTCGGGTGGGACATGCGCAAAATTTTAGCGCTCAAACAGGGTGTACCGTTATTCTACCTGAAAAAGCGGCTGTTGCCGGCGTTGATATTCGCGGTTCGGCTCCTGGAACCCGCGAAGTCGATACCATTATGCCCACGCGCTTGATCCAAAAAATTCATGGATTGCTTTTCACAGGTGGCAGTGCTTTTGGATTAGGTGCCGCCGACGGGGTGATGCGGTATCTTGAAGAAAACGGAATCGGCTTTGATACTGGTTACGCCAAAGTGCCCATAGTTCCGGCTGCTGTCATTTATGATTTAGGCGTTGGTGATGCAACGATTCGACCAGATGCTGAAATGGCGTATCAGGCATGTGTGGCAGCAACCGATGATAATTGCCTTGAAGGGACAATTGGAGCGGGAACAGGTGCGACTGTTGGTAAAATTCTCGGACAGGGTAATTCAATGAAAGGGGGAATTGGCACCTGTTCGATTATGTTGGAAAATGGGATTGTGATTGGTGTCCTTACCGTCGTCAATGCCCTTGGCGATGTCATTTCCTCCCGAACGGGGGCGATAATAGCCGGCGCCCAAACACCTGATGGAAAATCCTTCCTCAATACAATTGAATATCTCAAAAAATTTAATCCACAGTCCTTCCCGCCGTCAAATACGACGCTGGCCGTCGTTGCGACGAACGCTGATTTTAATAAAGATGAGGTAACCCAGATTGCCCGAATGGCACATGATGGCCTAGCACGGGCAATTAATCCGGCTCATACACTTTATGATGGTGATATCGTTTTTGCACTCGCGATTGGTGAGAAAAAAGGAAATCTTATCCAGACAGGAGCCGTAGCAGCAGAATTGGTTCGCGAATCCATTATTCGCGCTGTCACAACTGCAAATCGTTGATATATTCGGTCCCAAATTGTAAGGTAATCACAATAAAGAAGAAGATGATGATGCCAATAAGCGCCATTAATATCGTTCCAATAATTCCCAAAATCCTTCCAACTTTTGTCAGACCCTCCTCTTCAGTTGATATTAATCCCCTTCTCATTTTTTGCAGTTCACCATGGCCCATCAGCCAGGCGATGATTGAAAGTGGTAAACAGGTAGCAATTCCCAGAATACCGAAAACAAGCACCAGTACGCCATTTCCCTTTGGTAAAATCGGGGCTGACGGTGGTTCAGGAGGAGGTGGCGGAGAGATATCAAGCGTCGTTTCTTCAGCGAGGAGCTTACCACATTGATGACAATATATGGCAAAATCAGGATTTGGGCTTCCACATTTTGGGCAATTCATTTTTTATCCTTTCAAATTATAAATCATCAGCGTTATCGCCTGTAAATTTGAGGAACTTTTACGCTTAGTGCAATTATAAAAATAATTCAGCTAATTGTCAATTGAAATTTTTATTTAACCTGGATTATTCCGAAAGCAGCCGGGCCGCATCCAAAATAGAACGTGGATTTACCCGATCGAATGGACTTTTTACAGATCAAGGAAACATGGTAAAAGTACCCTTCGGCAAGCTCAGGGTACGGTCGCTGCCGGTGGCTGAGACTGTCGAAGCCAACTTTACCAATGATTTTGAGCAGATACTTTATTTAAAACCTTTAAGCCTTCTTCGTGCTTTGGTAGCGATGGATTATTCGGGCTAAAAAGATATAATTGAATTTTTTAAAGAAGCGTTTTGTTTTAATTTTTGATTGTGTAAGGAGATCTGATTCATGAAAAAAATTTTACTTATTACCGGTGGCAGTTTACTTATTCTCCTGGCTTTAATTATGAGCATTGCGCTGTATCATATCCGGGATCGGCATCCGGGGTATACACTTAATTTAAAACTACCCGCGAAATCAGTTGAAACAAAACAATTTCGAGTGGGATTGGCCCGGAAAAAAATCACGCCGGTCCTGACTGATAAATGGGTTGATGCGGATAGTAATGCCCGATTTGAACCAGAAAAAGGCGATAAATATATTGATGAGAATCGGAACGGGAAATTTGATGCCTATTGGCTCGCTGGTTTTCATCAAAATCGGCCAGCGATTGGCGTTCATGATGATATCTGGGCCCGGGCAATTGTTTTTGACGATGGCAATATTCGGGTGGCACTGGTTGTGCTGGATGCGATTGGTATTTTTCATGATGATGTGATCACGATTCGCCAGCTGCTGGCTGATGAAAAATTACCCATCGATCACCTCATCATCAGTTCTACCCATGTGCATGAAGTTCCCGATTTAATGGGCTTGTGGGGCGAAAAGCTCTATAAAAGTGGCGTCAAATCCAATTATTTGAAACTGGTTCAGGTACAAACCATTAAAGCGGTTCGTGATGCCTATTATGCCTGTCGACCCGCCTATATCAAATTAGGACGAATTCCGGCTACGGCCGCTGACCTGGTGAAAGACGGACGCCCACCCAGGGTGCTCGATGATGCAATTCACCTCATGCATTTTTGTGATTTAAAGACCGACACAACTTTGGGAATTTTAATGAATTGGGGCAATCATCCCGAAGCCTTGGGGAGTGATAATTTATTTATCACTGCTGATTTTTGCCACTATTGGCTGGATGCCCTGGAACGCGGCATTCGTTATGATAATCGGATTATCCGGGAAGGCATCGGTGGTATTGCCATTTTTGCCAATGGGGCTATCGGTGGACTGATGACCCCGCTGGGCAGCAATGTTTACGATCCCTGGCTGGGAAAGTACTATGAAAAAAATACCTTTGAAAAGGCACGGACACTGGGACACCGGCTCGCCTCACTGGTGATGGATGAGCTGATTGAAGGCTCCTGGAATACAATTCAGAATCCAAACCTGCAACTCCATGCCAGGACATTTGAATTTCCATTGCATAATATAACTTTTAAAATTGCCGGCGCAATCGGACTTTTTAATCGCGGATTCATTGGTTTTTCCCGTTTAAGGAGTGAGATAAATCTGTTATCAATTGGCGATGCCTGGATTTTAACCATTCCAGGTGAGATTAATCCCGAAATTGTCAATGGGGGGGTTGAAAATCCTCAGGGAGCTGACTTCCCCGGTGATCCGGTCGAGTTTCCACCTATCCGACAATTAATGAAGGGAAAATATAATTTTGTCATCGGGTTGGCAAATGATGAAGTCGGTTATATTATGCCCAAAACCCACTGGGATACCGAGCCGCCCTACACCTATCGCGGCAAACGACCTTACTATGGCGAAATTAATTCGCTTGGTCCCGAGGCTGGCCCGACATTGTATCGTGAGGTCAATAAATTAATTGATGAGTTTTAGAATTTATATTCAATTCCTGTACGCATTCGTCTTTATTGGCTGATCGATGCTAAATAAATTGATCGCGCGATTAGCCACTGCGCCAGAAAATAGGTGCTGAGATTAAGCCCTCTTCCCCCAGTAATAGGTTCGATAAAGCGGTTAATCGCCAGCACCGTATCTGAAAAAATGAAAAATAGCGCGCCACAGAATGCCTGTAATTCGCCAATCTGTCGTTTCTCCTGCCAGCGTTCAAAAGCCTGCCAACCCATCATAAGAATGACCAAAATATACATTAATACAGGTAATTTTAGTTTTCCAACATCAGGAAAGAGAATCAGATAAATAACGATTCCATAAATTATGAAAAAAAAGAGCGACCGTCGCATAAAATTTATGCTTCGCCCATTGATAAATGCTAGAATGTACCAGATATGTCCGGTTAAGAAGGCGAGAAGTCCAAATAAAAACAGATGATAGGGGAGCATAAGGAAAATATCACCAGCCAGCGAAAAAAATAATCCCAAAATAATCAGTCGGGAATATACATGCCGTTGTTTTTTCGCATAATACACGGCCATTGAAATGATCATGAGCATGGTCAGTGGTTTGAAAATATAAATTTGCCCGGGTATTCGGATAACTTCAGCACGCAAATGAAAAAAAGCGAAGATGAGTGTAAGGGTTGTTAATATTTTGGTGGTCATTTATTCGGATGAATCCAATTGTTGGTTTCGATATGAAAAATTTGCTCCAGATTGAACGGCAACGTCAGAAATTTAAAAATGTTAACCGATGGTGGTTAATAACCTATTATACAAAAGGATTTTTTTGACAGGATAACAGTATTTTTTAGTGTCGGAGAAAGATTAATTCAATTTTATTTTCTTAATTAGAGTGTATTGATTAAAAAGATAATTACGCCGGTATATTTTTTTTATCCAGTTAATCCTGTCATATAAAAATTCAATCAGAAGTTGTCTTATCTTCGGTTTTTTCTGGCTCTTCCGGAGCAGCTTCAGCTTTTTTCTTGCGTCGTTTCACCGGTTTTTTCTCCTCAACAATAACTTCGGGAGCCACAACGGGTTCCGCTTCGACCGGTGTAACCGGTGGTATGATGACAGGTTTTACGGTTTTTGTCGATTTTTCGGGCATTTTGGCGGCTTCCTCACGTTGGCGAACCACTTCGAAAAAGACAATTGCCGCCGCAACGGATGCATTTAATGAATTTACTTTGCCCTTCATCGGAATACGCGCAATGAAATCACATCGCTCTTTGAGCAGCCGTCGAATACCTTTATTTTCACCCCCGACAACGACTGCAATTGGGCCTTTTAAATCAATTTCATAAATCGTTTTATCAGCCGATTGATCCGCACCGACAATCCAGACTCCAGCTTCTTTTAGTTCATCCATTGCGGTGATAAGATTCGTCACTTTAGAGATCGCTACATGTGACATGGCACCAGCCGAACTGCTGGCCACCGTTTCGGTAATGCCAACTGCCCGATGTTTGGGGATAACCAGGCCATGAACACCTGCACATTCAGCCGAGCGAATGATGGCCCCGAAATTGCGGGGATCTTCAAGATTGCTTAACAAACCGATAAATGCTGGCTGTTTTTTCTTCTTTGCTATTTCCAAAATCGTTGTTAGTTCAGAATAATCATATTCAGAGATAAGAGCGGCTATCCGTTGTGAGCGATTATCCCCCCCTAATTGGGTAAAGCGTAATTTCCCGACCTGTTCAATGGGTATTTTTTGTGCCGTTGCCAGATTCAGAATGTCCCGAACGCCTGCACCATGGGTACCATGTAAAATGAATATTTTTTCCGGAGGCCTGTCGGATTTTAAAGCCTCAATAATTGGATTGAAACCAAAAATAATTTTTGGCATTTTTGCCTCTCTCTTTTTTAAATAGAGGTGTTATGTGAATTAAAAAATTAGTGGAATTTACTATACTTTTCAATTTACTTTGTAGATTTATGATTTATTATGTGGAGATACTTTGGATAATTCTTTAATGTAACACCATCATTTGGATGATCACGTCAGACTTAAATTCTTTGATGATAGTAAGCTTATTGTGCGTTAAATATAACCAGAAGGTTTTCATTTGTCAAGAGAAAAAATTTTTTTTCTTGCATTTTATAAATAAATCTTTAACTTATGACTGCATCGAAAGCGTGATACGTACTATTTCATGCGTGAAAAGTTCGTTTTGCGGATGGTTCAGCAGGTAAACGCATCCGTATTGTAAAAAAAATTTTGGGGCCAGTCATATATTATTTCAGCAATTTTGAACAACAGGAGCAGGAATGACTCAATTTTTGGATTTTAAGCTACAATTAAGTGTCCATGGAGGATGGTTTGTTCTGTTTTTATTCATATCAGTTGTTTTTACATTTTTTATTTATCGCTGGACAAATCCACCAGTTTCCAGGTGGCTGCGTTATTTATTGATTGCCGTTCGTGCCTTGGCATTAATTCTTACCCTTTTTATTCTTTTTGAACCGGTTCTCAGTGTAAATTGGCAGCGTTCACAAGCCCCGATCGTTGCGATATTAGCTGATAATTCAGCCAGTATGCAGCTCAAAGATGATGAAACTGTTCGTGGTGAAATTGTCAAAAAGATTCTAACTTCTCCTGAAATAAAGAAATTAGGTGATAAGCATCAGGTGAATTTTCATCTGTTTGATGCACAATTGAGTGACTGGAAGCCGGAAGGTGATTCCATTAAATTTACTGGTGATGGAACAAATATTTCAGGCGCACTAAAAAGTGTTATGGAAAAGTACGCTGATGAATATTTGCGGGGGATTGTATTAATTACTGATGGCGCCGATAATCTTGGCGAGAATCCCATCCGAAGTGTTGAGAATTTCGCGATTCCGATCTATACGATTGGGGTTGGTGATTCAACCGAGCCGCGTGATGTCCTGATCTCCAAAATCTTTACGAATCAAATCACCTATCTGAATAATAAATTGCCAATCGAGGTGACTGTAAAAAGTACCGGTTATGAAAACCAGCGAATTCAGCTACAGCTCAAAGATGGAAATAAAATTATTGCTACGGAAAATGTTGTTCTATCCGGTACCGCCCTGGAGAAAAAAATTGCTTTTACGTATATTCCACAAACTGAAGGTTTATTAAAGCTTGAAACGGTAATTCCACCACTGGAAGGGGAATTGACCCCCTATAATAACCGCCAGGTTTTTTATGTCAATGTTTTAAAAAATAAAATGAAGGTTCTGCTCATTGCCGGCGGTCCTTCTGCTGATTATATTTTTCTGAAACGAACCCTTGAAAAAAATGAAAATGTGGAACTGAAGACTTATGTGGAAAAAAGTGGGGGGCAATTCTATGAAGGCCAATTCCCGGCAATTCCTCAATTAAAAGAATTTGATTGTTTGATTTTTTTAGATTTTCCACGACGTTCTTCCGCGGCAAATGTTTTAACCAATCTCATCAGTGCGATTCAGCAACATGAAATTCCACTTTTATTTCTCGCCGGGCCAGGAGTTGCCTATAATCGACTCAGTTCTTTGCGTGATATCTTCCCCGTGCAACTCAATATGGCCCAGGTGCGGGAACGGAGTGTTCAGATTAAATTAACAACTGAAGGGAATTTGCATCCGGTTTTTCGGATGCGTGAAGAAATTTCCGAAAATGCGCAAAATTGGCTGGATTTGCCGCCCATTTACTATCCTTTTCTGAATCTCGAAAAAACCCCGGTTGGAAAAGTGATTGCCGAGGTGGATAAAGCTGCTTCCAATTTGCCGAATTCATTACCAGAACAACCTGTCATCGCTTTGTCGCAGATTCGGTCGAGAAAAATCGCGGCAATTTTGGGCTATGAACTCTGGCGCTGGAATTTTCTGTTTGTAGGCCGCAATGTCGAAACGGACCTGTATGATAGTTTCTTTAATAAAATGATTCGCTGGTTGGTGACCCGCGAGGAAGATAAGCGTGTTAAAATTCAATCCAATAAAAAAATTTATCGCGGGGGAGAGCCAATCGAATTTCAGGCGCAGGTTTACTATGAAGATTATCGTCCGATGGATGGTGCTGAGGTCAAAGTGATCTTAAAAAATCAATCAGATGCGCCTGAAATGGTACTCCCAAGCACGGGAAATGGGCGCTACCGGGGTGAATTTCAGGTATTGGCGGCGGGTGAATATGAATATCAGGGAAAAGCTTTTGCCGGCGAAATCCTCCTGGGTGAAGATTCCGGTAAATTTTCAGTCGAACCATTTAGCCTGGAATTTCAAAATACCCGGATGGAGGCTGGCGTTCTGCAGAAAATTGCGGCAATGACAGGCGGCCATTATTTTACCATCAATAATTATCAAAATCTGCCGGAATTCGTCAATTTTCCCCCGAAGAAAATTACCATTGCCCGTGAGTGGGAACTCTGGAATAAAATCAGTTTATTAGTAGCGCTAATGATATTTCTGGCAACAGAATGGTTCGTGCGCAAAAAGAAAGGAATGTTGTGAAAACCACAGAAATCTTAAAACAGATTTCAAAAATCGCCCGTGAAAATAAAATTGATGTTTATGCGGTTGGTGGCTACGTTCGGGATTTCCTGCTGAAAAAACAGGGGAAGGATATCGACTTTGTGGTGTTAGGCGACGGGATCGAATTTGCCAGATTGTTGAAAAAAAAGTTAAAAGCCGGCGGCTTCGTTATCTATGAACGATTTGGCACGGCAATGATTCAATATGATGATCATAAGTTGGAATTTGTCGGCGCCCGGAGTGAGCGCTATTCACCAGATTCAAGAAAACCGGTAGTTCAAGCAGCCGATTTGACCGCCGATTTACGTCGGCGCGATTTTACCATCAATGCTCTTTTAATGCACCTCGATGAAGAAAAATTCGGTGAAATTTTTGATCCCCTCAACGGTCGCGCGGACCTGGCACAGCGTATTCTCCGAACGCCTTTGGCCCCGGAAGTAACTTTTTATGATGATCCATTGCGGATAATGCGTGCCATTCGTTTTGCAACCCAATTGAATTTTGAAATTGAAGCACAAACTTTTACCGCTCTTTCAAAGATGCGGGATCGACTCAAAATCATTTCGCAGGAACGCATTACTGAAGAATTGATTAAAATTTTAAACGCGCCCCAACCTTCCACTGGTTTTAAACTGATGAGTGATTCCGGAGTTCTGGAAATTATTCTCCCTGAAATCAGCGCCATGAAAGGGGTTGAGCAGCGTGAGGATTATCATCACAAGGATGTTTTTAATCATACCATAAAAGTGATTGATAATATTGCGCAGGTGAGTGATAAATTTGCGCTCCGGTTTGTGGCGCTGGTACATGATATTGGCAAGCCGAAAACCAAACAATTTAAAGAGGGTATTGGCTGGACTTTTTATGGGCATGATGAGGTTGGGGCACGTATGATTGCGCCGTTTTGTCGAAAATTAAAATTACCCAACGATCTCACCAAATATGCTGAAAAATTGGTTCGGCTCCATCTTCGTCCAATTGCACTGGTCGAGGAAGAAGTGACAGATTCCGCTGTTCGCCGGCTGATTGTGCAGGCTGGTACTGATCTGGATGATTTGATGGTTTTATGCCGGGCGGATATCACTTCCGGTAACCCACAAAAGGTGCAAAAACATTTGGAAAATTTTGCCATGCTCATCAAGCGAATTCAGGAGGTCAATGAGAAAGATACGTTAAGCGCCTTTCAATCTCCTGTTCGCGGTGAAGAGATTATGGCAATTTGTGGTCTAAAACCCGGACCGCTGGTTGGTAAATTAAAAAAGATGATTGAAGATGCGATTCTGGAAGGGATTATCCCTTATGATCATGCCGCCGCGGAGGATTACCTTCTCGCCAATAAGGATAAAATTTTGGGTAAAAAAGGCTAAATCAACCAAAATTTAGATTTTTTCGCGGTGTGAATAATCTGAATAAGCGTTTATATTTGTCATGCTGAGTCTTGCATTTTTTGCAAGACGAAGAATCCCGTAAACTCGGAACAGTGTTTCTTCTTTGCGCTCAAATATTATTTTAAATCCCGATTCCTTCTTTCAAATCCACCCACAATTTCAATAAAATTCGATAATTATCTTCCACTGCTCCCTTTTTATTTTGAAAATTTTGTATGGAATCATAGCCCGCTTCCATCCCAATAAACCAGCTTAAATATGGGCGATAGTTTACAGCAAAATCAAATAATTGACTTTTTTGAACCACACCCGTTGGAAATGGTTCTCCATAGCCCTGTTCCACTGTATAATTTTCCCAGGGTGAATCAAATGGTTTATAAATGCCACCCTCGCCGGTTCGTTGCTGCGCATAATTGATATGCATCTGAATTGATGGACTTAACCAGTAATTTGCTGATAGCTTTATCCGATCAAAATCATTTCCCAGAAAATGACCAATCGGTTTATTCCGATGAATATATTTTTCCCAGCTTACCACGGTATTATAAGTGCGATTTGTTACCGCCGTATATTCAATTCCCATTGTCCAAGCATTCATGGAAAGCGGAGCCGCCCAACTTAAGCCCAGAATTGTACCGATTTCATTTGGCTCCAGATCGCCAGGCCCGGTTTTTTCAACCTGAATGTCATCAATCAGAAATTCACCATAAAATTCGAAATTATTAAACGGAAAATAGCGCCAGTCGATGGAACCCAGCATATTTGCACTGGAACCAGCAGAATTGACAACTTCCCCATATAATGGCAGAAATGGATTCAAAAATCTCAATTCAACAGGAGTAGCCGGTCCACTAAAAATTGCAGCTTCGGAAATACCAATTTGCAGCTTTGACCCAATTTTTATATTTAAACGATGCGCTACCAGATAACGATTGGCTTTCTGACCAGTGGCGTAACCGAGCTTTTGGGCATTCGGAATCGGCATCAAATCCAGGGTGGCAAATAATGAATTAAAATTAAATCTCCCTTTTGTAAATTGCGCTGAAATCTGATCCATCGGTTGTGAAGCACTGGAAATGAGTAAAGACGCGTCTTTCCCGGAACCCCATTTTTGAAAATCACGCCCCAGCATAAATTGCCAGTTGCCATGCTGAATTCGCGCGTATGCTTGCTCTGTAAAGACCTGAAATCCGCGCCATTCCTTGCCCAGATACAAAGGATCATCCATCAAATATTGATTGAGATGGACACTGGTAACCAGAACGCTATTTGGAGATGGAGAAAAAGCACCCTTCCCCCACCAGACGCCTTTTGCCAACTTCTCATCTGATTTTACCCCGAGATCCTGCCAGCCGGTGAGTTCGAATTCCAAATTTGTTTTCGTACTTTCCGGAAGGTCATTTTTAAATTCCTGAAATAGCAGCGCCAGGCGCCATTGATCAATTTTATCCGGAAATTTCTCTTTATTTTTTATCTGGCGAATAATTTTATTTAATTCGCTTGCAATCTGTGCACGGGTATAGGGTTTATTTGATAAAAATAGATTTTGAAAATAACCCCGGATGGTCAATTCATCAATTGTCTGATAAGTCCAGTGATCAATTGGCAGCGTTTGCTGATTATTGGCCAAAATGAGCTGGATTTGCAGGATAATGATGATTAAAAGGTACAAAAATTGTTTCATAGTTGGCTCGTGATAAATTATGCAATATTATTCGATTTCGAAAAAAGAAAGCTGTAGGAAACTAATTCAAAAATTATTCCGTTGTGAAAGATGTGACAATTATTTAGTGGATTGCGGAGAGAAACAGGTTTAGGAGCTGTTTAAGTTAGAGTAAATGGACTTCAGGTCTCACCGATTCTAAAAAATGAATTGAATTAACCTCATCGCATTTGACACGGGTTTTTAATATGGATGAAGATATCAGAATTTATTAATTTTATAAGTAGCCATTAGTCTTTTTTACCGGGAATCTATTTATCTCAAAGCAGGGATATCCGATAAAAGCTTTCGGTCAGGGCTCAGGATTTAATTAATCAGCAATTGAAAACTGTGCCGGATATTTTTAAATTTTTTATTAATGAAATATTGAATCTGAGTAAAATCACCAATATGGCTTTTTCAATGATCGCGCATCCCCTTTCTTGATCGTTTCACCCACTTTCAAAATCCGGTAATTATCAATGGGAATGGTACAAATTCCCCTGTCCCATTCGTGGAGAATTCCTTTCCAGCTTTTATCCGGATGTCCCCATAACCCTTCGGCATAGAGCGGTGTCCCTTGTGCTACATCGACAACGACAGCGCCATACTCCTGCAAAGCCCGTGCAACAATAATTTCCCCCGGTGTTAAATCAAACTGGCTGAGATCAAGTTCGGGATGCAATTGAATCACTGCCCCCTCAGGAATGCCACCGGGCGTGTACCCGTCCGTCCAGGCTGCGGGATCGACAAACTCCTGAAAAGCTGCAAAACGAGTGGCCATAGCGAGCCTGTGTGCGATTTTCCCGTGCATCACCTCATTGTACATGATTAATCCGGCAATAGCCGGCACACCGGAGGCGCGACCCGGCCCATGAAAATGAACACTTTCGCCGTTGAGAATCTGAAAATCTTGGGTTTTAAACACGCCATCACCATCCAGTTTATATCTCATGCCGGTATTTGATTCGAAAGTCCCATCTGGCCGTTTTCGAAAGCCCCACCTATCCCAGGCAATCTTTCGCTGCCAATCGACAACAGAAAAGTGGGCATCTTCTTCCGGATCCGGTAATGCGTTGAGAGGAACGGGGACATTCTCACCAAATCCAGGACCATGACCGAAATATTCCCGCTGCGTATCCCAGTTAGTTTTCTCTGTTTCGCTTAGTTGATGCCGATGAATTGTATAAGTTGGTGTGTTTTTGTCAACTTCATATACCGGAATCGTCCATTTGTAGACATTTATGCCAATATTGGGGGTATTCGGTTCGGTTTTTAAGAGGGCGATCCACGCATCACGCCGCTCATCGATTTCGGGATTCGGCTTGATCGGCTGATTCCAGAAACTTTCGTCATTAAAAAAACGCCTTGTCATGTTCACTTGAGCCGGTTGCTTTGTACATGAAAGCATGAAAATAAAAATTAATCCAGGCATTAACCAGGGTTTCATTTCGACCTCGCTGTTTGATTTTGTTCCAATTATTATCCATCTATGATAATTAACTCAGGTTGGCTGGCTCATGGTTCACGGTTAGAAACCTTCTGTCGCTCAAATTTCGTAAAATCGTTAAAGAATCATCAATCCTGAGAGAATTCAGCTTTAAGAGTCATCAGATAGTGTTTACGAATTATATCCTCATGTTGTCTGGTTTCACTTACTGCAAATTTTTGAATTTTCATCTTGCTGAATCCTGAACCAGGAACTATTGAACCTTGAACCTGAGTCGTAATCATTATTTTTCTAATAATACTGCATAGCTAATCCATACTTTTGGATTGCCCAATTTATGAAAGCCTGTTTGCATACACAAATTTTCCAGATTTTTTAAATGCTCGAGTGTCGTGTGATATTTCGGTTCGATTATCAGAAATTTGCCATTGGGCTTCAAAATAGAATAAACCTGTTCGAAAAAAGCCTTTTGATCGCGAATTTCATGAGCCGCCCAGACAGTCAGTGTAAAATCCACGTACTGGCTTACACCGATATCATCTGCTTCACATTGATGCGGAATTATTCGATTGGCTACACCAGCCTGGGTAGCTCGTTTCATCAAAATATTCAGCATCTTTTTCTGCAGATCAACTGCGATTACTTTTCCGTTCTCACCAACCAGTTGCGCCATGCCGATGGAAAAAATTCCCATTCCACAACCGATATCCGCCACGGTCATCCCTTTTTCAACATAGCCGTTCAAAATTTTTTGTGGATTTTGAAATAATTTTCTTAATCGATTATCAAAAGTATATCCCAGCCACCAGGGACAGGTGTGTTCGTTCATAAAATACCTCATATTTATTTTTTTAATGAGTGATTAATTTAGCTTTCTCTGAATAATGATGAAAAGCGATAAAGTTCCATTGAGAAAAAGTTCTTATGTGTTCACAGGTTCAAGGTTTAAGGTTCAGAGTTCAGAGTTAGAAGACCTCTTTTGCTTGGTGCACTTAAATAATGCGCTTTTAGCAGCAGATTTATGAAAATATGAAATACGATGGTGAACCTGAAAGCTGCGAACGGTTTTAAATTGCCACGTGCTTTAGAAGGTGTCCGAGAACTAACCCGGAACTGTCATGGCGAGGAGCGTTTTGGGCGACGACGCCATCTCCGCCGTCTTAACAGGGGATTGCGTCGGCAAAAAACGCCTCGCAATGACAATTTTCTGAGTTCTCGGACAGGCTCTTAAGCTCGTGGCTATTCATCTATTTTTTAATGGGTAGGAATTTTAATCTGACGACAATAGGCCGAGAGTGAGTTAAATCATGGGAATATCACCAGACACTCCTGAATTAGTTTAAAACATGTAATATGTTTATTTTAGAATTTCAGGGGTCATCTTTCAAATGCATATAATTGGACAAACATGCAATAATTCAATTTTTATCACGCGAAAAGGAACACAATCAGTTATAAATCGTTAATTTTAAATAAAATCAATCGCTGTAGAAATTATTCAATTTAAACATTTTATTTACGGAGGAGAAATGAAAGCTGCCCTGACTATCATGATTTTGTTATTTTTAATTCTTATTGCTGCCGGGTTTTATTATTTTTATTTTCAGGTAATTCCATTGAAAAGTGAATTCGCCCGGATCAATGCCGAAAATGCTCAACTCATTGAAACCAACCAGCACTTACAGGCGCAAAATGATTCACTTTTAAACGAAAAACAGAAAAAGGAGCAGGAATTAAATTCTGCGACACAAACCTACCAGAATCTTATTGCTGATCTTGAAAAGGAAATTAAAGATGGTCAGATAAAGATTTCTGAGCTTTCTGGCAAGCTAAATGTCAAAATTGAAGACAAGATTTTATTTGACTCCGGCGATGCAACGCTCAGTACCCGTGGACAAAAAATTATTACGCGAATCGGAAATATTTTAAAACAGGATACTTCGCGTGTCATCCGGATTGAAGGGCATACCGATAATGTCAAGATTCATAAGCGACTGCAAAAACAATTTCCTACCAACTGGGAATTGTCAACGAGTCGGGCAACCAATGTGGTGCGTTTCTTACAGGATAAACTGAAAATCAAAGGTGAACGATTGGAGGCCGTGGGCTATTCCGAATTTAAACCAATTGCCTCCAATAAGACCGAAAATGGTCGCTCCCAGAATCGCCGTATTGAAATTATGATGGTTCCAAAGTAATTTTATCACCGCTTGATTAATTCCTCAAAAGTACTTTCTTCTTCGATTAACCATTCCAAGTACCCTGATTATACAAATTTTTTTTAACAATTTTAAAAAAAACACTTGAAAAGTTCCAAAAATTTGTTATAATTAATATATGGCAGTTTGAAATCATGAATTAGATTTTTTATACTATTTGTAAAACGATTCAAGATGTTTTTGAATTACTTGTTTTAATATTGTTATTTTAATGCAATTGCTCTACATCCTGGCCAAAACATCAAGCACATTTTTGTTTATCATCTGGAATAAATAGATGATTCCTCTTGATAATACGGATTATAAATCCGGTTTAAATCGCATCTGATATCATTTAACGCTTTAGAACCAGTTAAAAAAGTGTCAGTATTACTTTTGCTGGCGAATATTCAAGACGGAAATTTGGATTAACCTGTTAAGACTGAGGCACTCAATGAATCAATGGCGTATTTTTTGGCTGCTGGCTTTAATTCTGGTAATCTTTTTTCTAAATCCTTCCTATATTAATGCACGAACCCCATCAATTTCCGAAACGAGTTTCTCCCAATCGACAATAATTCCCCTCACCTTAAGGGCAACGCAACCGCTTTTTGCCGGAGATACTTTATGGCTTGAAATCGGGATCGGGAATCCGGACATGCCGGTGACTGATCTGTTTGGATTAAGCTTTCGATTGAATTATGATTCAGCGAAATGGCTGCCGGGAATACCGAATCCGGAAGGGAAAATCGTGACGCGTGGCGAGTTTTGGCCGCAAAATGCTTTCATCTTTTCCCGACACGATACGCTGTTAAATCAATTTCAGGTGGCGATAACTCAATTGGCTGGCATGCCGGGATTAACCGGAAGCGGCAGCGTCGCCTGGTTACGTTTTGCAATTCATCCCCATACACCGGATTCCACCGTACTGAATTTCTGGCTGAACCACATCGTGGCCATTAATTCACAAAAGGACACGCTCCAACTCGTTTCGAATGAATTGAAAGTCATTATTTTTCGACATCCGATGTTTAATTTAAAATGTCAACCACGAAATTTATCGATTAATTGGGGCGAAAGTGCCCGATATCAGGTTTTTCTGGATAGCACCCGTTATCTCCGGGAAAAAGTAAAGCTTTCCTGTTTGATAAATCCCGAATTTTTCACTGAATTCATTCCCCGTGAAATCAGTAAAAATGATACCGCCGAATTATTAATTCAGACAAAACCAGCGATTTTCCGGGAAGAGGACCTGGAAATTGTGGTTCAGGGTCATATTCTACAATTTTTTGGAACCGATACTGTCCGACTACAGGTGACCTCCCCGCCGTTCTTTCGAATGCGAGTCACGCCCGATAATTTTACTGTCTTCGCTGGAGATTCGGCGTCGTTTCTGGTTTACTCTGACTCCGTTTGGGATTGTAAAAGCAAAATTCATCTCTCCTGTCCCAATTTTCCTGCCGGGATTGGAAGTGGATATTTCAATCCAGATGCAATTTTTCCAGGCGATACCAGTCATTTTACCATCATGACGAATTTGAACGCGCCTCCTGGTGAATATGTGCTAAAAATAATTGGTCAGGGAAATAATTTTGTGGACAGCACCAATTTTATACTAAAAATCGTTCAACAATCGAATTTTTCACTGGTTGTCACACCGCCGTATCAATCTATTTTGGCTGGGCAAACGGCTGAATTTGTTGTTAAGCTGGATTCAGTACGAAATTACACCGGCTCGGTCCATTTACAAATCGGGAGTTTTCCATCCGAAACAGGGATGACCGTAATTTTGCCGGATTCGATTGCTTTAAACGATTCTGCCACCATTACTATCGGTACCAAATTATCGACTCCACCGGAAAAGTACCTGATTTTTATTTCAGGAATGGCGGGTGGTCTCACCAAAACCACCTCATTCCTGCTGGAAATATTACCTCGTCCGGATTTCATGCTTCAGGTTCATCCACTTGCCCAAACCATTGCGGCAGGTGAATCAACCTCTTTTCAGATAGAAATCGCGCCACTCCATAATTTTCAAAATGCCGTTACATTAAGTTATTCCTTCTCAAATGGAACCAATATCGCTGCCCAAATCGCCTTTACAAATCCCAAAATTCTGCCGGGACAATCAAGTAATTTAACGATTGTTACCACCCGACAAACCCGGCCGGCTGATTACCGGATTCTGATTCAGGCAAAAGCTGATACACTGACCCATGACCAGTGGGTAAATCTGGTCATAACCACTCCACTGCTGGCTGCGGAGTGGATTTTACCCAATCCTTTTACACCCAATCAGGATGGATTTAATGACCAGGTGCATTTTAATCTGCATCATATTGAGTCTGACGGCACAATCCTGATTTTTAACTTCAGCGGACGGAAGGTGCGTGAAATGAGAAATGTGGCTGATTGGGATGGCACTGATGAAAGTGGTGCGGCCTTGCCGATGGGTATTTATTTCTACATGGTGAAAATACAAAATGAAATAAAAGCACGGGGTAGTTTAACGCTGGTACGTTAGGGGAGATTTGTATCAATGAAATTCTGGCATAAAATTTTATTATTGGCCTTGCTGCCGTTACGAATTTATCCACAAACAGGCCTGAATTCCAATGCGGCACACATTTCAGACCCGCGCACTATTTTTGCGAATCCGGCAATTCTCGGTTTTCAATCGCCCCAATGGATGGGAGTGGTTGGCTATCAGCGTTTTTTTACTGGCCTGGATGTGAATTTGAATAATTCGTTATTGGGAGCCGCTTTTTCTACCGAAAAATGCGGTGCTTTTGGTGTCACCGGACAAATTTTTAATTCTCCGATCCTGAAAAAAAATGATTTTCACTTTCTTTATAGCTATCCAATATGGAAAGATAAAATTTCAGTGGGTATGAATTGGGGAATACGCAATGTCGGGTTGGAATCTTCACATTTTCAATTACTTGAAACCGGCGATCCGTTACTGGTGTCCAAAAATTCCATCTCAAAATTTGATATGGGAGCCGGTGTCTTTTATCAGCTTTTGAATCATCTTTATGTCGGTTTGGGGGTGAATCATCTGAATCGTCCTTTGCTTGCCTTCGATGATACCAGCGAGAAAGAGGCGCACCATCTGAATGCCAGTCTGTTTTATGAACATTCGATTTTAAAGCCCATGTTCTCGCTGGAACGGGAACAGGGAAGAACCTATCTCCATCTGGGTGTCGAAACCTGGCTTTTTAATGACCAGACAATGCTCCGGAGTGTTTATGCCAATGAAGATATTTCGTTCGGGTTCGCTTATCGTTTTAAAAATTTCAGACTGGATTATGAATATTCTTACCCGTTAACCGAGTTGAATCAAATTTCAAATGGAACCCATCTGTTTCTGTTCAGCTTTTTCAATGGTCCGGCGGTGATGGATTGGAGCGCGGTTCCTGATTTTGAAATCGAAGTCTATCCGGACGATCCAAAGTTCCCCGCGGAACAGGGAATTTTTCCGGGACACGAGGCTTCCTTTTGGATTAAAATCATTCCCCAAAATGGATTTAAGGAACAGGTTCACCTTTCCGTCCAAAATTTACCGCCAGGTATAAAAGCTGAACTGTCTGATAAGCGGATTTTTCCGACTGATTCTGCTCTGGTGAGATTTCAAGCGAATTTCCCCTGTGAAGCCGGGATTTTTCCGGCCGATATCATCGGCGAATCAGGAAAGCTGACCGATGTAAAAAAAATCAGGATAAAAGTTAATCCCCTGCCAGAAATCTATGCAAAAATCTCCTGTAAACCGGAAGTATTAAAAATCATTAAAATTCAGGAAGTGCGTGAGGAAAATCCGCTATTAAATTATGTTTTTTTTACCGAAAATGCCAGTCAACTCGATCCGAATCGCTACGAACTTTTAAATGATTTGAAAATGCCGCAAGGCTTTGTTTTCTTTGCCGATAGTGTCAGCGGGATTCAGGCGCAGTATAAAAATATTTTAAATCTGATTGCATCGCGTTTGATTGAATGGTCAGAATGTAAAATAAATTTAGTGGGCTGTAATGCCAATTTTGGGGTGGAAAAAGGAAATTTAGCGCTTTCCCGACAGCGGGCGAATGCTGTAAAAAATTATTTAACACAAAATTGTGGCATTGATAGTCAACGCATCCGAATTTCATTTCGAAATTTACCGGAAGATTCATCCAGCAATCAGATTGAGGAAGGCCGGGCTGAAAATCGGCGGGTTGAAATTCAGGTTGAACGCGATTCTGAAAAGATTCTGGAGCCTTTCACCACAACCAGTTCCCGGATCATTACCTCTGATTCAGTTTGTACCATAATGACCGCGGGAACACGGGTTGGCGCAAAGGTGAAAAACTGGAA
Organism: Caldithrix sp.; assembly: GCA_020722815.1. GTDB lineage: Bacteria > Zhuqueibacterota > Zhuqueibacteria > Thermofontimicrobiales > Sulfurfontimicrobiaceae > DYKB01. Next base: position 19,956 of record DYKB01000003.1, on the reverse strand, counting down.
AATCGAAATTCGGGAGCATACCGGCGCGATTGTCAATCAATTTAATGGCAATGATATACTGCCCGCGAAAATTGAATGGGACTGGAAAAACTTTTCCGGTGAACCGATTTCGCCAGATCAGATTTACGATATTTCGTTAACTGTTGAAGATATTTTGAGCCAGGTGGCCCAATCCGACAGGGCAACTTTTCGAACAGCGTATGAAGTGATTCAGCAGCAGACCGCCCCGCAAAAAGTGGAAAAGACGCGCCTTTTTCTGTTTAAATTCGATGCAGACCAAATCGATGTCACTTCCCCGCGATTAATATCGAAACTGGATCACCTGGCGCAAAGAATTTCTGAAATACCAGGTGCCAGTGTCGTTTTAAAGGGCTATACGGATATTATTGGTCTGGATGATTATAATTTACAACTTTCGATTCGTCGGGCGAATACAATTCGGAATGAATTAATTAAACGTGGAATTGCTGAATCACAGATTAAAGCACTTGGCTTTGGCCGGCAAAATCCGCTCATGGATAATGCACTCCCCGAAGGCCGGATGATGAACCGACGGGTGGAAGTTTATATCGAAATTCCGTAATGCTTTTGGCAAAAAAGGGGCTGACTATGGAGTGCTGCGTCTATGTCGCAGCCGTCGACGAAGTCGGCGAATTAAAAATTTTACAAATTTAATTATAACTGATTTTTATACAATATCACAACTAATGCCAACTTCGTTGGCATGCATCCACATAGTGGATGCACTCCGGCTAAATAGAGTCTGTCCGAAAATCCATTTTTGTAGGGCAAATTGCTAATTTGCCCCGCATAGAGCTTGTATCCGGCACTCGATTCGGACAAATTAACAATTTGTCCTACAATTTCGGACAGATTCTAAATAGCTATCAAAATTAAATGACGATTTCAGGAGCTAAAATGGATTATCGGGAAAATTTGCGTCAGATTATTAAGCCCACAATTTTAATAATGTGCGCACGCTGTTTAATTTTACTATTCTCCGCCTCTCTTTTTGCCGAAACCACCGCAGATTCATTGAGTTCGGCTAAAATTACCAACATCTCAACCAGCAATTTTCCGGAAATCTCCGTGACCATGAGTATCATTGATAAACATGACAACTCGATTCCCGGACTGAATTTGTTTAATTTTCAAATAACCGAGAACAATCTCCCCCAGGACATTGCTGTCAATTCGATTTTTCAACAGAACGCGGTTACGGATATCGTCGTTCTGTTTGATACGACGGTGAGTATGTATGATAAAATTGTCGACTTGCAAAATAAAATCATCGAATTTGCGGATTCACTCAAAGCCAATCAGATTGACTATGCGCTGGGGCTGGTCACTTTTGGCGATGACTTTCGGATTACCAATCAGGGAAAGCTCACCCGGGATGTTCAGGAATTTCAATTATGGGTCGCAAAATTAAAAGCTGTTGGTGGTTTTTCGATTGAAGAGAATCCTTTCGATGCCTTAGCTGCCGCCAGTATGCTTTCCTTTCGCCGCAATGCGCAACGTATTTTTCTATTAATTACCGATGCGCCGCCCTGGGTGGCTGGAAAGCCTGGAAGTCCTACTCAATTTTCACTCCAAGAAATTGTCCAGCAATTAAAGGCGCAAAACATCATCTGTTTTGTGATTGGTCCCAAAATTACTGAATATCAAAGCGAAACTGGTCTGGCTTATGGTACCGGTGGGCTTTTTTTCGATATCAAACTGGTTGATTTTTCGACAATTGTGGAGCGAATTGCGAAGATTATCACCGGGCAATATGTATTAACGTATTCAACCCAAAATAAATGGGCGGATGGTTCTCAACGTGTTGTTATTACCGACGTAAAATTGTTAGACGACATAAAATTTGATACACTGGCTTACACCGCACCCGAATATTCCACCACCCTTTCATTAACGACGCCAAATTTGAATCCAAAAGTCGGCACTCCCTTCTGGATTGATGTCAATATCGGACAATCCATGAAGCCGGCACAAAATCTATTTGGCCTGAGTTTTTGTGTCGCATATAATCATCAAAATGTTCGGTATCAAAATAGTGCGCCGGGTACTTTTTGGGGGCATGATACATTATTCCGGGAATGGCATGAACCAGCTTCGGGAAAAGTTTATTTTTCTATTACCCGAAAAATTCCACCAGGTGAAAATGGTTCTGGAATTGTCCGCCGGTTAAATTTTACTTCACCAGCAGAAATAGTCGATGGCACCTGGTCTGAATTTCATTTAACACAAATCGCGGCTTTCGCCCCCCGCTGGATTCAAATTCCAGTTGAATCATCAGACCTTACGATTACGCTTCGGGATACGCTCTTTTATGATGTCTGGCCCGGCGATACGGATAATAATGGCGTCGTGGATGAGGTAGATATTTTACCGATTGGTTACTATTTTAATCAATCGGGTGAAGCACGCGAAATGGCCTCGACTGGCTGGTATGCCCAGCGCTGTATCGCCTGGGATGAACGCGCCGCGACTTTCTCTGATGCGACTGGAAATGGTCAGGTCGGCTCGGAAGATTTTTCAGTGATCGAACAGAATTTTGGAAAAAAACAGATTCGCTCCAGCGGGGAAAACTTCCGTTATGCCACGATTCGATCGACGAAAGTGACTAAATTGGAAATGTTCAGGGTTCATTTAGAAGATGACGGGTTGAATATCCAATTTCTTCCCCCATCTGATATAAAAATAGCCGGCTTTTCCGGTCAACTGGTTCCCGCAAAATCGGTTGAGATGATTGAATTTTATCAAATAGCTGCACATGAAAATCAATATCAATTTTCCTGTTTCGATTCGACGGCCCAAATATTTCATTTTGCAGCAATTAACCTGAATAATCACGCGACTCCGCCACTTCACTTTAACTATAAATTTAGTACAGAATCAGGCTTTGATAAAACTCATCATCCCGGTTTTAATCTAAAAAAAAGCAATCTATTAACTACCGATGGCGAAATAATTCCAGTCGAAAATTTTGCCAGCATCGGGAATAATTTGCATGAACCAACTGTTCCGAAAAATTTTAATATATCACAAAATTATCCCAATCCCTTCAATTCCAGCACCCGGATTCGGTTTGATCTGCCAAATAGCACAGCGGTCGAACTTGAAATTATTGATGTGACCGGTAAACAGGTCAGGCTTTTGCTCAATCAGACAGTTCAACATGGTTCGCATGAAATTTATTGGGATGGGACCAATTCTCAAAATATCAACGTTGTCAGTGGTCTTTATTTTTTTAGAATTAAAACACCTGAATTTCAGGCCATTCGAAAGGCTATTTTGATGCGATAAAATATTTTAGTGAGGTGAAAGATGAAAAATTTAAACTTTCTTCGAACTATCTGGCGGGGTCTTCTGCTCGGATTATTACTTGTATGCGTCATAAAAGGGATGGAAGGCTGGCGGGTAATTCCCAAAGCGGTCTGGAATGCCAATATCAACGCTGTTCATTGCCTTGATGAAAAAAATGTTTGGATTGTCGGGAATAGTAACCTGATGGCCTATAGCCTGGACGGTGGAAAAACCTGGATTGATAAAAATCCCGGTATTTCAAACAACTGGACGGACATTTTTTTTGTTGATGATAATAACGGGTGGTGTATTGGGAATGGTGGAAAAATTCTCTACACTTCCAATGGCGGTTATACCTGGCAGCAACAGGTTTCGAATTCCACTGTCAATTTAAATAAAATTTTCTTTGTCGATTATCGCACCGGCTGGATTGTGGGAAATGTGGGAACGATCTTGTTTACCGAAAATGGCGGACGAACCTGGACGCATCAAAATTCAGGCACGAATTATGACCTGTACAGCGCCTTCTTCTTGAATGCCGATACCGGCTGGGTTTTGATAAATGGCTATTCTTCCAGTTCGAATATCCGAATTGTTCTTTCGACTAAAAATGGCGGAAAAAGTTGGGAGACGCCTTCGACATTTTATTTACGCTATGCCCAGGAAATCGTTTTCACCGATTCCCAAAATGGCTGGATTATCGCCAATTCAGGTGAAATTTATCGCTCAACCGATGCCGGGCTGACCTGGGCACGCCAGGCTTCTGGCACTTCCAGCGATCTCTATGCCATTCAGTTTGTTAATCCCCATCAGGCCTGGATTGCTGGCCGGTATGGTGTCATTCTCAATACGACGAATGGTGGACAAACCTGGCAAAAACAGTCTTCCGGCTTTAGTGGCGATTTATTTGATCTGCATTTTATTTCAAACAAAAATGGCTTTGTTGTGGGAAGTGCCGGAAAATTATTAAATTCCATCGATGGCGGCCAAAACTGGCAATCGTTAAACAGTGGGACGAACTATATCCTTTATTCGCTCTGTTTTGCTGATTCCTTGCATGGCTGGATTGCCGGTAATCTCGGCACCGGTGTTCTGGGCAGTTCCAGTGTCGTGCTCCATACCCGTGACAGTGGTGAAACCTGGACCACTCAAAATATACCGGAAATTCAGGAGATCCGGGCTATTTTCTGTACGGATTCATCGACTGCCTGGGCGGTGGGACGAACCGGCAAGGTGATTCAGACTGTTGACGGGGGAAATTCCTGGTCTTTTCAGCAAACAGAGACAACTGAATTGCTTTACGATGTCTATTTTTCAGATATTTTAAACGGGCAGCTTGTGGGGGGAAGTGGCGTTATTAATTTTACAACGGATGGCGGCCGGCTCTGGCATACCCCGCAAACCGGCAAAACCGATCATTCGCTCTTCACCGTTTTTATGCACAATGCCCTGAACGGCTGGACGGCCGGCTATTACGGCCATATTTTCCGAACCCGCGATGGCGGTATCACCTGGTGGAAACAAAATTCACCCGTCACCGGCTATACCACGAATTTAAACGATATCTTCATGACGGATTCCCTTCACGGCTGTATTGTGGGAGATGATGGCGTTATTTTAAGAACCACCAATGGCGGTGAAAAATGGAAACAGATTAATTCCAATACTTTTCGGGATTTACGGGGCATCTGTTTCATCAATCCGGCAAAGGGATGGACCGTGGGCTACGAAGGCTTGATCTTCACCACCATCGACAGTGGTAAAACCTGGGTCAAGGAGTATTCACGAACCGCGGCGAATCTGCATGCGGTTTATTTCACCGATTCCCGACATGGGTGGGCGGTTGGTGAAAATGGTACCATCCTGAAATATGAAGGCGGCCGGCGCTATTGGGCGGATATTGATGATAATGGCCGTGTCGAAGTGATTGATATTCAAATGGTGGCCGCGCGCTGGGGGTATCGTTCCGGGCAGCCCGGTTATGATCCCCGCTGTGATGTGAATGATGAGGGGATTGGTGACGGCCTCATCGATATTGTGGACATTCAACTGGTAGCCAATCAGTGGGGGTGGCCGGAACTTCAGGAAGGTTTTCTGAAATCAACGCCGGTGATAACGCAAAATAGTGTCATAGCCGAATGGATTAAATCTGAAAATCAGCCGGATGGTTCAATCTTACTTGAATTGCACCTGTCGGGCGCGAATAACCCGGTGGCCTTCGAAGCCGAAATCGGTTTTAATCCCGCCACGACGCAGATTATTTCAATAAAAAATGGTCATCTGCTTTCCTATCCGGATCGAACCGTTATCCAGCTTGGTCCGGAGGCGATTGAATCCGGCATCTCACGAATCGGCGCTTGCTCTTTTGGAAAGAATCTGAAGGGCGCTTGTGAAGGGGCACTGCTTCAAATCAGTTATAAAACCACCGAAGATATCAGCATACCCTTCCGGATTAACAATTTACAGCTAATGGATGCGGCAGGCCGGCTCAACGCGATTTCGTGGAAAAACAGCCATTGCCAGGAATCGATCAATCTGCCAGGGACATTTAAAATTTTCCCCAATTACCCGAATCCTTTCAATTCCGGCACCATGATTCAGTTTTATACGCCGGTTTCCGGTTCAATTCGGCTGGTTATTTTCAATATTAAAGGGGAACAAATTGGTGAACTGAAGATGAACCATGAAAAAGGGATGCATCATATTCAATGGCCCGGAACGGATAATTTCGGAAAACAGGTGCCGGGTGGATTGTATTTTTATCGTCTGGAAGCCGGAGATTGGGTTGCGAACGGGAAAATGGTGAAATTAAATTAATTCTCAGGGGGAGATGCATGCAAAGTAATTTAAAAATTCTTTTTTTCCTCTGGATAAGCTGGACATTCAGGCTCGTTGCGCAGTCTCCTGAAATTTTCCTGACGCCAGCCGATTCAGGTCTTTTTGTTCAGGATACGATTCGATACGCAATTCGCATAAAAAATGCGCCGCCAATTGGTTCCTTTGAATTTAAATTGAAGTTCCGAACCCAAATTGTTTCGGTTGATTCGCTTAAAATCGGTCCATTTTTGGGAAGTACGGGTCGATTTGCTTCGCAGATTGGCCCCACCCGATTTCAGGAGGGTGAATGGAGTGTCTGGAAAATAGCCGGTATCTCTTTCGGTAAAAATGAAGGGGCAAAAGATAACGGCGAAATTGCCAGTTTTAATCTCATCGGACTGAAAATTGGTGAAACACCCCTGCTTTTCGAGGATTTTATGCTCACCAACACTTCCGGACAACGCATCGCTGTAACACAAATTAAGGGGGGGAGTGTAACGGTCTGGCCTTCGAAAGCCGATATTCACCAGTCGTATCTGATTGCTGATCCGCCCTCAATCCCCGCGAATGGGAATTCCACCAGCCGGATCACCGTCATCCCTGTGGATTCTACCGGCCAACGATTACCTGCCGGCCAGAAAGTTGAGATCAGGACCACCGCCGGTCACTGGCTGGCGGATAGCGTCCAGCGTCACCCGGATGGCCGTTATACCCGGATGTTGTGTTCACCCACGCAACCCGGAACGGCGATGATTGCCGCATCGGTGAACGACAGAATACTGGCACAGCAGGTTCTGGTGACTTTTTATCAAAATCCCGTTGGCGCGCGTCTTTTACCGTCCCGGCCCATCGTGAACCAGGGTGAAAAAGTGACTTTGATGGTGGAATTGGACAGCGTCTGGAATGTGGCTGCCTTTCAATTCGATCTGGAATATCAAACCCGAATCATCCGGCTGGATAGTATCTGGATTGGCGATTTTCTCTCCCGGAACGGGCGTGAGGCTGGCACCGGCAAATTAATTGTCAACGAAGAAACCCCGGCGGGTGTGCTTTCGTTCTCAGGATTTTCATTCGGAAAGCAATCGGGCGGGACTGGCAGTGGTCAACTGGCCATTATCCGTTTTCAGACATTGGGCATTGGCACGAGTGACATTAAAATAAAAAATCTGGTACTCACCGACCCCAAAGGCGAAATTTTGCCAATTTCCATCATCCGGAACAGCTTTTTGACGGTTCAGGCCATTCAAATCGATGCTGACAAATCAAAAATTCAGGTGAATCCTGCCGAAATTCCTGCCGATGGGATTACCACCTCGCTGATCACCATCCGACCTTATTCGCGTACCGGTGAAATGCTCCCGCCAGGACAGCAGGTTCGGCTTTTTACCACGGCGGGTACCTTGCTCGACTCGCTTTCTCCATCCCCCGATGGTAGCTATCAGCAACGCTTGTGTTCATCGCGACAACCTGAAACCGCGACCCTGTCCGCAGCCATCAATGGCGTTCCCCTGAAGCATCCGGCAACGGTGGAATTTAAAAAACGAATGCCGCTGAATGTCAAAATCGAACCGATGCACGCAACGCTGACGCTAAATCAATCAATTGTCGCCAGGATTCAAATTGAAAATGGCGGTGAACTCGCGGGTTTCGAATTTAAACTTTCATACCTGAGTCAATTTGTACAGGTGGATAGTGTCTGGCCGGGGCCTTTTCTGGTGCAAACCGGCAGAAAATTCGGCAAAATCGGGCCATTTTTCACGCATCATTCAGATACCGGGGGCGTCAAATTCGGCTGTTACAGCCGGGGAGATGAGGCCGGCGCGACAGGTTCCGGTTCACTTGCTTTTTTTAAATTAAGGGCGATTCATCCTGGCGAGACCTTTTTAAAACCTGAAAATGTCGTTTTGACCAATAAAGAAGGGCTGGTGTGGCATATTGATTCAATCCAATCCGGCAAAATTTCGATTGTTACCGGAATGGTGTCGTCCGCCCATTCTTTTGCCGCTGCAGAAGACGACAGTCTGCCGGCCGATGGCATTGCGTTCACGAAGATTAACATTATCCCTTGCGATTTGAATGGCGATACCCTGGCGGCCGGTCAATTGGTGGAACTGGAAACATCGGCTGGTGATTGGGTTGGCCCTGTTAAATCCCATGAAAATGGCATTTATACGCGAATTTTGCGTGCGGCCAAGACACCCGCGGCGGCGATTGTCCGGGTTAAAGTGAACGGAACCGGTTTAAAGCCAATCCAGGTTATTTTTTATCCCCCGCCGCCGACCGTGATTCGAATCGCTCCGGCGGACACCACCATTCACCAACTGGGTCACGAGTTTGAAATCCGGGTTGAAGTGGATAGGGTGTTCAATCTCGGCGGATTTGAACTGGCACTGGCTTTTTCAAAAGATGTCGTGAAATATGAAAACATCAAAGCCGGTTCATTCATCGAAAAAAACGGTCGTAACACCTCCCTGATTCAGGAATTTATCAAATCGTCAAATTCAAATTTTGACACCTTAAAAATTGCCGGTTTCAGTTTTGGTGAGCCAGCAGGAGGTCATGGAAATGGCGCACTGGTTAAAATCTGTTTCAGCGCCCTGAAATTAAGTGAGACGGCCGTTAATCTTTCTCATGTTAAATTATTGAATGTCGAAGGAAAATTATTAGCGCTGCATCACATCAAAAATGGCCGGCTAGTCGTTTCGCAGGGTCAGGTTGATCCCCGAAAAAGCACCATTGTGGTTCGCCCCGGCATTCTTCCTGCTGATAATTTATCCACCGCAACGATTATCGTGGTGCCCAAAGATCAGAACGGGTATCTAATGGGGGCGAATCAGACAGTGACGCTGAAAAAGTCCGGTCCAGGCACTTTGCTGGGGACAGGCGCCAGCTATACCCCCAATGGCGAATATGTCCAGCAGATTCGTGCTGGGAATGTGACAGGCCGGGCCACCATCCAGGCAACGATAAACGGGATTGACATCGAATCGCCGGCAGCGCTTGAAATTGTACCAGCCACCCGCCTGTATTTTTTTTCAGATTCGGTTTATCAGCCGGCCGGGAAAATTTTCCCACTGGAAATCCGGCTCGAAAAGTTAAGCCGCTTTTTGCCCAATCTGTCGAAAATAAAATTTTCAGTCCGATTTTCCAATCCCAACTGGATACAATCGGTTCCCAAACAGATTGAACCCGGCGATTATTTTGGACCGGCTGATGCGATTTATTTTGATCCCCTGGAACAGAGTCCGGGAAGAATTACCATCGAAACCGGCCGAAAAGACGGGAATGCGGCCAGCGATACCAGCGGCATAGTTGCCCGAATTGATTTTTATACGGATTTGTATACGCCGGACAGTACAGTCGTTCTCTGCATTTTTGATAATGTATCGGCCAGCGATGCCACAAATCAACCGGTTCATCTGAATCAGGAAAAGATAAGCCTCACCATTCGCGGCATCGAAGTCTGGCCGGGCGATACCAATAACGACGGCGTGGTGGATCATTTCGATCTGCTCCCCATCGGGCAGTGTTATGGACAAAAAGGCCCCGTGCGAACCAATGCCGGCACCAGTTGGCGCGCCCAGTATTGCACCCGCTGGAAGCCCCTGGAAGCCACCTATTCCGATGCGAATGGTGACGGACTGGTTGATAATCAGGATGCTGCCGTTATTGATCGCAACTGGAAGAAAAACCACGGCCGCCTGGAGAAAAATATTCCGCCCGTAAACCTGCCATCGGCTCCCGAACTGGCGGTCAATTATCAATCGGCTGAAACCATCGAAATCTCTATCCATAAAAATTCCGAACCGGCGTTTTCCGGAATCGGCTTTACGCTGGAATACCTGGCGTCGCGTCTGGAATTTATCGCGGATGCGTTCGGGAAAAGCAGCGCCGAAAATGCTTTATATTTTGTAAAAGATGAACCACTGGCCGGTCGTCTTTTTTTGAGCCGGGTCGAACTGAATCCACAAAATACAAATAAACACCCGAATCTCATCGCCAATCTCGCTTTTAAAACGAAAAACGAATCCGGTCATCAGGCGGGAACGATTGAATTTAATTTAATCGATTGCCAGGCAATGGATTCCACCGCAACATTCGTTAAACTTCAATCCGCCCATCTTCAGATTTTCACGACGGGTGAAAGCCTGCCCGCAGTTTTTACGCTCAAACAAAATTATCCCAATCCATTTAATGACCTGACCGTCATTGAATACGAAATCCCCGGCGCAGCGCAGGTCGTTATGGCAATTTATGATGTCCTGGGAAATGAAGTCCGCACGCTCATAAACCAGCGCCAACCCGCCGGCCCGCATCAGGTCACCTGGGATGCCAAAAACCAGGCGGGTCAGGCCGTACCGAGTGGATTTTATTTTGTTAAAATTGATTGCGGGCAGTTTTCGGGGATTCAGAAGTGTCTTTATTTGAAATAGGGGGACAAATTGGCAATTTGTCCTACGCTGGTGGAATTTTGGCCTTATTTGGGGGTGGTATGGGTTCTTTTAGGGGGTTTTAGAAGGCGATAACGGACTAAAAAATTAATTATTCTTATATTTACTTTTATAGGGGAGCTTAAATTGTTGAATTTCGGGTTCAATTTGCGCAAATTCAGGATCTTTATGAACTAAAATAGCTTGTTCAGATTTTGCTAAACCAGCCACACAAGAATCGGCAAATGATAAATATTTTGTCGCTTTTAATTCTCCGATGATTTCAATTTGAGACGCATTTACATCTATTTGCGTCAAAGGCAATGTATTAATCAATTCCAATCGTTCCTGAGCAATTGTTTTTCCCTGTTCTTACATTGAAATATAGAATAATTCTATCGTACTTACTATTGAAATGAGCAACTTAACTTCCTGATTAAGGGCTTTTAACAATAATAATTCCACCTGTTCCATGCCTGCTTCATTTTCAATATAAGTTATCAATGCTGAAGTATCCAGAACATATTGAATCATATTACCTGTTCTCGCTTTCTTTCAATAGTCCTTTCTTCAAATAAACGGTCTAATAGTTTTCCATTCCCTGAACCTTTGAGTTTTTGCATCGCCGCCAATACTTTTTGCCTCTCTAATTCTTTTTCGATAAGTTCATTATCTTTTATAATAATCGTTAATTGGCTGGTTGGGGGGAGTGTTAATGCTTGAAATATTTGATTAACTTCTGATAAAGTTATTTTTTCTAATGTAGTCATGATTATATCCTTTCAAAAAAATGAGTAATATGTTCTACGGTAATTGTTGATATTGATATTTTCTTGTTACAAAACAGACTTCATAAATTTTAAATTTATAAAGTCTATAATAGAAAATAACATTAAAATGTCAACACTTTATCTCTTATCCGTCCAAAATTTTATGATGTTACTTTTGAGATGGTGAAAAATTTAAACATTGTATTATATTGCAGTAACTACTCTGGTTGGCTGGTTCAGGATTCATGGTTCACGGTTAGAAACTTTTCGTTTTTATCGGCTCAATATGTCAGGGGAATGATTTCTTAAATGTAAAAGCAGATTAACGAATATTGATAAACTCTGAACCAGGAACCTTTGAACCTTGAACCTGCGTAGTTACTTTTTTACATATTTTATTCTACCAATTCTCGTAATTGTTGGGATTATCAATGTCTAAGTTTTCTGCCTGGGCTGCTGTCAGTAAACGAAAATCGCCAGATACAAAAATATAGGTGTTGGTTTCACTGTTGCCTATCTCCTCTTTCTTCAATAATAATTTCAGATAAAGGTTTTTGAGTAGCTTTTCCCAAACGATCAGCTAATTGGTATCGTTTTGCACGGGAAACCGGCTTAATTGACGAATAACCTGAAGCAGGGGTCAATAATCCCTGCTTAATCCAGATATTTAACCGCTCTTCATTTTTATTGGTTGTAATTTCAGATAAGACCTGAATTCTGACCTTTTGATGATTGCGCAACGCCAATGGTTCTAATGGATGCAAACTTCCATGTTCGTAAACAGCTACTACTATCTGTGACATAATCTAAATCTCCGTTTTACCAAAATAAATCTTGTAAATTTTAAACTTACTCCGTTTATGATACAAAACAAATCCCAAAAAGTCAAGTGGGTTTGTGAATTTCATGAAAATACAAAATATGGACACTACCGCAAAACTATAATACTTCAGGAATTCGTATCGTGCGCAGCGGAGCCTCAAAACGAATTCCTTAATCATTTCGTTAAGTACCTGGTTTTACCCACGGAGCGATTCGTTTTCCCACTTTTAAATTTTCTCGTTCGTAGTAGAATACGAGCCCTTCATTTAAAGTAACTTTTTCAGCAACAACGAAGAAAGGTATTTTATTTAAACTGCAGCTAGTTTCCGCTTCAATATAAAATACTATTTCTTCTTGATCCAATGAAATGAGTTTTCCGATCTTATTAATTTCTATATCAGTGGCTTTGCGAAAATGTGGATAGCTAAAATCTGATGGTAGAGAAATATAAAAAACTTGTTACTACTCAGCTATTAGCAGTTAGCTATTGGCTTTTAGCCTGGTAATCAGATTATTTATCATTTTTTGGGCTTTATTTATTGGGTCAATGATTACGGCGACTTCTTTGTTTGAAATAAGGGATAATTTCTCAATGATCATTAATTGTGTTTCCAATTCATCGGATGAACCGAATGCAATTTCTAAAAATCGCTTAAAATCCATTTGACTGTTTCTGCTGCAACCTTCAGCAATATTTGAAGGTACAGATACGACAGCGCGACAGATTTGACTTCGTAATCCATACTTTTCTTCTGCAGGAAGTAATTCTGCTAATTTTTAAACATTTGTAACGATCGTAATACCTTCTTGCCAAATATTTAAAGTCCGCAAATTTCTCATTTCACGTTATTCCTTTTTATAAAATGCGAATAGCTAATAGCCAAGTGCCAATAGCTGAGTAGTTACGAATATTTAATGCATATCTCAACGGTTGAAACCATATCCAAATTAAAAATCATATATTCCTTCTAACGCCAATGATCAACTTATGGTTTCAATCCGTTGAAACAACAAAATTCATCACCTATCGCTGTGGTGCTTCTTCTTTGGTATTATTCGTTCTGGATTTTCGCGAACGGGCAACAGTCATCATGTCCACAATAATCTCATCGATTTTCTCCACGACAGGATTATATTTTTCAGGATTGGCTTCCGTTTTGGCATCGAGATAATTTAAAATCTGGGAAAGATAATGAACAATTTCTTTTCGACTTGCCATTGCAGGCGGTAAATCTCTGGTTGATTTCTTGGCTACTTTTTGTTGATAAAGTTCTTCAAAAGCCTGCTGCGCTTTAATCAGTAAATCAAGCCAAAAATCAGCACCAATTAATTTAATCGCAGCTTGCGCTTCCGGCGTTTGTAAACTGGCCAGTAAGCCGTTTAATTGGGCTGTTTCTTCGGCGTAACCCAAATTATATAACGTCGGGCCGCTGGCTTGAATTTGAGTGTCGATGAGTTTGGCTGCCTGAACCTTCTCTACATCGGGATGAAAAAGAAATGATGCTACGTGATATTTAAAACCAATATAATACTGATCCCGTAACGCATCGGAATTAAATAAAATGCCCGTGTATTCACTGGTGCGGACGAGCGTTAAAGCCTTTGCCAGGTTATCGTTACTGCGCCGCAATTTTGGATTAATACCGGATAAAAATTCATCTCCTTCCATCAAGGGTTCAAGAATTGGTAAAAGTCGAAAGGAGAATGCCTGAACTTCTTCCGATTTCAAAAAACTAAAATTCATGACACGCATTTAAGCTCCTTAAGTGTTTGATTCGTTTTTTAGCAGTTAGAAATCTGCCGTTATTTAAAAAGAAAAATTCATTTTTCCTGATTCCTATCTATATATAACTCTCCCACTATTGGCTATTGGCTATTGGCTTTTAGCTGTAAAGATTTTAGTGCCTCAAAATCATGAACAAAATTTACGCGTTTTATGAAACAACCCGGCGGGAGGTTTAGCGATCGGTGCGTTATCTGACAATTGATAGAAACCTCCCGCAGGGTAAGCCTTTTTAAATAATAGTTTTTCTCAAAATTATTCTGCCGGCGAATCATTCTGCCTTATAAAAAACATGAATTATGCGGCTCATCATTTTAAGAATAATCCAGGTTAAAAATTTATTAGAATCCAAAATCAGTTTTGAAAATGCGCTGCAAAACTTTCGGGAGCTACAATCACAATGAAAGACGATTTCCAAAAATTTCCTGAGCCAAAATCAGCGTAAAAAATGAGATCCCTATCTTTCGGGAATCAAAATCAGCGTAAAAAATGAGATCCCTATCTTTCGGGAATCAAAATCAGCG
>DYKB01000003.1:0-5401 GCA_020722815.1 Caldithrix sp. | reverse complement strand
AATCAAAATCAGCGTAAAAAATGAGATCCCTATCTTTCGGGAATCAAAATCAGCGTAAAAAATGAGATCCCTATCTTTCGGGAATCAAAATCAGCGTAAAAAATGAGATCCCTATCTTTCGGGAATCAAAATCAGCGTAAAAAATGAGATCCCTATCTTGCGGGAATCAAAATCAGCGCAAAAAATGAGGTCCAAATCTTTCCTGAGTCAAAATCAGCACTAAAAATGAGTTCCAAAACTTTTTTTGAGTAAAAATCAGGATTAAAACATCTCTCAAAACTTTTCGAAGTCAAAATTTGCACGAAAAGTATTCCCCAAAACTTATCTAATTCAAAATCAGCGCTGAAAATGTTACCTGAAACCTTTCTCAGTCAAAATCCGGACTGAAAATATTATCCGAAACTTACTTTTGTCAAAAATAGCAAAAAACATGTCTCCCACAACTTTCAAAGGCAAAAATTATAAGCAAAAATATGTCACAAAATAATCGGAATTAAAATCAGTGATGAAAATGCTTTAAAAAAAATTCAGACCTTTATACCAGCATATATTAAAAACAATTTATCAACCATACTGTAGTCAAAATTTATAAAAACATTTTTATGGAGCAAATCTAAAAAACTGTTTAAATCTGACGGGCAGAAAAAACTTAATCGATCGTCATATTATAATTTTACAGAACATTTTGTTAATTGTCAAGCAAATTTTTATATTTCTGGTGAAAAAAATATAGCTGGACAAATTGGCAATTTGTCCTACACCGGTTGAATCCCGCTCTTATCCCGGATCGGCTACGCCTCTTTTGCTGGCGGTTGGAAGGGGATAATAAGGTTTTATTTCCCGAAATATTTTTATGGCAGGGGGAATTAAATCGATATTGCGTAATGCCGTGGGGAAATTTGACAGCGTCGATGTTACTTTGGTAATTGAGTTGGCAGGAAATTAACGATCCAAATCATTTGCCGGGGACGGGTCCGGATCGCCTTTTTCGACCGGAACAAACTCCTGGATGCTGATAACCTGTTTTGACCGTGAGAATCCCCCTGGTCAAGTGCATTTGGTTGTTGGAGCGCTTTTTTTTTGAGCATTTTATCTTACATCGCTTGTTGTATGGCGCGTTCCAGTAAATCACTGACTTTGAGTTCACTTGCCCATTTTCGCAAATAATCCAAATCGAGCGCATCGGCACGGACTTTCAACACACCAAGAACATCGCACCATTGACGTTCTGATACTTCACCGCCGATATGATACCATTCGAGCTTGGCAAGGATTGTATCTTCGGGGCTGGCAAATTTGGCGCTGATTTCTGTTTCAAATGCGAAGGTCTGTTTTTGGGCGCGGGCCAGTTGCGATTGTAAAAACGGGCGCGGTTGCGGCACAAAAACATCCACCTTGAACATCGTTTCACGATGGATGATGTTGAAACTGGAATGCTGTTGGATGGACTCTGAAATCATCTCATCGTCGACGTAGAATTCATCCTGCAACGCCATGACAAAAGGTCGCCGATGCTCCAGCCGCATTTCGGCAACAATGTCGGAATTTTGCGTGGTTCGTACCATGCCGTAGAGCGTGCTGGCCAGCGACCCACCAATCAGATAGGGGACGCCCAGCTCTTCAAAAATCCCGGTTACTTTGAGTGTGACTTCAATCGGTTCATTTTGCATGGCTGATTTCCCCATACACTTTGCGGGCGGATTCTTCTCCCAGCAATAGACCAGCCAGTCGGCGACGGATTTCGGCTTCGCTGGCCTGGGGATATTGCGTGCGCAAACCCGCTAACGCCAGCATTTGCGCCGATTTGTTGAGCTGCGCCAGCATGTTCATTTTACGGCTCGGGCTGGCCTGCCGCCACAGTTGAATTTGCAGGGCTTCCATTTTAGGATGGGTATCAGGGAATCAGGCGCTCATGACTTTGACCCTTCAAATGGACACAAACAGTATGGATATGATTTTACCCTTTTACATAATTTGCGTGTCATATACCATGCCCCAACTTTTTAGCTTCCATTACCTGAAATTACTGTTTTTACATATAGAAAAAATTATTGTCTTAGCAGAAAAAACATCATTTTTCCTTTATAAGAAAAAATGGTATCCGCTCAATATGTGAGGGTAAATATGAAGAACATTTAACGGTAAATTCTCATGGTCTGTCATTCCCGCATGGTTTTAGTGGGAATCCACGTTTTTTTAATGGATGCCCGACAAGCTTGTACTCAAATGTTTTTATCGGGTAACCATTCGGGCATGACAGATTTCACCCTCTTTTATTGAGCGGATACAAAAAATGTTTTGTCCATAAACAAAAAAATGTTGATACTTTTGGACACGATTCTTTTTTTATATCAGAAAATTATCACCGGAAAATCATCCGCACCGTTCATCACAACAATTTAATAGCATTGTCTGCAACTCGCCAGCGCTTTTGGTTGCAAACCTGTTTTATCAAACGACTTCATTTTAAACCATTTCGTAACCACTCCGGTTCAAGGTTCAATTGTTCCCGGTTCAGGGTTAAGAAAAATTAAAAACGAAAATTTTCTAACCGTGAACCCTGAACCAAGCGACCTGAGTCGTAATAAAAAATAACACTTTATTCAATAATTCTAGAAATTATGCGTACATTAATTTGCCTTTAGGTTGGGGGATCGCTCTACCCAACTCCTTTGCGACCGCAATCCATTCTGAAATTATGACTTCAGCATTGCTAAGGGCTTCATGATATGTTTTGCCATCCGCCATACAGCCTGGCAGTTCTGGAACTTCTGCAATAAATGAATCATCTTCCTCACTCCAATAAATAATTATCTCATATTTACTTGCCATCACTCTTCTCCTAAAGTCAAACCATTGTTTATTATAATATTTCTAATTTGTTTTACCTGATAAGGCTTGGCCTTCGAATCATTGGGTTGAATGTTTATTATTTCAACAACATCATCTCTTGTAAAAATATGATGATCTCCATGAATTCTTTCGTTAAAGCCTAATGCTTTAAGTAAATTGCACAATCCGGTGAAAGATATATTACTATCCGAACGACGCAATAATATATACTCAAGCAATTTTTTATCTTTATCCATCTTCACCTTTATAAAATTTCAATCGTTTCTTTTAACTCATTTTCACTCGTTTTGTTTTCACGTTTTAAATGAAATGACTTTAACTCCCGCGTGTTCTGAATAAAAATCAGGGCTAAAAATGCCTCCCACCGCTTTCGGGAACGATAATCAAAAGCAAAAACAGGTAACAAAATAATCGGAATTAAAATCAATGATGAAAATGCTTTGAAAAAAATTCAGACCTTAATACCCGCATATATTAAAAATAATTACAACCACTCCGGTTCAAGGTTCAATTGTTCCCGGTTCAGGGTTAAGAGATATTAAAAACGCAGGGTTTCTAACCATGCACTCTGAACCAGCTAACCTGATACAGCGCAAATCTAAAAAACTGTTTAAATCGGATGCGCCGAAAAAACTTAATCGATAGTCATACTAAAATTTTACAGAAATTTTTGTAAATTGTCAAGCAAATTATCAGATTTCCGGTGAAATAGCGTATGGATGCGTCACATTTTAGTCACCATGAATGAATCCGCTCCAAAACGACTTTAACCTCGAATTTCACGAATTACACTAATTGATTTTATCGAACTGAAACCTTAACTTAGTGAAATTCGCGTCATTCGTGGTTTTAGACTGGACTCATGAATGAATCTAAAATTTATTCATCGGGTATATCCGGTTTTTCAATAAATTTTTTGTCTGCCGACTGAACACAGCGTTCCAGTTTTTTGACGTCTTCTTCCGGCGGCAGGTCTTCGGGATGGATGCCGCGTTCGAGCAATAATTTTCGCACACTTTTATTGTTGGTAATATGTTCCCAGGCGATTTATTCGCCCTGATGAATATCTTTGTCCTTTACATTAAAGATGGTAATTTCCGTGGCAAAGTCTTTCGCTTTCACCGTGATCGTCGGCAGGAAGTCTGCCAACGGGCGCTTTGGATTAATGCCCAGTTTTTGTTTCATTTGTGCGGTCGTAAAGCCAAAAAGCGCCTGGTCACCTTTGCTGCGGATAACGCCAAAGTCTTTTTCATCGCCGGTTCTTTCAAAAATAAGTTCAGACAGTTCTTTTTCGGAAAAGGTGAGTTTTTGCCGCGCCTGAAGACGTTCCCAGTCCTTGATGCGCTGTTCGATAATCTCGAATTTGCGGGTTTGCACGGCAAAATAGTTTTGCGCGAAAGCAATTTGTTCTTTCCTGGGATCGCCGTTTTGGGCAATCAGGTAGCAGGTAAAACGGGTGAGCATGAAATCCTTTATTTCCCGTTCCGTTCCTGAACCGATCCGGACCATTTTCCCGACGTCGGCAAAATGGTTTTTGACATCATGCCCGGCTGTTTCACAGGCAATTTTCGCTTTATTAATGACATTTAAAAAATTATCCCATTTGTCATACCCCAATAAATATTGCAAATCCCGCACAAACCAGAACTCAATACCATTTTTCGGGTGATTGACAAAGGATTCAAAATCGTTGGTGAGATGTTTTATGATTTCTTTTTTCATATTCAATGTCCCTTCATTGAGAATTTTCATGGGATAAAAGTTTCCGAGATGACGATTTCCGGTGAAAAATTTAAATCCAGCTCATTGTCCTTTTGCGCTTCACCGTCATCTGCTTCCAGCACGTCATACTTTTTTGTCAACGCCAGCAACAGGTTATCCACCGGGGCATAAGTGATCTGTTTTTTATCAATAGTGTTTGGCACACTTTTTAGATAATGGCGTAACATTTTTTAAATTAATAAATTACGTGCCTAATAGCGTATCTGCTCAAAAAAGGAGGGTAATTTAAGATGCAAAGCGCATAGAGCATGGCGCCTGGCGAAAACCAATATTGCTATGCCCTCTGCTCCAGGCGCTATGCTTAAAAATCAACTTATTTGAAAAACTAATTTTTAATCTACCAACACTTTTTGAGCGGATACCTAATTCATTTATCATTAGTTTCTTCTTTTATTGGATACCTCGCTGGATAGGCAGTTTTCTTGAGTTAAAATTGAAAACGCCTCCCGAAACTTTCCTGAATCAAAATCAGGGCTGCAGATGCACATAATAATTTTTTGAACTCTGAAATGCTTTAGATTACAAAGAATTGAAGTCAAAATTATTATAGTCAAAATGATTAAAAAGCAAATTAACTCAAATCGTTTTGCCCAAAATGGTTTTGCCTGATATTCTGACAGGATGATTATTTAAATTTGTTGTAACGACTCAGGTTGGCTGGTTCAGGGTTCAATGTCAGAAAACCGTAACCGATCACAGGGAATAGTATCTAATTTGTTGGGTCGCCGGTTTTACTGATTCCTCAGGTGAATAAGGTTTTTAATCA
>DYKB01000132.1 GCA_020722815.1 Caldithrix sp. | reverse complement strand
CGAATTGTTACTAAGGTCAATAAGGTCGATTGGGTTTGATCTTGCGGCCTGGTTGTTTAAAAACCTTATTAACCTGAGGAATCAGTAAAACCGGTGATACAACAAATTTGATACTATTTCCTGTGATTGGTTACAAAATGTCATTTAAACTTAATAAAATAATTGCATAATTGAATATTTATAATATTTTAAAAGTACTTGACTTTTAATTTTTATTTTATATATTCTAAATAGACTGCTACGGAACTCCATATTTTACGCTGCTCGATTCTGCTTTAAAAAATGATATATTAAAAAATTTTCATTAATAGCCCATGGAATTAAAAATGAAAATGTCTTACTCTTACTCTTTCTATTTGAAATAGTCCTGATATTCAAAACAGTTAAATAAACCTGTTTTAAATTATTATGGTAAAAAGGATACTGCTATGATGAAATACTATTTTTTTAATTTATTGATAATTTCATTGCTGTCAACAGTTTTTAATACAACCACTCTCTACTCAACCAATGGCAAATGGACTCCTGTACGACGTGCCAATTGGGAATTTGATATGGAACGCGTTATATTTCTGGACCGCCAGCATGGAATTATTAAAGGAAGAAGTCATAATCGATTGTTGACAACAGATGATGGCGGCCAGAATTGGACTACCTACTCTTTTCCTGATTCCATCGTTGATAAGATAATGGGTTTCTGGGGTGACATGGCTATCTTGCCCAATAAGGATATCTGGTTAATGGAAGCGGAAGGGATCTTACTGCGTATCCCCAACTCAAATGAGCCATGGAAATACTATATGCTTCCTGAACGGCCGATTCTGAGCGGAATTTCTTTTCCGGATGAAAAAAACGGCTGGCTGGCAGGTTCCTATGGTGAAATTTTTCGTTCTGTTGATGGCGGAAAAACCTGGAAGCAGCTTTATCATTTCAATCGCCTGATCTGGGATATCTGTTTTATTGATACGCTAACAGGATTTGTTACCGTTCGAAAAGATACGAGTGTTTCTCAATGCTATAAAACTGACGATGGGGGATTAAGCTGGAATTTGATCATCGATCCGGATGTTCGTATTCAAAAAATTTTTTTTATTGACCACCAGTTTGGCTGGATTGTTGGCGACTATAACCAGATTTTTATGACGACAGATGCCGGACAAAACTGGGAGAAAATTTTAGTGCCCGAAACGGCCATGTTAAAGTCAATTTATTTTATTTCCCCACAAATTGGCTGGCTTTGTGGGGATTCTGGTATCATGCTCTATACTGATGATGGCGGAAAAACCTGGCAAAAAAGAGGTTCACCTACCTTCAATTCTATTAATGATGTCTTTTTTGTGGACCAACAGCATGGCTGGGCAGTGGCAACTTATGGAATCATTGCCACAACTTCAGACGGGGGATATACCTGGCACTGGCAAATGGAAGTGCCCAGTAACTACCTGATATCCGTTCATTTTCTGAATGAACGGACAGGTTTTTCGATTGGCAAAAATATATTTATCAGTACCTTTGATGGGGGGCAAACCTGGCAGCAAACCGATAGCCTTACCGGGCATGAAATTCAGTTTGTTGATAGCCAGAACGGCTGGATGGCGGCCATGCACAGCATTTATCATACAACCGATGGCGGAAAAACCTGGATGAAACAGGCCTTTTTTAAGGATAATTATATCACAAATCTATGCTTTGCCGATCAGTTTAACGGCTGGGCATTATCCGTTACCGAGAAGAAGACAACTATTTTTAGAACCCGAAACGGTGGCGACGCCTGGGAAGAATTACCCCCCTTATCCGGGGATTTATATTCGCTGCAATTCATTTCAGCAAACGAAGGCTGGATTGTTGGCGGCGCCAGCCGAATCCTGCATACGCTGGATGGCGGGCTATCGTGGGAAATACAGCGCCAGGGACAGCCAACTTTATTTGAATGCCTGCAGGATATTGACTTTGTTGATTCACAATATGGCTGGGCAGTGGGTTTTAATGGTCAAATATGGCATACAAAAAATGGTGGAAAAAGTTGGGAACTACAACAAAAGACCATTTTTATCGACGATATATTATACAGTGTCGATTTTGTGAATCGCAACGAGGGGTGGATTGCCGGTCATATTGGTACGATTTTGCATACCACGGATGGGGGAAAGACCTGGGATTGGAGTTACTCACAATATATGGGATATTGGTGGAGCGATATCTTTTTTACTGATGCCAATCACGGTTGGATCGGTGGACTTTATGGGGCAGTTGATAAATTCCTGGGGGATGATGTCCTGTCCGTTCCGGAATTTTCCAGGGCAAATATCAGGGATTTTTCTTTACAGCCCGGCTACCCCAATCCCATGCAAAATAACACCACGATCACCTATTTCCTGCCCATTGAATTTCCGATTTCGCTGGAAATTTACGATATCACTGGGCGGAAAGTGCGCACTTTGGAAAAAAGTGTTAAAAATGCCGGCCACCATTCCATAAATTGGGATGGACTAAATGATGACGGTCAGCCTGTCGCAAATGGGACCTACCTTTATTATTTACGGGCAGGTAAAAGATTTTATTCACAAAAATTGACGATTATTCGGTAAATGATTTAAGCTGGTTATGAATAGCCATGAGCTTTTCAGGCTATCCGGAAACCTGAAAATTGACCAATATTAACCTTGCGGAGGTTTAATATAACACAGTATATAGATTAAAAATCAAATAATTATCAATAACTGTGACTTTTTTTTACGACAACCTTCGCAAGGTTAGTTCTCGGAAAACCTCTTTAGAAGGTGTCCGAGAACTAACCCGGAACTGTCATTGCGAGGAGCGTTTTTTGCGACGAAGCAATCTCCGCCGTTTTAACAGGGGATTGCTGCGGCAAAAAACGCCTCGCAATGACTATTTTTCTGGTTCCCGGACATACTCTAAAGCTCGTGGCAATTCAACCGTAACTGATGTATATCAAAATCACTTTTTCATCCGGATAATAACATCCCCGTTAAAAGTCGTAAATTGAAATTCCGGTCCGCCGCCATTAATCTTTCCCTGAACGGTATGATCAATTTTCACGCGATATTTACCACTTTTGCCGCGATTGTTTTCCTCAACCACTTCACGCGGGGTGGCGTCCAGTTTTATTTCAAAATCGCTGTAAATTTCCCCATTATCGCTTTTCAATTTAACATTGGCTTTTAAATTCGCCGGAAAAGTGACATCCACATCGCCATTCAGGATGCTGAAAGACATGGCTTTTTCGGGATCAAATTTTTTGAAGGTGACCACCAGGTCTTTATTCAATGCATGCGCCATCACCGAGCCGGAGATATCCGGCAAGGGCACTTTGCCGTTAACATTATTAATATCAAACTCACCATTGACATTCTGAATGAAAATATCACCTACATTCACACAATTGACCATCATTGAAGTGTTGAAAGGAACCCGCAGCTTCAAATCAATCGTCCGGCGCCAGGATTCCACGCTAATATCCATTCGATTTTCATCTTCCTCCACGGAAAGACCGGTGGTATTGATGGGAATTCGTTTCATCCCGTCAACTTTTCGCTTCTTTTCATCCGTCACAATCTCGTGCGTCCGCGACTGGGCTTCGATGATCATCTCATGGCCTGCCGGTTCATCAACTTGATAGTTCCAGGCGATTCCTTTCAGCCTTTTGCTGGATGATGTCTGATTTAACAGTGCCAGCGTTACCATATGGTCCGATTGTTCCAGCAACTGCTCCGGGTTCAAATCATTTCCGGGAACGGATTGATTGTCTTCAATCGGCTCCAGCTGGTGCCGCTGTTTTCGATCAGAATCGATCCCTGCATGATGGGCAATCTGAAACATCCAGATTTTGAAATCACCCTCATCCTGGTAGGTCTGCCCGAACTTCAGCATTCGCAAAAAGACCTCCTGAACCAGGTCTTCACTGGCCTGCCGGTTACCGGTCTGTTTCATAAAAAAATTGAATAACAACCGATGATGGCGCTGAAACAGCACATCCAATTGCGCCACATTGCCACTCCGCACGACCAGCAGCAGTGGGTGATCGGTCGACAAATTCACGAATTGACTCCTTTCCCGGAAAAACACGATTTAAAACTGAGGGATTTGGAAAAGGTTACCGAAATTTTCAAGTTTTGTATAAATGATATGTCATGATTTTCTTTTTAGCTATACGCTGCTCGTTAAGAATTCGGTTACCAGAATTGATAAATCTGCTAGGCGAGCGGAATGCCGAGCCAATCAATCTGCATTTTTACGAGAAGTTCGGAAATTTATTTGTAGTGTAATTTACTTTGAACTTCTTTTAATGCCTGCTTCACCGGGTTTTAAAATAATAAAAGTGTTTTTTTAAATGTTGCTATCAATTCAATCATCAATCAAGCGGTGTTACCTGCTCTGATTTTAATTTTCTTTAAAAATCCCCTTGAAATTTTTATTTTATTTATGTATCATTTAAACAATATTTTGCTCATCTGAAATAATTAATCAGGAGTTATATGATGGATGTTGTCTGGTTATCTCGGCTCCAGTTTGGTCTGACAGTGGGATTTCACTATATTTTTCCACCCCTGTCAATCGGGCTGGGTTTATTGCTGGTTTTTATGGAGGGGATGTACTTAAAAACCAAAAAAGATCTTTATCATCGAATGACACGATTCTGGGTCAAAGTTTTTGGACTCATTTTCGCGTTGGGTGTCGCGACGGGAATTGTGCTTGAATTTCAATTTGGCACAAATTGGGCGACCTACTCCCGTTTTGTCGGGGATATTTTTGGCAGCGCCCTTGCGGCCGAAGGAATTTTTGCTTTTTTCCTGGAATCCGGCTTTCTCGCAATTCTGTTATTTGGCTGGAATAAGGTCAGTCCAAAAATGCATTTTTTTTCAACCATGATGGTGAGTTTGGGGGCTCATTTCAGCGCCATCTGGATTGTGGTGGCGAATTCCTGGCAGCAAACGCCCGTTGCTTATCAGATCGTGGGTGAAGGATTGCGGGCACGAGTCGAACTGCTGGATTTCTGGCAGGTGGTTTTTAATCCTTCGCTGTTGGCACGCCTGTCACATGTCTTTGCAGGGGCCTGGCAGGCTGGTGCTTTTTTTGTGGTGAGTGTCAGTGCTTATTATCTTTTAAAAAAGCGGCATCTGGATTTTGCAAAAGCATCGTTAAAGATTGGCCTGGTCGTCGCGGCCATCTCCTCTCTGGCGCAATTGGTGACGGGACATTACGGTGCGATTGTGGTTGAAAAATATCAGCCTGCTAAAATGGCTGCTTTTGAAGCCCATTATCCGGCCAGTGCCCCTGGTGATTATCATCTCTTTGGTGTGGTCGACGAAAAAGAGCAGACGGTTAAATACGGCATTTCGGTGCCGGGGCTACTCAGTTTTCTCCTCTCGGGTGATCCATCCAGACCGGTTGTCGGCTTAAATGCTTTTCCGGAAGATGAACGTCCGCCGGTACAAATTGTTTTTCAAACATATCATTTTATGGTCATTATCGGAATGGGGTTAATTGGACTCTCACTGCTGGGAATGTTCCTCTGGTGGCGCAAAAAACTGTTCGATTTTCGCTGGTTACTCTGGCTATTTGTTATTTCAGTACTCGGTCCGCAATTTGCCAATCAACTGGGCTGGTTTTCAGCGGAAGTGGGTCGGCAGCCTTATATTGTCTATGGCTTATTGAAAACGAAAGATGCTTTTTCTACCAGCGTCTCCAGTCAGGAGGTCATTACATCGTTGATTTTGTTTGGAATTGTTTATCTCCTGTTATTTATTCTCTTTATTTATTTACTAAATGAGAAAATACAACATGGACCAGATGAAGAAGATTTAGGGACGGAGGGACATCGCGCATGAATATCACCTTTGATTTGAATACAATCTGGTTTGCATTGGTTGGTATATTATTTTCCGGCTATGCAGTACTCGATGGCTTCGATTTGGGAGTGGGAGCACTCCATTTATTAACCAAAACGGACACAGAACGACGATTAATGATTAACTCCATTGGGCCGGTCTGGGATGGTAATGAAGTCTGGCTGGTGACTGGTGGTGGGGCGCTATTTGCAGCCTTTCCAATCGCTTATGCCACGGTATTTTCCGGCTTTTATATTGCCATGATTCTGCTGCTCTTCAGTCTCATCTTTCGGGCGGTTGCGATTGAATTCCGCAGCAAAAAAACACAGCGCTGGTGGCGACAACTGTGGGACATCAGTTTCAGTGTCAGCAGTATCCTGTCGAGTCTTTTAATTGGCGTTGCATTAGGAAACCTGGCATGGGGAATTCCACTCAACGAAAATCATGAATTTATCGGAAGTTTCTGGTCGCTACTGAATCCTTATGCATTGGTGGTCGGCATGACAACAGTCGCTTTGTTTATGATGCATGGGGCGATTTATATCGTTTTAAAAACCGAAGGCGAATTGCAGGACAAAGTTCGCGGCTGGGTAAATAATACTATCATCTTTTTTGTCCTGTGCTATATTACCACCACCATGGTGACGCTGGTTTATGTTCCTCACATGACCCAACATCTAAAAAATTATCCGATTCTTTTTGGGGTGGCAATTTTAACCATGCTGGCAGTGGCCAATATTCCCCGTGAAATTATCCATAGAAGAGATTTTCGGGCATTTCTTTCTTCCTGTGCAACGATTGTTGGATTGTTGGCGTTGTTCGGTATTGGCGTTTTTCCCAATCTGGTTTACTCGAATCCTTTATCGGCGCATAGTTTGCAAATTTACAATGCGGCATCTTCATTCCGGACTTTAAAAATTATGCTTTATGTGGTTATTATTGGCTTCCCGATTGTTCTTTCATATACAATCAGTATCTACTGGATTTTCCGCGGGAAAGTCAAACTCGATACTGGAAGTTATTAAAAAATTATAAGTTAAAGTTGTATCCACTTAACAGGTTAAGGGGAAACGTTTTGTGAACTAAAAAGATGATTAACGAATAATGATTTTCGATTTAATAAAGAGATAATCCATTAAGCCTTCAAAAATCAGAAATCGTTAATCAGAAAAATAACGGATGATTTCAGATAGATCATAACCAGGCTGGATCAGGTTTACCTTTATATATTAAGTGGATATACTCAATTTTATCTGTTCACAAATTCAAAGGTCGACAATCACTATTAATTCCAGCATTGTTAATTACTAATACACCTTGCATTATTCAAGATAATTTTCTTCGTAATGAAATTCGGAACCTTTGAGTTTGTGAACCGTTATAAGGGATAACACGCTCATTCTATCTTGACATGGGTATTGCTTCACACAACTAATCGAACTGATATGAGATTGATAATTCCAGGGGCATTTTTTTGACGCAGTAATTACTTTTAATTATTCGGGTTATTTAGGTTATTAGCCAGAATCATCTGTTTCTTTTAATTCTTTTATATGGAAAGCAACGGATAATAAGTCTTAGGTGGCATTTAATGGATTCACCTTAAAATTTAAAAAGCTAAAACCTAAAAGGCCGAGTTGTTCCAGTTTTGTATTCCGTCATTAATAAAATTCAGGAAACTCGAAATCATTAATTTTGAGCTTGTGTTCATCATCGCTTGCTGTCTCAGCCCTGGCTTCATTGATAAATTTGAAAAAACAGATAGTTTCAAATTAAAGCCATTTGTCAATTCAAGATTATTTTAATAGGGAGGTAATTGATCATGAATGTTAAATATGTATTAGAATCCGGATTATTTGAAAGAAGGGATATCCGGTCCGGCCGAATTTATCAGCCGGGATCATCTCCAAAATATGGCGTAATTTTTACCGCCAATGCTGAAAAATCAGAAGATGATTCCGGATTAACGCCGGATTTATTGCAAGGGGCATATATTGAAGGAATTCCCTATCCCGAGACAGCGGAAGATCGCGTTTTTGAAATTTTAGGTGGTTATTTTTATCATGATAATTATCCAGATCCGGGAATTGCGACCAAAGTATTTGGAATCGTCCTTGAACCGGAATTTGGTATGACAGAAGGAGGAACAGCGACCTTAAAAGAAAAATGGGTACTGGAAGATTCAAAGAAACCGATGTTAGATGAATCGTACTGGAGCAAGAAATTTGGTAAACATCATGGCTGGACTTTTGTTGTTACACTCAAAGAAAAAGAAAAATATCTGACCAGTGATGAAGAAATGAAAATTTTTGTTTATTATCCAGAAATCCAGAAGATTGAAGTTACATGCGGTGGCTGCATTACTGATAATAAAGTGCGGCGGCGGAAAGTCAAGTATACGGTTTCTGTTGGCGGGGGTAAATGCGAAAAATGGACCTGGCATCTTGGGGATGGTACGACGAATGCGGGAATTGGCAGTCCTGAAGCCACGATGGAATACTCCTATGCTCAAAAACCCGGAAATCGACCTAAACTGTGCTTGTTGGGCCACAAGCCATGTGAAGAAATATCAAGAGAAGTAGAACTGGAGGGTTTTGAAGAATGTCCGCCGTGTCCGGTAATCAAAGATATTAAATATAAATCTATTTTACGTAATAAATTAATCGATACCCACGAATTTACCGCCGAAGTGAGTCGACAACCAGATTCTTTAGAATGGGATTTTGGGGATGGTTCGCCGAAAGAACGGACAAATTTATTAACTTTACAACATAAGTATAGAATTCAGACAAACAATACAGCTTATTCAGTTAACTTAACAAGTTTTGGT
Organism: Caldithrix sp.; assembly: GCA_020722815.1. Classification (GTDB taxonomy): domain Bacteria; phylum Zhuqueibacterota; class Zhuqueibacteria; order Thermofontimicrobiales; family Sulfurfontimicrobiaceae; genus DYKB01. The sequence goes on along the minus strand of DYKB01000132.1, from coordinate 807 downwards.
CCTGAAGATTGTCGTGATAAAATGGAGAAATCAGTTCTGGTAAAAGCGGCGACTGTTTTTTCAAAATGCTGTATCTGGTTTAATTTGATTATTGCGTTTTTATTAGCAGCCACATTTGGAACTTTTCTCGTTTATTGCGTTGGTAAATTTTTTAACCAAATTTTTGATTTCAACTGGACGCTTACAATATTAGCGATTCAGATTGTCCTTGCGGTGGTTGCGATAATTATGTGGTATCTCTTCATCCGTCGAAAGAAATGTCCCGAACCTGACACCTTTGATTGGGTTAAAATCGGATTTGTCATCAGTCTGGCTGGCTTCCTGGATGCCCTTTATGTCCGAAACTGCTGTGACACCTGGTGGTTGATGATTGTTCTCGTTCTCCTGGGATTTGCTGGCTATCTCCTGTACTCCTGGATGAAGAAATGTGGCTTTAGATTAGTCGAATTTTTGTATTATTTTATCGCCTGTGCACTGGCAGTTGTTTTGGTTTGTTATTATATCGCAAATGGTGTGTTTGCCAATTGTTTACATTAGTATCTGTCCGCAAATGCCCCGATTCTGTCATTGCGAGGAGCGTTTTTTGCGACGCAGCAATCTCCATCTCCGCTGCAATTCAAGGGGATTACTTCGGCAAAAAACGTCTCGCAATGACAGGGCTTTGGATTTTCGGACAGACTCTATATTAGGTTCTGATACAGATATTGTTAATTAAGTATAGCTAATTCATTATTGCGTTTTGCCATTAAAAACAAAATAGCATATTTGAACATCTCCATACGATAAGAATAACATTTTGTTTTTCTT
>DYKB01000218.1 GCA_020722815.1 Caldithrix sp. | reverse complement strand
AATAAGAATCAAGGCCGGCATTGCCTACAGCACCTACCGATTATTGAGAACTTACACGGATTTTTTGTTGTTTCTCTACGAGGGCGTCCATCCCCTCGCTGGATTGGCTTTATTAGCCGTTTTTATCGCCTTTTGATCAATCAGCCGATGGAGATAAAATGCTGGTCACCCCGGGGGAGGAGACATAATATGTGACAGTCACACCGGAGGAGGAGACATAATATGTGACAGTCACACCGGGGGGAGGAGACATAATATGTGACAGTCACCCCGGGGGAGGAGACATAATATGTGACGTCACCCCGGGGGAGGAGACATAATATGTGACCACACGGGGGAGGGAATGCGACATAATAGATGAATCAAGTGATAACTATGTTGAAAATGATTTTTAGGCGTATAAAATCAATGGACTTATGGGAATATTGGCATAAGACAGCCATCTTTGATTTCCTGCGGGCAATTATTTATTGGTGCCAAACACAAAGAAAATAATTTTTATTTGCCGTGCGTTCAGGCTTATGTTCAATTACGGGCAGAGGTTTAACCGTTTAACTTTTATCCCTCTGTATCCACAATTCCTGATAATAATTAACCAACTTCATGGACATGGAAAAATTTCGATACCTATGCAAATGCTTCAACTTTGAAAGGGAAAATTGAATACTGGAATTCTTCTTCAACATGGAATTATACAGCTTTTCGGAAACTTTCTTCATCGTCCTCACTCCATCCTTTGCCACCTCTACAAACTGATTAATAAAATTTATCACGTAATCAATTATTTCCTGGTCTAACAGATGAAAATCCAGCAATCCCGATGGGTCTTTATAACCCGGCTGGCCGATGATGGCGTGAGCGAAAGAATGCGGATGCTCCAGCGGATTTTTGACCATCCCGGCTCGGACAGGATTTTTCAAAAAGTATAGAAGCGACTCTTTTTTGTGAGCAATCCCCTTAACTATTTTGTGGGAATATCTTTCTTTCCAGAAGTGACCCCGCTTCCCCATATTTTTATTAAACTTACGTGCAAATTCGCCGTTTATTCCTCTCATAATGATACTGATGTCCGCAATTTTCCGGTTTGGCTCAATCAGGATGTGATAATGGGTACCCATAATCTCATAAGCGTAAAGACGAAATTTATATTTGTTCTTAAGCTGCTTCAGTATGTCGATTAGCCATTCTGCGGCTTCGGGATTTCTGGTAAATTCTGGTTGGTGGTCGTTCACGATTGTGGACACCGAATAGAGTTCCACTTCTTCGAGATTTTTAATTCTTGCTTGTCTTGGCATAAAAGCTCCTTTCGTTTTGGTTTATATACTATGAAAAATCCGGGTCAATATTTTATCCAAATAGACTATAATATCAATAAAATTTTTAGAAAAATTGAATTTTTAGATAAATTTTTATTACACCATACTATGCGACATAACAAGTGACAGTCACGCCGGGGGG
>DYKB01000217.1 GCA_020722815.1 Caldithrix sp. | reverse complement strand
TGAGGGCTTTAATTGCTCTGGGTTTTGGCGGTTCTTTAATTTCGGTCTTTGCCCGTCTCGGCGGTGGAATTTATACCAAAGCCGCTGATGTTGGTGCTGACTTGGTTGGAAAAATTGAAAAAGGAATTCCTGAAGATGACCCGAGAAATCCGGCCGTAATTGCTGACCAGGTTGGCGACAATGTTGGCGATTGCGCTGGAATGGCGGCTGACCTTTTTGAGACCTATGTGGTGACAATTGTGGCGGCTATGGTTTTAGGCAGTTTAATTTTTCCGCATCAAGAAGCAGCTGTTTTATTGCCGTTGAGTTTAGCCTCTATTTCAATTTTAGCATCAATTGTTTCCACTTTTTTTGCAAAAATAAGCAAAAAGGAGGGCAGAGAGTCAGATATTATTTCAGCTCTTTTTAAGTCGCTCATTTTTACTGGAATTCTTTCTGGCATCGGCTTTCTCCTTATTAGCATTAAAATGGCCCCTCTTTTTAAATTGTCTGAAATCCGTCTCTTTTTTCCAACTTTAATTGGTCTCTTAATTGCCTTCATCATTTTTTTAATCACTGATTACTTTACCTCAAAGAAACATTCGCCGGTTTTAGAAATTGCCGAGGCTTCCCGGTCAGGTCATGGCCCAAACATCATCACCGGTTTGGCAATAGGAATGAAATCCACTATTTTGCCTGTTTTACTAATCTCAGCCGGGATTTTATTTAGTTTCTATCTTGCTGGAATTTATGGCCTAGCCCTGGCTGCTGTTTCAATGCTTTCCTTGGCTGGAATAATCATTGCTCTGGATTCTTATGGCCCAATTACTGATAATGCCTCAGGGATTACGGAAATGGCAGGCCTGCCTGAAGAAAACAGAAAAATCACTGATGCCTTAGATGCGGTTGGCAATACAACAAAAGCGACAACAAAGGGTTATGCCATTGCCTCGGCCGGTCTGGCGGCCTTAGTTTTATTTTCTGCTTATAGCCAGGAATTATCAAAATTGGGCGCCAAGGTTGAATTCTTTCTGGATGCTCCTCTTGTCTTAATTGGCTTATTTATTGGCGGGCTCACTGTTTATTATTTTTCTGCCCTGTCTTTGACCGCGGTTGGAAAGGCAGCCAATAAAGTGGTTGAAGAAGTGAGAAGACAATTTAGAGAAATTGATGGATTAATGGAGGGCAGGACAAAACCGGATTATGGAACCTGCGTTGACATTGTCACTAAATCGGCTTTAAAGGAAATGTTATTGCCGGCCCTTTTACCGGTGATTGTTCCAATTTTAGTTGGCTTTATTTTAGGAATTGAGGCCCTGGCTGGCGTCTTAATTGGCTCAATTATCGTTGGACTTTTCCTTGCCATTTCAATGACTTCAGGAGGAGCGGCCTGGGACAATGCCAAAAAATATATTGAGGAAGGAAATTTTGGCGGAAAAGGTTCTTTTGCCCATCAAGCGGCTGTCACCGGAGATACGGTGGGGGAT
>DYKB01000131.1 GCA_020722815.1 Caldithrix sp. | reverse complement strand
ATTGTTGAAACATGCAAAAAATTGGGCATAAATCCATTTAAATTTATCATAGATCGAATTACCAAACAATATCAAATCCCTTCACTTGCTGATATTATAAAATCGATTGCAAAGAACGAACATGCCTTGGCTATTTATTAACAACCGCGGCTACCATAAATTATTGAGGGGATACATTTTTTTCATATTTGTCAAGTAAAAATTTGCTGTTCAATTAAAACCTCTGTATTTGGTAAAAAAAAACCTTCCAAATGTACCAAAGTTTCGGAAGGCTGTACCTGAAAATATGTTAGCTAACATGCCGCAGGCTTGTCGAGCGCCTACTTTCCTGAAGCAACGAACGCGATACTAGCTACAAAACCAGCAAAACCCCAACCTGGAATAGGCGGACAGTGAGTCTCAGTTGAAAATTCAAATATGTTATAATACAATTTTACACGAACTCTTTCGCACTTAAAAATACGCTTTTGTCGTTATTGTATATCGTTGCTGTAATTGCTCTGCCAGAGGGTATTCTTTGACCTTATTATTGCCTACATTAAAGCCCTCAACAGATAATTCAATATTTTTATGTACCTTGTATCCGAGCTTTGCATTAACAATAATATGTTCATCTACAGATTGCTGTGAGGGCATTTCCATTATTGGAGCAATCATTACAGAAAACTGATCAATATATTGCGCCCCGATATATCCGGTCCATTTTCCATGGACGAATCCAAGGAAGAGACCATATTTATTTTTGGGCGCTGCTTTTTCAAAAAAAAGAGTTGATTCTTTGTCATCAATTTTTTGGTAAGCATAGTATGCACGGCCTCTCACTCCTTCAGTCAACAGGAAATTTAACTCCAGCTCTCCACCAACATTCGTTGATGTTCCAAAATTATCAAAAGAATAGCCTTGAGGAACAGGAGCAAATATAATAAAGTCGTTAAGGCTTTGTTGAAAGAGGTTAAATTCAAAACCCAGTTGACCCTGGAACAACGTCGCCCTGTATCCCAGCTCAAAAGCCTCCATACTTTCAGATTTTAGATTTTCATTGCCAAAAACAAATGCCTCGCCCAATTGTGATCGTACAAATGTTTCCACCAGACTGGCAGAACGATAGGAACGACCGTAAGAAAGACGTAAAGCATGGTTTTCACGCGGAAATATCATAAGACTGGTTTTAAGCGGCACATCGACATCGCCTGCCGGGTTTTGGTCGCCTCTAACGCCAATCGTTAACGATATGTTTTTTAATGGGCTGATTTCGGCCTGTCCGAATATTGATGCTAAGCCTAATTCCTCTAATTTACTTGCTACATTGCCAGCAAAAGTCTGGTAACGGTATGTGCTGCCCCAAATAAACTTAATTCGAGAGCCAAGATGAAAAAAATTCTCCATTGATAAATTATAGAGATCATTGTCGATGTGAACTACAAATGGGCTTGTAGTCCCTAACGCGTTGAAATTAATTTTATTGGTGTAGGCACTGAATTTCCATTTTGGCAATTCCAGATCAACTTTTCCTGAAGCGACACTAATTTCTGATTCCACCGGGATCGCATAAACACCCCAGGGCAGTAGCTGTTGTTCAGTTCCTTTTGATTGGCCAATCTCGAAGGAAACACGGGAGTTTTCGCCAATTTTTTGTTCCAGTAGCAAATTGGCTGCACCAGTGTTCAGTGCTTCTCGGGTTTGATCAGCGAACGCATTCGCCTTACGCCAGCCAGATGAAAAGCGAATTCCCGTATTCCCAACATACTTGCTATGGATATAAGAATACCTGTATGACTTAAAAACACCATCGCCTTGTGCGATAAGCCTGATTCCGGCTGTATCTTCAGGTTTTCTTGTCGTTATATTAATAACGCCGCTATACGCATTTGCGCCATAAAGCGATCCTCCGGGGCCACGAATTACTTCGATCTGATCTATCTCTTCTAATTGAATAGGGATCGTTGGCCAGAAAATTACGCCAAAAAAATCATGATAAACCGTTCGTCCATCAACGAGCACCAATGTCCGATTAGAGTAAAGCCGATTATAACCACGTGGATTTAGATTCATATTTCCGGCAGTAGCAACAGAAACGTCGATGCCGGGTATCAGACGCATCATATCGGCGATGTCTGTGTGGCCAGTCCATTGAATATCATCCTTAGTTAAAACTGAAATTGCAGCCGGCGCTTCTGAAATTTTTTGAACAAATTTCGAGGCAGAGACAACTTTTATCTCTCCGAAACTAAATTCTTCTTCTTTAAGCAGGTCAGGCACTGGAAGATTCATATCGCTTGTATTCTGTGCGAAGGCGACCGGCTGCTGAGCAGTGGCTGCATTTTGTAAAGTTAATGGCGCTGAACTATTATCAAAGTCCGGCACCGTGTAATAATCTTGCTCGATTCCATCCTGGACAGTGATTATTTGCCCGCCCAAATTGAACGATTTGGAATTGCAATCAGCAAAAATTGTATGATTTATTGTTGGCTTGGCAAAATTAGCTTTAATCGCTTTATCACTGTACCTGATCACGCAGTAATCCAACCCGGATGTCGATTTGCTTGAAGGAGCAAATTCAATCCCTATCCAATCCTTGTTTGAGGGTTGAGTGTTAGTAAAATTTTGCTCATTCCCAAAATCTTTGTCATGAACGGATGTGAATATAATTTGCTCACTTAATTTTCCCTTTGCTATTAATGCGCCGTTCACTTTAATTCTGTAATAGCCAGCAAATTGTACTAATACACTTGGTTCTATTGTCAATGTCGTGCCCTGGGGTATTATGACGTCTCCTTTGACAATATAAGGACTTTCTCTTATTGTCCAAATTCCTGCCTGCGTTCCAATGACTTCTTTTCCCCATGCGCTTGATATTCCCAGATAGTATGAAACTAAAACCAGAAACATTGCTTTAGTGAATCGGCTGAGATCTTTTCCGGTCACAAGACATTCTCCATCATTAACAATACACAGATTAAATAATTATCTGAATTATATGTAATGCAAAAGTTGATCATTTCACCATTTTTAGATAAAACAGATAATTATCATTGCAATTTTCGTACCATATTATTTATAAATAAACTACTTCGTATTGCTCTCTTTTCAGCTTGCAAGATTGCGGTTATAAATGGCTTAATGATATATTTTATAAGTGTTTCAATTAGCAATTTTTTTTTCATCTTGAAGCATTGTATGTAATTCAATATTTACTTTTATCCAAACCAATCTGAAATTGTGAAATTTAAAGATCCGAAGTGCGAGTGTATGAATTTTAATGGAATTCCTGAGTTTTTCAGTAGTCGCGTGTCGTATCCGTTCAAGCCGTGAAATCCCGGGGACGGTCCCGGTAAAATTTCAGAATTCCTGTCGGAATAATTTTTTTCGGATCTGGTGACGGCAGGTGGTTTATGTTTTTCAGTCCGCTCATGGTTCCTTACTCATTGACTCATGGCCGTAAATGCGACCCGGCATGATTTTTTGATGCCTGAGAGGAAGCCGCAAATATTCAAAATAACAAGCCAGCGCTTTGATACCAACGATATTGAATAGCCGCTCAATATTTTATGGCATTAGATGCGCTCGATTTATAAAAAGATCCTCACCCCAGCCCTCTCCCGCAAGCGGGAGAGGGAGTAGCTGCCGCTCCCCTCCGCACGATTGAGAGGCGGATTTAGTTAAAGGATAAAACAATTTATAGAATTTATTAAATAACAATTCCCATGTTACCATACTTTTTTGAGCCGATACGATATTGAATATATAAAGCAATTAAAAACATATAATTAGCAAATTTAAACATTTTCCCCTAATTCCGAAGTTCCCTATTCATCTAATTCCCAAGCTCCCCATTCGTATCCCTTCGGTGAACCACGTCTTTACAAATACAAACTCTTCCCTTATATTATGCGCCAGCAAGCGTAACAAAGCAAGCACTAAAAAGATATAAGGAGATTTTCTATGTCTGACTCAAACTCACTCACGCCACGTGCCCGGCAAAGGTTCACCCTGGTCGAAAAATTCCTGGCAAGTGGCCTGTCCCCAAAAGTGTTTTGCCAGTAAGAAGGCAGCGTACTGACGACCTTTGGCTGGTGGTTCAAACAATACCGCCAGGCGCAAAATCCGCGCCCCAAAGCGTCATTGCCAGCAACGACGAAAAGCAACGGTTTCATCCCGCTCGTGGTCAATCCACCGGCATCGGCGGACCCGCCCACGCGGTGCGTGATCAAATTTCCCAACGGCGTGGTCGAGAGGCTGTCCGAGAACTAGAAAATTGGCCAAAATTGACCTTTCGAAGGTTATGAATAACACAATATATAGATTGAAATTGAAATTTTAATCTATATATAATTATACCGCCTCAATAACCTTCGCAAGGTTAGTTTTCGGACACGCTCTAAAGCTCGTGGCAATTCAATTATAACTTATAGAAATTCATATTGTCATTACCTTAACCTGACGGCGATGGGATCTTGACCCACTTCTGTATCTCCCAGTTTTCAAAATACGAAAATGGGCGGGATTCCTCCCCCCAAAATGCCGTTTTTGGGAATTTGGGGGAAGCCGGAGCGGATCTTTAATCAATCCAAAACATCATAAATTTCCATATTAGAATTTTAGGTGATTTGTTTTAGCCAAAAGCCAATAGCCAGACGCCAATTGCCAGAAGCCAAACGCCAATAACCAGCAGTTAATAAACAAACGTTTGAATCGCGTGCGACAATATTGTCGAACTGACAGCATCCTGACCGATAAATAATTTAAAGGCTATTTCCTGGTCACTTTGATTCATCACGATAGTTGCCATTTTCCCATCCGCGTTGAGAAATGAAGTGCATAACAAATGACTACGACTGCTGGTGGTACTCACGCGTTTGGCATCGGGATGGATAAATTTTGAGAAATGACCAATATAATAATAGGAAGGTGTATATATCAGCGCTCCGGTTCGGGTATCGACATGGATTGGCGCAAAGCAGAAATTTTTGACATGATTGGGACCGCCCGTTTCATCCAATAAAATATTCCAGTCGGTCCAGCCAACCGTACCGCGATTAAAATCGTTAATCATCGCTTGACCATAGCGCTCGGCATTGGGCCAGTGTTGGTATCTTTGCGGATCAAAACTATCGGCGCACCCTTCGGTAAATAGCAATTTTTTATCGGGATACGATTCGGCAACATTACTTAAATTGTCGTACATCGGTTCGCCGCCGGCCCATACCTCATACCAGTGAAATCCTATTCCCCAGGCGTATTTGCTCGCTTCAGGGTCGTCAAAAATGGTATTTGCCCGCTGACTCATCAGATCCCGATTATGATCCCAGACGACTATTTTTTTAGCACCCAGTCCTTCGCGTTCCATCACCGGGCCTAGATGATTTTTCAAAAAGTCCCGCTCTTCAACCGCGGTATAGATACACGATTCCCATCTTTGCGTGGCCATTGGTTCATTCTGAACGGTGATTCCCCAGACTGGAATCCCTTCATTTTCATAAGCTTTAATGAATTTTGTATAATACAGCGCCCAGGAATCATAATATTCGGGGAGTAACTTTCCACCATGCAGCATATCTTTATTATCTTTCATAAATGCCGGCGGACTCCAGGGACTGGCGAAGAGCAACAGTTTACCGCCAGCCGCGGCAATGGCTTTTTTAATCAGGGGAATTCGAAATTGCTGGTCATGCGCAATGCTGAAAGTCCTGAGCTCCTTATCCTCATCCGACACGTAGGTATAGCTTCCGCTGCTAAAATCACAACTATGGATGGAAGTTCGCGCCAGGGAATAAGCGATTCCTTCCTTTTGATCATAATAAGCTTTGAGCAATTCCGCCTGCTTCTCCGCTGACAATTTCGTAAATGTTTCGGCAGCAGCATCTGTAATTGCTCCGCCAATACCTAAAAAAGTCTGAAAGGTCTTATTGGGATTGACAAAAACAGCAACTTCGGTTTCCAAAGGCTGCCGGGCTGGCTCAAAGGACTTTTTATCAGTCAGACTTAACCGAAGGTCGGTGTTTGCTGCTGTTGTATAAACGAGCACTTCTTTCCCTTCAACTAAGAAGTTTGGTTTAGCAGCATGATTTTCGACGCTGTTTGTGCAGCTTGTAAATAAAAAACCTGCGATTAAAATAAGGATGGTGGTTTTTGACATGATGATTGCTCCAGTTTGGTTGTATGTTGAATTGATTATCAATTTGGGAGTATAATGTTTGGATTTGTTGCCTCACTTTTATTCAAAACTGATTTTATGAATTATTTAACTTTAAATGGATAGCATAACTATATAGGGTTTGTCCGCAAACGCATCCGGTACTGTCATTGCGAGGAGCGTTTTGTGCGACGAAGCAATCTCCGCTGTTTAACGATGGGATTGCGAGCCTAAAAAACAGGTTTCGGCAAAAAACGCCTCGCAATGACAGGTCTTGGTATTTTCGGACAGACTCTAATTAGATGAGTTGGTTGTTTTTATAACTAATAAAGAACAACTTTTTGATATTTATTTGAACCAAATATTCATTGAATCATTTATCTGATTATCTAAAATAAACACCAACATGAAAAATTTAGATAAAATTAGATTTGGTCGCATTTTTAGTAATTAAATCTTTTTTATAATATCTTTCTTTAAATGCTGAAAAAGATTTTATGGTAAATTCATCCATTTCGGAAGGTATTGCAAGTGAAATTATCTCTTGCCATGAGAAATTTCTCTCTGATTTCTTCAATTTTAGCATTTTATTACTGAAAATTGAATTATGAAACTGTGGTACTAACAGTTTTAAAAGTTCAGAGATTAACTTTTGAATTTGTTGTTGTTGATATTTAGTTTTATCCTTTCGTCTTTCTCTTGATTCAACTTTCGCTTCAATCATTAGTACGGATGAACCAGAAATTATCATTATATCTGGTTTGGCGTTGAAAGCCCATTTTACATGAATTAAACTTTCTTTTTTAAGTTCTTCTAATTCAGTCTCTTTTATAGCGGCTTCATTCCAGTGGCCTGGACTCCAGAGTTTTCGCTTTGGTCCGGCCGTCCAAAAAAAGTCAGATTCATCAATGAGTGTAATTGGAAGTTTATAATAGTTTAAAATCATTTCTATGATATCGTGTCGCTTTTGTTCTATTACTGAGTTGTAAATTTTAGGATCCCCAAGACTGCGCCAATAGTCTCTTAAAGCTGCCGCTTCAACATAAACTTCAAAATTTTTTGGATTCAATTGAAAATTGAATTTTGATTTGATAAGATTTGCAAATTTTTCCTTCAAAGAATTTGAAGAAAGTAACGCATGCGCGAGTAAAAAACAGAAAAATCGTTCTTCTCTATTTACTTCGAAGTAAGGTTTAGCCTCAAACAAATTAATCCTGCTGATTTGTTGTTGATTATAGAATAGGTTTAATAGCCAAAACTTTTTTCTTGATTTAGATAGTTGCTGTTGTATTAATTAATATTACAATATTATTAAAGCAAGCATATATTAGCCTCAAATAATTTGCTACCGATTTCCGTATCCGTAGTTGATGAGAAGCATCTGAGGTGTGTGGTAGCAAATTTTTCTCTGTTTAAATTATAGATCATTTAAAAGAGAAGCGTGTAGTATTAAATTAATATTTGCTACCGTACACTTTTTTGCATTGCTTTAAAGATTCATTTTTCGACCACGCTCAAAGCCCTCACCCCAACCCTCTCCCAAAGGGAGAGGGCTAGGGTGAGGGCAGGTTTTGCTTAATCAAAAAGTGTACGGTAATGAAAATTAATCAAAGAAATTGATAATGTCAAGGGAAATAATAATATCCGAAGGAATAAATGATAAATTTTATCACATCATATCATTATTGACAAGTGGAATTACTCACTTTCATGAAATATGCTCTTTATCGACCGAATAAAGTGATAAAAACTGCGGGAACGGGTATTTTCTACATTTAAATGAGGTGCAATCAGACGGGAACCGTTTATCTTTTGGTATTCGGGTACCAATCGGAGGAGTTCTTTGGAGGGGTTTCCCAATTTATCTGGATTTCGGAATTTCTTTTTATTTTGCAGTGAGGAAAGATTTGATTTTAAAAAGGCTTTTTCAACGGCTGGTAAGTCTGCAAGATACCAGCTTTCCAGTTCACGACAGGCAATCCGGATGATTGCGTGTGGTTTATTCGCTTCGATACATTTTTGTTTAAGTTTCGCTTTTACCTGTTGACAATCAGCCGCATCCTGATCATGCAAAATAATAAACGTGGCTTCTGGATTGATATATCCACGAAGCTTTTGGACCAATGATTTTTCTAAATCCTGCTTACCTTCAAAAACGATAAACCGAACAATTGTATCCGGATGTATTGTCTACGGCAGAATTTCTTGTAACATGACTTTTGCAGAACGTTCTTCCAGCAAAAAAACAAGTTCTCTCATAGCGGATCGGCTCCTTCGAAAAAGCCCTGCCGCCAGAGATAGCCTAATTTGTCGCCATCTTTCATGTACGCCCTGATTTGTTCGTCATCCCGGGCCCGCTTGACAATCGTATAGCCTTTTTCTTTTTTCAGCCAGAATACTTCTTCCAGTTCACAGCCATTTAAAAAATCAGTGGAGTGGGTAGAAACAAAAACCTGGCCGCCTTTACGCGCATATTCCCGAAATTCTTCCGCCAATTCCGAGAGCAGTCCAGGGTAAAGCTGGTTTTCCGGTTCCTCCACGCAGAGCAACGGATGGGGTTTGGGATCATGTAAAAGGACTAAATAGGCGAACATTTTAATTGTTCCATCGGAAACATAACGGGCCAGAAATGGATCTTTAAATTCACCATCCTTAAACCGGAGCAGTACCCGACCTTCTTCGGTGATTTTGGAATCGACTTCACTTATCCCGGGCACTCTTCGTTTGAGTTTGTCGATAATCTTTTGAAAAATTTCGGGATGTCGTTTATAAAGATATTCGGTCACCAGAGAAAGATTTTCACCTTCTTTTGATAGATGTTCCGCATAGCCGGATTCTCTCTCTGGCCGTGCCAGTTGAATATGAAAGTCGGAAATATGCCAATTTTCAAGCAAATCGCCAATGGCTTTGCTGGCGGGAAATTTTTCGAATTGCGCCAGGCCTTTTAGTGCCAGAATATCGGGCGATTTCAACTCGTGCTCTTCCCGTTTTAGCTCGGTTCGTTCGGTAACCTGTTCCGGTTCATTGATAACTGCCTGTCCCTTGCCGCGCGAAAAATCCAGAAAACGCCATGGCTGACCTTTGCTGCCTCTCCGGTACTGAAGAATCTCCCGCTCGATAATTGGTCGACCATCAATTTCGTTGATTTTCAAAGAATAAGTGACCAATGGTGCTACTTCACTCTGGCGAAATTGAAGTTCAATTTCAATCATCCCATCTGAACCCCGGCTCCTGACTTCCTGAAATCCCCGGCTGCCACCCTGTTTGGTCAATGCGACGTGCACATTATCGGTCAAAGCGTCCTTTAGAAAACTGAAAACATTAAAGAGTGTAGTCTTACCGGAGCCATTGGCGCCGACAAAAATACTCATTTTCGGAATTTTAATAATTTCGACATCTCTGAATGCTTTGAAATTTTTTAAGCGAATACTTTCTATTTTCACCGATTAGCTCCTTAAAATATCACAGCAAAATTTTATGTGATTTTTGAACAAAAATCCGGTTGTTTTCATTGAGATTTGCAATAATATTTAATGTAATTTCACGACCGTACACTTTCTGATTAAGCAAAGCCTGCCCTCACCCTAACCCTCTCCCAGGGGGAGAGGGAATAGCGCCCTCTCCCTTTGGGAGAGGGTTGGGGTGAGGGCTTTAAGCGTGGTTTAAAAAT
>DYKB01000216.1 GCA_020722815.1 Caldithrix sp. | reverse complement strand
GGATGGAGAGATTGTTGAAATTTCTCGAAATTATTTCGCTCTAAATGAACAAGATCAGAGCATCTATTACTTTGGAGAAGAAGTAGATATTTATAACAATGGGCAAATTATCAGCCATGATGGCGCCTGGGAGTCCGGGAAAGATGGCGCAAGCTTCGGCTTAATGATGCCGGGTTTGGTGCTATTGGGTTCAAGATATTACCAGGAAATAGCACCGGATGTTGCCATGGACAGAGCCGAGATTATTTCTGTTAATGACAGCTTAACAACCCCGGCCGGCTTTTTCAAGAATTGTCTTAAGACAGAAGAAACTTCGCCTTTAGAACCAGGGCATAAAGGATATAAAATCTATGCGCCAGGAATTGGATTAATAAAGGATGGTTCTTTATTGCTGATTGAACAGGCAGACATTAAAAAATAGTCATGGAAGCAATGAAATGATGAGAAAAAAAATCAAAATATGGTTTCTGGCTCAATTATTTGTTGTTTGTGTTAGCTCCAATTTATTTGGAATAGTGACCATAAAGCCAGACCATCCCAATTTTCAATATACCGGCAGAATTGATTATTCCGTACCGGATAAGCCGGTTCTCTACTGGCCTGGTACCTATATTGAAGCTAATTTTGAAGGGTCGTTGCTAATCCTTTTGTTGGACGATAAAACCGGGCAATCCTATTATAATGTTTTTATCGATGATGATTACAACAACCCTCGCCTCATAGATTGCAGGGCCGGAAGTAATATTTATCTGGTTTCAGCTTCACTGGCGGATACGGTTCATAGCCTCCTTATTTTTCGTCGTACCGAAGCTTCCACAGGCCCCACCAAATTTTTAGGTATTCAAATCAACGATGGCAAAACCCTCCTTGCACCGCCGGCAAGACCTGAACATAAAATACTGTTCTATGGAAATTCCATATCTTGTGGGATGGGCAACGAGGCGCCCGAGAATAGCGGCGATGATAATATGGCTCACGAAAATAATTTCCTGGCCTATGGCGCAATCGCTTCGCGTTTATTGAATGCGGATTATATGTGTATTGCCAAAAGCGGCATCGGCATTATGATTAGCTGGTTTGATATGGTCATGTCGGAATATTATTATCGCCTGGATCCCGATAATCCGGAAAGCCGTTGGGATTTTAACCAGTACATTCCGGATGTGGTGGTGATAAATCTTTTTCAGAATGATAGCTGGCTAATTGGTAATTTACGTCCGGTGCCGGATTCCTCGCAAATTACAAATGCCTACATAAATTTTGTCCGCGAGATCCGCAGCCATCATCCCAATGCTTTTATCGTGTGCGCTTTAGGCAGCATGGACGCCACCAAAGCCGGCTCCCCCTGGCCGGGCTATATAGAAAACGCCGTCGAATACTTGCGCAATGCAGATAATGACACCAATATTGGTACCTACTTTTTCCCGTTTGATCCCAGTTGGAGCAAACATCCACGCGTGCGTCATCATCAGGTCATGGGTCAAAATCTGGCGGATTATATTAAGGAAA
>DYKB01000215.1 GCA_020722815.1 Caldithrix sp. | reverse complement strand
GATTATGGAACGGGCTGGAGGGCGTTGGTTCAACTTCTTACGGACGGGTTTTCCGGCAAGCTGGCAAGTTATAATTCGAAGATGACACTTCTGCAATTCTTTTCGAAGTATGCTCCGCTGGCGAGTGGCGCGCCGAATTACAGGTATGCTAATGTGATTTCTTCCCTTACTGGGATTCCAATTTTAACGAAGGTTGGGACGCTGGTTGAAGCTGTGCCTTCTCCGATTGATATTCCGGCTAATCAAAGCCCTTACAAAGTTTATTCGCAATATGACCCGCGCTGGAAGGATGATATTCTCGGTTTCGGACGCCATACCATCGGAACGCACGGCTGTTTTATCACTTGTTTAGGAATGGCGGCGGGGATAACTCCGGATCGAGTAAATAAGATCTTGAAAGAGAAAAAAGGTTTTGCTGGGGATCTCGTGAGAACCCCGCAGGCGTTTGAAGCGCTGGGACTGAAAATTGTGAAAACAAATGATCCGGTGATTATTAACAGGGATTTTAACATTGAGAATGAGCCGAACTGGTCGCCCACAATTAAGGAGGTTGATTTTTCTCCAGCGGCGGGAAAACAACAACATTTTGTCTTGCGGGTTTTGGAGGGCAAAACAAAATTCATAATAGATCCGTGGGGTGGTGTGCGGCGGCGGATAAATTATTATCCGTTTGTGAGCTACCGCCTGTTTCGGACAAAATAATATGGCAATGGAAATAAAAAATAGAATGGAGTTTGATTTGAAGCGGAGGGACGGGCCAGAAGATCCAGACAGGTATTATTTGCGCGCTCTAGAGGTTCAGAGAGAGAGAATAGAGCGGCAGACGGAAGCGCTGGCCAAGTTCCAACGGCTTTACGAGCAAAGCGTTGATAAGTGCAGTATTGGCGAGGCGATAAAATTTTGCGGTGAAGTTATAAAAAATAAAATTGGAAAATTATATGCAAGAATTAAAAACATTGGCGCTTGATGAGGATAGCTTGACGAATGAGTATGCTACATCAGACTTGAAGGAGGCGGCGTTTCTGGCTGTTTTGGGGTTCTCTTACGAGTTTGATCGAAGGAATCCTCGTCAGGTGGTCATAATATTTCACGGAGATCGTGATCTTATCAAATTGAAACTTCGCGATTTTTGGAATAATTCCACAAAGGTTGACGCGCGGAGTATTCTAATTTGCTTTACCGAGATGAAAAAAGCGATTATTGGGGAGAATTATCGCCAAAGATTTGTTGATTCAATTTATAAAGATGAAGGAGAAAGAAATACAGAAAATAATTCTTGAGTGGTTGAAGTGGAAAAAGATATTTCACTATAAAAGTAATAATGTCGGTATTTTTAAGAGAGCAACTGGAAGCTATATCCCTTCGGGGGTGATTGGTTTGCCGGATATCATCTGTGTAGTAGACGGAAGATATGTCGGGATTGAGGTGAAGGCGAAGTATGGCAAGCAGTCGGAGGGACAAAAAGCTTTTCAGGAAAATCTTGAAAAGGCCGGCGGGCTATATTTTCTTGTT
>DYKB01000058.1:10120-46942 GCA_020722815.1 Caldithrix sp. | reverse complement strand
TTTTTCCGTACAGACTATAAACCGGCAACCCGGTTTGGGGGTCCTGATACTGCTCAACATTTTTTCCAGCGGGAATGTCACCCCGAATCCCATGTTCAGGGCCAAAAAGGGCTACCAGATTTACCCGGGGCGCTTTAAAAAGCAGATCAATGGTTGGTTTCCCATCACGATTGACGCCGGTGGGATTGGTTATTAATCCAACCTGTTTGCCTTGAATTAAATCTAGTTTCTTTTCGAGCAAGACATCAATTCCAACTTTAATTTTTGTTTTATTTGGATTGTGATTTGCTCCAGCATGACAATCTGATGACATAATATTACATATAAATATAAAAATCATCATATAAGAGCAATAAAAAAGTCTATTCATTGATATTTACCTCCTATTAATGAATTATTTATTTCAATAATCGTTTTTCATACCGCCAAAAAACACGGCAAACATGGGCATCGGCATAATGCATATAGAAGGGAATCGGACCAACCCAGGGGATAATGGAATATTCAAAACCAGCTAATTTGGTATCATTCAGACAACGCTTTAACAAAATACCCCCGATACCCAATCCTCGCTTATGAGGATTCGTTCCCATTGGTCCAAACCAGCCGGTATTAAAATTATTACCATTATGGCCTGAAAAGGCGACCAGTTTATCCCCCATAAATGCCAGATGCAATGAAATTGGATTATTCTGAAACATGTTTGAAACCTCATAAATCCAGGCCAGGAAATATCGCGCTAAAAAAGCGGTCACTTGCGGGCGATCACTTTCAACCGCGCGCCGAATGGTAATCCCCCGCTTTAAGGCTTCAAGTTCCTCAGCCTGGGTATCGAGATTTAATTTTTTCAGATCAGCTTTTAAATTGGAAGTATCTCCACAACGCCGGAAACCATGTCTTTCCACAAACGCCACCGCCTCGGTATAAAACGGATCAATGCCCGGTTGTAAATAATTCGGCGCACTATCGAGCATCCCGATTCGCGAAACACCCTGCCGCCGCATTTCATTTTCAATTTGTTCAAAAAGTTGCGTTGCCAGTCCCTGACGGCGATAATGAACATCGGTCGCAAACATTTTAATCCATCCCCGTTTTTCCGGGGGTAATTCTCTCACAATACCTTGCATAAATGATACAATCCGGGAATTATCAACGGCAACTAGATTCAGCTTTGGCGTATAATCCGGATCACCCTGAAACTTTTCTTCTAATAAAGGGACGGTTATCGGATCATTGACGACATTTCGATTCCAGAATTCTTGCAAATTTTCCAGATCGGATTTTTCAACAAGACGAATTTCAACCATATAAATTATTCCTCCCGTTCAGAAATTAATTTGATAATACACAAGAGAACGAAGATTTGAAAGGAAATATAGAAGTTAACTTTATTATCTTCTTGATTATTAAGGCATTTCGTTTATCAGGTGAGTAAAATATTTCAATTGTTTGGAAGTTCATACAGCCAAATTTTAATGATGTTTGGATGTGTTGAATCAGGTTCTTTGATTCCGGCTGAATTAATTAGTTGCATTGCAAATTGGAAATTTCTCATTTAGCGGATGAATGGTGTTTTGAAAGCAGAACATTCAATCAGTTTTTATTCTCATCTTGTTGCTGCTTTAGCTGCTGTATTTCATCCCGCAGCTTTGCGGCATCTTCAAATCTTTCATCATCAACCGCCTTTTGCAATTCCATATTTAACATTTCCAACCGATCCTCGGGTTCTTCCTCTTCTGGGGCTTCATCCAGGTATCTATCTTTAATCGCAGCGCGTCGCATCACTTTTTCATCTACGAAAATGGGGGCATGTAACCTCAAAGCCAGGGCGATTGCATCACTTGGCCGCGCATCAACATCCTGTTGATTCCCATCCCATTTCAAAGCGATTAACGCATAATATGTACTATCTCGTAAATCATTCACTACGACCCGTGCAATCCTGGCGTCAATTGAATCCAGTAAATTTCGCATTAAATCATGCGTGAGAGGACGAGGAGGAATAATTTTTTCAAGATGTAATGCAATTGCCTGCGCTTCGTTTGAACCAACAACAATCGGTAACAGACGATGATTCTGATCGTCACGTAAAATCACAATAAAACGATTATTGGTTGTATCAAGCGTCACGCGATCTACTCGCACAGCTACCAACATTGGTGCGAACCTCCTTTGCTAATTAATTGCATCCATGTCTCTCTTATTTAAATTTTTTGGTAACGGTTTTCTTCGTCACTTTATTATATTAAAATTATTCACAACTGTCAAGGGAAAATTTTGGAATTTATAAAAGTAACCGCGCTCTATCAATTGACATTTTTGGGGCAATCAATCCATGGGGGGCTTTTTATTGGATTTTTAGCAGCCTTAAAATGAGCGGTGCAATATCGGTTATCGATTGCAATTGATATGCCACCAATGTTTTCGCTTCACCCCACAACAGCGCCATTACTGAATTGGCAGTATGGGTTTTGACACTCATATCTTCGATATTTCCATGATCACTGGTCAAAATAACAAAATGTTGTGACAGATCCAGGTTTTGCAAAAATGCAAATAAAAATCGTTCGAGCTTCAAAATTTCAGCACGGGCACGTTCCATATCCATCGAGTGTCCTGCCTGGTCAGTTTGAAAGTACTCGTACAAACTAAAATCATAATGAATAACACCCTTTGCTAAAATTTCTCCGGCGAATTCGGGTGAAAACAGGGGAAGATCATGCCCGTTATTGATGAGCGCCGCGTTGGTGAATTCCTGATAAATAGCCCGGTGATGAATCAGATCATCAAAATTAAAAAATTTGAACTTACTGGCCAAGGTTGCATGACTGGTAACAGATAATTTCCGATGCAGCACCTCAGGTCCATATTCAAAATAGATCGGGGGGTAAACGTTCATAAAAGCAGCCCGGCGGCCACTTTCAGCTATTTTTTTTAAAATGGATTCCTGATAAATGATTGTTCGGAGCGCCTCGTTCGGAAAGCCCTGCAGGTGATAACCTAAGGCCTTTGCCGCATTAATGCCTGTTAATAAAGCCGTTTGGCCGGTGGCACTCTGTGGTAGACCAGCAACGCCGAGTGTTGCATCCAATGGAAGGGCCAGGCCATCATACGGGATAGCTTTTGGAAAATTATCATTTATGAAATGATTAAAAAAAGCAATATCAGGTCCGGCACAGGGATTAATTCTCGCCGCGTTTATTCCGATTCCGAGTCCATCAATAAAAATGAGCGTTATTTTCAAGGGAAACACCTGGCTTAGTAAAATCGATCCAATCGGGTGCCGGGATAATAATGAAATAATATTTCTTCAGCCTTTTTACCTTTTAGCGCCATACCCGCTGCACCATATTGACACATACCAACACCATGTCCGAATCCGGCACCCTTTATCAGGAATTTCCCGTCACTGGTTTTATCCACAATAAAACAGGAACTATAAAGTGTGGATGATGATAACGCCTGTCGAATTTTCAACTCGCCCTCGATGCGAATTTTTTGACGCGTTCCAACAATTTGTATCGCCGTTAAACGCCCGGAAACCCCGCGTTTAATTGGTTCGATGGATTTAATCGTCCCCAAATTTTGTCCGGTTTTATCCTTTACAATTGCGGATAATTCAGATGCCGGATAGCCTATCTGCCAGCGAAAATATTTGGCTGAACCGTCGGCCAAAGCAGGAATTGAGGCGTCCACCTGATTACAAAAAGCCGCTGGATTCCCTTCAATCCATTTACGAACAAATGATTCCGATTCAAAAAAGGGGCCAAGGGTTTTGTATGATTGTAATTCCTGATCGACAACGCCTTGCAGATAGGGGATTTCTTCGCCGTTCCAAACTTGCGCTGAATTTTCAGTATGCCCCCCACAAACCGCCGAAAAAACAGTATTACATAATTCATCCTGATATTTGAGAAGCAGCCCATGCGTCGCGGCAACCGCTTTGTTCGTTTGTGCCGTTTCAGCCGACATTCCGCCATACACCTGACAGTGATCTTCATCGCATACATCAAATTCTTCAAATTGATGCGCAACTCCCATTTTTTTTAACATCACCGTTCGTGCCGCGATTGCCTGCGCTTTCAGGGCTTCCAATGGATAACTTGAAGGCATTTCAGCCGGCACCACCCCTTTGAGATATTTTTCCATTGGTAATTCATTGATAATCGTCAACTTCCCCTGATTGTTGATTTTTAATTCAAAAATTCCATCATATTGGCGGGCAGTATTTGACTGAAAATGATGCCCCTGCCCGGCTTTTTGTGCTTCCAGCGTCACCGGATTTCCTGTTAACCGGATACTATGCATAAAATTAAACGTTGCCAGTGTATTCAAATCCATTAGCCAGAGCGTTCCATCGGAACTCCCATGAAAATCTTCGATAATTTCACTGGTAACCGTATTTTTGATTCGATTCTGGAATTTTTGTGCTTCATTCCGACTCGAAAATATCTCATCAAGATAAACCCGAAAAATTTGGTTATCGACAATAAATTGGCCATTAAAGAATATTTTTCGGCCAAACGCTTTATAATGGGCTTTTAAACCACTATAAACCAGGTCTTCTGTCTTAGCCGAAGCCTTTTTTTCTTCTTTTGTGGTTAACACCAATAGCCGAAAGACCTTACGAGCTGGCTGACTTCGCGTAATCTGGACTTTCCATCTCCCCGCCTCAAGTTCGCCAATTTGGGCGCCCTCGGGATTATGGACCCGAAGCTTCCCGTTTGTCGAAAAATAGATACTATCCTGATTCTCAAGCAGACCGACCCGAACATGTAACCCTTTTTCGATACTTAAGTATTTAGGTGGAATACAGGTTACGTACACAATCCAGAAACTTAATAAAATAAAAATTATTTTTTTCATAACAAAATTTTGAATGCATTTTTTAAAATACAAAATATGACTGATGATACCTCGGACTTGATTAACGCCAATAAATTTTTTATCGATGATGGTGTAAAATTTTGCGGTGAATCCTCCAAATGAACGAATTAAAAATTGTTCTGAGAAGTTCAAACTTTTGTTTTCTCAAAAGACTGGATTAATTTACTTCGTGCCTGAATTACGTATCACGCGTTACAATTTACGTATAGCCAAATTCCCGTAACAACCGTGGATCATCGCGCCATTTTTCACGGACACCGACCCAAAGCTCCAAATAGACAGGACGGCTCAAGAACTTTTCTATTTCTTCACGCGCCATCTGGCCAATTTTTTTAAGGGCCTGACCATTTTTTCCGATCAAAATTTTACGATGATTCGCGCGCTCAATAAAAATCATCGCCTTGATATAATCTTTTCCTTTATCACGTTCCTTGAATTCCTCGATATGCACCGTCGTGGTATAAGGAATTTCCTGGTCAAAGTGCATGAAAATTTTTTCACGAATAATTTCTGCCACAAAAAACCGTTCCGGATAAATGGACAGTTCATTATCCGGATAAAAAGGTGGATTAATCGGAAGTTTTTCCAGACAAAATTTAAGTAAATAATCCAGACCGTCGCGTTTGAGAGCGGAAATCGGGACTATCTCCTGAAATTTATAATTTTGATGATAATATTCGATTTGTGGTAACAATACATCTTTATGAATCAAATCAATTTTATTAATCAACAGAAAAATTGGTTTTGATTCAAAATTGAGCGATTTTAAAATTTGAATATCCTTTTCCCGATAGTCTCCTGTCGCTTCGGTCATAAACAGGATGAGATCAGCATCCTGAATGGCCTTTTTTGCCGCTGAAACCATGGTTTCCTGGAGTTTATATTTTGGCGTCAGCAGTCCGGGCGTATCCATCAAAATTATCTGATAATTCTCGCCCGAGAGGATTCCCAAAATATTTTGTCGGGTGGTCTGGGGTTTATGCGTCACAATCGAGAGCTTAAAATTTAATAACGCATTGGTTAAAGTCGATTTGCCACAATTGGGGCGACCAATAATGGTAATATATCCGGCTTTGAAATTTGTATACTTTTCAAAATTATTCAAATTTATAATTCCTTATCAAAATACTTTTTTGTTTCGGCCACCACCACACCTGACAGGGCAAGTAAGCCAATCAGATTCGGAATGGCCATTAATCCATTCATTACGTCGGCGATAGCCCAGACTAATTTTAAATCCAACACAGCACCTACAGCGACAAAAATACAAAACAGCCAACGATACGGCTTGACAGACGATTCACCCAATAAATATTCCAATGACTTTTCACCATAGTATGACCACCCGAGAATCGTTGAGTAGGCGAAAAAAATCAAGCCAATTGAAACGACCAAACCACCAAGTGGGAGTCCAAAGATTGTCCAGGGTAATGCCTCGTTGAAGGCTATTGCGGTTAATTCAGATCCGGTTTCGCCATTAAACCATAGATTGGAAGAGAGAATTACCAATCCCGTCATGGAACAGATGACGATGGTATCAATAAAAGTTTGTGTCATGGAGACCAGGGCCTGTGTAATCGGATTTCGCGTTTGCGCTGAAGCAGCAGCAATCGGAGCACTACCCAGGCCGGATTCGTTGGAAAAAACACCTTTTGAAACACCCCATCGAACCGCATCGCGCACGATGGCCCCGGCAAATCCGCCCACCGCTGCTGCTGGTGTAAAAGCTTTTGAAATGACCAGCCAGAACATTTCCGGAATTTCGCGAAAGTTGATGATCAGTGTGATAACCGCAGCACTGGTATAAAAAAGGATCATGAATGGAACAATCCATCCCGCGACCCGGCCAATGCTTTTGATGCCTCCCAGGATAACAAGTGCTGTAGCAATCGCCATAATTAATCCCGAGATCCAGGGCGCAACGCCAAAGGTTATCTGGACAGCCTCCGCTACCGAATTGGATTGAACCATATTCCCAATACCAAAAGCGGCAATAGACGCAAAGATAGCAAAAACGACTCCTAACCATTTCCAGCCGAGCCCCCGGCGGATATAATACATCGGGCCGCCACTCATTGTTCCGAACTCATCTTTAACGCGATATTTCACCGCCAGAACCGCTTCGGCATACTTGGTAGCCATCCCTACCAGGCCAGTAATCCACATCCAGAAGAGCGCACCCGGACCACCGGCCGCGATAGCGGTTGCGACACCGGCAATATTACCAGTTCCGACCGTGGCGGCTAAGGCCGTCATTAGTGCCTGAAAATGAGAAATATCACCCTCAGCGCCTTCTTCGTTGCGCTTGACCAGTGCCAGATAAAGCGAGTGCCATAGCGCCCGAAACTGTAAGCCCTTTAATCGAATCGTTAAATAAACGCCGGTTCCAACCAGCAGGATCAGCATGGGGATACCCCATACCCATTCACTCATCATCTCAAAAAAATGCAGGACTGATTCTCCCAAAAGGACCTCCATTCAGTTAACCATTTTTTCGGATTCCAATCAAAATCCTATTCTGTTGTTTTCTCCAATTGCTTTAGATTTTCAAATACGTATTCAGTACAAAGTTGAACATCCGGAATTCCTTTCAGGCAATAAAGTTGCCTTCGTGCTATCTTTTGTTGAAAACCAGATTCAAACACATCGATCAATACCCCATAACGGCAATTCAAACATTGTGTGGGTTGATTTTTAAAAAGCGAAGCGGTCTCTTTTGCAATCAGGACATCGCTCCATTCCATGGGAGTAGCGGTTCCTTTTTCGACAAATTCAATTTTTCGTAAAGTTCGAAAGACCAGGCGTCCATGATCAACTTCAAATCGCCCGGTAAATTCGACGATATCGCCCGCTGCAAACTGTAATTGACGTTGACGTTCCTGAGAAATATTGGCATAAAAAAAATCTTCAAATGGTGTAATACCAAAAAAACCGGTATTAAAAATGAGTGTATAGCCGCCGATACGAATAGTTTCGTTCGAACCATTGATATTTTTACGAAAAAGGGGTTTTACCGAGCAGATTTCACCATAAATATTCAGTTCTTTTCCTTTATTTTCAACGAGCCAATCTTCAAATTCCGCCAAATCGTCCCAGAATTGAGCGATTTCATCTTCGGGCAGGATGATAATTGGTTGATAATTGATTTTTTTATCCTGATAATAACGACAACCCCGACACTTTTTTCCAACGTAATGATAACCTTTAATACAGGTTTTCCCTTTATCCAGCAATAAACATTTCCATTTAAAAGCAATGCAGCCCGCTGGCCAGCACTTCTTTTGTTGAAGGACATGAAAAACAGATACTTTATTTTCAAATTTTGAATGTGACTGGTAATTACAGCGAAACACATCCATGCGTTTATATTGATTTATCATCAGCAGGATTCCTAGATGCTAATTAAAATTTTCAGTGATGAAGAGTAAATTAATTAATGAAAAGCAACCACAGATTTCACTGATTTCACAGATTATTGTTTGGGGTGCTATCTGGAAATTCTGTGGTTTATTTTTCAAAAAGTTGAAATTCTGATACGATTAAATATATCGATCTCGTTAGCGTTTGTCAAGTGGTTTTTCAGAAATGGTATTATTCCTTTCATGAATTGAAAATTGACGGGTTCGTCAACCTGATGAAAATAAAATGGAATTTGGCGCAAATTTAAGTGAGGAGCGTGTTTTGGTTGCTAACACCCGGCTGGAATTTTAACTGAACCTATCTAATTGATGTTCCACTGGCGATTATCAGTTGAATATCAGCCAAATTTTCGGTTTCGATTTTAATCGTTGTTGAATCGATGCCTAAAATTTCACCGATTTTTCTGGCCATTGGGATGTCGCCTGGGCGACAGAGAATCGTGGTCGTGTTATAATTAAAATTTAAGGCATTGCGACGATCGATTATCTTCAGGGAATTTTCATCATCAATGATCAAATTATCCAAACGATCGGCTAATTTTTTAGCCAGTCCAGGCGTCCCCATGCCATTCAAAATTTCCACATGGATGCTGTTTCGTAAATTGGCGTCCAAAATTTCACGACGAAGATTACTAATATCAACCCGGGAAATTGAAAAATTCTTCCCCATAATAATGGTAAAACGAGAAGAGACAATTTCCAGATTTTCCTGATATTTTTGGTAAATTGCCCGTTGAATTTTTTGTGCAAGCTCTCGTATTGGCTGCCCTTCTCCATTTTCAGGATATCGAAAAATAATTTTTGATTCCGTTGTCAGCTTTGCTCTGGTCTTCATTGTTTGAACATTGGATTCGGCTGGTATCAATGGCTGAATGACGCCATTCAGATTATTGATGGCAATAGTTGATAACCGAGCACCATTTATAATGACCAAACGTGGTTTTAAAAGAGGTGTTATTCTGGTTTGTACACTATCCTTCGACACGACATCAACTTCGTCCGGCGTTAAATCGGGCAAAGGAATAGCCGGTTGTGGCTGCAAGGCAATTGTATCTGACGGTGTCAGCGAGGAATCTGAAGCAGACAGCCTGGCGTCCGGACGCTTAAGAAGCGAGTCTTCTTTGATTACAACCCAAAAAATGAGAATAAGTAACAAAAATGAAATGACCGAGAAGACAATAAAAGGCCAGTTTTGTTTCAGGTCAAATCGGGGAACTTTCACTTCAGGATCACGACGCCGACGGGATACACCCTGTTGACCTGGCAGGTTTGATTGAAATCCGGTTGGCGAGAAGTCTATTGGAGCGCGGGGACTCGCCGGCCGCGAAATTTCAGGTGCCATCGGACGGGGCATTCTTGGACCAGGAGGTGGAACCGGTGGCGCAGCAACGTGTCGGGGAGTTAGATCTTCTTCATCTAATTCTTCTTCGTCCAATTCTTCTTCCTCATAATCTTCATCAACCGATTCAGCTTCTATTTTTTCATCCGCAACTTCTGCTTCACGTAAATCTTCTGCTTCTTCCTCGTCAAAATCCGATTCATTAATTGTATCGCGTTCATCTTTCGATTGGCCTGGTTCATCAAACCGAATGGTGGTTCGATTGATGGGATGCATCCTGGGGTGGATTTTCTGTGAATCGGGCAGGAGATTAAATCCTTCTTCCCCGGTCGATTCATCCGGCATGTCCGGTAAACTCATCAAACCGGCGATTCGAATTAAAATGGTGGTAATATTATCCGGGCCCCCTTTTTCATTCGCCAGATTAATCAATCGCTCACAGGCTTCCTGGGGTGAATAGCGAATGGCAAGATTACCAATTTCCCGATTATCCAGAACCTCATACAGGCCATCAGTACATAACAGGATACTATCATGGGGACGCAAATTAAGGCTCATATACTCCACCTGAATTTGTGGCTCCCATCCAAGTGCCTGGGATAGAGTTGTTTTGGCCGGAGACTTGCGCCAGTCCGGACTGGAGGGAACTTCTCGGGTCGTCACCTGATCGGTGGTCAGTTGCTTCATCTGTTGGCCTTTTAACAGATACAGCCGGCTGTTACCGATATGTGCCAGATGCAATGTCCCCCGATGAATAACCGCGCAGGTAGCTGAAACACCGGCATCGACATAACCCGCTTCTTTTTCATTAATGCTAATAATTTGCATATTGGCATAATTATAAGCATGCAACAGCGCCTCTTCAATGGAATTATTGAATGGTGTATCAAAATAGCGCTTGATGATAATATCAGTTGCCAGCCGTGCCGCCCGGACGCCGAGGTCCTGTCCTCCCATCCCATCAGCCACCATAAAAAGCTCGCCTTTTTGATAAAGGAGATCTGGTGCCGTCGGTTTGAAAAATCCAAGCGAATCAAATGCATGTTGTCGGAATCTGCCGGTATCGGTAAGTTTCCCCACCTCCAGCGAAAGAACCTTACGACTCTCAGCCAAACGAGTACCTCATTTTGATTTAAAGATTAAATTGGTTGTTTTTGACGAAAATGAATGATTTCGCAGATATAAATATACTAAAATTATATTTTAAGAGTCAAGAGAAAACTACGAACTGCTTGAAAATTATAAAGTTCTAACAAATACCATTTTGTAGAACGATAATACATGATAAATTGTTTCCCTCACCAAAAAATTTAAACACCAGAATGTGCGATTCCAGAAAACCTCACTTGAAATTTATACTATCCCTCCCACAAATTTCATCTGGAAGCAAAATTATTACTGCAATTTTGGGAAAACCAGTCGCATTAATGAATTCAGGGGTCATATTAAAAGCGGAACCGGGAACCTTGAACCAGCCAATCTGCGAAACGACATTCATTTTGATATAAAAATGTCTGACGGAAATCGAATAAAATTGAAATTCGTTTTTTCATCAACGGCTTAGAAAAAAATTAAAATTGATGTGGATAAAGTTAGTTTTTAAAGTGGTAATCGGTTATTATAAGCCGCTTGTACAGTAGCGCCAGCAGGATATTCACTTTGTGTAAAATCATCCACATCCGCATTATAATAAACGAGTGAATTTCTTCCCAAACGTACCCCTGGTTTTACCCGGGCATTTTTGCCAATTAAAACCAAACCAGAATTTAAATGTTTTGGGAAATCTTTATTGGGGGTCGTGTTGTCACCAAAGCCAATGATTGTATTTTCACCAATTTCACAATTTTTATCAATAATAGCCTGGTCAATAACTGTATTTTTGCCAATCACCACATCGTGCATGATAACAGAATCTTTAACAATCGCTCCCGGTTCCAAAATAACGCCGGGGGAAATGATAGAATTTATTATTTCCCCTGCTATCTGACAATCACGGGAGATAATCGAGTTCGTTACCTTTGACGTCGAAGCAAAATAAGTTGCCATCCGATCTCCTGGCATTCCTTCCTCTTCGACATTGGTACGAATCATCCATTTATCAATATCCAGGCCGGAATCTGGCCGGAGCAAGTCCATATTGGTATCCCAATAAGCCTTTATCGTTCCCACATCCTGCCAATAGCCGTCGAAAGGAAAGGCATACGCTTCATGATTTTTCAAAATCCAGGGGATAACGTGTTTACCGAAATCATAACCTTGCATATTATCTTTCTCAAGGCATAACCGGAGGAAATCGGTATTGAAGAGATAAATCCCCATCGAAGCCAGATTTGATTTTGGTACCGGTGGTTTTTCTACCCAATTGATAATCTTGTAATTTTCATCAACCTCGGCGATTCCAAACTCCGACGCCATATCCAAAGGAACAATTCGCGTGGCAATTGTTGCTTTTGCTTTATGGGCAATATGAAAATCAATCAGTTCCGCATAATTCATGTAATAAATATGATCGCCTGAAACAATCAGCACATAATCACACTGAAATCTATCGAGATAATCCAAATTTTGCGCCACAGCATCAGCAGTTCCCCGGTACCAATCGCTTTCTTTCCAGCCGGTTTTGGGCGGCAGAATTTTCGCTCCCCGAATTCGTCCAATAAAATCCCACGCGGCACCTGTCCCCAAATGACGCATAAGTGAATAGGGCTTGTATTGCGTCAAAATCCCGACATTTTCAATTCCGGAATTAGCCGCATTACTCAAGGTAAAATCAATTATGCGATAACTGCCACCAAAAGTAACTGCTGGTTTGGCACGAACCTGAGCCAGCAAATTTAAACGGCTGCCAACGCCACCTGCCAGTAATAAAGCAATCGTATTTCGCATGAAGTACTCGCTTCTTTTATTTGATCTGATTTAAAACAAACAGTTGATTCAATCCACTCGTTTTTTACTCACAACGTGAATCCCGCCGATTGTCTCCAATAAAAATTCTTTCCGAATGATTGTTTTTCCAAATCCAATCGTGCTGTTTTCATCGATATATAAATCAGTATTCACAATTGTATGATTAATTTTCGCATTCTTACCAATTTTCGAATCAAACATGACAATCGAATCTTTCACCTCAGCGCCACTTTCAATCTGAACCCCGGGGAAAAGGATACTATGTTCAACTTTGCCATTTACAATACAACCGCTATTGATGAGTGAGTTGGAAATTTCAGCCTGGTTCCCCACTTGAATCGGAACCCGATCGCGCAGGTTACGATGTTCCAGATTCGTTCGAATCTGCCAGTTTCGAAGTGGAAGCTCGTCAGGCTTATCGAGAATATCCATATTGGTTTGCCAATATTCATCGACTGTTTGCGTATAACCCCAGTATCCTTTAAACTTATAACCATAGACATTATAATTTTTCAGCATCGTCGGAATGATATCTTTTCCGATATGATAATCCTTTTCTTTATAGGTCGCATTCAGCACATTCAGCAAAACATCCGTATTAAAAAGGTAAATGGTCAAAGAAACCCAGGACGAAAGTTGTTTGGTTGGCTTTTCACGATAGTCAATAATCCGCCCCCCCGATTCATCCTCTTCGGCAAATAGTCCCTGGCCAAATCGGGACGTATGGTTGGTAGCCGTGGTTTTAAAAACAGCCGTCAGATCGGCATGATGTGCCCGGTGATAATTGACTAATTCCTGGTAGTTCATTTTATAAACATGATCGCCGGATAAAATGAGAACCAGATCGGGTGAATTTTCTTTGATGAAATAGATGTTTTGAGCAATTGCGTCAGCGGTTCCGGAATACCAATTCTGATTTTTTTCTCCTTTAAATGGCGGAAGAAAAAAGGCACCACGATTTCTTCCGACCAAATCCCAGGCAGCGCCATTTCCAATATGTCGGATCAACGAAGCTGAATGATATTGGCCCAGAACGCCCACCCGAGTAATTCCAGAATGCAGTAAATTACTCAGCGGAAAATCGATGACGCGATACATTCCCCCAAAGGGCACAACAGATTTAGGACGATAACTGGTCAACGATCCTAATTCGTCAACTCGTCCCCCTGCAAGTATCATTGCCAAAATTTTTTTCATATTTTTCTACATTCTTTTTGGATTTTGACTTTTTTATGAATTATTGAAGAGTCCGCGCTAAAAGGTATAATCCTGTCATGCTGAGCTATGCCAAGAAACTCTTAAGTTACTGAAAAATATAGATTATTCACTTCGCAAAGTTGACCATGAGTGCAATCGAAAGGTTCAGATAACAAAAATGACCTTTTCGCGTCAACGCATTTAAAGAACGAATCCGGTTGCTGAAACCATTTCACTCGCGCAATAAAATTATCTTCCGGGTATACGATGAACCGTGTGAGCTCAGGACACCCAAATAGATGCCGTTTGGCATCACGTTTTGTTCTTCATCCAGCCCGTACCAGACCGCCTGATAATATCCCGGTTTTATCTGGCGATCAAAGAGTATACAAACCAATTGCCCCAGGATATTGTAAATTTTCAAACTCACCTGGCCTTCCTCAGTTATATAATAAGGAAGGAAAGTGAATTTGCTAAAGGGATTGGGAAAATTTTGGAGTAATATGAACTTTTTATCCGCATTGAAAAGCACCGGATTTGCACCCGTAATTTTAAAGGTAGTTGTCGGTGCATGATAAGGATGTAATCGATATCCGGCCACCGAATCTTTTGCTGAAAAATAGATGTGCAAATTTTCAAATTTTGCCAGGATGGCTTTATATTCAAATGAAACCGCAGTTTTTTCCATTTTTATGGAGTCTGGACGCGTCACACTGGAACGAAAATGTAAAAATGCGGCATTCGGACTTGAAATTGACGGTGTACAAATTTTAATTTTAATAACTATCTGATTATTTTCGATATTTTCAATGGTCGGACGATTACTGAAGGCCATGCCGTGATAGAGCACCGCTTCGAGGGCATTCACCAAACCCCAGCCAACAGAATTATTGGGAGCGTCTGCCCGATCAGCCGTCTGTCGCAGGGCATCCCGCACCTGGATGGGAGTCAATTCCGGGTGGGCCGAAAGAACCAGTGCGGCAACACCCGCTGTTAAGGGACAGGAAAAGGAGGTCCCATTTTCAAACGTATAACTGGTTGGCGACTTCAACGAAACCATTCTTACCAAGACACCAGGGGCGACCACATCCGGCTTTATCCGTTGATCCCAGGTTGGTCCAATCGAACTGAAATTGGCTAATTCATTGGAAGAAGAAACGGCGCCCACTGCGATTACACTATCACCATCTGCCGGCGCAACAATTGAACCAGGATGATTTCCTTCATTCCCCATTGAATTGACAACAACCATCCCTTTTCTAACTGCAATATCTGCTGCCAGGGTGGTAATTGCCGTGTTGCCATCAAAATTTTCATAAGTATACCAATTATTATACCCTAAAGAACTGGAAGCGATATCCGCCCCATATCGTTCGCCCCATTCCAGACCGGCCACCCAATGGTCTTCTTCGATAACAACTTCCCGACTGACATCTTCAGTTTTTGCTAATATGAACTGACTGGTGAAGGCTGGACCAATCAAATAACCCGGTGCGAAACCACCAATGACTGACAGGGTTTGAGTGCCATGATTGTGTTGACCCGATACGTCCTGTCCCGCTTCATTCTGCGTATTTGTATCCTGAAAAAGAAAATCAAATTCATCAATAACATCCAATTGCGCAAACGCTTCGTGATTTTTATAACTAAATCCACTATCAAGCATTAAAATGAGGACATCATGGCCAGTAATTCCCAGATCATGAACTGCCGGAACTTTTATCATTTCATTATGCGTATAGGAAAGGCCATAATCATAGTCATGAGGCGCAAATTTAGGAAAAAGTGGGGCTTCAGTTGGTGCCGGCGGCTCTTTTCGAAAATACGATTGAACGGGGATTACACGTTTCACGAAAGGCAAGTGGCGTAGCTGTTCCAATTGGATGGAGTCCAGGATGGCACTAACCGCGTTCAACCAGCGGGATATCACCAACGGACGGATGTCAAGTTTTTCCAATTGGTATAAATAAGTTGAATTAATCGCCAAATCGTACCAATCCAAAATCATATCCGCATTTATTTTGGCACGTCGCCAAAGTGCACGGTTTTGAATGTCCAGTTCGGCCGCATCCATTTGTTGCTTTTTAAGAGCATTGGTATTTTTATCACTCAGAAAAATCCAATATTTTTCGCCCGAATTATTGGCATGAACATTCAGGTCAAAAGCAAGATTCAACCAAAAACAAAAAATAATAAAATAAAATAGAAAACCACCGCGCACCATACACACTCCTATGGTTATTGTGCAGTCCGTGGAATAACATACACCCGTTTCATAATAACACGTTCATAAGGATTATCCGTCGCTGGATCACGCTGAACATTCGCAATTTTGTAAACAACTTCCATGCCTTCAATCACCCTTGCGAAGACCGTGTATTGCCCATCCAGATGCGGGGTTCGGGCAACACAGATGAAAAACTGACTCCCGGCACTGTGAATATCATCACCGCGGCGGGCAGTCGAAACAATACCTGGCTCGTGCGGTGTCTGATTAAATTCGGCGCGAACGGTATAGCCAGGTCCTCCGCCACCATCATTTAAACGATTCCCATCACGGGACAGAATATCGCCACCCTGAATCATAAAGCCAGGGATAACGCGATGAAATGTCGTGCCATTATAATAACCGCTATTGGCTAATTTCTTAAAATTGGTACAGTGATTGGGAGCAACATCGGTGAAAAATTCGAGTTTAATTATACCCAAACTGGTTTCGATAACTGCAATTTCATCCTTTGTTACAGGCGTTGCCTGATAATTTTGTGCTTTTTGAATAATTTCGGCAACTTCATTATCTGAGATAGGCGCTTCAACATTTCCATAGACTGGAGAAATCTGTTTCAATAATTCAGCTTTTGGTGGTGCTTTGGTTTCTGTTTGTTGACAGGCAAAGATAATAATCAAAAATAAACAACAAATGAGGAGAATCAGTATTCGGCTCATGGCAATTTTTCCGGTTAGAGACTGTTACAAAAAGATCATAAGTGAATTGTGATTATATTATAACAACTAAATCCGAAAAAGTCAAGGGAATAAAATGAGAAAATTTTCCAAATTTTATAAAAATTTTGACCAATAATTTCATAAAAGTTACTTGACTTTTGTATCGAAAAATCCTATATTTGGCGATAATTTTTAAAATCAGTAGGGTCCGGGGGAAAAAGGAACCGGCCTTATCAATTCAGCGCAAGAATTGAAATCTTGCCTTTTATTTTATGATGTACGTTTAATTGCTGGGAAAAATATGACCATCACATTGACAGAAGAACAATGGAAAATATTTAGTCTGCTGTTAAAATCCAGCACCCGAAAAGCCGCGCATGAAATTGTAGCGGAAACCGGCCTGGATCACCCCATCGTAATGGGCTCCCTGACGTATGCTGAAGGCGAAGGATGGGTGAAAATTGAGGAAGAGCCGCGTGAAGAGTTGGTTCCAGCCGAAAATATTGCCGAAATATTGAAAAATGGTGTACCAGAGCGTCAATTTCTGCCGATTTTGGTAGAAAAAGGGAAAATTCCGATAAAAGAAGTTGCCGAAATTTGCAACGCGAAAAACATTCCCATGAATGAAATCATCAAATGGGGTTCACAGCGGGAATGGATCAATAAAGATAAAGGCGATCTGGTGGTCACTGAAGCGGGCCGCAAGGCACTGAATCAAAAAGATGCGGATGAATTGGCACTCGAATTAGCTATAAAATTATCGCCACTTTATCTGGATTCGCTAAAAGCCGCCGGAATCGATGCCAACCGGGTTAAAATGCTGCTGGACAAGCGGCCGGTGCTGGCGAAGATTAAGCCGCGAACCATTCGGCACACTGAACTGACGTCCGCCGGCAAAAAAGCGCTTTCAACCGATGTGAAGGTGATTCGTGAAAAGAATCAACTGACTTCTGAAGACATTACAAATGGCGACTGGTCAAATATTCGACTCCGGAAATATGATGTGACATTAGCCGCCGAAAAAGTTTATCCGGCCAAGATTCATCTGATGCAGAAAATTATTCAGCAGGCGCGGAAAGCCTTTCTGGAAATGGGTTTCACGGAAATTGTTCATCCCATGGTGGAATCGGCTTTCTGGAATTTCGATGCGCTTTTTCAGCCGCAGGACCATCCGGCGCGGGATATGCAGGACACGTTTTACCTGGCTCGTCCGGCTGATGCCCAATTACCGGCCAAAGAGATGATTGAACGTGTTCGCCAGACGCATGAGAATGGCTGGGAAACTGGTTCCACGGGCTGGGGTTATAACTGGAATCTGGAACGTGCCCGGCAGACGGTTTTGCGAACCCACACGACCGCATCGAGCATTCGCGCTCTGGCACTGAATCCAAATCCACCGCGAAAAGTTTTTTGCGTGGGAAAAGTTTTCCGAAATGAGGCGATTAGTTATAAACATCTGCCCGAATTTTTCCAGGTTGATGGAATTATTATCGATGAAAATGCCAATCTGGCGACTTTATTGGGCACACTGACTGAATTTTATCGAAAAATGGGTTTCAATCGCATCAAATTTAAACCCGGCTTTTTCCCGTACACCGAACCCAGCGCTGAAGCATTCTTTTATATGGAATCGAAAAAAGCCTGGATTGAATTGGGCGGTTCGGGTATTTTCCGTCCGGAAGTGACCCGACCATTTGGCTGCAACGTTCCGGTTCTGGCCTGGGGATTGGGACTGGATCGGCTGGCTATGATGCGTTATGGTCTTTCTGATATTCGTGAACTTTACTGGAGCGATCTCGACCGGCTCAAGGAGGTATCATTATGCCAATAATTGCAATTGGCGTCACGCGACTGAATAATTTATTGGGCAAAGAATTTTCCAATGAAAATCTGGTGGATGCCCTGGAACAACTGGGCTGCGATGTGGAAGATACGGCTGAATTGGGGCTTTACGCCTGTCCCGCCTGCCAGACCCCCAATGATAAATTACTTTCTGATGATCCGCCAAAACGCTGCGAGTTTTGCGGCTTCGAACGCGAAACGCCGTTCACGCAGATAGGATCCGATAAAGTCATTCGACTGGATTTGTTGGCTGCCCGGCCAGATTTATTCGATGTGGGTGGCCTGTCGCGGGCATTAAAGGGCTATTTGAACCTTGAAGAAGGACTGAGTGAATTTTCGGTCAGTGAAAGTGATGTGGTCGTTGAGGTTGATGCCGCGCTTTCACAAAAAGATACCTATCGCCCTTTCATCGTCTGTGCCGTGGTGAAAATGCCCCCTATCGATCAAAACCTGCTGCGTGATATTATGAAGCTGCAGGAAAATCTCCATTGGGGCATTGGGCGGGATCGCAAACTGGCTTCGATTGGGGTGTATAATCTGGATATGATTCAATCGCCAATTACTTACACAACAGTTGATCCGGTCAAATTTAAATTCAGTCCATTGGGAATGCCCGGTGTTCAGATGACGCCCAAACAGATTTTGGAAGAGCATCCCAAGGGGACGGCCTACGCCCATTTATTGGCTCCTTATCGGCGCTATCCGCTGCTGAAGGATGCCAGGGGACTGGTGCTCTCCATGCCGCCCATTATCAATAGCGAAGAGACCAAATTGACAATTGGCTCTTCGAATTTATTCATCGATGTGACCGGTATTACGCGGGATGCGGTGGTCAAATCACTGGATACGCTGGTGAGTTCGCTGGCTGAATTGGGTGGAAAAGTTCAAAGCGTCCAGATGCACTATCCGGATCGAAAAGTCAGAACGCCTGATTTACGCCCCGGGAAAATCGAAATCAAATATGAAGATGCCCTGCGCTGGCTGGGACTGGAGATGACGCGCGAACAATTTGTAAAATATTTAAAAAAGATGCGTTTGAATGTCGAACCAAAAGGACAGGCATATCTGGTGAGTTATCCCGCTTTTCGGACGGATATCAAGCATCAGGTGGATATTTTTGAAGATCTGGCCATTGGCTATGGATTCCCCAATATCCAGACGAAATTGGTGCCCACGATGACGATTGGCGAAGCGCGCAAAGAGGAATTGCTGAGTCAGATAGTACGTGAAACCATGACTGGCCTGGGATTTATGGAAATCATGAGCCTGCTGCTGCAATCGGAAGAACGCCTTTTTACGAAATATCAGACTGAACCGGGTGAAAATCATGTCATCGTCGAAAATCCCAAGACCATTGAGCAGAAAGTGGTTCGGAATCATTTGATGACCGGCATTATGGAAACTTTCCAGAAAAACAAGCGCAAAGCCGTTCCCCAAAAAATATTTGAAATTGGCAACATTGTCCTGATTGCGCCTGAAAAGGAGACTCGTGCCGCCGAGTATCGGCATGTGGCATTTGCGATTATTGGCCCGATGGCTGGTTATGCCGAAGGCCGACAGATTATGGATGCCCTGCTCAATGAGATTCAGCAGGAAGTGATTTATGAACCGGAAAGTCATCCGACATTCAGTGAAGGGCGCTGTGCCGCCATTCACAATGATAAAGGCATCTGGGGACGCCTGGGCGAGCTTCATCCACAGGTGCTCAATAACTTTGGACTGGCATTTCCGGTGGTTTATGGGGAGTTGCGGCTAACTCAGGTTATTTAAACAAAAAAAGTTGTGATTCACAAATCCTGCGGGAGGTTCGCTTCAGATTGTTAGAATACGTAGAATCCAACCTCCCGCAGGATTATTTTGAAACCACATAACCAAAATATCTACCACGTTCTCCCCTTCAACAATTTCTCCCGCTGAAATGGGGTTAATTCGTTCCCTTTCGCTTTCAACCATTCCGTAAAATCCTTTTCAATATCATCCGTCCATTTCCGATCAATTTCGCCGGGGGTATATTTGCCCTCGCGGAGCCGCTGATGGCCGAATTGATCACGCAGCCGCACAATTTCCGATGTTTCCACCACCTCCTGCACCAGATGCGGGGGGATAAAGAGAATCCCTTCTTTCTTCCCCAAAACCACATCGCCCGGCATGACGGTCACCCCGCCAATATTCGCCGGCGTATTAATGCCCATGAGCATGACGTCTTTAATATAGGAAGGATGCCAACCCCGATTGAAAACCGGAAAATTCGGAATCTGAAGCACCCCTTCGATATCTCTTGCGCCCCCATCGATAACCACGCCGGTGCCGCCACTCTTTGCCCAGATTGAATTGGCCAAATTATCACCGATAAAGGTTGCATCCACCACTTTCCCCATTAAATCAACGACGATTACATCGCCCTTGACCAGCGTATCAATAATCCAGGAATTTTGTCCACCAATACGGCCTTCTTTTTTACCATTTTCACTAATCCGCGCATTCATATCCGGCCTTACCGGATAAAAAAAAGCGGTCACCGCGCGGCCAACCAGCACGGGATCATCATGTGTCATCACCCAATTCCCTTCAAACTGGTGCGTGAATCCATGACGATTGCAAACCGCCCAGGCTTCTTCGATAGAGACGCCCTTCATGCGTTCCAGTAGATCATCGGCAACTTTTGGCCGTCCATCAGCGAATCTTTCACCCTGCCACAGGGGCGTATAGGCGATTAAATCGTCACGCGAAAATACGCCGACCTGCGCTTCAACAATGTTAGCGGTAAGAAAAAGCCCAATCAAAAGAAAAAATATTGTATTCATCGATATATAAAATCTCATGGTGTGAATCTCCTTTCTTGACAGGTATAAATATTGAAAAACTTTTATTGGACAGGATTACAGGATTAAAAAGGATGTAATTTGATGATCGGTATATTAATAGTCATTCTGAAATCATCAGTCATTTTTTTTAATTTCAGAACAAGGATTAACGATTTATGATTTTTGAAGTTTTTAAGGGATTGTCTCCTTCGTAAATCAAAAATCGTTAATCGGTATTCTTCAATCAACTTTTTAATCTAAGAGTTGTTTTCCCAATAATTCTTTAAGGGATATTTTTCTTTTTTGCTACAATCCTGTCCATCCTGTATATCCTGTCCAAAACAAAAAATCTGTGTCATCTGTGAAATCTGCAGTTATAATTAAAAAATACCAGTCGCGATAACTATCAACTCCAGTGCCGATCCCACGAACGCTCCGCATCCCATTCAGGCGTCGGTTTAAAATAGTCCTTTTTATCTTTCATCTGCTTTTTAATGGCCTCTTCATTCAATTCAACTCCCAGACCCGGCGTATTCGGGACTTTAACATAGCCTTTTTGGACAATTGGCTTCTCTACCCCATCCACCAGCGTATCGTACCAGTCATCATCTACATTATGATGCTCCAGGACGATAAAATTTTCCGTGGCAGCCGCACAATGTACAGAAGCAAACAGGGTAACCGGTGTGCCAGCCATGTGCAGTGCCATGGAAATGCCATGTTCCATGGCCAGATCACCAATTTTTTTCGTTTCCAGCAGGCCGCCTGAAGTCGCCAGATCCGGATGACATATCGCAATCGCCTTTTTCTCAAAAAGGTCTTTAAAACCTTCTTTGAGGTAAATATCTTCACCTGTCAAAATCGGTGTTTTGCAGGATTGTTTTAGTCGAACGTACTGATCGGTATATTCCCACGGTACCATATCTTCATACCAGGCAAAATTGAATTGATCAAG
Organism: Caldithrix sp.; assembly: GCA_020722815.1. Lineage (GTDB taxonomy): Bacteria > Zhuqueibacterota > Zhuqueibacteria > Thermofontimicrobiales > Sulfurfontimicrobiaceae > DYKB01. Next base: position 24,646 of record DYKB01000058.1, on the reverse strand, counting down.
TGCCTGTGCAATCTTAATGCAATCTTCTATTCCAAAATGGCCAAAATGATCAAGGGCAATTGGTATTTCCCAGCCGATAATATCACGAATCGTCGCGCAATAATCCTGAAATACTTTTAAACCCTTTTCCGTGATGCGAATTCCGGTAAACGGATGCTTTATTTGAGAAGTGTCGGTCATCCCGGAAGGAGCCGTAATTGCCCCGGGAATATTTTTCAGTAACCCAATTCCCACATCCATCTTTAAAAAAGTAAATCCACTATCGACACGGGCTTTTAAGCGTTTTCCCATCACTTGTGGGTCAATACTGGAAGTGGTATCGCAATAAATTCGGATTTCATCCCGGAATTTTCCGCCAAGCATCTGCCAGCAGGGGACGCCCCAGGCTTTTCCCGCCAGATCCCAGCAGGCCATTTCAATGGCACAAACGCCCCCGCCCTGGCGTGCATGTCCGCCAAACGGCTTAATTTTGCGAAATATTTGATCGATGTTGCATGGATTCATCCCTAAAATCCGGCTTTTCAGAAAAAGGGCATAAGTCGGACTCCCGCCGTCCCGGACTTCGCCATAGCCTGAAAGGCCCTGGTTCGTATCGATTCGAATAAGCATTCGTCGCCAGTTGGTTCCCATTTGAACTACCCGCAAATCCGTTATTTTTAAGGCCGAAGGTTCTGAATTACGATTAGCACGTCCCATAGCCGCTTCAACATCTGAAGTAGCAAGCCAGCCATTCAATCCGAAGGCTGCTGTAGAGACGCCCAATGCTTTCAATAAATTTCGTCGATTCATTTTTTTCCTCCATTTGATTCTTTTAAAAGTTTACGCCGGAACCAATTGGCCAGCACCGAACCCGAAATATTCATCCACGGGCCAAAGATAGCCGGCGCAATTGCGGCATTGACACTTTTTAATACTCCCATTGCCAGCCCGGAGGCCATACCCCCATTTTGAAGGCCAACTTCGATGGCAATGGTGATGGATTTTCGTTTGTCCATCCGACATGCCCGGGAAATCCAGTAGCCAAGCAGATAACCCGCACTATTATGCAAAATGATGGTTACCAGTAATAAGAATCCAACATTTAACAATTTTTCACTGGAACGCGCGGTAATAATACCGATGATAAAACAGATCCCCAGCATGGAAATAAGGGGGAGTGTCTTGTCCATCCAGTTGCCAGACCAGCGAACCAGAAAATCCATGATCCACTTGATCAAAGCAACAAGAGCTAAGAGAAAAAATCCGATAATCAGTCCATTTTTAAAAGGGGCAATAAATACCGAAAGCTGTAAAACCGATAAGACAAAAACGCTTAATAACCCGGCAATCACAAGGATTAATAAAAAACCGGGCTTTTTCAGTAACCGATGCTTTCCATATAAAATTTTATTGGCGATGATACCGGCAATAATGGGGACGATAATCATATCAATGATGGAAACCATCATCTCGATGAAATTGATAGGAACCAATCGGCCGGCCAGCGTCTTCATCCAGAAAGGGGTCATCACCGGCGAGAGGAGCGTCGAACAAGACGTCATGGTGACCGACAATGCCACATCGCCACCGGCCAGATAGGTCATGAGATTTGAAGCGACACCACCGGGGCAGGAACCTACCAGGATAATTCCCGCCGCTACTTCAGGTTCATAATTAAACCATGTTGCCAGTGAAAAACCAACCAGGGGCATAATCGTATATTGGAGCAAAAAACCAATCAAAACCGGAATTGGCATCACCAGTACGCGGGTAAAATCCTGAAGACTTAATGTGGTTCCCATGCCAAACATGATGATTTGAATGAGGGGGACGATGAGAAATTTTAAATCCAAACCAAACCAGGTACCAAAGGTGGCGGGATAAAACAATGAAGCGGCCACAAAAACAAATACCCAGGCGGTAAAGGCAAAATTTTTTAGAACCGGATGTCCCATGAAATAGAGGGCGAGTGTAAAAAGTGCGAAGACAAGCGTGATTCTGGATAGAGAAGGAAAACCAGCGAAATAGAAAATAAATAGTAAAACGAGTGAAAATAAGAAGAGATAGCCAGCATATTTTAGCAAAGATTTCATACATCATCCTCGTTTTATTTGTTTAGAAATACGAGCATCGATGATTTTTAAAAATATTGATGTGAAAATCTTTTATTCAATTAAAAAAAAGAAGCTGATTTCCACTTAAAGATGAAAAATCAGCTTCGATATCATTATTAAAACTGAATTCAGCTATTTTCTACCATAAAGCGGTCCAAAATTCGCACACGCCCGATAATCAGCACCTTCCAGATCCGCTGTTCCAAAAGCGTTCCAGGCGCTGGGACGATAGATTCGGGATTCGGCAACATTGTGCATATTCACCGGGATACGTAAGAGTGCGGCCAAAGTAATGAGTTTATCGCCAATATGGCCATAAGAAATCGCGCCATGGTTGGCGCCCCAATTCGCCATCACTGAGTAAACGTCAGTAAATGCACCCTTACCGGTTAAAATTGGCGCAAACCAGGTAGTTGGCCAGGTGGGACTGGTGCGCATATCCAGTGTTTTATGAACGTCTTCCGGCAGTTCAACGGTGTAACCTTCGGCAATTTGCAAAACCGGACCCAAACCTTTAACAAGATTAATGCGGGACATGGTGACGGGCATTTCACCGCGGGTTTTAAAATTGGAAGAAAAACCACCGCCACGGAAATATTCCAGTTCGGCCGGACACCATTGGGTAGCTTCCAGGCAGCGCTTTACCTCTTCCGGGGTGATTTCCCAGAATGGTTTCATGACTGGTTTTCCGTTCAAAGATTGCTGGCCTGTGCCATCCAACGTTGAAGAACCAGAATTGATGAGATGGATGATCCCATTTTCAGCCAGGCCTTTCAGCTTTTTGCCCGTCACCCGTTTGACGGCTTCCGGACTCCAGTAAGTGCGAACATCCGAGAAAATCTGGGCGGTATTGGTGAGCAGATGGCCGAAAAGCATGGCCACGCCATTCAAACTATCATTTTCAGTGGCCATGACAAAAGGTTCACGAATTCCATTCCAGTCAAACGAGGAATTGAGCATGGCTTCCAGAAAATCGCCATTGGGGAAATGATCCGTCCATTGACGCTGTCCCTGAAAACCGGCAACAATGGCGTTATGCCCCAGCGCTTCTTCTCCAAAACCCATTTCAGCCAATTGCGGATTCCCGACCATCAAATCACGCGAAATCATCATCATCTTCACGACCGTTTCCCATTCCCAATCTTTTCGCTCACGTGATTGTTGATGCCCCTCCCGATTCGGATCCCAACCCTCTTTACAATATTGTTTCGTCCATGCTAACGCTTGTTTAAATTCGGCTTCATCATAAATTTTTTCCTCCATCCGCCGAATTAGTTCGGTCATGTCCACATGTTCGTTTCGCATGCCCAGATAATCGGAAAATAAACTTTCATCGACTATTGAACCCGCAATCCCCATGGAGACCGAACCAATGGAAAGATAGGATTTTCCCCGCATTTCAGCGACAGCCAGACCAGCCTTCGCAAATAGCAGCAGTTTTCGTTTAACATCATCCGGAATCGAAAAATCATCTTTATCCTGCACATCATGGCCATAAATTCCAAAAGCCGGCAGCCCTTTCTGACTATAACCAGCCAATGCCGCGGCTAAATATACCGCACCGGGTCTTTCGGTGCCATTAAAACCCCACACCGCTTTGGGAAGTAGCGGGTCTGAATCCATCACCTCCGTACCATAACACCAGCACGGCGTAACCGTTAACGAAACACCAACACCCTGCCGGGCAAATTTTTCTGCCGCCATGGCGGCTTCAGCAACACCACCAATACAGGTATCGGCGATGACACACTCAACTGGCAAACCATTTGGATGACGTAAATTGGCAGTTAATAATTCAGCAGCATTTTTTGCCATTTGCATCGTCTGATTTTCAAGCGATTCCCGCACGCCCTTACGACGGCCATCGATGACTGGCCGAATCCCTATTTTTGGCAGGCTTCCCTTCAGCCGCTGGACAGGTGAATTCTTTTTAATATCTTTTAAATCACTCATTGTTATTACTCCCTAAATTTATTAATATTAAATGATTGAAGATGACCATCGAAACTGATTGGGGGAATACGGAATGCGTGATACGTAATACGTAATGTTTAATTTGTATTATACCAGAGCCATAGTGGTTTTCGGTTTTTCTTGCCCTCACCCCAACCCTCTCCCGGGGGGAGAGGGCGTAGCTATTCCCTCTCCCTCTGGGAGAGGGTTAGGGTGAGGGTTTTAGGATGACTATGATAATATCCGAAAACCATTTCGCCTTGAGTATATATCACGTATTACGTTTCATGCCTCACGTATTACGCTTTACGCATTACGTTTCACGCATTACGCCTTCTACCCCATCAGGACATTCACAACGTGTTCTTTTCCATCACGAAACAGGGGTAAAACCTGTCCCGCGATGATTTTTCCATCTACTTCTATGTTTTTTATACCTTTACTAACGCCTTCCGGATTGTCAACCTGAATCTGGTAGATAGCGCCGCGATAAATTCGCTTGACAGCATATTTTTTCCAGTCCGGCGGAATACAGGGATCGATTATCAATCCATCCAGACCGGGACGGATTCCGAGAATGTATTGCGATATTGCCACAAAAGACCAGGCCACGGTACCGGTTAACCAGGAATTTTTGCCTTCACCAAAAGTTGGGGCATCGGGACCGGCGGTCATCTGGCTATAAATATAGGGTTCTGCCCGATAGGTTTCAATCTGTTCTTCTTTCATCGGCGGACAAATTGACAGATAATATTGAAAAGCTTCCTCACCGCGGCCTAATATGGTTTCCGCGATTTGAATCCAGGTGTTATTATGCGTAAAAATACCGGCATTTTCTTTGTATCCCGGCGGATACGAACTGATTTCACCCAGATGCTTATGATAAGTTTGAAAGGCTGGTTGCTGTAAAACGATGCCATTGGGCGTGGCGAGATATTTTTTGACGCTATCCAACGCCTTTTTTGCCAGACCATCCTCAATACCAACTCCGCCCAGAATACACCATCCCTGACTTTCGATAAAAATTCGACCTTCGGTATTTTCTTTTGAACCAACCTTGCGCCCGAACGCATCATACGCCCGCAGGAACCATTCACCATCCCAGCCATGTTTTATTATCAGCCCACGGATTTCTTGTGCTTTTACTTTCAATGATTTGGCCTGGCTGGATTCGTCAATTTTTTCATAAATCGCAGCCATTTCTTCACAAGCCGCGCAGAAAAGGCCGGCAATCATCACCGATTCCGCGACATCGCTTTTGTTCATATCACCGGCCAGTTGGAAGCTTTCGCCGGGGGTTTCAGAAAAACAGTTCAGATTCAGGCAGTCATTCCAATCCGCATGACCAATCAGAGGCAATCCATGCGGCCCACGATGATTTAAAGTGTATTGAATCGAAATTTCGAGATGATTCAGTAATGTCGCATTTTTTTCAGAAGTGTCGGCATAGCCAACTTTTTCTTTCAGGATGGAAAAATCACCTGTTTCTTTTAAATAGGCTGCTGTCGATAAGATAAGCCAAAGGGGATCGTCATTGAAACCACTGCCAGCGTTTTCATTTCCTTTTTTAGTAAACGGCTGGTATTGATGAAAACAGGTTCCGTCGGAAAGCTGAGTCGCCGCCAGTTCTAAAATTCGCTGGCGCGCCCGATCGGGGATCAGATGGACAAAACCCAGAATATCCTGGTTACTATCCCGAAAGCCCATGCCCCGGCCAACACCGGATTCATATAAAGAGGCGGCACGCGACAGGTTAAAAGTTACCATGCACTGGTATTGATTCCAGATATTCACCATGCGATTGACAACGGGAACCCCGGTCACTGTCTGATAGATAGATAAAAGGTTGTTCCAATATTCTTTCAAGGCGTCAAACGCTGACTCAACTGAACCCGGCTGATTAAAATAATCAAACACTTTTCGGAAAGGTGCCTTATTGGCCACATGGGGAGATTGAAATTTTTGATCAACCGGATTTTCAGCATAACCTAACAGAAAATGAAATGCCGCGGTTGCCCCGCTTTCGAGATTGAAATCCACCTGATGCACACCAAGTGGCACCCAGCCATGGGCAATACTGTTTTTGCAAGCACCATCCAGAATCGCCCGAGGCGCATCAAAGCCCTGATGCACACCAATAAAAGCATCGCGGCTGGTATCAAAGCCCGAAGTCGGGTGGGAACAGGCGAAATACGCAAAATGGTTTCGTCGTTCACGATATTCTGTTACATGAAAAATGGCCTGATTTTCGACTTCAACCTGGCCGGTGGAGTAGTTACGTTGGAAATTCGTCATATCATCCAATGCATCCCAGAGACACCACTCAACCAGCCCCCACAATCGAACGGATTTGCGTTTTTGACCGTGATTTCGGATTTTAACCTGCCAGATTTCAGTATCAAAGCCCAATGGAATAAAATAACAGACCTCAACTTCAAGGTTATTTTTTATGCCTTTAAAGATTGAATATCCCAGCCCATGCCGACATTGATACGCATCTAAATCCACGCACCTGGGTTTCCACGAAGGATTCCAGATTGTATCTTCATCTTTTATATAAAGATAGCGGCCATTGCTGTCCATTGGAATATTATTGTAGCGATATCGCGTTAAGCGACGAAGTCGGGCATCGCGATAAAAACAGTAGCCACCAGCGGTATTGGAAATAATGCCATATAAATTTTCAGTTCCTAAATAATTAATCCAGGGCAGAGGAGTATCCGGACGAAGAATCACATATTCATGTTGTTCATCATCAAAAAAACCATAATGCATGAAATTACCTTTCCATAATCGAAAATTGAATAAAAAATAATTTACTATAAATAATTTTGAGCATTCAGTTTAATAAAAATCTAGCAGAAATTCAAGCAGAATTATAAAAAAAACAGGAAGTGCTTGTTTCGCGTAGTAGAACTCCTGGCAAATAGGCGGTAATTCAATCGTGTTCTGCACACTTTTTCCAATCCCTGCCAAATTAAACGGTGAATCAGCCCCAAATGCTTCTATCAGACATTCATTACTTTGAAAAATCAATAATTGAAGGTAAAATGATGTTATGCTGTCATTTTGAGCGAAGCGAAGAATCTGCCGCTCATGAACTGCCGATTCGTCGTTCAGCAAAACATATCCTGAGTTCTTATCGCAGGGAACGCAGCACTCAGAATGACAGCAAAATGTGATAGGGTAGTATTAAATATGATTTACATTTTTAAAATTTCAAAAATTAACGTGGTAATATTATTTAGCGAGCAAATTTTCTTTGGTCACCAGATCCAATTTTATCAATTTTTCTTCCGGAATTGTCTTGCCATTTAATAGTTCCCATGCCAGAACGACCCCTTCGTAACCCATTTTTTCCGGGTGTTGTTCAATGGTTGCCTGGAGTTTTCCCTGTAAAATGGATTGCTGGGCAGCTTTCAAATTATCATAAGAGGTGACGAAAATCTGTCCGGCTTTCCCGGCCTGTTCAATGGCCTGAATGGCCCCCAGGGCCATCATGTCATTGGCGCAAAAGAGGCCTTTTATTTCAGGATTCGCCTGGAGCATATTTGTAAAGACATCCAGCCCCTGATCCTGCGCCCAATTCGCGGATTGGGAAGCCACCAGTTCGATTTCAGAATTTTCCATTGCCTTCAGGAAACCACGCTTGCGCGCTTCGGCATTATCCACGCCGCGAATGCCCTCCAGCATGGCCGCTTTGCCCCTGCCGCCCATCAATTGCACCAGATAGTCGCCCGCCATTTTGCCGCCCACTTCATTATCCACGCCCACATAGCAATCGATTTTCAATCCAGCCAGGCGGGCGGTCTCCGCATCGATGCGATTGTCGACATTGATAATTCGAATGCCCGCATCCTGTGCACTTTTTAGCACATTGATTATCGATTTTGAATCGGCCGGCGTAATCAGCAACACCTGAACGCCCTGTACAATCATATTTTCCACAATGGAAATCTGCTGATTAATATCCGTCTCCTGCGTAATCGCCCCCACCAACAGTTCAACTTTCAACGAATCCGCGGCCAGACGTGCGCCTTCTTCCATCCGGGCGAAAAACGGATTACTGGCTGCTTTCATCACCAGGCCAATTTTATATATTTCTGTTTGCTGTTCCTTTTTCCCACAACCGACTGTTAAAAGAAGCATCCCTGTTAAAATCATGATGATAATAATTTTTAAATTCATAAAGCCATTCCTCCAAATTTTTATTTTTGAGTATCCCTTCAATAAAGGATGGTAAAATCTACCCTTTCAAAGGTTTAAAACCTTCGAAAGGGTGTACAACCATGTTTTATTGAGTGGATACTTTATTTTTGATTTAACTTACAAATTGTCAATAGGTTAACGAGTTATAAAAATTTTTTGATACAGGATGAACAAGATGAACAGGATTATTTAATGACTCAAATTTGATTCGCCAAAGGCTAAAAGCCAGAAGCCAATGGCCAAACGCCAATTGCCAGAAGCCAATGGCCAAACGCCAATTGCCAGAAGCCAATGGCCAAACGCCAATTGCCAGAAGCCCCCTACTTTTTCCCCCGCATCTTATCAATCATCACCGCCAGAATGATAACCAGACCAATAATAATTTGCTTAATCTCATCCGGGATATTCATCAATGTCAGGCCATTATTTAAAACACCAATAATCAATGCGCCGATGAGCGTCCCCAGAATCGTTCCCTGTCCGCCCATCAAGCTGGTTCCGCCAATAATCACGGCAGCGATGGCATAGAGTTCAAATCCCGCCCCGATAGTGGGGTTGGCAGCGCCCAATCGACTAGTTTGAATGAGCGCAGCGAGTCCCACCAATAATCCGCCGAGAACGAAAACCATGATTTTATATCGACCAACCCGAATCCCCGACAGGCGCGTGGCTTCTTCGTTTCCCCCAATCGCCAGAATATAACGGCCCAGGACAGTGTAATTGAGTAATATGTGTCCGGCCAGCACCATAATCAACGCGATGATGGCAGGAAATGGAATTCCCTGGATTGTTCCATTTCCAATAAAGGAAAATGCCGGCGTCACCCGGCCAATCAGATTTTCGGTCTGACTGCGAATAATCCAGAGCCCCAGTCCGCGCGCAACGCCCAGCGTTCCGATTGTTACAATAAAGGAAGGAATGCGCCAGCGAACGGAAATAGAGCCATTCATAAAGCCGACCATGGCGCCGACGAATAATGCCACCATCGCACCGGCCAAAATCTGAAAGAAACTGCCGGTGGTGCTTAAATTAAGCATGACCAGTCCGATTAAAACATTACATAAGGCTAATAATGATCCCGCCGACAAATCAATCCCGCCTGTCAGGATAATAAAGGTCATCCCGACGGCAATAATCGTATTAATCGAAGTCTGAAGGAGAATATTGAGCAAATTAACCGACTTAAAAAATACCGGCTGCGTTTTGATGAGCGATTCGACAATACCGATAAGCCCACAAAGGATCAGAAATGCGATAGTGATGCCGAAAAGCTGAGATTTTAGAAACCGATTCAATGATAATTTCATTTTTTTCATCCATCTCAGGTTTCGAAATGATATTATCCGGATGACTCTCGAGGTTATCTGTGTTACCACAATTTTTTTTGCCATTTTGAAAAACCCGGATAGCTCAAAAAATAGTGTTCAAGAAAAGGAATAAAATTTCTATACCATATATTTACAAAAGTTATCGAATCTTTTCAAGGAAATTTCTATTCAGAAAATTCATAAATATGATTAAAAAGCGATTCCAGATTAGACAAATCTGATGGATACTTTTTAAATAATAGTTGAATCATTTTCGCCCCACCGGCATAAAGTGTCACCCGATCAAAAGGCTTTTCTACACCATATTGATTCAACGGAAGTTTAAGTTCTGCCTGAATTTTATTTTCAATCAATCGGGCCAGCCCTTCTTTCCATTCCTGCCAGCAGAGATATTCATAATCTTCTTTTTTTAAATGCGTTTTAAGCGTGCTCCGAAATGCAATAATTTCATTTTCAGTTGTCAGCCGGTTTTGCAGCCATTTTTCATACCCCGCGTTAAAAACCGAATCGGTATATGGAAATGGATGATTCAGTTCCCACATGTAATCCTGCCGGCGCATGGCCTCCTGCGCGACAGAAAGCTGACCTTTGATTTTTTGTTCACAGGTTGCACCTTGAAAGCAGTGCACAAATTCATGGAAAATAGTGACATAACCATCAATAGAATCAAAGACATCGCTGGTAACGACACAAACAGTTTGATTGTCATATTCAGCCAGATTAAAAGCCGCCCGAATTTTTTCGGGTAATGGAAATGTCGTGGGTACTTTTTTGATAAATTGATATTTTTGTTTTACAGAGTCAAAATCAAAAATATAAAAATACTTTTTTTCCCTGATCACCACCGGATAAAGATGAGCCAAAATGGGGTGAAGCTGCTGAATTTGGGTGTGTAATTCCGTTAATTTTTGAAATTGATTGTTGAAATTGGCTTCAAAATTGGTTTGCTGTGAAATGATTTCTGGAATATAACCAGCGAAAATCATCATTAAAAGAATGCAACAGCTTTTTCGATACATAAATCACCTTCAGGTTAATTTTTAACATCAAAATAACCGCCGATCACACCAATTCCGCCAATTTTAAATTTTTCATCGGCGAAATCTGCGATTTGAATTCTCATCCATTGTTTTAAAACCGATAAACATACCGAAATTTTAGTCGTGTCGTACTTTCAGTAACTTCATGCCGCTCCAATAGATCCTGCCAGATAGAATTCCAGACCAGCAAAATTTCGGTACCAGGCTTAATAATCCATCGAAATCGGGATTGCCACCCCATTTTTTGCGAGAGGTTGTCATATTGAATATAATTGTAAAGGGTCATAAAGGGACTGAAGAGAAAATTGGCATTCAGGCGAAAAATTTGAGTGGTAAAATCCCCATCCGGCAATGAAATGTCATTATGTTCGGCTTCAAGCCCCAGAAATAAGGGAACGGCAATTTTATATCCCAGTGCCAATGCTGTTTCAGTTCGATCTCCATTATAAAACGTTCCCTGGGTATATTTGGCAGTTGCCCAAAAATTACGCTGTAATGCACTTTCAAAATAAAAGGTATAGCGCAGGAAATCATAGTCACCGGTCGAAATTGTATGTTCCGGATGAATTTTGAAATTTTCTGTCAGATGTTCATAAAGCGGGGAAACGGTAAAGGATATATTATCACCTGAACGAAAGCGTAAAGAAAGGGGCGTAATGGCTAACATTCGGGTCAGTAATCGATTTTCGAGATTGGTGATGTAATCCAGATCGATTTTGGCAAGCACCTGCAGTAAGCCCCAGCGATTGGGACGGGGACCCAGTGCGCTTTCCAGGTAAGTTTCCCGAATGTCGTGACGGGGAATGAAGCCCATTCCCGCCTGGAAATTTTTCGCAATCTCGTGAAAACCAAGTCGAAAAAGAAAAAGGTCGTTGGGGTAGGCGATTTGGGCACCATAGGCATAATCGTCGTTTACGAGTCCTTCAGTTTTTGATTTTAAACCAAAGATGAGAAAAGCCAGATTCTTGTTTTTTTGAAAAGTAGAGGTCGCCAGCTTTAAATCCAGACCGTAAAGAAAATTATCCGCGTCTGAAGTTGCGTTTCCATGCGTGGCGATCATCCCCAGCATGGATTGCTTGCCGATATTTCGACTCACCCGGGTCGCAAAAAAGTTTTTATTCTTACCTTCGCGTTCGTCCATGATGTCCAGAAATCCCAGATTCCAGTTGCCAACCTGTCCCGTAATTTTCGCGCCGCCCAGAATCGGGATCGGATTTCCGCTTTCATCCAGCCCAATTCGCCGCGAGAAGAAGGGGATTAATCGGGTCGAATAATTCGTCTCGCGATCTCCATCGATACCGAAACAAAAATAATTGGCGCCATCGAGAAAAAAATCGCGTTTTTCAGGAAAATGCAATTTGAACCTAGTCAAATTAATCTGCCGGGCATCGACTTCTGTCTGGGCAAAATCGGTATTAACGGTGATGGCACTTTTCAGGCTGGGAGTCACCTGATAAAACATATCCAGCCCGGCTTCAAAGGGGTATTTATTTTTCTGGCCAGTTTTTTGATCCCATCCAGTCAAGGTATATGGATTCAAATCCAGGCCGATCCCCTGAGAAATATCTTCCAGGCCAGTCAACAAGCCGGCATCCGAGACCTGAAACCGATAGGTATTGAGATTCGCAACCGGCCAATAGCTGGCTTCCAGCCGGCGCTGAATATTCCGAATTAATTTAAGTCCCCAGGTAGTTTGACCGGGATGAAAATTCAGCGTTTTGAACGGAATGGCGCATTCACCGTCCCACCCCTGCTCATGGATAACGGCCCGCCCTTCCCAGAGGCCATCCCATTCTTTATTCAAGGCCGCTCCATTTTGACTTACCAGTGCATCACCAATTGAACCGCGTGGGCCGATTTGAAACCAGTAGCCATTTCGCTGATCCAAAAAAGTATCCAGGATAATCTGGATGCGATCGTCATTTTTCAAACTTACATCCCGCGCCAGTTCTTTGGCCACAATTCCGTTGGATTTTTCAAAACATTTAAAACCAAAATAGAGATTATTTTGATCATAAAGAATATAGACCTCGGTTTTTTGAGAAACGGGCACGCCATTATCCGGTTCGCGTTGAAAAAATTCAGTGATTGGGACAGCCTCCTCCCAAACAGATTCAGCGACCCGACCATCAATTTCCGGTGCAACCTTTGTAAACTTTGCTTTTACAGATACTTGTGCGTTGAGATTCAAAATCATCAGGTTCAGTAATAACAGGCTCAGACATCGCTTTATCCAGCTCATTTTTTCCCTCGTCAGTTTCCGGTAAGCGTCTTTTTGTGAAATGGTTCTGGCTGTTGGCTGTTGGCCTTTGGCCTTTATTTATTAAATTTTTAATGGTTACGTTTATATTCTTTCTACCCAAATAAATGATAAGGAGAAAGGACTTATTTGTCACATAAGGACAAATTGACAATTTGTCCTACGTTTTTAGATAAACCAGCGAACCGGGCAGGCCGGTTTCTGCTTTTTCGATTAATTCGTGCGTCGGATACCAATAATCCCGGATATCTCCCACCAGATACAGCGAGCCCGTTACCCAGACGAGATCATCTGGCCGTGCGATTTTCAACGCCTGTTTGATGGCATCCAGCGGGTCCGGGACAATCTGAAGGGGAAGCGCTGGAAATCGTGTCCGAACCTGACGGGCAATTTCCACCGGTGCTGAAGGCTCCCAGAGTCCCTTCACATAAAAAGCCGTGATGATGAGTTCATCAACATGCTGCAGGAGGATGGGTAAAATATCTTCCGTAGCTTTGTCGGATTTAAATCCCAGCACCACTATTTTCCGTTTTTGGGGATATTCATCGTGAACCGCCTGTACCACCCCGCTCATTTTATCGGGATTATGCGCGCCATCGAGAAGCACTAGTGGCTGATGGTGAATAATTTCCATTCGTCCCGGCAGTGTTGTTTTTTCCAAGCCACTTCGAATAGCTGATGCTGGAATTTGAAAATCTTTCAGGCTTTCAACCGCCGCCACCGCACAGGCAGCGTTTGCCATTTGAAATTCGCCTTTTATCCCGACTTTTAATCCATCATAAACTTGTTTGGGCGTCGTGATTTTAAAACCGCCATTCTCTTTTTGGAAATCAAAATCACGATGTAATTCCAAAAGCCGGGCACCTTCTTTCTCACAACGCTGCTGAACAATTTCACTCACAGAGGGTTGAATAAAACCGGAAATCACCGACTGGCCGGGCTTAATGATACCCGCTTTATCAGCGGCAATTTTCTCAATAGTATCGCCTAAAATGGCGGTGTGATCGAGTCCGACGCTAGTTAAAACCGCAACCTGCGCCGGCAACACATTTGTTGCATCCAGAGAGCCCCCCAACCCGACTTCCACGACAGCCACATCAACCTTTTCTTCACGGAAGAGATAAAATGCCAACGCAACCTGCGCTTCAAAATAGGTTGGGCTACCAAAACTATTTTCAACTGCCACTTTAGCAATCGCCGGTTTAATTTTTTCATATAATGCCGCCAGTCGACTGGTGGGAGCCACAAGATTGTTGATTTGATGGCGCTCGTTAAATATCTGTAAATGCGGAGAAATATGCAGCCCGGTTTTATAGCCCGCTGCGGTTAATATCATCGAAATCATCGTACTGGTGGAACCCTTCCCCGAAGTTCCACCCACATGGATCGATGGATAAGCATGATGCGGATTATCGAGCAGTTCCAGCAGATGAGAAATTCGCTCCAGCTTTAAATTGATCTCGGCACTAAATTTAATTTTTCCGATCAAAGAATTCAGATCTTTCTCGAATTGCCGATAGATGGTATAGCTATTGTGGATTTTTTTCATTTTCACTCATTTCACTTTTATTTTTTGACAGGATGAACGGGATTTACTGGATTTTTATTGAAATCGTGAGTGCTTAAACTTTCAAATTCTGTAA
>DYKB01000058.1:0-10020 GCA_020722815.1 Caldithrix sp. | reverse complement strand
AAGATCGGGCGTTACTAAGGTGAATAAGGTTTTTCCTAAACTGGCAGTTAAATCAAATTCATCAAACCCTAATTATTTTGAACCAAATAATTTTGACATTAATTTTTTAATCCATCTTTGAGACCAGTCTACAAACCGCGAATTACGTGAATTTCGCCAGGTTAAGGCGGCTTAAGTTCAATAAAATCAATTAGTGTTATTCGTGAAATTCGTGGTTAAAGTCTTTTTTGCGCGGACTCATCCTTTCATTCCAAAAGCATTAAAAGTCAAAATGATGAGCGTCAAAATTATTAAAACAACGGCTGTATAATAATCATCTTGTCTAATACCCTGTTTTTTCTCGTTTTGACGACGTTTTTTCCTTCAACCTCAATAATAATTTTTTAAAAATCTCCACCACCCGCGCCATTCCATTGTCCCGTACAAAAATCTCAAAATCCGGTTGACTGTTAATTTCCAGCAGCCAGAAATTGCCCTGATGATCCAAAAGGACATCCAGACCGGCAAATTCAAGATCCAGAACCGAATACAGCGGCTTTATAAATGATTTGATTTTATCGATTAATTCAGCATCTTCAATTAACACAGCATGCGCATTTTTCCAGTGCAAAGGGCTTAAATTCCCCACAAATTGCGCCTGATGATTGTCTTTTTGATAGATTAATAAAATTTCATCAAAAAACACCACCACGCGAAATTCCATTTTAAAAGGAACATAATTTTGGGCAATGGCCACATAATCGTAATTTTTGCTATTCTTGTCAAAAATTCGGGAAATCGCGTGTTCCACATCCGCCCTGTTTTGACACAAATAAACATGCCGCCCGCGCGTTCCCTGATTGCGTTTGATGATGATGGGAAAAGAGAATTCGGTTAATATATCATTCACGATTTGTTCATCATCCGGAATTTTAGCATATTTTTGATATTCAGGCCGACAAAACGGGTCCAGATAGCCTTTGGTTCGCGGCGTTCGGATAACATCCTTAATCACCTGATAGGTGAAATCCTTGTCCCGGCAAATTTTGACAACATCCTGCCGGCCAAAAGGGGTGGTAAAATTGACAAAATAGTAGGGGCGGTCAAATTTTACGCTAATAAAATTTTGATTTTCATCGAGATATTGATAAGGAATGTTCAACTCATCACAGGCCTGAACCAGACACTTCGTAATTACCAGCATCGAATTTTCTTCTTTTATTTAAGCAGCACCAGTGAGCGAACCTGCTTCACCGCATCCAGTTGCAGCCGGCAAAAATAGATACCACTGGCCAGTTCCCCGCCATCCGCAGCACGACCATCCCATTGGATCGAATAAGCTCCCGGTCGCTGATAATCATCTTTTAATGTCCGAATCAGCCGGCCACTTACATCATAAATCTGGATTGAAATCCGGCCTTCCGATGCCACTTGGTATGAAATTCGCGTATTCAGATTAAATGGATTGGGAAAATTGGGCAGTAATTGAGTGATTTTAATCATTCCGACAGGATTATTTGCTGCAATTCCGGTGGGTTGATCAATTGTGAATTGTTCCTGCACCCGTGTTGTATAATCGCTGAAATTCGTTACCTCGGCCTTGATTGTATGTAATCCATAAGCAAGCGCAGCATCCGGCGTATAAGTAATTGCGAATGCATTAATCGTGCACAACGCCGTAATCTCTTTCTCATCCAGCCAGACACGAATCGATTGCGGATCGATCCCGCACACATTATCTTCATGTTTTAAAAGGAGTTGTGGTTGTGTCGACGCGGTATGACCATTGGGCGATGGCCGGATAATACTGAGTGTCGGATAACCCCGGACGACAACGAGACTGTAGAGCAGATTGTTATTCTCCTCCATTTCGATGATGGAATAATAGCTATCACAAAATATCGCCAGACCATATTTACGACTGGGCATGGAATCCGGCACGACTAATACGGAGGAAATCGTCAGAGAATCGGCAGGCGCCATGGAGGAGACTTTTCCTGAAGCAAAAGGAGGTACATCGGGTTCATAGGCCGCCCGTTTCAGCCAATAAAAACCATAAGAAAAAGAGTCGGCCGCGGCCAGACCATTATTGTAAATTTGAGTCTGGACATGAATCGTATCACCCAGCGCCACTGTATCCGGGGCTGAAAAAGGCGCCACCGCCAGATCCGCAGCCTTCCGGGCATAGATAAAACAATGAACAATATTCAAATTTGCATTGCCATTATGATACCCTGGCCAGTCATACGTCACTTTTTTGCCCAGCGTATTTGGATATGACGGGTAATTGCGATTTCCGTACGGATCATTGGCGATCAAACTACGATACGCTTCGATATAGCCGATAATTAAAATATAATGCCCGGCACTGGTCAGACTATTTAGCAGAACGAAAGGGAATTGATGGTCCACCTCAACCATTACCTTTGAGAAATTCGGATCAAAGTCAGCGGCAGAGCCCAGGCCATGCTGGCAGATGTACTTTGCCATGTAGCCCTTGGTATCGGCCCAATTGTTCTGAACAATAAAGCCAAAACCACCATAGCCCGTTTCACCCTTCGAGTTGGAACCTAAAATGTTGTAGGTAAAATTATTAAAAGTGTAAATATCACTAATATAACGGCCAAAATTACTGGTATGCGGGCTCGGTCTGGACGCCGTACAAGGCCATGCTGGCAGCACTTTGTAATATGTTAAAGCCATCATCGCGGCCGTTGCTCCACATGCGGAATGTCCCGCTTTAAACCAGTCCGGGACATCATAAACCTGATGGATATAGGGGGCATCAAAATAAACGGCCGGTTCTGCAACGGGTGAATCCTGATGCTGAATTTGAAAACCGGTTTCAGGCGCTTCCTCCACAATTTTCGGCAGCGGAAATGATTTTTTCAGATGAATCACCGGTGATTTTTTTAAAAATTGAATTTCACTCTGATGAAAAACCGAATCACCTTCAATTGAAAAATAAAGCGTTTTGCCATCCGGACTTAATTGTGGTGCGGTTTCAAGCTGCGAAGACGTTTGCGTGAGAAAAGTCTTTTGTTTTCCATCGGCTTTTATCGCTGCCAGGTCAGAACTCACCACTTCCAGTTGCGAATTCCGCTCCAGATGCCGATAAAACAGCCAATCCCCAGCCGGCGACCATATCGGTGATTCTGCCGGCCCAATTTCGATCTCGGTTTGGGACCGAATATCCCAGATAACCAGACTCCCATCCAATGTACTGGCCGCGAGGTGTTGATTATCGGGTGACCAGACCGGCGCAAAATAGCCCTTACGATCGGCGGTCAATTTTGTTCTATTCCCCGTGCCAGTTTCCAGCAGCCAGAGCTGATCCGCCAGATCATTATAAACCACCCATTCCCCATTTGGCGAAATCGGCGCCAGATTGACATAGTTTGGTAATTGAAATCGATTAATTTCTTTAAAATCAGTGTTTAATATCAATAAATCCTTATCAATCGTCACCGCAACGTGTCCGTTCTTCGTAAAACACGGAACACCTGCCCGCGCCACAGGCTCACTTAATGGAATGATTTTGTTGGTTTCCGCCTGATAAACCACCGGCACCTGAAGCAGCGATCCATCAGATTGTGGCTGAAATTGCTTATACGCCACCAATTTGCCATTATGGGATTTATTGATAACTTGCGCCGCACATAAATTTTGATCAAGTGGTTCGACTTTTTTTAATGCCGTATGATAGGCATAAAGTCGATTTTGCATGAAATTGGTTAATAGAATCGTACCATTCGGTGAAGCTGATTTCAGTGTCAATTGTAATGAATTTGAATCAGCACCATCAGCCAGGTTGTAGAAGAAAACCAGAAGAATTAAACAAAAAAAGCATCTACTCAATTTTTGAAACATCATCATTTTGCTACCTCAGAATCAATCCAGAATACCAGAATTTAAAAAGTGTAAACAGCTAATATATTTTTTTCCGGGGTTAAAAGCAATAAGATTTTTTGGGAAATCAATAATTCCCTTCGACAGGCTCAGGGCAAGCCCTCCGACGGCTCAAAGAAAGCCCTTCAAACAAGCGGGGGGCAGCCCATTCGATAGACTCAAGGTATGTTTTGCAACAAAACAAGATTTTTTTGAAAAAGTATAACATCCTGTACAAAACGGCATCCTGCAAAATCTGATTGTATTTTATACACGTGAACAGATTCGGTATTTTTTGAAAACAGTCGTTTCAATAAAAACAAGAGTTTAACTCATTTTCAACGTGTTCACCCACGCTTACAGGTGCTTCGAATTGTTCACGAAATCAGAAAAAAATAACAAAAACTAATGGATTTTAACCAGTTTTCGGCAATTAGGAGCAAATTGAACGAAAGTTGTTCTTCACTTTTTTTGCCTGTTTAATCATTTTTTCTGTTATTATATAAAACGTTTTAATCAATTAAAAGTTCCATTATATAGTATTTAATAATAAAAATAAATCAATATATAGATATATCCCTATTTTGTTGTTAAGTCATTTCGGAATTTGAAATCTGAAATTGAAAAGTATAATGGATATTGAATACTGCAATACAAAAAGTGCGAACAGTTGATGCAATCAACTTTCACCTGAACAATTTTCAAGTCAGCGAAAATCGTCCATCGGGATGCTCATTCCCACCCCTGCATCAAATACCGCTTCCGCTCCGCTGAATCCAGTACCTTCGCACAGGTCTCCCAGGGGATTTTTTTGATCTGGTTGTATTTCATTTCAAAAGGATGTTGGGGCGGGACGGCATCGATGGTTTGTTTGGCCTTTTCGATTTGGCCCAAGGCGACATCAATCCAGACGTCTTCGAGGACATCGGGAATCTGGCCGAAAAGATTATAGATGTGCTCCAGCCGGGCGGAAAGTAAGTCATGCACGCGATCTTCTACCGAATCCTGATAACGCATATTATATATGAAGACCTTTTCCCGAACCTGACCGATCCGCTGAATCCGGCCTTTGCGTTGTTCCAGCCGGGTGGGATTCCAGGGTAAATCCAGGTTGATGAGCGTTCCCAATGCCTGCAGGTTCAACCCTTCGCTCGCTGCATCGGTACCGAGTAACAATCGTATTTCGCGCCGCTGTACCATCTGTTTTAAAATTTCCCGATCTTTATGCACCCAAATGCCCTGCTGAATGATGCCGGATTTTTGTCCGCCGGCATAAATACCGATTTTTTCGTCCGGCAAATCTGCCGATAGCTGCTTTGAAAGCCATTCAATGGAATCGTAATATTGAGAAAAGACAATACATCCCGATTCCAGCCAGCGGCGTTCGACGAGACAATCCAGCACCACTTTGTATTTGGGATCATTTTCCTGATTGGCATCTAAAATAGCGATAAATTGCTGCAGGATTGCTTTTTCATTGCTGGTCAAAGAACGCAATGTTTCCACTTCACCGGTTTCTTCATCCTCGTCTTCTTCAGTGGCATCGATTGACTGCCAGGCTTGGAGCATACTTTCCGCAGTTTTACGACCGGCAAAGATACTGCTTCCCACGCGTCTCAGGAGTAATGTCCTTAAAAATCCGGAACCGCTGAGTCGTGCCGATAATTGACGGCAAAATTCTTCGGCCAGCGAATAGGCGTCGCGTAAGTACGCGGGCAATCGGATCGCCTCAGCCTCAGTTTCGCCCAGCAATTCTACTTTAACCGGCTGCAGATAAGACTCTTTGGTTTCTTCATCTATCGTATTCTCCAGATATTCACGGGTGCGGCGGACTATATGCCGAATAAAGGGATTGTGATTTTGAGCAAACTCACGCGCCACCCGCCGAATTCGGGTGCGGTCAGACGATTTAAATTTTTCCCAGGAATCACCGATTGCGACTGAAACGGCATCATCCAGTTGCAGGGTGCGCCGAATCAGTTCAAAATCACGGCTCTCTGAAGCTGGCGGCAAGGGATTTCGGAGCCAGTTCCAGATTTCGATTTCATCTTCAGGCAGACGGGAGATCCCATTGACCAAATCCAGCGCGTTTTTCGCATTCCGCCATTTGCTAAATTGATTCCCCAAAACAAAATCATTGCGATGCCCCAGGCCATTCAATAAATCCCAGGCCTCCACCGGATACATTTGCACCGGCGTGGCCGTAGCCAACAGGAGACTTTTGGTACGGGAAGACATTTCATATAAAAATGCGAGCAGATGATTGGCATCCGGCGTTTCATTCTCCCGATTCGGACCCAAATTTTTCCTTCGGGCTTTATGCGCTTCATCGATGACAATACATTCAAATCGCATTTCTTTTAAATATTCGATGGTTTCGGAACGCCGAATAACCAATCCTTGCGAAATGATACCCACTTTTCGGGGACATTTTTGAATCCCGGCCGGTCCCAGGCAGGGATATTCAATGCCATTTTCATCAATCCATTGCCGGCCATTCCAGACCGCGGCAGGCATGTCCAGCAGATTGCGCATTTCATCCTGCCACTGCCAGAGCAAAGGTTTCGGAACGATGATGAGCACCGGCCGCTCCCCGTATAAGGCCATCAATTCGGCAGACAGGGCGAGCTGCAGGGTCTTGCCCAATCCGACCATATCCGCCAGTAAAAAACGGGCGCCGTGGGGGCCGCGATGCGCCTGAAAAGCCAGATTCACAAAAAATTTTTGATGTTCCCACAACCCATATTCTTTACGATAAACCGGTGACTCAATAATGGGCGCGGCGATATCATCTTCAGCTCCTTTTTTCCATGTTTCGCGCGGAATTACCACCCGGCGAGAAATGCGTTCGATATCTTCAATGACAAAATCACAAAGCCGAATCGCGGCCGGACTGTTCCACAACGCATTAAACTCGGCTTCCACCCACTCCACCGCCGCCGCCGAATCATCTTCCCAGACCAGCTCATAATTGAGTTTCCAGGCGTGCCAGGTTTCATTGGTGCTGCCCAGAAACGCGGTCTTGCTGCCATTGGCGAGAGTAATGACGCCGGCTTTCCCATGAATCAGTCCAAATTTATCGGAAGGTAAGATTTTCACCTGAAGTTTACCGGTTTTTAAAAAACGATGCAAACGGACAAACCGATCTTTGCCATTTTCGGATAGTTTTTCCGGTTCCGCGGCGCACCATTCCCGTCGTAAGGCGATTTCCGCGGCTTTGGCGGTTTCAATATCGCGCGGCTCCAGTTGCGAGTTGCACACCAGCCGGATGGAACCCGACATCGATTCCAGTGCTTCGCCGGCCACTTCAAGGATGGAAGAACTGAAATACCCCGCAATCCGGTCGTAGCCGAGCGCACCGGTCAGCCGGGGCGTCAGAAAGGATTGATCGAGTTTCTGTTGGCGTGAGGAAAATCGGTTTAGCAAGAATTGGCTCCTGTTAATATCCTGTCGGTATTTGGTAATAAGCGTTATCTCAATTTTAAAGTTACATTGGGAGCAAAATAATCAGATAAAAAATGAACTTATGAAAATTTAACATCGTATCATCAAAGAAAACAATAACACTTCAATTGTTTGGAATTAATTTACTCTATTTCTGCTCGATTGTCAATAGAAATTCTAAAATTTTGGTGCAGATCTGAGATAGAAGCATGAAATGATGAACTGGATTCGATTCCAGATGTCAATTCTTTGTACCTAAGCCCAAATAATCTGTTTATCAGATCATTTTAAGACCCTGTTAATAAAAATATTATTACCGGCAATGTACCGGTCAGGATTATTTTTGATTGATTTTGGCGAATACCCCTTCATCGTAAATTTCAAAAATTAAAATGATATGTGTGAAATCAATAGTGTTCGGCACAATTAAGAAATTTATCACAATTTATGATAAATAGCTCGACACGTCATGCCCGAATGCTTTTATCGGGCATCCATCATTTTATTTAAAATGGATTCCCGCCAAAAACATGCGGGAATGACAGTGATCGGTACTGAGGTGATTGGGACTTAATTCATAATTTAAATAAAGTTACGCTATCATCTACGAAGCGTGCCGAACACTATTGGTGTGAAATCTCAAACAAACAAAAACGAGTCGAAAAACAGGGATCAAATTTTCTTATTGACTCTCAGCCCTAAAAATTGTATATTGAATTGTACTGTTGTAAGTTCAGCTAGTTGCGGATTTATGACATTTTGATATTTTAAAAAAATACATTCTTAGACAAGGAGCGATCATGCCGACCGTGATTACAATTCGTTCCCGGGTCGATGACGTTAAGCGCGTGGAAGCATATCTGGCAAATGGACTGAAAGAAGAGGAAAAGCGGATCACTTTTGCCATCCATAAAACCGAACATCGCTTATCAGAATTTGAAAAAAAATTCAATAAAAAGACGCACCAATTTCTGGAAGAATTTAAGCAGGGTCTCATCGAAGAGACACCCGATATTTTCGATTGGTGGGCGGAGTCGAAATTGTTAGCCGATCTCCAATCCGCGCTGAACACTTTAAGCTCAATCGAAATATGTCCACAATAAGTAATTAAATATAAACGGGAGGTTATCGTGCAAACCGCAGCCGTCAAAAAAATGGAACTCATAAATCAAATTGCCAGACTGCCTGAGCAAAAAATAGTTGAAGTCGAATATTTTATTCAGCAGTTATTGGCACAATTAGAAGTAAAAAAAAGCGAGCCGATCAGTTTAAAAGGAATCTGGAAAAATAAGGGCTTTGAAAAAATTGTTGATTTGGATAAAGAAGAAGATTAATATCGATTTTTCATCTTTTTAAAAACTTTTACTTCCAGTCAAATCCTCCCCTAAACCCATAGCTGTCAGGTTAAGGTGATAACTAATTGAAAATTAAGAAATAAGTGAGTTAAAAACTGCCCTCACCCTAACCCTCTCCCAGAGGGAGAGGGGATAGCTACGCCCTCTCCCTCTGGGAGAGGGTTGGGGTGAGGGTCAGATGGATGGTTCGCCTTAAATATTTCTTATATATCCAACATCTTGTTTTCAAATAAATTAGATGCTTAACCTGACAGCTATGCCCCTAAACCGTCTCATTCTCCAAAACCCCCGCCAAAATCCGCGCCGCTGCCGCCGGTTCCTGCCAATGCGTTAACGAAATGCCCAATGCCGAAAACCAGACAAGCAAATGGATCATCATTTTACGTTTTTCCCAGAAATCTGTTAGTTCATTGCGGAGCCAGACCCGGCCGGCCTGGGGGTCTTCGGTGCGCACCGCTTCGTGGATGGCAAAAAGCACCTGCCGCACCAGGGAAGACCCAAAGCCCGTATCCCGCAATTGCTTTGTCGCAAACTCAGCCGGGGTTTTTAACCGGGTTTGATTGGCTTTATCCGTGGCCAGGAGGGGCAGATACTCCCGCACACCAAAACCACGCGCCAGTTCCTGGTAGACGCCCGCCCGATACTCGCCGTGACTTTCCACTTCCAGCCCTTTGATGTAAAAACGCTCCTCAGCCGATAGCATTTTCCATATATTGGCATCGAAGCCACGAGGAATCAGGTAGTCACAGGCGATTTTCACGGCGTTTTGAATCAGACGTTCAATCAGCGATTGACCCCGCGCCTGGCTGGAACGGCTGAGCTCTTTTTCCACGTCGATTTCGGCGATTTTTTTATATTTGGTCAGCACCCGCAACGCCGCCGCATACGCCGCTAATTGGTAATCGGCATCGCCAAAGTTGGGATCTTCATTATCTTCCAGACGGATCATTTCCGCCAGTTGCTTTTGGACTTCCAGTTCCACTTCGGGATAAATTTCATCCAGAAAGATGGTTTCAGTCGAGGTTTGTTTGCGCAGCACCAGCAGCACCGTTCCCTGCACATAATTCCCCTGTTTCAGCGAGGTATCGGTTTCGGTGGCGATGGTCCAGGCCGCGGTTACCTGTAAACCCGAGGCCCAGAGGATTAACGCCAGATCCGCCCAGACGCTGGCATCCTGATGGGTAAACATCACCACCTGCAGGCCATCATCCGCGGTGTGCCGGGTCAGGTTGCGATAACTGTCCACCATGCTTTTCCGAAAATTTTCAGCTTTCCCCTGAATCGCCAGAATGCGTTTACTATCCGTGTACCATTCCGGAAATAGTTTTGTTAAGTGTTTTTCATACCAGGCGAG
>DYKB01000130.1 GCA_020722815.1 Caldithrix sp. | reverse complement strand
GATCAATAAACATTTTTCTTAAAAGTCAAGGAAAACTTGTGCGTAATGATTAGCTTTGGGAGAGGGTTGGGGTGAGGGTCACAAGCCTGGTTTAACAAATTTATAAAAAAATGTACGGTAGCAAATTAAACGAAAGGACCAGAAGATGAGATTGAGGACAATCTTTCTTTTAAATTTTATCGGACTAATTTCGAATGTTAGATTCGCACAAACTTCGATATCGATAAATCAGCAACTTGGATATTATTCAAACTCATTTTATAACTATCGGCAGCTTCCCGATTATAATGATTATACCGGACTGAAATTTAATCATCTTTTTCAAGGGGAGAAGATTCAGTCGAATGTTTATTATGAAGGTGATCTGAGCGTTTTTAAAACTTATACAGAACGATTGTTTCATGCACACGAATTCGGTTATGAAGGATTCCTGAGCACTGAAAACAGGAAAAAAGGGTATTATTTTGGTGCCAATCTTTCGGTGAATGATTATCGGGATAACTATGATGCCCTCGATTTTTGGAAACTGGAATTATATGGAAATATGAAAATCTATTTAAAAGATAATTTAATTGGTCTGTTTGGCTATGGTGTGCGAAATAAAGATTATGACGACCTTCCGGAGTTCAATTATTGGGAACATACGCTTTATGCCCGGTTCAACACTTTTTTCCAGACCGGCACATCCCTCACCCTTTTATTTAATTATGGCCTCAAGAATTATATTCCGTTGACGACTTCGCAGGGGCGCGGTCGTCGAATGCAAGTCGACAACCAGGAATTGCCATCTGTCGATCAATTTATCAGCAGCATTAAAATGGCACAATCATTGGGGCCGCTGACTTCAATAACCGCGAGCTACCTAAATCGATTAAAACCCGGCCTGGTTACGGGAAGCGCGGCTGTTATAGAAGATGACGCCATTTTTACCGAAGATGAGTTATTTGATGATCGGTATGGTTATAAAGGGCATGAACTTTCGCTGGAATTTAAACATACATTTCCTTTAAAATTAAATTTTACATCAGGTGCAAGCCGTATCTGGAAAAATTACCACGAGCGGGAAATATCTGATCTGGAAGGGGTGGTAACCAATCCGGGAATTTATCGTCAGGATCAACGATTCATCGCCTGGTTCGAACTCAGTCGAATTTTCCCACTGAACATTGGATTAAGAAATATACAGATTTCGCTGGAAGGCGGCTATTTGAATAATGAATCAAATGATCCGTATTATCACTATAACAATTTGTTTGGGTCACTGGGGTTTGAGGTGGGGATTAAATAAAAGATGAGAGCGTAATGCGTGATTGGTGATACGTAATTCAAAATTTTAAAATATTACGTTTCACGCGTTACGAATCACGCGATACATTCATTCTGCTATTTTTATAAAACCGAGATAATTCATAGCCACGAAGACACAAAGGCACGAAGAAGACCTCATGGTTTTCAATAAGTTATTTAATAAATTGATTATCAATCAGTTCTTGCCTAACATCACATAAAAAATTCTTTCGATTTTATTCGCTGCTTTTGAAAAAAGTTAAAATCAAGTTTTAACAAATGATAATCCATAACTTATTGTTTTCTTAGTGTCTTGGTGTCTTGGTGCCTTCTTGGCTAAAATTTATGCATCATCAAGTTAAACAACAATCCGTAGTTAGATAACGTTTGTTGAATTTAATTTAACCGGTTACCAAGGCCAATCAAGTTTATTTGATTTGACAGCCAGTTGATTAAAAACCTTATTCACCTTAATAACACCCGATTCCCCGCGAACATCGACCTTATTACCTTATTGGAAGCATTCACGAAATAAGCGAATAAGGTATCCCATCAATAATTGAGGGTAAAAAGCGCTGTCATTGCGAGGCGTTTTTTGCCGAAGCAATCTCCTGGGGTAAGGGATTGCTTCGTCGCAAAAAACGCTCCTTGCAATGACAGGCAGTAGTATTTCCCATAAAAATTGAGCGGATACCGAATAAGGTTACCTTCAGGGCTGGATACGATTTGTTACGAAGGTCAATAAGGTTTGCTGGATTAAATTTAACTGGTTACGACGGTCAATTTGCTATATTCATTCGCCTGTTAATAAAAAGCCCTATTCACTATATCTATTTACCATCACCTCTCCAGGCTTTTTCATGAAATTCGGATAAAATATATTGAATTCTTCCCCAATTTGCCGGCGTTAGCGGATTATTTTTATTATTAGTTAACAGTTTTGTTCAGGAGACCCTAAATAATAACACAAAATCAATCACTTCATCCCATATTTCTTCAGTTTATATCGCAAATGCCGCTCGGTAATTCCTAAAATAGCGGCAGCACGGGTTTGAACGCCATTTGCTTCCTGAAGGGCTTGTAATATCAATCTTTTCTCAAAAGCTTCAACCCGCTCGATAAATGTACCTTCGGCGGTTAGGTCGTTAACATCCGATTCGGTTCGAATGCCGCGAACGGTCATGGGAAGATCACGGGTGGTGATAAGGGTTTCGCGGCTGAGAACGACGGCCTGTTCCATAATATTTTCCAGTTCACGGACATTGCCAGGATAATCATATTTCATGAGCAAATCCATGGCTTCTCTGGAAATACCATCCAGCGGTTTATTGTTTTCCGTGCAATATTTCTTTAAAAAATAATCACTTAAAATAGGAATATCCCCTTTTCTTTTTCGCAGCGGCGGGATATTAATTTTCACCACATTCAATCGATAATACAAATCTTCCCGAAAGGTACCGGCTTCAATCATTTTTTCGAGATTCTGATTTGTCGCGGCAATAAGGCGGACATCCACTTTGATGGTTTCGGAACCACCCACACGCTCAAATGTCTGTTCCTGAATGACCCGTAATAATTTCACCTGCGTTGACAGCGGAATCTCACCGACTTCATCGATTAAAAGCGTCCCTTTATGCGCTAATTCAAAACGGCCTTTCCGCATCTGACTGGCGCCAGTGAAGGCGCCTTTTTCATGACCAAAAAGTTCGCTTTCCAATAAATTTTCCGCCAATGCAGCACAATTGACAGCGAGGAATGGACTATTTTTTCGGGGACTGGCAAAATGAATCGCCCGGGCAATGAGTTCTTTTCCGGTACCGCTTTCGCCGGTAATTAACACTGTTGCCTTGCTGGGAGCCGCGCGTCCTGCCAAATTCAGGGCTTCTTCCATGGCTTCACTGACGGAGATAATTTGCTTGAATTGAAATTTTTCAGAAAGTTGCTCACGTAACTGCCGATTTTCCGAAACCAGTTGTTTTCTTTCCAGTGCCTTTTGGATGACTAATTCGAGCTGATTTAAATCAACCGGTTTTGTCAAATAATCCACCGCCCCGTCGCGCATGGCCTGGGTGGCATTTTCGATGCTGCCAAAAGCTGTCATGACAATGACATCGAGTTCGGGATTAATCGCTTTGGCTTTCGTCAGAACCTCCAAACCGGTGAGATCCGGCATTTTAAAATCGGTGATAATCAAGTCAATTGGCTGTTTTTTCAAGATTTCGATGCCAGCCAGCCCCGATTCCGCTTTTTCAACTTTAAAGCCGCGTTTTTTGAGAAATCCAGCCAGGGCCAGCAGTTGGGCTGGCTCATCATCAATGATTAAAAGTGTTGCATTTAGCATGTTGATACCTTAACTGATTGGTAAATAAATAACAAATCGGGTTCCCTGGCCGGGTTCACTCCCGACTTCAATTCGTCCATTATGCTGGGAAATGATTTGATGCACCAGACTTAATCCCAGGCCGGTGCCTTTGGGTTTGGTTGTAAAATACAGATTAAAGATTTTGGATAATGTTTCTTTGTTCATGCCTTCACCTGAGTCAATGATTTCGATTGCCACCTCACTGGAATTAATCATTATCGTTCGAACCTCAATTGTTCCCGATCCCTCGATTGCTTCAAGACTATTTCGCAAAATATTTTGTAATGCCTGTTTGATCTGATTTTGATCGAGCAATAAAACCGGAATAGATTGAAAATCGCTTAAAATTTTCACATTGCGTGCTTCCGCTTCAGAACGAATAAACGAAATGGTACTTTCAAGCAACTCTACCAGATTCGTGGGCATGAGCACTAATTGGGGCGGCCGGGCAAATTTGAGAAATTGTTCGATGATCTGATTAATCCGCCGCACCTCCTGAACCATCAAATTAGTCAATTCGTGATATTCTTCCTCCTCTGACTTGACTTTAAATTCCAGGTTTAGGCGTTGCGAAATAACGCCAATGGCATTCAGGGGATTTCGAATTTCATGTGCCACGCCGGAAGCCAGTTGTCCCATGGCTGTCAATTTCTCTTTTCGTTGAAGGGTTTCTTCCAGATTCCGTTTTTCAGTTAAATCCTTGATAACGGCAAATGCCGAATCAATTTCGCCTTTTTCATTATATAATATTGAAGTACTAATGGCGGTAATCAATCGGCGATTCACAATCTCAAGAGGCTGTTCCAAATCCCTGACCGTTTTTCCATTTTCCAGGGCATCGTATAATGCAGAAATATCAGCCGGAAGTGATTGAATCGCTGACTTTTGCAGAATCTGATCGGGTTCAATTTTAAAAAGCTGACTCGCCGCGGCATTGAAAAGCGTGATCTCCTTTTTCTGATTGATGGCAATGACGGCATCGGTCATGTGTTCCAGAATGTTTCGGGAATAGGTACGGATACGTTGATAGGCTTCCCTGATCAATCGGTAATTTTGATTGATCGTTAAGAAGTTTAATAAAATCAACAGAATAAACGCCAGTACAAATGACATCATAATCATGCGTCGCTGAATTCGATTTTCAGCCTGTTGCAGATGATCAGTTTTTAAGCCGATACGAAACAGTCCAAGAATCTGATTATCCATTTGAAATGGTTTTACCGCTTCAAAAATTTGATTTTGCTGAAAATCGACAAATCGGAATGAAAGGGTATCTTTTTCAAATGCTTTCGTCAAAAATGAATCGCCGGCGATGCTTGGTAATGAGGAAATCCCTTTTGAAGCCAGAATAATGCCATCGTAATCCTGCAGCACGATATATTCAATTCCGCGATAATCACTGATATTCTGCATCAAACGCCCGATACCCACATTTTTCCGGAATTCAAGCATCTCCGCGGCGTCGATATTGGTCACAATGGCCCCGCCTTTACGGCGACGAATGGCAACAGCAAATCGGTTTTCACCCGGATGGCGACTCTCCTTCAACCCCAGGATTAATTCATTGGTGTCTCCATTTAAGATAGGCTCCAATTCGACTGCCGGCGAACGCGGGGAGAGAGAATCTCCAGGCGGTTTTTCATAATTCGACAATATCTTCTGGCCTTTTGCATTAAAAAGATTGATTCGAAAAACTCCATTTTCTGCGGCAATCTGATCCAGAAGTTCCGGTGTGAGTTCCCCGTTATCTTCCAGATGTTTAACAAAATAAGCTACCGAAAAAAGTTTATCTTCAACCAGGCGTTCAATTTCATCAAAAGCTTTGATGGCATTAATACCACTCTGGTTGATAGATGCCATCAAAGTCGCGGCTTCTTCTTCCATAATGCCGTGTATCTCGTGTCGTGTTTGCCGTAATTCAAAAAAAGCCGAGCCAAAAAGTGTCAACAGGAGGATGAGCGCAATGATCAGAATAAATTGGGGATTCAGGCGTTTCAGCTTTTGGGGGATCTGGGTTGGTTCGGTATCAATCATATATGATGCTCGTAAACATTTTTTCCAGGATTTATTTTTCTGGACCTATTTAAATATGAAATTAATTCCCATTTCGACAACAAATCCACGATAATTGAAATAATCATCGTTCGAAACATTCACCCGATATTCATACATGAAATCGAGATTCATCCGGTTTTTGAGCCGCATCCTGAACAGCGGAATTCTATAATCGAGATGAATGCTCTCCTGTGTATCATGACGATTATTGTTTTTTATAATTAGCGGACCGGTGGTCGGATAAGCATAATTTTTATCCACAAAATCATAATATACTTTCAACGAACTACCCGCCGGGAGTAATCGTGAAATCTGGATTTGATAACCGGTGCTTTCGTAAGTAAACGGATCATCATATAAACTATTGTTTAAGCTAAAGCTATATATCTGTTCCTTTAAATAGCGCGCGGCATTTGATGGCTCAAATTGACGGGTATAGACCACACTTAAGCCGGTTTGCGGACCAATCGACTGAGCCAGGCGTAAAGAGAGCCGCCATTGGGTAGAATTTGTTACCGAAAGATTGCTGGCGGTCATGATCGAATCGCTATCGATAACCCATTTATTACCGCCATTGCCCCTGGATTGCCCATATCGATTCCCCCTGCCGGGGTGCTCAAATTCAAGTTCATCCAATTCTGGTGCATTTTTATAATTTTTGGAATTAAAATTGAGTTCGCCAATAAAAGTTGTTTTCGAGGGTAAAAAATATTTCAAACGCATGAGTCCAACATGTTCCAGATAACTGAATTGCGTCAAAGCCGGATAATTTTGATTCTCGATTTGATACCCGATTTCAAATGGTAAATTTTGTCTAAAATTGATCACCAATTGCGAGAAAAATGATAAACTGTTAAAATCATAAATTTTATAAGTCTCACGATTTTTGAACCAGCCGAAATTCAATCCGGAATTTAAATCCAAAGATTTTGCAAGCGGCCAATTGACCTCTCCCAGTAATTGATGGATATGTAAATGCCGATCGGTATAATTTTGGAACAACTGTAAAGAACCAGAATAGTTAAATCGAAACGCAAGCGGATTGATAATTAATTTATGTTCAAACAAAAGCGTGCTTTGATGAATCCAGTCATCCGCTTGCAGATAATTCCGAAAAATATTTTGATCATAAGCAATTGTTTGTGTCAGGCGAAGATTCGTTTGAGAATAGATCACCTTTCCTGCAGCTAAAGCTGATAATAACAATATAATAATAAATTTGTCAACGCCCCTTGCGTCGGCCATAACGCTGCCTCATCTGATTTTTCCTAAAATTACCCATGCCGCGATCATCGGCGATGCCATCGCCATCGTTGTCAATGAAGACATCCTGTCGCTGGCCGTGCTTCCCTTTATTATTTTCCCATCTTTTAGCAAAGGGATCATGCATCCCGTCACCATTCTTATCAGTAAATTTTACAATCGCTTGATTTTCCTCTTCATCAATCATTCCGTACCGATAGCCGCCGGCATTCTGATCATCATATTCCACACCGGTAATATCATTTTTCCCATCCTGATTAGCATCGAGAACAAACTCAGATAAATTTGCCTTGAAGGTGGGACGGACATTTGCATCCTGAATTCCATCACCATCCCGATCAATCCAGGGCTGATGAGGGGCCTTTCCTTTTTGCTTCAGAAGCGGCAAAATCAGATCATTGACGCCATCCCCATCGCGATCAATCCAGAGATCATTAATTTGATCCTTATTCCTATCCTCAAATTTAAAATGATGACGATAGGCTTTAGTATCAATATCGTTGATACCATCTCCATTGACATCCTGAAAATGGTCGTTCAGGCCATCCCGATTCAAGTCTACGAAACCAAATGGTTCCACTTTCACGGAATCACCTGGAGATTGTCCCTGGAGATAGTAACCGGAATTCAAAACGATCAGTATGCTCCAATAAAAAATTTTTAGTGGCCTTAAGCTCACCTGAATTACCCCGCTCAAAAAAATAAAAAAGGTGCCCAATTTTGGGCTTGATGTCTATCTAATTATAGGAATTTATCCTTTAAAAATCAAGTCCGAAAAACGGCACCTTACTTCCTGTACAAAAAATTTGTCTGTTACCTGAATAATTCATCGCCACGAAGGCACCAAGACACTAAGAAAAATAAATGTTTTTTACCAAAGTGTTTAATATTTTAATTTTAAATAAGTTATCTCATTAATATTACAAAGAAAGTTTATCTTTTTCTTTTCCAGGTTTTAACAAAGGATAATCCGTAACCTAATGTTTTCTTTGTGTCTTCGTGCCTTCGTGGCAAAAATTTATGAATAGTCCAGGATTATTATTTAAAAATTTATCCCATAAGATGCTAAAATAGGCTTAAAATGTCCTTGATAAAAGAAGTGACGTGCCAGCCAATTCAGCACGTCACCTGATTTACAAAACTACTTTAATAATACCATCTGACGTATTTGAGACTGATTACCAGATTGTAATTGATAGAAATAAGTGCCTGAACTCATTGTCCGACCCGCAAAATCCCGACCGTCCCAAACTACCTGATAAATACCAGCCGGACGAACTTCATCAGCCAAAATCCGAATTTCCTGACCCAGAATATTCATAATTGATAACCTGACGTGGGTGTTTTTATCAAGCTGAAAACGAATTTCTGTTTCCGGATTGAATGGATTGGGATAATTTTGTTCTAAAACAAAACCTTTTGGTGTTACACCAGTCAATTCGGTTTCAACAGCACTGGTGGTGGCGTTAAACGCCGCATAGACGGCTTCGATATCTTCTGATTCAATCGTAATCGATTGGCTGGCCGGATCATATTCAAAACCTTCAACCGGAATCCAGTTTGACGTCACTTCATCCCAGTATTTTAATACCACACCTGATGCTAATTCTTTCGCCAACGGATTTTGAATTGAATCGCCCGTTCCCAGATTTAAGTGCATTCGTAATTTCTTAATAAACCGAACCCGTTGACCATTCCCTTTTACCAGCTTGCCTTCCGGATTTGTAAAATGGAAACGCCAGCCGCCAGTAACCGAATCAGGTTGACCGGGCAGACTGTCATGCCAGACCGGCATCATTTCACAAAAGAGAGAATCAGGGAATTCTACTCCATGAGGTCCTTTACCCTTCAAAGCACCCGGCGGAATTTCAAGCCAGGTAGCGGAATCGAATGGACAATAGATTCGGAAATGATTTTTCTTGTCTTTGCCAAGCCAACTGCCAGACCAGGGCGCGGGGCCGTTTTTCTCACGCCAGACCAGATCATTGATTTTCAGTACTTCAATACCTTTGGTATCGCCTTTTTCTTTAACAATCCCTTCAATCGTCACGGTTTCACTATCTTCCGGACGGGTAGCGCCACTCTTTGGTTCATACCAGTGCGGGCCAAAATTCAGGCGATAATCCGGTTGTTGATCCCCATCCACATCCAGATAATAATGCAAATAAAAATAGGTGCTATCTACCATCACGGTTCCGGTAACCTGCGTGACTTCAAGGCTGTCACACCACTCCTGATGCTTCCACCAGTTTTCAATCGGTTCCCGCCACAGCAGGCCATTGAGCTCAAAAACGATAATCACGGGCTTAACCGGCCGCTCAATCACGTTACCAGATACTTCAATGGCATCGCCGGCTTGTGGACGAACCGCGCCGCTTTCCGGTTGATACCAATCCGGACCAAATGCCAAGCGATAATCACCGACTTTATCATCATTAACATCCAGCAGATAGATGTTTTCATCAGTGCTATCAATCAGAACGACACCCTTGAATGTAGCAGGATTCAAAGTGTCCGGCCAGGCTTTCTTCTTGTCTTTTCCACGTTGTGCAAAAGAGTCGAAGGGTAACAACGCCAACATCAAAATTACCATCGGGAGAGAAATGATTCGCAATCCTTTCAACATACGTCTTACCTCCAAATAATTTTTTTAACAATCAGATAAACCAATAATGGATTTAACAGAAGGAATTATAACTCCACTTCATGATTTTAACAAAATATGTGCCAATTTGAATAAAAAATTTTAAGACCAATAAATTCAAATAGTTAATGCTTTAATAAAATTTAATACTTTTAATTTGCTAAATTCATTTTCGACATTATGGACGAACGAATTCGACTGAATGGGCGATTGAATTCTTTATCATTTCGGGAATGCTCAACTGTCAGAAAAAAGTTGTTTTTATCAAATTCATTTTGTATTTTTATCGATGAGTTTACTCTAAAAAGACTTTAACCGTAACCGATCACAGGGAATCGTATCAAATTTGTTGTGTCGCCGGTTTTACTGATTCCTCAGGTGAATAAGGTTTTTAATCAACCAGGCCGCACGATCAAACCCAATCGACCTTATTGACCTTAGTAACAATTCGAGGGTCCCTGCAA
>DYKB01000057.1 GCA_020722815.1 Caldithrix sp. | reverse complement strand
TGGACGCGAAGCGTCCCGGCTGCATTCCCACGCAAAGCGTGGGAACGAGGGAAAATCATTGCCCAAAATCAGGCCAGTTGTCGGATTTTCAGAGACACTGTCCAGCTTTCATACAATTCTGAAATCAGCTCCCCTTTACTTACAATCCTGTACTCAGGGTATTTCACGCTTTTTAGTCCGTTGTCTGTTTTGGCACAAATTTTGCCAAAAAGTAACATGTTACGCTGAATTAATGCAAAAATTCCGTGCCGTAGCATCAGTTAGAGGATGAGCTAAAAGTGAGTAATGAGTAATTTTTACCAGAACTGAGCGATTGGCTAAAATAAATTTATCCCAAAATGCAGGACAAATTGTTAATTTGTCCTTATGCTAAATACAAGCCCTTAAAATTGGGCAAATTGATAATTAGCCTTACAGCAGAAAAAAATTGGCACAATCTTCTCATTAACTTATTAAAATCTAATAGCTAAAGGCCAAAAGCCAAAAGCCAATAGCCAACAGCCAAAAGCCAATAGCCAAAAATTGTCACGCACGGCCAGAAAAACATGAAAAAATCGACTGAAGGGGGAATCCTGCCGTTAAATTTTCATTCGGTAAAATTTTACCCGGACCGCCACCTGATCCTGGAATCGGCATACCCTGACCGGGGTATTGATAACCAGTGTCGTGGCGCCGCGGTTTCTTCAGCAGTACACGAATTTTAAATATTAATTTCATAAATAATTTATCCAGGCGACGTATAGCATTTTTTTGGTCAATTGTGGTCGGTTTACAAAATGGGACTGACACGGCGGAGCTGTGTCCGGGTGGAATTGTCTGGATTCGGCTCTAAGGTGAATTCGCTTAATCGTCAGGTGAAATTGTTAAGTAAAAGGTGAACTCGTTGGATTCCGCTAAATACTTACCAAATTCATCAGGTCAAAAAATGCCAGGCGGGTAACTTTTCGATGCACCTTTGAAGCGCGGACAATTTAACATTTCTGAATTTTTAAAACCGCTCTAACATGATATTCCAATTTCATTTTTGATTTATTCAGTTGGCGAATATCAGCGTTATTCCCGGATATTGCACCCGACTCCATTCTGTTAAAATGGCAGAAGTCTTTGGAAACGAGTCGTGACGTTATTGTAAATTGGTAGTCAATACCATTAAGTTAAGGAGAATTTGTCATTCCCGCATGTTTTTAGCGGGAATCCAGGCGGGGTTGGGTGGTAATTTTTTGCTTAACTTAATGACATTGAATTGGTAGTGGTTATTCCCGATTGAAAATTGTGAATTGGGAAATAGGGACTTATTCACGCTAACCGCTCTGGAATCCCGGAGAACTGCCCGAACCATTGACGCCGGAAGATTTGAAACAGGAACATAAATCGTTTCCCCGAAATGCACTTGTCGCAATTAAAAGTGTTGCTAAATGAACTGCAATGGCGGGTTTTTGAATTTACACATGCATTAACCATTTCTGTCCCGCGTGGTATAATTACTCGGATTTACCGGGACAATCACTTTAGATGATTTGAAACGCATACGTCAATCCATCGAAGAGAACGGTGAAAAGGTGGATTTGAAAGAATGGTAAATCCGAATCCCCGAAATTTTCAATGATTGTAAGGTGATGCCAGAATCAGAGATGGGGCAATAAAAGCTGCTGGCAAAGAAAAATCTCTTCTTGATTTTATGTTAATTTATAGCTATTTTAAACCAGGGTCATCATTAGTGAGTTGAATGGCGGTCCGGTGAATAACAGCATAGCGAAAAGAGGAGTTGTACAATGGAAATACCAGCAACAGAATTTATAGAATTATCCAGGCGACTTCAAAAATTGGAGTCTGAAATAATTCCATTCGCAGTCTGTTGAATCAGAAAGGAATTTCATCTCAACCAAATTTGAATGAATCAAACGGAACACAGGAACAGGAAGTTTTAGCTCAACTCTTGGAAGATGGTATCTGGCGGAAAGCGACTGATGATGAAAAAAAGCTCGCAAATGCGTGGAGAGATTTGCCTGATGCTGAAAAGGA
Source organism: Caldithrix sp. (assembly GCA_020722815.1). Taxonomy (GTDB): domain Bacteria; phylum Zhuqueibacterota; class Zhuqueibacteria; order Thermofontimicrobiales; family Sulfurfontimicrobiaceae; genus DYKB01. Next base: position 44,953 of record DYKB01000057.1, on the reverse strand, counting down.
ATCGGTCATCTCTGAACTGGAAAATTTGAAATTGGAACCATCTCTGTCGGAAATAATTAATTTGAATCGGGCAGGGAGGGATTCGTTGTGAGCTTTTTGTATTTTGATGCGAATGTCTCAGTAAAATGTTATGTAAATGAAATTGGGTCGACCTGGGTACGAAATCTGTTTGATGAAAAAGAGACAAACGCCAGATATAAAAACGTTGTCTTCACTGCGGAAATAACTATTGTCGAAACCGCAGCCGCTTTGTCAGTAATTGAAAGAATCGGAAGAGTCAACAAAAAAGTGCGGGATAGCGCGTTTAATATGTTTCTGAATGATATTGCCACTCGTTATCGAATCATTCCGATTACCTCAAGCTTGCTTTTGAAAGCCGCTTTTTTAACTCAGAAATATCCATTAAAAGGTTATGATGCAGTCCAGCTTGCCGCAGCTTTGAATTTATTTGAAGCCTTAAAAAAACAAAATCGTCGAATGATATTTATCTCCGGGGATAAGCAATTGCTTCATGCAGCGGTTGCTTAAAATTTACCTGTCGAAAATCCTTATGATCATGAAAGTAAATGACTTTTATGCTTCATTCGTAAAATAGAAACTCCAAAAAGAGAGCAACTTTCGGTAGTTTTTTTTAAAGGTGCCGAGAATATTCTTCAATCCGCAAACTGAACCCCCTGCAGCGTCTGAATTTTTTCGGTCAACCGGGTTCGCATGCGGGATTCGCCAATCCATTCATCGAAATCCAGGGTTTCTTCCAGTTGGTTTGCCTGATATTGTTTAAGGAATTCATCAGTTGAAAGGCTATATTGAGTCTCAAAATGTTTTAATCGTTTTTCGGTTTTTCTGATTCCAAGTTCGATTAATTTCATTTCATTATGAATCGCCCCTTCGATAACAGGTTTTAAAGGATGCTTCTGGTCTGATATTAAAGTCAATTTGGTCATTTTACCCTCACCATGGTCATTAATTCCAGAATGTGGTAATTTCCACGCTTGTGAATTTAATTACAATTTACAAATACCAAGCCGAATTGTCAAGAATTATTATAAACCATAAATGCGGCATATCCATTTCAATGGATACACGAATTTCGACTGAATCCTGTTTTACAGACATAATTATCTCCTTATCTGCAATCGTGAATTGAACAGATATTTTGAAGTACTCTGGTAAAGAAAATTTACGAATACGATTTGGGATTGTCAAGCAAAATATCGTATTTCCTGGTATGTTTGTTGAGGAAGGAGATATTCAGGAAACCATGCAAAGGAATTGTCCCGATTTATTTCTTAGATGAAGGATTCGCAGGGTTCTTCAATCCGCAAATTGAACCTCCTGAAGCGTCTGATTTTTTTCGGTCGACCGGGTGGGATCCACCAATCCATTCATCGAAATACAGGGTTTCTTCCAACTCGTTCGCCTGGTATCGTTTCAGAAACTCTTCTGAGGAGAAACCATATCGACTTTCAAAAGAATAGAATTTTTTTTCGGGTTTTCGGATTGCATCCCGATATGTTTAATTTCATTTAGATTTGCACTTCCGAGTCTTGAGACAAAATTAATAAAATTAAAAATATAGTTTAATGATTAGTATTAACATATCATAATATCTAATGAGATTAACAGCAACTCAATACAAACGCGCCTCATTTTTTGTAATTTCATGTCTGGCGTTTTGGCCGCTTACAGTGCCATCTTTAAATAATAAAAGTCTTTTTGTAGTAATCGGATTTAGTTTGCTCTTGCTACAATCACCTTTCTATTCACGACAGATCCGGGAAAGAAATATCATTAAGTATGTTATAATATTTTTAATTTTCGTTTTCATCACAATGATATACAGAGGAATAGGGTTTCAACTGTTTGGTGGCAACATGCAGGGAAGCGCACAATATCTGTCAGTTTTTACACCTTTGCTGTTTTTTGTTTTTTCCCAATCTGTAGATATCAGAAATGAATCTTTGATTAAATTTTTGATATTTATTTTTTGGGGAGCTGTTGTCTTCACAATTATAAATAGCTTAATTTCATTTGGATTATTGCCCTCGCTACCGTTTCTTGCCGCAAATGCTGAAAACAATCAATTCCTTGATCTGAAGCAAGCTGTAGGTAAGATAAGAGTTGGCGCGCTAAGTGGATTAGCAACTAATTCATTTATTTTAGTACTTTTATTACGCAAACGCAATGAAATTGGAATAAATGAGTTTATTTATTTTTTAATATTTGCTGGTATTGGTGCCTTGTCCGGACATAGGATTGTAATCCTCACATTAGTCGGTATCCTTTTATGCGCAATCTTTTTTTCGAATTCCAGTAAAAAGCAGAAATTTATATTATACCGTAATATATTTTTGTTTATTCTTGTTGCTATTATTGTGTTTTCGTTTCATCAGGGATTACCAGAGGTTGTTATCCGGGCATTATCGTGGATTCCCGGTATCGAAAGTACAAGTGCCGAGGGTACTTCTGAATGGCGAATTAAAGTTTGGGAGATAGCGTGGCAGCATGAAGTTCCCCAATACCTATGGATTGGAAAAGGGTTGACTTATAATAGTGCAGCTCGACTTCATATTTGGGGTGATTTACAGATGTATTTGTGGGCATTGAAGTCAATAAATTATCATCAAGGTCCATTAGCGATATTAATTTGCTTTGGATTACCGGCATTATTCTTTTTCTCTTTATTTCATTTAAAAATAATTCAGCGAATTTTTCATATCAAAGCAAAATTGCTTAATTCTGATTCAGTTTCATCACAAGTTATTATAAGCACTTTGATTTCAGTATATTTAACCAACCTGATTCTGTTTATATTCGTGTACGGAGATTTGAATAATTATTTTATCTTTTTACATACCACTGCAGCACTGCTTGCATTAAGTTTTAACGATTTAATAACAGATAATGATTAGCAATTTCAATTCAAAATGAATAGATACATTCATGAGTTCATTAAAAAAAGCAACTGTAAAAAGAACGCTGTGGGCTTCCGTAGATCTCTTTGGTCAACAGGGAATTCAGTTTTTTGTTTCAATTATTTTAGCCCGACTGTTGGAACCATCCGAATTTGGTTTATTAGCTATGTTAGGAATTTTTACAAGTATTGCAACCGCTCTAACTGAAGGAGGGTTCGGTGGAGCTTTAATGCAGCGTTTAAAAGTGTCCAATACTGATAAAAGCACTGTTTTTTGGTATAATTTGTGGATAGGGATAATTTTTGTAATGTTGTTTTGGATTTCTGCACCGGCAATCGCTGATTTTTACAATCAACCCCGCTTGATATTAATTATCCGCTGGAGTATTTGGACTATTTTTATTAATTGCTTTGGACTGGTTCATCGGTCAATGTTGCAAAAGTCTTTACGTTTTCGGGAGCAATCCATTGTATCAGTTGTTTCTATAATAATTTCCGGAATCATATCAGTATTTTTAGCAATTCAAGGTTATGGCGTATGGTCATTGGTTGCACAAGGTTTGAGCTTGGCAATTCTTCAGGTTTTAGGTTTATGGATTGTTTATCCATGGGTTCCTCGTTTTGTTTTTGATAAAAATGTGTTTAAAGAGATGTTCGCCTTTGGACATAATTTAATGATTAGCATGATTATCAGAAATATTTTCCAAAATATTTATCAAATGATTATCGGTAAAAGTTATTCAGCAACCATTCTTGGTTATTACTACAGAAGTAAACGATTTACAATTCTTGCTTCTCAGTTACCGACAACAACCACAGAACGTGTATGTTTTCCCACTCTTTCACAATTTCAGAATGAGCAGGAGAGGATGATACAAGGTTATAAAAATTTTTTAAGTGTAACCATGTTAATTGTTGTTCCCCTTCTGACAGGACTTATGATTACGGCACCTAATTTTATCTGTGTTTTAATCGGTGAAAAATGGCTGCCCAGTGTACTTTATTTTCGAATTTTAATTTTTAGTGCACTTTTTTTTCCGGTACATGTGCTCAGTAGTTCTACCTTGTCCGCATTAGGCAAATCCCGTGCTTCACTGAATACAGAAATAATTAAGTATGTTCTAATTTCTATCTCTATTATAGGTTTGTACCGTTCAGGAATTGTGGCATTGTTAATAGGAGAAGCAATTTCAACATTTTTAGCAGCTTTTGTAAGTCTTTATTATGTTGCAAAATATCTAAAAATCTCAGTGTTTATTCCGATAAAATGGCTGATTCCGGTTTTTTCTTCCAGCGTTGTGATGGGTATTGGCCTTGCTTTTATTCTGTCTGCTCAAAAGTCGATCAGTGCATTAATTATAAAAATAATTGCGGGAATTTTTATCTACCTTATTGGGCTTGTTTTGTTAAGATACCCCCTCGTATTGGTTGGATTTCAAAAATTGAAGTCAAAAATCATTACACTTAATTTGGCAAAAAATGAGTTATACTGAATTAAAAATTAAACGGATGTATATATGAAGAATGAAAAAGTAATTGTGATGGATATCGATGGAACGTTGTGTCCGATTAAAAAAAAAGATGAAGAATATATTGCTCTGCAACCTTATCCCGAAATGGTGCAGAAGCTAAAAGAGTACAAGAAACTTGGTTTTTACATTGTTTTGAATACTGCACGTAATATGCGTACATATAGCGGTTCGTTGGGATTGATAAATAAATATACAGCAAAAGTATTACTGGAGTGGCTCGAAAAACATGATATCCCGTATGATGAAATTTACTATGGAAAACCCTGGCAGGGTAAAGGTGGGTTTTATGTTGATGATAAAACCATTCGCCCGGATGAATTTTTAAACCTGAGCTATGAAAAAATTCAAACACTAATAAGTAGATGATAAAACTATTATATTAATTATTGCTATTATTTGTTTAGTAATCAAAAAGATAAATTTTATATATTTAAAAGTACCCCATAAAATATCTTCAGAATATGAAATTGTACGAGAAAAAAATGAAAAAAGTGGTTATTATACCAAGCGCGAAATTAATCCCCATAGAATTACAGGCAGAATTCGGACCGATCGCATCAGCTATGATACCAATTGAAGGGAAACCCGTACTAAGTTATATCGCGGAAAGTTATGGAAATGAATATGATTATTATATTGGCGTTTATGAGGCTGCCGAAGACGTACAGGAATATTGCGAAAAGCATGTAAAACAGAATAATATTTTTCCAGTAAATGTCGGCAATACTCAATCTCTGGGCGAAACTGTACTGAACATCTTGCTGGAATTAAAGGAAGAACCTGATTTTATTGTTATTAATTTTGCCGATACAGCAGTGCCAGATACATTGCCCGAAGGTGACGTGTTTTGTTTTTCCAATCAGTCGGATGCTTTCAGATGGACAACATATTGGCTAGATGATAATTTGAAAATCACGGAGATTGATGAAAAGCAAAAAGATAAAAATCATTCAAAAAAAAAATATAATGTTATTATTGGTGTTTTTTCCTTAACAAAATTTAATAAGTTTAAATCCCTGCTCATGGAAAAAATCAAACAAACCGACAAAAAGATCGATCCATTTTATCTGGCATTGCAGGATTACTTTAACGCACTTCCGGCAGAGAAAAAAGTTTTTTATAGTCCAATGATTTGGTACGATTTTGGTCATTTAGACACTTATTTTGAAACCAAAAAGAAAATAGGATCGGGATGTCGGCATTTCAATGCAATCGAGGTCGATTCACCAAGAGGGATTATTCGAAAAACCAGTCAAAATACTTCAAAATTTATTCATGAAATAGAATGGTACTTAAAGCTTCCGAATAAATTAAAACATATCGCCCCCCGAATACTGAATTACGATCTGCAATATTTTTCGCCATCAGTAGAGATGGAGTTTTATGGATACCCAACATTGACTGATTTATTTTTGTATGGAGATTTAGATCTGGGAGCCTGGCTTAGAATCCTTCACTCGATCGATCTGGTCATTCGGGACATGACATCCTATGCTTATGTGCCCGAATCAGATGAGTCGTTAGTTAATGCTATGAAGCAAATGTATGAAATAAAAACTCTTAATCGCTTGAATAACATCCTTAATGATGAAAAATTCCAATATTTTCGATCAGATTCATTACAAATCAATCAGAAAAAAGTTCTAGGTCTGGATCAAGTCGTTACAATGCTCCCATCTAAACTTAAAGAATGTGGTATCTATGAGAATCCGCATTTTTCAATCATTCATGGAGATCTGTGTTTCAGTAACATTCTTTACGACAAAAGAAATGGCATTATCCGGACTATTGATCCTCGCGGAAGTTTTGGCGGTTTTGATATTTATGGAGATCCCAAATATGATATGGCAAAATTGAGTCATAGTATCATGGGCGATTATGATTTCTTTGTTGCCGACCGGTTTGATCTTCACCTATCTGAAAATAAAATTAATTTAGAAGTTCATCTTAAGGAGCGGCATAAAAAGATAAAAAGAATGTTCCATGATTGGATGTCAGAGAAATATGATACAGATGAACTGATGAAAATTCAGCTTATTGAAAGTCTATTATTTTTAAGTATGGTTCCATTGCATCAGGATCGTTTTTCTTCCCAGCAAGCGTTTATATGCCGTGGTTTAGAATTGTTTTCTAAAATTGTCCAGGAAAAATGAAAAACTTAATTCAGAAATATTTATTGGTTAATGCATAATACTGTAATTTTAAATAAAGAAATGGTTGTTTAATGAAAATTGTAGTATATAATCCTCATTGGTATGATAGAACTGCTGGCATACATGACTATATTGTGGAGTTTTTAAAAGCGTATCGTCCGACGATTCAATTGTCGTCAACCTCAGAGATGCTTAATTGGACAAAGTTTCTTATAAAAAAGCAACTTCCTCTATTCGGTTGGCAATATGTTTTTAGTGAAAAAAGTCTTAACAATTTTGATGCCTGGATATGCTTTGCTGGATCAAACAAAAGTATTGACGTTAAAATACCTGTACATTTTTCAGGTTTAAAAGTCTATCATTTGATGGACTACGTGTACAGACCTGAGATCGCTAATGATATATTGACAAAAGGGAAAGTCGACTACCTCCTCGGATATGCTCGGCACGACCAATATTGTCGTATGTTCAGGGATGTTTACCCATCTTTTGTAAATAGAGTGATTCCCTGGCCATTTGGTTATTCACAGCGTTTTAAATCTCAGATCCCTTTTGATCAACGGACGAATAAATGTTCTATTATGGGTGCAGTAAATTTAGTAAGTCCATCATTTGAAAATACCGATGTTATCGCTAAATATGTGCAGGCATATAAAGGATTTATTTGGGCTCATCCGTTGCGACAAATGATACGCGAGAACATTAAGGAACTTGATCCGTGGGTGAAAAGCTATTTACCTGGCTCAGGAGAAAGAGTTAATCTTACTTATAATTCACCTGACGAATTAAATAAATTTACATTATTCATCAATGATGAATCTGTTATGGGATTTCCACCAGCAAGAACTTATGAGGGATGTGCCTGTGGTGCAGTTATGCTGGCAAAAGCGCATCCCTGTTATAATGACTTTGGATTTATAAATGGCGAGAATTGTTTTCTGCATAGTATGAACAATACTACAGAGATAAAAACAGCATTACAGCAAGCGGTTAACCATCCAGACCTGCCAAAGATCCAAAAACAATCTCTCCTACACATAGATAAATTTTCGCATAAGGCAATGGGGCATTCATTTAACAATATTTTAAAATACTTACAAATTGGAAACGCAGACGATGCCATGGCTTTTTTCAGGCAGAAGTAAATAGAAATATAGAATAAAGTGATATTAAAATAAAAAAAATTAATTAATAATAATAAAAATTAAAGATAATATAAAAAATATAAAAAAATCATATCATCTTTTTAAAAATTATATTTTTTATTTGTATTTGTCATTAAATTTTATTAAGTTAATTTAAAATAAAATACTAACAAAAGGTAAAAAAGTTGAAAAGTATGATAAATCCTGTTAAGGAAATCGTATATGCTGATAATGCAAAAGTACATGATATTTATGCTGCAAACCACGATCGCGCAGTGCCTTATATTTTTCGCAAAAGAACACGAGATTACTATTGGTCACTGCTTTCAAATTTTCTTGAAAAATATAAAAAATCGTTAACAATGGTTGACGTACTTGAGTTAGGATGCGGCACAGGGACCTATACAGATCTCGTTCTTAGCAAAGATTGCAGAACATATACAGGCGTGGATATTAGTCCCAATATGATAAAAAAAGCAAAAAATAAAATTAAGCGTGATAACTGTAAATATTTTTGTTCCTCCTTAGAGGCGTATGCAACGACTTCAACCATGAAATTTGATGTAATTTTTTCTTTTTCTTTTTTACATCACCTTCCAAGCATCGAAGAAGCATTGAGTCAGATTCGTCAATTGCTTAAACCGGGTGGGATTTATATTGCCTTACATGAAGAGATACCAAATCGCAGCCGATCTGTTATCGAAAAAATAGATGGTAAGTTACAGGTATTATTTGGATATAATGGCTGGGTAAAAGAATCATTGATGAAAAGGTTTCTTTATTGCTTACCTGGACGTATCGGAATGAAATATAAAATAAACACTCCCAACCATCAAATCCATACTCAATATGTAGATTATCAAATAAATAGAGATTTTAATCTTAGTAAGTATATGACAGAAATGTGCGAAATTAAAAAATACTCTTTTCTGGCATTTCCAGAATTATTAAAATTATCAAGACCAGAAAATTTTCAAATGTTAATCCTGAGAAAATGATAAGGAATTCGTTATATTTACTTTTTAGTAAACTTTATTGTTAAAACTATAAAGGAATTATGCATGAACATTGTAATGCCGATGGCTGGTTTAGGTAGCCGGTTTACGAATACAAAATACCAGCTACCGAAACCATTAATACCTATTTTTGAAAAACCAATGTACGCCTGGGCAACTGAAAGTCTTCCGCTGGAATATGCAAAAAACCTGATATTTATTCTGCTTGAATCCCAGCCGGAATTTCCTATTTTGAAGGCGGATATTTTGAAACGTTATGTAAAATATAATCCAATTATTTTATCTGTACCCCGGGTAACGCGAGGACAGTCAGAAACAGTTCTCGCTGCAACGGAATTTATTAATAATGACAGTCCAATATTAATACATAATGCCGATACAGCCTTTGAAATTAAATCTGATTGGGTTGTTGATTTGAAAACTAATAACCTTGATGGTGCATTACTGGTGTTTCAATCGTCTGAATCGCGCTGGAGTTATTCAAAAGAAGATGCCAATGGAAGAGTCATTGAAGTCCGGGAGAAGCAACCTATTTCACAATGGGCATCTACCGGCACCTATTATTTTGGTTCTGGCAGCACATTTGTTAAGCTTGCTCAATCACGAATCAAAGCTGGACTGATCGAATCAAATGAATTTTACATTGCACCGTTGTATAATGATTTGATTAAAGCGAACGGGAAGGTAAAAAATTATCAAATTACCAGGTTATATTGTTTTGGTACACCGGCGGATCTTGAAGAAACGGTTAAGTTTTTAAATCAAAATTAAAGAATGGTTTGGAAATGGTAGACATAATTTGTCCGGTATATAATGGTGGTGAATCTTTTTCAGAGTCTTTAAGATCAATAGGAAAATTGGTTTCATCAGATAATATAAATGTGATTATAAGCGACAACCATTCGACAGATGGACGCCCCTGGCTATTGGAAGTACAAAAATTAAGAGAAAGTGGCTGGAACGTATCGATTATCACGCCACAAAATTTTATGGATAGGATTGAACATTGGAATTGGGCGTTTAATCAGGGAAGTGCAAGATTAGTAAAACCTTTGCTTGTTGGGGATTGTTTATTACCAAATTATTTTAAAAATTTACTTTCAGTTTTTGATGAAAATCAAAACGTTGCATTCGCCGGGAGTGGTTATATTGTACAATTTCCCGAAAAAAGGGCTGCGGTTAAACCTGTTATTGGCAAAAAAGTATTTGACCAAAGCAACTATTTAGAAATAAATATAAATAGAGGAAATATCGCCGGGCCGCTTTCTGCACTCCTGTTTAATCGTAAAGCGCTGGTAAAAGCATTACCTTTTGATATTGAATATCCCTGGACATCGGATTGGCGATTATTCATGAGGGCTTCAAAAGAAGGTGGCGTTGTTTTACTAGACGAACCTTTGTGTCTTTTTAATCAGAAAAAAAACAGATTTAGCACTCGTTCTAAAAATATTTGGAAATCAATCAAGGAAGAATGGCAGGTGAGAAGTACTTTAATGGCTGAATATGGAAATATGTCCTTAATTAAAAGGTTCTGGATTAACTCAAGCAAAGCTGTATTCTGCTTGATAGCTAAATATGGTAGAGCATTTATACCAACGAAGATTAGAAAACCAATGGGGAAATTATATATTGATTTTATTAAGCTTAGAGGTGTTTTTGCGTATTTTATATAGAACCATGAATACCTATACCTGTCTTCCTTTTTGCCGCATTTCTCTGGATAAAGAATAATGCGCTGTAAGAGAATATTATTACATGAAAAATGATAATCTGAACTTATAAATTAAAAGATATATTTTCGTGAATAAAACAATAAAAGTGCTACATGTAAGTTATTCTAAATTTGGTGGAGCCGGTATTGCAGCCAATCGAATTAATAAGGCCTTGCAGCGCGCCGGAATTGACTCAAAATTTTACTACCTAGAACCTTTTAATAAGACGCTTGCCGGGATTTCCTGGTTTGAACGGAAATTAAATGGCTTACAAAACATAATCCTGAGTAATTTATTTAAAGGACAATCTCTCAATATTTTTCCGACGCGGGTGCTCAGCCTGTTAAATCAATCAGATGCAGATATTATCCATTTGCACTGGATTAATGCCCAAATGCTTTCAATTGGCCAAATCGCCAAAATCAAGAAACCGATTGTATGGACATTTCATGACATGTGGCCGTTCTGTGGAAGTGAGCATTATACTTTGGATTCACGATACATCGATGGATATACTGGCCAAATTACTCCGGATAAAATTGACCTTTCACAATTTATTTTTCGGCAAAAACAGAAAGCATGGAAGGACCTAAATCTTCAAATTGTCACTCCGAGCAAATGGCTGGCTGATTGTGTCCGAAATAGCGTGCTTTTTAAGAACTATCCAATAACGGTCATCCCTAATTGTCTGGATTTGGATGTGTTTAAACCTTTAAAGAACAAACAAAATCTTCGGAAGAAATATGGAATCGCTATTGATAAAAAAGTAATTTTGTTCGGTGCTTTTAGTCCATACGACACCAGAAAAGGTGGTGATTTACTGGAATCAGCTCTAAACTTATTGCAAAATAAAGACGAATATGTATTAGCTGTTTTCGGCAGCAAAACTTTCAAAACATCAGCTTCTAATCCGGAAATTGAAGTTCATCCACTTGGCAGCTTTTCCGAAGAACAAGAGTTGGCAGAATTATATAATTTGGTTGACGTCTTTGTTTGTCCTTCGAGACAAGATAACCTCCCCAATACTTGTGTAGAAGCTACCGCATGCGGAATTCCTGTTGTGACTTTCTCAATAGGTGGTATTCCTGACATTATTGACCATAAAAAAAATGGATATTTAGCCAAGCCATTTGATATTAAGGATTTCAAAAGTGGCATTGAATGGGTTTTTAAAAATAATCCAGCAGGAATCAAATTGATGGAATCGAATTTTGAATCGATTTATGAGACAGAAAGTGATTCTCTGTTGTGTTTATCCGCACGGGAGAAAGCAGAGAAAGCTTTTTCTATGCAAGTTGTTGCAGAAAAATATATTTACTTGTATAAAGAAATAATGAAACATAAAATACAAAGAATATAATAGAGCAGTACCAATTACATTAAATAATTCTTACCAGACTTGCGTTGTTGCTCATATAATTTCTTCCCCGAATTTAGTTATACTAAAAAATTTTGACCATCAAATTCAATGTTTTATTTTATCATTTCAGCTAAAGGATAAAATGGATTCAGATTTACCTAAAATTTCTATCGTTACACCATCTTTCAATAGTGCTCAGTTTATTCGGGATGCCATTGAGAGCGTCTTGAAACAAAATTATCCCAATTTTGAGCACATAATTATTGATGGAGGTTCAACCGATGGAACAATTGAGATTTTAAAAAAATATCCCCATTTAAAATGGATTTCCGAACCAGATAAAGGGCAAAGTGATGCCCTCAATAAAGGATTTAAATTATCATCTGGCGATTGGATTTTATGGCTAAATTCCGATGATAGACTAGCTGATAACTCGATAAATGTATATATTAAACATATTAAGAAGTATCATAATTATGATATGTTTTATGGACATACAAATTTTATCGATTCTAATAATCAGAAAATTAGAACAGTATATCAGATTTCCTATTCATATCGATTGACTTCATTTCGACTTTATATCCCACCGAGTACGGGCACAATTTTTAGAAAAGAAGCATTACAAAAAAACCCTTTAGACATAGAATTTCATTATATCATGGACGTTGTTTGGTTTCTCCGTTATGGTAAGTTAATTAGAAGTAAGCTAATTAACAGAATATTATCTGAATTTCGTATTTCAAACAATAAAACTGGTTTACAAATCGTGACAGGTAAACGCCCTGAGCGTCATATTAAGGAAATATATCTATCTCAAAAATTTTATCCCCCTTACGTTCAAAACGAAAGCTGTCTTTTATATAAGTTTTTACATGTCTTTATTAAATTTGAATATTATTTTAAAAAAATATTTATTTATCTAATTTATAAGGTATTTAATTGATGAATGTTTCGATCTTAATGCCAGCATTTAATGCTGAACAGTTTATCGCCAGCGCAATCGAAAGTGTACTTCATCAAACACATCAAAATTTTGAATTTATAATTGTTAATGATGGTTCCCGTGATAACACTTTATCAATAATAAACTCTTATTCCGCGTTAGATAGACGTATAAAAATAATTTCTCATGAGAATATGGGAATGGGAAATTCTTTAAATAAAGCTCTTGAAGTAGCTAAAAGCGAGCTTATAGCACGTATGGATGCTGATGATATAATGATGCCTAATAGAATTGAACGACAACTTCAATTTATTCAAAATAATCCTGAAGTAGCAGTTTTAAGTTGCCTGGTGTATTATATTGATCGTTTTGAGAAAATTATAGGTAAAAATTCAAGTGATTTGAGAACCATAAAAGATTTTGAAAGCTATTTAACATCAAATAGAATAATTGGGTTACATCATCCTGGTGTTATGATGAAAAAAAGTGTGGTAAAATCCGTGGGAGGATATCGAGGTCAATATTGGCCGGCTGATGATATTGACTTGTGGAATCGTATTTCAGAAAAAGGGCATGTCATTTTAGTACAACAGGAATATTTAATGAAATATAGGTTGCATGGTTCTTCTGTATCAATTAATAGTTCAAAAAAAGCCAATTTAATGACATCCTGGGTTAAAGAAAATATGAAACGGCGAAGAATGGGTGAACAAGAACTATCACTTCAGGAATTTATCGATTATGATAAGGCAAAACCATTATTTGTTAGAATCAATTCAAAACGAAAAGTTTATGCCAAAATATTATATAAAAAAGCTGTTCATTATTATAGTTTAAAGCAATTATTTAGAAGCGTTGTCAATTTGTTAATGGCTTTCTCGCTTCAACCATTTTATATTTTTAAACAAATAGGTACGAAATTTTTTAATTTTCATTTTTAAAAGAACTAAAATATCATATTATGAGACTGACGAAAGAATGTATTGATATTCTCGAAAAAATTTCAATAGAGTGGAATAGTGTTAAAATTGATTATCGTGTAGTTCATGGTATTGAAAAATATCCGGAATCCCTTGGTCGAGATATCGATGTTATTGTCCCAGAGAACCAAATTGTTACAATTCTGAACCTGACAAAGAATCAATTAATTGCCAATGGTTGGAAAATTATGGTTCACCAAAAGCCCTGGGCATATTGGCTTTTTGCTTTTAAGTATATTGATAATAATATATTATATTTGGAAATAGACTTTTTTTCAACCCAAACATGGGGATTGACGAAACTTGCACCAATAAATAACTATATATCTTATGTGGAAACATTTAAAATTAATCCATGGACTAGCTTTATTAAAAGAATATTTATTCAAATCTTAGGTAATGATTTTAGTAAGCTAATAAAAAAAAATGAATTAAAATTAAGTATAGAAGAACAAAAAATTGTTTCAAAAGAATTACCAAAATTTTTAGGACAAAGACTTACAAGTAAATTTTTAACTGCTTTAGAGAGTTCAGATTTTAATGATATTTCTCAGTTAAAAACTAAAATTAAGATTAGATTGCTGTTGCAGGGCCTTTTTAAACAACAACTTTTACTTGGCGCTAAAACAGTATATGACTGGTTTATTAATGAATTTAATCAATTATTAGGTAAACCTTGCGCGCCAATTATTGCACTGGTTGGACCGGATGGAGTCGGAAAATCCACAATAATTGACTATTTAAAAACCAACCTCAAGGATGTGTCTCCCTTCCCTCATATAATTATTAAGCACTGGCGTCCGGGGATACTTCCTCCCCTCTCAACATATAACCCAACCAATGAAAATTTAAATAGAAAGTCAACAATTCCGCGGCGTTCGCCGGGTAGATTTCAGATAATACGTCAACTATATTATTTTTTAGATTATTTCTTGGGTTGGTTTGTTGAAAGACGCGCTTCTTCACGACTAAATCTGATTATTTATGATCGATGTGCATTAGATTTACTTGTCGATCCCTTACGCTTTGGAATCAGTTCACCGCGACTATTTAAATTCCTTTTAAAGTTTATGCATTTGCCGAATTTAGTCGTTTTACTTAACGATGATCCAAAACAAATTTATTTACGGAAACAGGAATTAAGTTTGGAAGAAATTCATACACAGTTGGACACATGGTGGGAACTTAAAAAAAGTGGTAAAGTTAACTGTGTAATAAATAATGATACATCTTCTGATATTGTCGGGAAAAAAGTTATTAATGAAATAATTAATCAGTTTATATCGATGAAAACTAATCATGCTTTTTTTACCAAATAAAATTATAATTGTTAAGCAATCCAATTTTTTTTCTTAATTGGTATTTATTTTGAAAGAAAATAACAGACTAAAAATTTTAATATCTGCTTATGCTTGTGAGCCCAATAAAGGATCCGAACCTGGCGTTGGTTGGAATTTTGTCAAGCAGATTAGTCAATATCATCAACTTTGGGTAATTACTCGAGCCAATAATCAAAAAGCAATTGAGGACAAATTAAAAAAACATTCACTTGAAAATGTTACCTGGATATTTTATGATTTACCTAAATGGTTAAAATTTTGGAAAAAAGGAAATCGGGGAATACACCTTTATTATTATTTATGGCAAATTGGAATCAGCATTCTGGCAAAAAGATTATCTAAACAAATTAAATTTGATCTGGTTCATCACATTACTTTTGTGATGTACTGGCTCCCCAGTTTTCTATGGCGATTAAGGATACCCTTTATATGGGGTCCAATTGGCGGTGGAGAAACAACTCCACAGACATTTGTAAAATCTATGGATTTTAGTGGTCGATTTCATGAAAGAATGCGGCGTTTAGTACAATACTTATTGGAGCATGACTATGCTGTTCGTAAATTAGCAAAAAAGGCATCGGTTACTTTGGCAACAACCGAAGAAACTGCAAATCGATTGAAAAATTTAAAGACGCCAAATATCCGTCTCTGCTCTCAAGTAGCTTTATCTAAACAGGAAATTTTCGAACTGGATATTAAACATTTAAACCATAAAACTTTTCGTTTTTTAAGTGTCGGTAATCTCTTTCATTTGAAAGGTTTTCATTTAAGTATTACTGCTTTTAAAAAGTTTTTTGATAAATCCAAACATGGGGAATATTGGATAATTGGAAAAGGGCCGGAAAAAGAAAAATTAAAAAAACTGATTAGAGTTTATAAACTTGAAAATCAAATATTTTTGAAAGGTGGAATTCCTCGTAAAGAAGTTTTTGATAGTTATAGTAAATGTGATGTTTTTATCCAATCAGGATTGCATGATTCTGGGGGATTCGCGAGTATTGAAGCAATGACTGCAAGGTTACCGGTTATTTGTCTTGACCTTGGTGGTCCTGCGCTTCAAGTCACCGAAGATACTGGAATAAAGATTCCGGCAAAGAGCCCTGAGCAGGTTATTAACGACATGGCTGACGCTATGTTTAAATTAGCTGCAGATCCTGAATTATGCTGGAAAATGGGTGAAGCCGGACGTCAAAGGGTGATTGACCATTTTAATTGGGAGAAGAAAGCTGACTTTTTTAATCAAATATATCAGGAAATATTAACGAAGTCTTGAAAATAATAATCGTACATAATTTTTACCAATATACAGGCGGTGAAGACAGTGTCCTTCAATCCGAATCGGCATTGCTGAAGCAGCATGGCCATGAAATATTGCTATTTACGAAAGATAATAAAGAAATTTTAGCTTACAATTTTTTTCAAAAAGTAAAATTTATCCAAAATACAATTTATAATCGGACCATTCAAGCAGAATTTTCCAGTCAGATTGAAGATTTTAAACCGGATATAGTTCACGTCCACAATACTTTTCCGCTTATCTCTCCGGCTATTTATGATGTTTGTCTAGAGAAGAGGATACCCGTTATTCAAACGCTGCATAATTTTCGATTAGCATGTACAGGCGCATTGTTTTATCGGGAGAATTCTATTTGTGAAGAATGTTCCGGGAAAAAAATTCCCTGGCATGGTGTGAAATATGGCTGTTATCGAAATTCTCAGCTCCAAAGTGGTGTCGTAGCGGCGATGATAGCTTATCATAAATTAGTTAAAACATGGGAAAAAAAGGTAGATTGCTTTATCACATTAACAGAATTTTCTAAAAAGAAATTTCTTGAAAATGGACTTCCTGCGGCTAAGTTAGCTATAAAGCCCAATTTTATTACTCCTGATCCCGGCGAGCGGACTTCGAAAGGTGATTATGTGCTTTTTGTCGGAAGATTAAGCAATGAAAAAGGTGTAATAAATTTATTGAAAGCCTGGCTGCTAATTAAAAATATTACCTTAAAAATAGCGGGTACTGGTCCTTTGTTACAACAAATTGTCGAT
The DNA here is from genome assembly GCA_020722815.1 of Caldithrix sp. GTDB lineage: Bacteria > Zhuqueibacterota > Zhuqueibacteria > Thermofontimicrobiales > Sulfurfontimicrobiaceae > DYKB01. The sequence continues at coordinate 27,809 of DYKB01000057.1, read as the reverse complement.
TTTGTGAGTACCAATAACTTAAAAAATGTTGAAATTTTGGGATTTCAACCAAAATCACAAATATATTCGTTGATTAAGAACTCGCGTTTTCTTGTATTTCCGTCTGAATGGTACGAAGGATTTCCTTTAACAATTATTGAATCCTTAGCTTGCGGGGTACCTGTTATTGGCTCTCGTTTAGGTGCAATCGAAGAGAAAATTATAAATAATTATACCGGCCTTCACTTCACGCCAGGCGACCCCCAAGACCTCGCCGCCAAAATAAATTGGGCCTGGGCGCATCCGGCTGAGATGGCTGAAATGGGAAAAAATGCCCGGCGGGAGTATGAGGAAAAGTACACGGCAGAACGGAATTATGAGATGTTGATGGGGATTTATCAAAAAGCGGTTGAGGGGAAGCGATCGAGTGTATTTTAAGAGAAAGCCTGATTTGTTTTAGTAATTTCATCACCGCTTTATTTATACCTTGCAATTGAGTTGTATTTATTATATATTAAGCAGGATAAAAAATACTGCTTGTTTAAAAAAAAGCAATCTGAGGGGTATGGAATTTGACTTCTATCAAAAGGATTATTTACTCAGAACACGCGAAAAATCAGCTTGTTGAAAGAAAGATTTCTATTCAATTGATTGAAAAAATATTGCTTGAACCGCAGCAAATACTCGAAGTGAAGAGCAATCGAAAAATAGCACACCGTGTGTTTAAAATAGATAATCAAAATTTTCTTTTGAGGGTCATTTTTGAAGATTATGGTACTCGATTAGAGGTCATAACTGCTTATTTAACGACAAAAATTGATAAATACTGGAGGGATTGATCCATGAAAATTCGCTATGACGAAAAGTCGGATGCGCTGTATATCCGATTCCGGGAAGCACCTTATTATGAGAGTGATGAGATTAAAGATGGCTTTATTCTCGATATGGATCAAAACGGAAATGTCATCGGAATTGAAATTCTGGATGTTTCCCATTTTTTAAAGCCGGATGAACTCTCTTCGGTGAATTTTGAAGTGGTAACTGCTCTTCAGAATAAAGCGGTTGCCTGATATTGAATTTGTGTATACATTCAATATTCATCAGAAGAAATCCTCTGGAAATGGATTAAGCCGGCCGGTGGGAATATGAGTTGAAATATCCGACGGAACGGAATTGTAAAATGCTGATAGAAATGATTGAGAATAAGCAAAACAAGAGGAAAAGCACATTTTTTTCTTGAAAAAGTGATATGAATATGATATATTTATACTTATAAGGAATGCCTGAATTCAGGCGCCTTGTTATGATATGCTCAAGCCGAAATGGTTTTTGAATATTATCATAGTCATCCTAAAGCCCTCACCCTAACCCTCTCCCAGAGGGAGAGGGAATAGCTACGCCCTCTCCCCCCGGGAGAGGGTTGGGGTGAGGGCAAAAAAAACCGAAGACAACTATAGCTTTAGTATAAATACGCAACATTACGATTTTTAGAACTACTTAAACCGGACAGGTAAACAAATTCAAAGCCGGATTCCGGCAGGAAAAAATGATGGAAACCACTGAAGTAATCGAAAAATTTTCTAAAAAATATGCCATGTCGCCTGCGAGTTTTGTTAAATTAAGTTCTGGTCTGCTGCTGAAAGATAGAAAAAGAAGCCTGCAGATTGAGCGATTTGAAATTCTGTCCCGATATAGTTCAACCTCAATCAGCGAACTGGAAAATAAAATTGGCGAAGGCTTTGTACCGGAACATCCAGCCTGGGAAGATTTGATAGAAATTCAAAACATAGAACAGGAAATCAAGGAAATAGACGATGATCTTCGATCTTTACAGGCAGCTTGAAAAAGTCGCGATTGGTGAATTAGCATAACAGGTGAACTCAAATGGATGATCAAATAGCTATCTTATCCAGGAAGGGAGATTGTTTATCGATTCGGTTGCCAAAAGAAATCGGATTAATAAACAAAGATTTCGAACTTCGTGTGGAGGGTAATGAAATTATCCTTTCTTTCAAAAAAGTAAAAAGTTGGCGTGAATTTTTTGAAGAGACAGCCTTGCCATCCGCTGACTTTATGAAGGAGAGAAAAGATTTGTCCCCTCAAATCAGAGATCAATTTTAAATCTGGGATTTGGATAGCAGCATAATCTTGTCTCCACCACAGATTTCGCAGATTTCACCGATAAAAATTTTTGACAAAACGCTTAACGAATGTTTTTGTTTTAATAATTTTGACGATAATCATTTTGACATTTATTCTTTCCGAGTGATTCAAAGCAAAAATTTAATGTCAAAATTATTGGCGTCAAAATAATTAAAGACAGATGTTCAAAGTCAATCTGTGAAATCGGTGTCATCTGCGGTCAATTTTCTTCGCTGCGACTAAAAATAATCTTTAAAAAAACCTAATTTTCGCATTTCCTACCTCAGTAGCCCGGACATCCTCCCCAGCATCAACCTTATTACCTTATTAAAATTTGATGAAATAATCAAATATTGCATTTAAGAAGGTAATAAGGTTGATGTTCAGGTGGTTATCCAGGCTATCAAGGTTTAAAAACTGAAAACAAGGTTTAAAGACCGCATTATATCCAGGTTAAATCGTGAGAGATGATTAATACGACAACGTTAAGTTAACATCCTGAAATTTTAAAATAAATTGCATAATCTTGTCTCCACCACAGATTTCGCAGATTTCACCGATAAAAATTTTTGACAAAACGCTTAACGAATGTTTTTGTTTTAATAATTTTGACGATAATCATTTTGACATTTATTCTTTCCGAGTGATTCAAAGCAAAAATTTAATGTCAAAATTATTGGCGTCAAAATAATTAAAGACAGATGTTCAAAGTCAATCTGTGAAATCGGTGTCATCTGCGGTCAATTTTCTTCGCTGCGACCGCTGCGTTAAATAAGTTTTATCATTTTTTTTCAACTTAACGTTGTCTTATCAGGCAAGCCGAAACAGGTGTATCCGGAATAAATTATCACGCAAAGACACAAAGGCGCAAAGAATCCGTAAAGGAAAAGATTGATTAAATTCATTAAATTTTAATCCTGTAAATCCTGTTATCCTGTCCGCTTTTCGTCTTGTGCATAGTTATTTTTTTTGTTTAATAAAGTATTGTAAAATATGGATTTATATTGATTTTCAAAAAATTTTCAGAAGGCAATTTTTCCAAAACAAAGCCAAATTAGGTGAAGATTTTTGGGCTAATCACCAAGAGACTTTGTTAAAAAAGTTCTTGTTTTAATGGTCATTTTTTGCTATATTTTAGATTAAAAAATATAACCTTAATTAAATGGACAAAATTAAAAAGATGATACTTTCTGCCGAAGAGTATGCCGCCTGGATGAAGCGTATGCAATTATTGGGTGAGCTGGAACAGCAGCGTCAGGAAGAAGAACGAAATGATCCGGATGGATTAAAAAAGTTTCTCATTTTTTTAGACGATGTCCATAATTTGTGGCTTAAGGAAAATCCGGATTCAATCCATGATTTTTCAGCAACCCAAATGCGTATCGAACGGCAAAAATTGCTGGCGAGGTTTCCACGGCGATGATTGCTGATTTAAGTTCACAAATAAAGGTTAATTGATCGGTAAAATTTGGTATCCGTTCACTGGTATGCTAAAATAGTAACTTCTGTGATGCCCGAATGCTTTTATCGGGCATCCATTTCTAAAAAAGTTTGGATTCCCGCCAAAAACATGCGGGAATGACAGATTCGCGCCACCCTGTGAACGGTTACAAAATTTGTATGATCGTTCAGGATGTTTGCCTGTTCATATCGCGATAAATATGACAGGATAACAGGATATTCTGGATTGACAGGAACATGCTTTTTTGAGTTAACTCTTTCATTTCTTTCTATAAAATTTTAAAAAAAATTCAGGGACGAATGAAACCGCATCAGAAAAAATCGGATCAAAATGGTTTATTGCCATTTTTCTTCTCAAATAATAAAAACACCAATTCCATTCCTTTTTTTGCAATTCCTTCAATTGAAACGCCACGATTGCTTATCCCGACGGTGACGGGTCGGCTGTATCGTTCGGGCTTTCGCATTCATAATACCGCGGCTTTTAAAAATCAGTTAATTAAGCTGAGTTTACAGCAAGGGTATCTGATTGCCAAAAATATGAGTCAAAAGACAATTTTTTCGACACCTGAATTAGCCAATCTATTGCAAAAAGTTCAGCAGGAGATGAAATTGAAGGATAAGCTCTGGTGTAGCGGTTATGTTGGTTCTTCGGGAAAAAATCAAAAGTTGACCCTGCAGCTCATGCGTTCGAATGGTCAGGTGTTGGGTTATCTGAAAATTGCCGATAATCCTTCAAATCAGGCTTTCATGAAAAATGAATATGAAATTGGTGAAAAATTAAAATCACTGAAGTTTGTGAATGGAAAAGTGCCCAATACTCTTTATTGGGGGGAATGGCAGAATTTTCAGGTGATGGTGCAGGAGCCGCTGGATTTGCGCGCCAGATTTGTTGGGCTGGATTTAAATGAAAAGATGGTGCTGTTTTTATTGGAACTCATTGAAATGACCGGCCGAAAAGAGCGATTTGAGAACTCCTCATTCATGGAACGTCTTTCTCATGATCTGCAAAAATTACGTTCTTCACACAAAGAGCTGAATTCTTCAATTGTCGGTAATATGGTTAAAGCTTTAAAACGGCTTGAAAAATTGGAGCTGCCTTTTGGCGTTCATCATGGAGATTTTACGCCGTATAATATCCGGCAATATGGGCAGGAATTGACGGTTTTTGATTGGGAGTTTGCACGAGTTGATTATCCTCCGCTTTTTGACCTGTTTCATTTTGTTTTTCAGGGACAGCGTCAGATTAAAAAAATGCCGGTTGAGGTCATTATTCGTCAGAAATTTTTACATGGCAGCATAAATCGTAAAATGATAGAGCTTTACATGCAATTTCTCAGGATACCTGTGGAATTTTTACACGATTTTTTCAGTTTATACCTTTTCGATGCGCTCGTTTTTGATTTGGCCAACCGTCCTGAACAAAAAATTATAGCAAACCATTTTTATCAGGCGCTTCAATTTATGAATTCGAATCGAAGTATTTTAAAATAAACACTTCCTTTTCTCTTCAAATAAGCCTCAGATCCATTCCCGCTGAATTTCAATTCCTGTCTGAATTACCTTTCAGAATTTAATCTATTCTAAATTGTTTCATTCAATAACACTTTTGTAAAATGGTTCAGAATTTTGGGCAGAAAATTTTACATTTTGTAATATTTATCGATTAATTTGCCCGAGCGGTAATTTTTTTCTGTATTGTAACAGGTTGTTTTAAACGCCTCCGGAGAAAATCGACCATTTGGGCTGATTTCGGGTAATGCCAGCAGGGGGAAAATGAGCCGGGAGTACCTGGCGTTTCAGGGAAGAGTCGATTTTTCTCTTTAACAAATGGCGGCGACGGATATTTGGGTCTGGTTTTGAGGCGTTTATAACTTTCATAAAAACAGCATGTTTTCTGCTTTTGAATTTGGTTTGAAACGGAAAAGTAGCGGTTGACCGGAAAAAAGATATTTTCGTATTGATACATAAATAATTTTAACAGTTTAGTTGATGGCATATTTTTTGATAAATTAAAATATGAAGAGTGGAATTTTGAATCATGGAAGATTAACACCAGCCGAATATGATACCTCTGGATTGAATTCTTCCGGAAACTTACCTGAGTGTTGGGAGAGGTCTTAATTATGGATTTTGCGACGGCAAATATTTTAGGCGTAAAAGTGAATATGTTTAATATTCCTGGCGCCGTTACCGCAATTGAACAATGGATTCAGCAACGAAAGCAAAATTATATCAGTGTCGCTGCGGTGAGTACCATTATGGCGGGGCATAAATCGAAGCGCGTGCGGCGGGTCCTGAATCGCGCGGGATTGGTGACGCCGGATGGGATGCCATTGGTCTGGCTGGGCCGGTTATTTGGCTATCAAACCGAACGGGTTTATGGCCCGGATTTGATGCTGGAAACCTGCCGGATGGCGGCGCAAAAAGGGTATTCGAATTATTTTTATGGCGGTGATGACGGCGTTGGCGAAATACTGGCGAGTAAATTACAGGAAAAATTTCCTGACTTGAAGATTGCGGGGACCTATTCACCCCCTTTTCGTCAATTGACCCCGGAAGAGGATCTGGAAATCATTCAGCGCATCAATGCGGCGAAACCAGACATCATCTGGGTCGGGCTGTCTTCACCGAAACAGGATTTATGGATGTCCGAACATCTGGGAAAACTTGGCGCAATGGTGATGATTGGCGTCGGGGCGGCGTTTAATTTTCATTCAGGGATGGTCAAACAGGCGCCACACTGGATGCAGCAGAGTGGGCTGGAGTGGGTTTTTCGGTTATTTCAGGAACCCCGTCGTCTCTGGAAGCGCTATTTGATTGAAAATCCCTTATTTGTGCTGCATATTCTCGGTCAATTGAGTAAGGTTCGGCGCTACAAGGTGATTTGATTTTGGGTGATCAATTCATGGTGGTATATTATCATGGATGACGCATCACAATTTATATATTTTTAGTCAATGGATTGTTATTTTAGTGGTTATCAGGATGATAATTGTAAGGGGAATTCTTAAAGCCTATGAAAAAATGGTTAAAACATCACTATGATCATCTTATGTTCGGGTTACAAGTGGGATTCGACTATCTGGTGATTATTGGCATCTTATTTTTCAGCTACTGGTTATGGCTTCATTCAGATGGTATTCGTCATAATTTAAATCCAAAAATTTTACCAATAGAGGTTTTTCTGGCGTTAGGTTTGCTTTTTGTGGCCATTTTAAAGATGACCGGTGCCTATCAGCGAGAAATCAGTATTGTTAATGTTAAAGAATTACGTGCTATTTTGCGCGGTTGCTTTTTGGCGTATGGTATTTTGATTATTATTTCATTCTTTTTCCCTCGGGTTTATCTTTCACGATTACAATCGATTTATGCGTTGTTCATTCTGCCCGGTGGTCTGGGACTGGAAAGAATTTTTGTTCATCAGTTACATCGCTTTTTTATTAAAAAAGAGATTGGCACCAAGCGGATTTTGGTATATGGCGCTGGTGAAACCGGAAATCGATTGGTGAAACATCTGGACAGTGTACCGAAATTGGGTTATAAAGTGGTTGGATTTGTGGATGATCATAAGTTTCAGGATAACCCACCAAATTCCGGTAATGGAAATGGTCCGAAGATTTTAGGGCGTCTGGAAAATGTAAAAGATCTGGCTTCAAAATATGAAGTGGATGAAATGTTTATCACCATGCCCTCGGCGCCATCAGAACGGATTTCGCATATTATTGATAGCTGCAATGGTTCGCTTCCCAAATATCGGTTTGTTCCCAGTATGAGCAGCGTGAAATTACAGGAAATCGAGATGGATTCCCTGAATGGTATCCCGCTATATTCCATTAAAGAACGTAAAGAACGAATTAGCCGTAACCTTTCCAAGCGGATATTTGATATCGTATTTTCAGTTTTGGTTTTAATCGCCACGGCACCAATTCTGGCCATGATTGCACTTCGGATAAAAATGGATTCAAAAGGGCCGATACTTTTCAAGCAACAACGGGTCGGGAAAAAGGGGAAATTATTCACGATGTATAAATTTCGCACGATGTATACCGAATCGAATCCGTATGCTTATACGCCCACGACCAAATATGATCCGAGAATAACGCCATTTGGCCGGCTTTTACGAAAAACCAGTCTTGATGAATTGCCACAATTTTTAAATGTGTTGTTGGGGGATATGAGTGTGGTTGGTCCGCGCCCGGAGATGAAATTTATTGTGGATACTTATAATGAATTACAGCGGCAACGATTAAGTGTAAAGCCCGGTATCACCGGTTTGTGGCAAATTAGTCCTGATCGTCATCGCCCGATTCATGAAGGCCTGGAACACGATTTACAATATATTGAAAATCAATCGTTTTTGTTGGATTTAATAATTATCTGGGAGACGTTGATTTTTGGTGTACGGGGGATTTAGCCTGTTCATACGATATTTGCACTGGCAGAGCCATCAGGCGAATGGGAAAAAGGAAGGTTTCCAACGGTGAACCCTGAACCCATCAACCTGAGTCGTCACGTTAGTTTTTATTGATCCATCTCATCAGCCGCAATATAATCTATACCTTGCAAGCCATTTCCGGCCTAATCTAGAAAATAATTTCGTTACATTCTGAATTCCGCGTTCTCCCCAACAAGTGCTCGGGGCAAGTTTTACCGTACGAAGAATCCCCTGCGAAGACAAAAAAATCCTTATTGACAAAATCTGTTCTGAGCCTTGCCGAAACAAACGCTGCCTCGGCATGATATTCTAAGTGGTATTTTAGAATACCGATTTTAAATCGAACAAAGCAGAATTATGATAGCTGCCGGTACAGCAGCTCATTCATGAAAATATCAACTGTGAATTCTGTATAATTTGTGGTCAATTTTAGGGAATGTTACCCCAGATTTCACAGATTGTACCAATAAAAATAAAATAAATCGGCGGGGCAGTAAAAAACAGAATATTTTTTTCAAATCAGCTTATCAACTAATAAATTTTTAAAAATTTTACTGGCAAAGATAATTTCAATTTTTTAATATTTGATAACTATTTTAGTTGCTGAATGGTTTTATTGATATAAGTATCAAAATTACAAAGGAGATTCAGGATTTATTTATGAAAAGAAAGCACATTTTTTATTTTCTGTGCTGCTTTTTCATCTTGCCCGGCATCAGTTCACAGCTTGTTTCGCAGGTTACCTTATCTGAAATCATGTTCGATCCCCTCGCCAGTGAAAATACGGATGAGTTCGTTGAAATTTTTAATACAAGTGATATGGATTCTATCGATTTGACTGGCTGGCAAATGAGCGATGGTACGGGATGGGATAAAATTGTCACCATTCCCGATGGGAAAATAATTTTGGCACCCCGAAAATACGCGATTGTCCTGGATCCGGATTATTTTACCAATTCAAAAACTTATCAAAATTTGATTCCACCTGAAGCTTTAATTTTAACCATCGATAATAGCACTTTTGGCAGCGGTGGCCTTTCAAATAGTTCAGCAGAAGTCGTCTCGATTTTTGATTCATCAGGAAATATGATATCAAGTTACCAGTATTCGGTGGGTAATCAAGCCGGCCATTCTGATGAAAAAATCACACTGGATGGCGATAATTCCACTGACAATTGGGCGAATTGCCTTCTTCTAAATGGGACGCCCGGTTTCCAAAATAGCGTGTATAAATTTGATTATGATCTGGCGTTAATTGATTCGATTCAGTGCCAACCTGAGAAACCAGGTGCTTCGGATTCGATAAAACTGGTAGTTCCGATTTATAATTGTGGAGTCAAAGGGGTTGATAAATTTGAAGTTACTGTGTTTCATGATATTGATTTCGATTCAATTAGCCCGATAAATGAAAAAATTGAAGGAAAAAATTTTGATGGAATTGTTTTGCCCGGCGAAAATTATTTTGTAGAGTTTTATATAAAGAATTTTTCAGCCGGTTTGAATCAATTCGTTTTAAATCTAAACTATTCAGCGGATCAAAATTTATCAAATAATCGAATTATCTACCTCTTAAAAGTTCACTTCGAATTTAATACATTACTGATAACCGAGATTATGTATTATCCATTTGCGGCTGCTGCGGAATGGATAGAAATTTTTAATCCGGGTGCGATGGCGGTAGACGTGAAGGATTGGCTGATTTCCGATTCCCGAAAAAATGCGGCGATAAGCATTTGGCCCAATTCACTATTTATTCAGCCCGATTCATTTCTGATAGTTACTGCCAACTCAGGTTTTTTAAACCAGCATCCATCGCTTGCTAAGCAGACCATCGTCATTCAAAAAAATTGGCCCACTTTAAATAATTCGGGTGATCAGGTTTTTCTCTATGATTTTTCTCAATTTATCGTCGATAGTCTCTCTTATTCGGCCAATATGGGATATGTTCAGGGCGTTTCGTTGGAACGAACTTGGGCTTCTGCGTCAGAAGGAAATTTGCCATCCTGGTTACGTTCAACCGACAGGACGGGGGCAACACCCGGGCGGGCGAATAGTTGCTGGCCGGCCAGAATTGATTTCGGATTAACAAACATCGTGATTAACCCATCTCGGATAAAGGTCCATTTACCTGTGACAATTAAAGTGGTCGTCAAAAATGATGGGGTGGTAAAAGCAGATTTTCAATCGCTCTTCTTTTTTGACGATTTGAACCAGAATCGACTTTTAGATCCGGAAGAATTGGTTCAGGAACTGGAAGGAATTGAATTAGCGCCGGGTGATTCGATTGTTTTTTCGATAAATTGGACTGCCAACACTTCCGGTAAACATTTCCCAACCTTTCGGTTAAATGAACCGGCTGATGAAAAAATGGATAATAATTTCATACAAAGCGCCTGTTTTATCGGTTTCCCGGAAAAATCACTGGTCTTGAATGAATATTATGCCCAACCAACGCTGTCCCAGGTCGAATGGGTCGAACTTTACAATCCCACAACCGAGTCAATTCATTTGCTGGACTGGTCGATAGCTGATTTTACTCCTAAAAATCAAATGGTTATCCAGCAAGAATATTTAATTGAGCCCGGCAAATTTTGTATCATCACCGAAGATTCGCTGTTTTTTGATATTTATTCATTTGTAAAATGTCCGGTAATTGTGGCTGATGATTTTCCAGATTTGAATAATGATGAAGATGTAATCCGATTAAAAGATGGCGCTGGTTTTATAATCGATAGCCTTTTTTATCAACAGGACTGGCCAGCCGCGAAGGGAAAATCGGTGGAGCGTGTATTCTGGCAGCTCAATTCCAATGATCGGCATACCTGGAAAATCTGTCGGGCCGACGCCGGTGCGACGCCGGGTGCGATCAACAGTATTGACCCGAACGAGATTGATCTGGAGGTGAAGCCGGAATCAATTGTCCTCACTCCGGAAGTATTTACTAGCAGGGATTCTATTGGAACTTCTTTAAAAATTTTTAATACTGGCAAATTAACCATTTCAGATTTTGATCTTTATTTTTATCATAATCCAATAGGGGATTCGAATTTTCAAATTTTTTGCAAAGCGCTGAAAATAAAGCAAATGTTAGGATCCGGCCAATTTGTGCAAATCGAAACCAGGCTTCCGCCTTCTCCTTCGGGCAGAAAATTGCTTATGACAGAAATTGTTTGCACCGGTGATTTGAATTTAGCAAATAACCGCGCTATTGTGCCATTTAAAGTGGGCTATTTTCCAGGCTGCGTCATCATCAATGAAATTATGTACAATCCTTTTACCGGGCAAAATGAATGGATTGAACTCTATAATCCAGGTGATCAACCAGTTGATTTAACCGATTGGGCGATTTCGAATGCAGATAAGAAGCAAAAATTTCTTGAATTTCCGGACCCGATGCTCTTAAATCCCCAAAATTATGTAATTATCACTGAAGATTCTTCATTTTTCGACGATTGGCCCGAAGTGTCGGCGCCGGTGCTGGTGACTTCTCCTTCTTTTCCAGCATTAAATAATGAATCCGATCAAATCTGGCTTTATGATCTCATTGGGCAGCCAATGGATAGTGTTTTTTATTCGGCAGCCTGGGGGAAAATGGACTATGTTTCGCTGGAGCGGATTCAGCCCGACCAAAATTCGACTGATCCCGCCAACTGGAGCGCCTGTGTGTCCGCAAAAGGGGGGACACCGGGAAGGCAAAACAGCCTTTTTGTTTCCGCAATGCCAACCATGGCTAAAATTTCGATTGAACCCAACCCCTTCTCACCGGATCAGGATAATTTTGAGGATGAAGCCATTATCACCTGGCAATTGCCAATGGAAACCGCCCATGTGAATTTAAAAATTTATGATGCCCGCGGCCGGCTCATTCGAACCTTGCTGAATGCCATCGACTCAGGCGCAAATTGTTCAGTCATCTGGGATGGTATGAATGATCAGCGACAACGCGCCCGGATGGGAATTTATATTGTCTTTCTGGAAGCCCTGAACGAACGCCAGGGGATTATCACCCAGGCCACTCACACCATTGTTCTGGCACATAAGTTGTAATAATTATATAAAAATCACCGGGTGATGAGAAAAAATTCGATGAAAAATTATTAATATTTTTCTGCAAGATTAAAACTTTGCTGCTATAATATGGTCATAAAATATTTCATTTTTAGCTCATGAAGGTCATCGTTGCTTCTTGAGTTACACTTAGGGGGGAGCCAGCATTACCAGTTAATGCTGGCTTTTTTATTTTGTCAAGTATTGAAAATATTGCATATCTTTCTTCCAAAAATTATTGATTGCGCCAGAACATCTTCCTGTACCACCTGCTTTATGCCTTTTATTCAAAAAACAGTTGCATCATACCCGATTTCTTTTTATAATAATTCCTGCAATTTCAACCAATCTTCTTAATTTTTTATCAGGAAAAAGTATGAAAAAATCGATTTTTAGCCTCGTTTTAATATTGGTCTGGGTGATATCGTGGGTGAATACTGCTGATGCCACTACAATTGATCCCAAAAACTGGACAATTGATGATGTTCTCCATCAGGAATCGGCGGGGAACTTCGAAATCAGTCCCGATGGGAAATGGCTGGTCTGGACAAAAACAAGCCCCTCGCAGGAATTGGATAAAAATATCAGCCAGATTATGCTATCTTCCCTTACGGATAGTTTCGAAATTCAGCTTACGCGGGAAAAATCCGGCAGCTATTCTCCCCGCTGGTCGCCGGATGGGAAATATATCGCCTTTATGGCAGCACGGGATAGCAGTAAAGTGGCCCAAATCTGGCTGTTAAATACCCGTGGCGGCGAACCGGTGCAATTAACCACACTCGAAAATGGTGTCAACACGTTTAGCTGGCAGAATTCTCAAAATATCATCTTTTCCGCCCGTGAAAACCGAACGCTTTACGAAAAGCAGCTTAAAAAGAAAAAAGACGATACCATTGTCGTGGGAGATGAAACTCATTTCCGGGCAGTTCGACTTTTTAAATTGGATATAAAATCAAAAAAAATACAGCGATTGACTTCCAATTCCGGCAAAATAAGCGAATTTGCCATTTCACCGGATGGCCACTGGGTTGTGACCAATGAGGATCAAAGTGCTCATTATGAATATGACCATAAAATTCCGCCGCAGCAATTTCTTTATAATTTAACGAACAATATCCGTGAAGAAATTTTTATTGGTAAAAAAATGAAACCTTCCGGTTTTATCTGGTCACTGGATGGTGCCGGATTTTTCGGTGAACAGCCCCTGTCCAGTGATCCGGTGGATGATTATGTCAATGTTTCCACGCTGTATTATTTCGATTTAAAGACCAAAAAATATCGGCCGGTAAGCCTGAACTGGGAAAAACAGCTTGGTATGTTTGGTTATCAGGTAACGAACGATGGCATTCTGGTTTCGCTGGCAAACGGGGCGAAGAACAAACTCGCTTTTTATCGAAAACAATATCAAACCTGGGGACGTCAGTTTTTAGATGATAAAGACGCCGATAATTTCGTCATTCGAAAAATTGCGAAAGATGGCAAAACCGTCATTTTTGGCTATTCGACGGCCAGTCATCCCGAAGAAATTAAATTGGGGCAGCTTGAAGGTAACAAAATTATTAATCAGAAGACAATTATTAAATTAAATCCGAATTTCCGAAAAAAATACCTGGCCCAATCCGAGATTTTGACCTGGAAAGGAGGCAAAGGTGAACGGGTGGAAGGAATTTTATATTACCCCCATCTATTTCAAAAAGGTAAAAAGTACCCATTGATGCTCAGCATTCATGGGGGACCCGCCGGAGCCGATGTGGATTGGTTTGGTGAAAACTGGGCTGATTACGCGAATTTGCTGGCCTCAAAGGGCACTTTTATCCTGAAAGTCAATTATCATGGCAGCGGGAATTACGGCCTGAAGTGGGTGGAATCGATCAAGGGGCATTATTATGAGTATGAAATTCCGGATATTTTTAACGGGATTGATTATCTCATCAAACGCGGCCTGGTTGATGCCGCGCAATTGGGGATTATGGGCTGGAGCAATGGCGCTATTCTGGCCATTCAATCCACCGTGGTCAGTAATCGTTTTAAAGTCTGTCTAGCCGGCGCTGGCGATGTGAACTGGACGAGCGATTATGGGAATTGTAAATTTGGTGCCGCTTTTGATAATGCCTATTTCGGCGGCCCGCCCTGGAAAAAGCTGCAAAATTATATTGAAAAATCACCCCTGTTCAAAGTGGAAAAAGTCACCACGCCGACGCTTATCTGCTTTGGTACCGAAGACACCAGCGTGCCAACGAGCCAGGGATGGGAATATTATCGCGCCTTGCAGCAAATTGGCAAAGCCCCGGTCCGATTTCTCCTGTTCCCTGGTGCCGAACATGGTCTCAGACGCCTGTCGCACCAGCGCCGTAAGATGGAGGAAGACATTAAGTGGCTTGACAAATATTTCTTTCAAAAATCTGAGGAAGAAAATGAAGCCTTTAACAAGAGTTCACCCCTGGCATTGGCGCTGAAAAAACTGACTTTTTCAAAAGTTCTGGGGCGCTATGGCATCTTATTTAAAGGAAAATTGATTCCGGAAACAGTTCGGTGGGATAGTCTGAAAATTGGACGTTTTGAAATCACGCGTGCCCAATTCCATGAATTTCAGCCAGATTATTTAGTAAAGGCCGGTTCGGAAAATTTTCCCGCCAATGAAATCACTTTTGAACAGGCGCAGGGCTATTGTGCCTGGCTTTCGGAAATGACGGGTCAAAAATATCGCCTGTTGCGGGAGTCCGAGATGACGCCAATCCTGGCCAGGATTCGCGCCAGTTCCATTGAAGAAAATACGCTCGCTTACTGGGCCGGTTATCACCTGACACCGGATGAATACGAATCGCTGAAGCCAAAATTTGCCGAGCTGGAAAAATCCGCTTTATTACTATTGGAAGTCGGCAGCCGCCCACCTGTCAGTGATGAGATACTTGTTTTTGATCTGGATGGGAATGTAGCCGAATGGTGTCTTGCCAAAGATGGAAAGGGGCGCGTTCTGGGAAATTCCGCCGTTTCAACCCTTGATTCGAAAACGCCATATCAGCAGCCGGCGATGCCATATACAGGTTTTCGGATTGTTTTGGAAGAATCTTATGGTCAGAGAGAAAAGTAAAAAGTTCTTGTATTTTTAAAAATTTTTGAATCGTATATTTGAGGAGTATGAATGATCACCAGTCTGATAGATTAATATTTTTAGATTATTGGCAAACTAAAAGATATTAATCGACTTTGTAAACACCAGACTATTCATCATTTATTTTTTATAGGAGGAAATATGAAATTTGCAAATCATTATCGAACCTGTTTTTTTTCAATTTTTTTGCTGATTATGCTTTTTTCAGCCTCAACTTTAAATGGACAAACCGTAAAATCGAAAAAATTGAATGTGCTGATTATTACCGGTGGACATGATTTTGAAAGAGCTCCGTTTTTTGAGATGTTTTCCAGTTTTTCAAATCTTACCTTTCAGGAACTGAAGCAACCGGCTGCCAATCAGGCTTTTGATACGCCCCTTATCAAAAAATACGATGTGCTGGTTTTTTATGAAATGTATCAGGAAATCAAAGCTGATCAGAAAGCGGCTTTTATTAAATTATTGGAAGAAGGCAAAGGTGTGGTGTTTCTGCATCATTCGCTGGCATCTTATCAAACATGGGACGAGTTTGAAAAAATACTTGGCGGTCGATACCTCCTGAAAGAAGGCTTAAAACCGGGTGAAACGGCTCCCCTTTCTACTTACCAACATGATGTTGAAATGAATATTAAAATTGCCGATCCCGATCACCCGGTTACCAGCGGTATTAAAGATTTTACGATTCATGACGAAGTCTATAATCATTTTCGTGTTTTACCAACGATTCATCCTTTAATCACGACCGATCATCCGCAAAGTAGTAAAATAATCGGCTGGACGAATCAGTATGCGCGTTCGCGAATTGTCTATATTCAATTAGGTCATGATCGCCAGGCATATCAGAATTCCAATTTTCGTCAATTAGTTTTTCAGGCAATGCAATGGGTGGCTAAAAAATAATTTTTTATAATAGGTATTTACAATTTTTTTAATTTTTTCAACTAACCCTGCATGATTTAAAAATTGCTTTTCAGGGCTGATTTGGTTTGTCTGGTACAATTTTTAGTCAGAGGTAAAGTGGAGGGGAGAAAAAACACGAGAATTAAATCGGAGATGAGCCAATAATTGATTATGAATTGGATGCTTGTAATTCAGAAAACGACAAATTTGTATTCGGCTCAATCTTTTGAATCTGACGTGAAATCGCATTCCTTTTTTCGGCCAGAACTGTTTTATAGCGCTTTATTTGCCGCTTTAAAATATAAGCCTGCACCTGCCGACGCGTGAGATTAAAAACTACTTCATTACTCTTGTGATTGCGTGAAATCGCTTTCTGGTGTTGAAAATTGGCTTTGAATTTATGTAAATCCTGAGAATATTGGTTCAAAAATCCCAGAATTTTGTTCAAAATCTGTGTAAGCTGGGTGATCGATTGATTACTTTCCTGGATCGATAATTTGATCTGATTTTTAAGATTGTTTAAATATTGAAATTTTTCCGATTGTGATTCCAAAGCCTCAATTTTAGCCCCAAGTTGAAGTAATAAAGTGAGTGGCTCCTGAAAAAGCTCAGGATTATACTCAACCCCGGTCGAGTGCATCGATATATCCAGGGGGATGAGATGATTGCTGCATTTTAACAGCTTTAATCCAACCCATTTCTTAAGTTCTTTGAAATTCATGATGACCTGTTTTTTGACCCCAAAGTGATTTGTAATTTAAGGTTATTTGATTACAAAATTTTTACGATTCAAGAGTTCAATAAGTGTGCCAATCTTTTTAAATTTTGGCTAAATCTCGATTTGTAATCTGACTTTTTGAAAACAATCAAATTAAATTGTCAAGAAGTATTTTAGTTGTTGAAAAAAAACAACATAGGGACAATTGTTTTTACAGTTTTTTATTTTTTATAAATATTGGATAAAACGGGAATTGGATTTTAAAAAAAGATATTTGATGACCTGTACAAAATGAGAGCAGTTTTATTTAGCAGGGTGGACGAAAATTGGTCATTTCAAGCACCTGGATTGGTTTTTGGGCGAAATCGATGATTCATTTATACGCGACTAATCGCGCATGCTGATAGAATTTACTGGCACCCAGCCGATTTGATTGGTTCCAAAAGCAACTCGCGCCCATTCGCCGCGAACTTCAAGTCGTGTTAAGCTAACCCCAGCCGGTACGGTTTTTAATATGTCAAAATTATTGGCCGGGCCAGAGCGAATATGAACCGTTGCATTGGTCACCACATTCCCATACGGAATTAATCGCACATCACCCCTGTAAACCCATGCATAACTGCCGTCAGAAAGCTGAACTTCGTACCATTCTCTTTCCATGCCAATTAAATTCATCTGGGTGTTAGGGGGTATCCGTTTAACGAGTTTTTCTCCCCAATCTGGCCCGAGTAAAGCATCCGTTTCACGATTGGTAATAACGATACCTTTTGTGGTGTAGAACATCGGATTACAGGAAATGCAAAAAATGAAAATGATGATCGCAATTGATAACAATTTAAAATTATTGAATTTCACGATTACCTCCTATGATTCGCAGCAATACATTCATCAATTAAAAATAGTAAACTTATGACTATTTGTCAAGTTGAATTTTGTATTGTAAATTTTTAAATTTCCGCTGTGTATATAATGCATTATTTTTGGCCCGGTAGCAATTTATTTGAAAATTGTCTGAGAAGTCAATATTTTGTATCCGCTCAATAACTGTGGGTGAAAAAACCTGTCATTGCGAGACGTTTTTTGCCGCAGCAATCTCCTGATGTCGTGTGCGGGGATTGCTTCGTCGCCAAAAGCGCTCCTCGCCATGACATGACGTAGCATTACCCTCATTTATTGAATGGATACAATATTTTGGTTCATGTTAAAATAAATAAAGGCTGACTAATCAGGGAGATTGAAAATGGATGGAATTTTTTCTTTGATTAAATCTGTTAACGAAGAATATATTGAAAAAAATCTGTTTTATCTGGCAAAATATCCCTTGCCCTGCCGAACTTTAAATTACACCATCGATGGTCATACCAAATGTACGCTGTATGAGACGGATGATTTTTTGGAAAATGAATTACGCCGAAGTGGATATGCTGTTGAAAAGGAGATTGTGCCGGTACAAGCCTTTCAGCCAGATAATACCGTTCCGCATGGATTTCGGCGGCCGTTACCGGATGAACTTTGGTATGATGCGCTGAATTTATATGCAAAAAAAGGCGGAAAGGAACATCCTTATGAGTTAATAATAGTGTTGGCGCATAAGGATTCGCAAAGCTGGCTTAAATGTGCGCCAGGGGCGTATGATAATGCGGTGGGGACAGTGGCCGTACTGGAACTGGCGAGAATATTGGCGAATTATCCAGCCAGGCGCTCGATCTGGTTTTTGTGGTGCAATGAAGAACATTGGCCCTGGACCAGTGAGTTTGCGGCTAAACGTATGGCTGGATCAAATTTTAAAACTATTGCTGTTCTGAACATTGATGGAATTGGGGGAAAATCGGCGGATGATGTAAAAAATCACTTATTGACGAATGTCACCCGATTTACCACGCCCGAGGGTGAAAAACTGGCGGATTTATTAGCAGAAGTGAATGAAAAATTTAAAATTGGTTTAATACAAAAAAAATTTCATGCCGAAAAACCAAATGATGATGATGGTTCTTTCGTGAAAGCAGGTATTCCCGCGGCGGTGTTGAACATTGGTTCGATGCCCTACAAAAATCCTGATTATCATCAGCATTCAGATACGCCAGAAAAGGTGGCTTTGGAAAATGTTAAATGCGCTACCCAACTCATGCTGGCGACGATGCTTCATCTGGATGTGCATGGGATTTAATATTTTTTGGAAATAAAATTGCTATTTTTCCGAAATCAGGGCATTTTGGACCATTTTCAAAAATTCAGGAATCCGTTGTTTCGGATTTGCAATGCCCAGCGTTTCGATGAGAATATAGCCGCGATAGCCAGACGATTTGATAATTTTCATTAATTTGGATAAATCCACCGGGATATTTTTTCCCTGAATATAAATTTGTTCTTTAATCTGCCAGGAGAGCGCATAAGGGGTAACGCGTGCCGTATCTTCGTAGGGATCAGTCGTTCGAAAACTGGCAATATCTACCATCACGCCCAACCATTCCGAATTGATCATTTTTAAAAGCTGTAATAACTCATCCGCGGTTTTAATAAAATCGTAGTGATTCTGAATTGCCAGCATAACCCCGAATTTTTTGGTATGCTCCAGGCATTGGGTAATATCGGCGGCCATCCATTCGGCAACTTCAGCCCATTGATACCCATCCGGAATACCTCTTCCGGTAAAAATTCGAAGCATGGGGGCACCTAATTTAGCAGCGCATTCAATCCACTTTTTCACCAGGTCAATATCGGCCATTCGCTGATTGCGATCTGGTGTCGAAAAATCATTTCGCACGCCAGTTCCACTGATATCGAGTCCCTGCAAAAAAGCGGCGCGTTTAAAATTATTGATAAAATTATCATCCGGAACGGCCGGATAGCCTGGAAAATAATAGCCGGTGGGATCAATTGCTTCGAATCCGGTTTGTCCGCAAAATTCGAGAATTTCATCCAGCGAGATTTGTTGGTCACGCAGAGCCTGATTGAAGGAGTAGACATTTAAACTTATTTTAACTTTGGTTGCTGGAGCTCGTTTGAAATCAAATGCAGCGAAATCCTGTGAAATATTCCCGATAAAGCCCAGTCCTGTGAGTAAAGCGGTCTGTTTCAATATTTCCCGACGCGAGTATAAATTGTTTGTCAAAAATTGACCCCTTTTTTGATTTTAAAAAAAAATTTAGTGGCAATTATCAAATTCTATTACCTGGACTATTTATAAATTTTTGCCACAAAGGCACGAAGACACAAAAAAAACATTATGTTACAGATTAGCTTTTGTTAAAACCTGGTTTTGCTTTTTTTTAAATTCAGAAAAAGTACAGGATGAACTTTCTATGTAATATTAATGAGATAACTTATTTAAAATTAAGATAATAAACACTTTAACAAAAAACCTCAATTTTTCTTCGTGCCTTTGTGCCTTCGTGGCGATGAACTATTCAGGATTAAAGGATAATTTATTTTTTTAAATTTTCGTCAGTCTGTCCAAAATGAAAATTAAAAAACCGTGCCAGCATGAAAAGGTAATCCGCCAGGCGATTCATGTAAATTTGAATATTCGTCAATGACGTTTGGTTGGGATCTTTTGGGATTTCCAATTCAAGCAAATTAATGATTCGTCTTTCCGCGCGCCGGCACACGGTTCGGGCAACATGGGTCCAGGCTGCTAATGGATGTCCGCCTGGTAAAATAAAGTTTTGAAGTTCCATTAATTGATCGCTATAAGTATCGATGGCATTCTCCAGGTTCTTTATTTCTGCCGGATCAATTTTTTTTAATAAATCAAATAGGGGTGAATTAAAAGGGGTTGCCAGACAGGAACCGATGGCGAACAAATTGGATTGGATGTTTTTTAGCTCTTTAATCGTTTGGTCGAGTGATAATGGCAACTGCGAAACGATAACCCCTAACCATGAATTCAATTCATCTATTGTTCCATAGGATTCAACTTTTAGATCACCTTTTGAGATTCTTTCCCCATTGACGAGGCTGGTCATTCCCTGATCGCCGGTGCCGGTGTATATTTTCATTAGTTGTCACTTTTTAAAATTAATTTATTTTATCAGAGCCGATTAAGTCAGGATATTTGATTTAAAGTTCCATTCGATAGCTGAAAACGTCGATTCATAAGATTGGCGAGAGCTGTCGAGTGAGTAACCATAACGATGGCGACCTTCTGTTCCTGATTGAGTTCATGCAGCAATTTTCCCAGACTTTCGGCGGTTTGCTGATCTAATGATCCGGTTGGTTCATCGGCAAGAATCAATTTCGGTTTATTAATCAGGGCACGCACAACTGCCGTCCGTTGACATTCGCCACCGGAAAGCTGGCCGGGTCGATAATTCATTCGGTTGCCTAATCCGACCCGTTTCAATAATTCTTTGGCGCGATTAATTGATTCCGGCGCATTTTTGTATTTTTCATGTGGAATCGTCGGAATTAAAACATTTTCCAGCGCGGTACATTGCGGAAGCAAATGGTGCAGTTGAAAGATAAATCCGATCTGCTGATTGCGGACGCTGGCGAGTTCCTGATTGGTTAATTTTGATAAATCCTGCCCGGCGAGACGAATTTCACCAGCCGTGGGACGATCCAGCGCGCCCATGATGTTGAGGAGAGTGCTTTTTCCCGATCCTGAAGGCCCCAGGATGGCAATCGATTCGCCATCAGCAATTTTAATTGAAATATCGCGTAGAATGATGAGTGAATTTTTTCCATCCGGCGTCGCATAACGTTTTTCAATATGCTCCAACTCAAGCAACATGGTGGATTCCCTCCGCTCAGACGATGAAGGTGATAGCATAATATGCCATTCGTACTGGAATTAGGGATAATTTACAAAAAAATAATTAAAAATGCAAAAACTTTCGTTTTAAATTTGTGATGAAATTGCTATTTCAAACACATTTATTAGTTTTTGGGCCATGGTTTCGTTACTAAAATTTTTTAAAACAGCCGTTTATCCTTTTTGACCTAATTCATGGGCTACGGCAGGCTGCAGCAATATTGATTTAAGTGCCTCGGCGAGCGCTTCTGGTGTATTGGGTTCATATAAAATTCCACCACCAGTAATTTCTAATAACTCAGGGATCGCCCCAATCCGGGGTTCGACGATCGGTACACCAGCCGCCTGTGCTTCAATTTGAAATGTTCCGAATGCTTCCCCAACCCGCATGGGGACCGAAAGAACGGTCAGGCTTTTGAGAAATTGTAACCGATGAATTCGATCAAAATCAGGAAAAATTTTGACATCGTTTAAATAGCCTTTTCTGGCGAGCTTTTTTGTAAACCATGGACATATTTTTGATTATCTTTGGTCATTCCACCCGTAATAAATAATTTCAGATCTTTTAATTGGCGGTCAGATTTAAGTTTTATAAAAGCATCTACCAGGATATCCAATCCATAATATTCACAAAGTTGTGAAAAGAAGCCAATAACTGGCGGATTAAAGGGCAATGACGAGGTTTCGTAGCCGTCTAAATTGATTCCAATGTGAATAATATGCATTTTTTCGCCTGGTATTTTAATTCGTGGCTGCATGATATCGGCATAATATCGACTGACGGCGATAAAGGCATCGATTTCCGCCGCTTGTTCCTGAATAATTCGCCAGGTTTCGGCCTGATATTCAGGACGCATCACATCCAGCCAGGTGTCTTCATCCTGGAGGGCACAGACCACGGGAATGTTCAATTCCTGGTTGATACGACGCGCCAGTCCAAGTAACAGGGCATTGGCGAGATAGACCACATCTGGTTTACCATGTTCCTTTAGCCATGAAACCAGGAGATCGAGGTCTTCTTATTGATTTCCTTCTTCGCCGCGTAACATGGAAAGCGTCATCTCTTCGAGGCCGGTGGCACGGGTTGCGCCGGCTTTACTGGCCGCAAATTTGAGCATGAGAGAAGAATCAAAAAAACGGGTGAGCCAGGCGGGCATTCTTTTTAAAAACGGAGCGAATTGTTTTAAATAGACATTAATTGCTCCGAAAAAGATGGAAGTATCGCCGGTTAAATCCGGCTCCTCAACCATGAGGGGCAAATACATGGGGATCATGGTGACGTCATGCCCCGTATCCCGGAGGGCTTTTACCATGCTTCCATCCCGAACGCAATTTTCACAATAAAAACTCCCGCCGGTTCCGGGAATTATTTGTACAATTTTCATGAAGGCTCCATTTGTATATTAAATACCACTCAATTATCCTGGTATTCATATTCTTTAGCCACGAAGGCACTAAGACACGAAGAAAACATTATCGTTTCTTAAAACTTGATTTTTGCTCTTATCAACAGCAGTAAAAAATAGAATGAATTTTTTATGTTATGTTTAGGCCATAAAGAATTAATAATCAAAGTATTAAATGTTTTATTGAAAACCATAATGTCTTCTTCGTGCCTATGAATTTTTCAGGTTATATCAATAATTTCCAATATGAACCTGGAACCGCTTTATCCGAATAGAAATTAATTCCCTCCAAACGCATAAATCCGCCCATCCTCAGCCCCAATCAGAATCATGCCATCTGCCAGCGCGGGTGAACCGGTAATCGCACTGCCAATTTCATACGACCAGATGAGTTTACCATCATCCAGATTTAGCAGGTAAAGAAAACCATCTTCAGAACCAACGACAATTTTTTTATCGACTATGATGGGCGAAGAATCGACTTCGCCACGCGTATTAAATATCCAGCGATTTTGACCGGTTTGGCGATCAATGCAGTGAATCATTTGATCTCGCGAGCCAACAACCATGTGATCTTTATCCACTGCCGGCGAGGAGAAAAACGGTTCACCATTTTCCGGATCGCCGTACTCCCATTTGATTTTTTGATTGGCTAAATCGACGCATACCAGTTTATTTTCATACTGTCCGGCAAAGGCTTCTGTTTCAGCCAGGGCTGTAGAGCCAGGGACATAAGAACCAACATCGACTTCGGCAATTGTTTCCCATCCAGGCTTGAAATCTGATGCACCAGACCATCGCATCCGCCAAATATGATGCTTTTTCCATCCGTTGCCGGTGTTCCGTTGATAAAATTATCCGTCTCATGGCGCCAGATGAATTGGCCCCTTGTTAAACTCACGCAATGAATCGCAAAATCATAACAGCCAAAAATAATCCATTTTTCACTGCTGTCGGTTGCCGGCACCCAATTCGCTGAACCGGTTATTTTTTTTTCGTTACGTATTCCCATTTGAATTGACCGGTTTTCGCCTCAAGACATAAAAGCTTACCTGAGATTGTTCCCACGATAACGTATTCATCAATCAGGAGTGGTGATGCTTCCATTGCCGAATTGGCATTGTATTCCCATATTTTTTGGCCGGTTTTTAATTCGAGCGCATATATTTTCCCATCATCAGAGCCGAAAAAGGCTGTACTCGACCGAATAACGGGAGTAGATTTGATAACATCTTCCGTTTTGAATGTCCATTGCAATTGAAAAAAATCTGGTATTTGGCCTGCTGCGATGCCAGTTAGTTGTGGATTGCCCCGAAAAATCAGCCATTCGGTTTGGGCATAATTTGGTAATGAATTTGATCTGGTTGATTTTTCACAGGCAAAATTGATAACGATAAATGTTAAAAAAATTGTAATAATTAAATATCTAAAAATTTTTATTCGCATTTATCCTCCCCTGAATTAAAAGATAATGCAGCCGTAGGGCAATTTTGAACACAATCAGCGGCTACTTCCTGGAGTCCTTTTTCAAGCGTTTCGTTTAAAGGAACGCCAATTTTGACATTAAAACCGCGGCCAATAAATGTTAAGCCTAATTTTTCGCCTGATTTTTCAGTTATCTGAACGCAAATGCCACATTTGATACATTTCCCCGGTTCATAAATGACTTCGGGATGTTGAATCTGCTTTTCAAATTGTTTACGTTGAGATGACTTAAATCGCTGCTGATTGGCCTGATAAAAATTTGCATATTTCCGTAATTTATAGGATTCGGGCTTACGGCAATCGCAATGCAGGCAACGTTTTGCTTCGGCGATGGCTTCTTCTGGC
Organism: Caldithrix sp.; assembly: GCA_020722815.1. Taxonomy (GTDB): domain Bacteria; phylum Zhuqueibacterota; class Zhuqueibacteria; order Thermofontimicrobiales; family Sulfurfontimicrobiaceae; genus DYKB01. The sequence continues at coordinate 3,023 of DYKB01000057.1, read as the reverse complement.
GTAAAACCATGATTCAGCCCGTTTGAAGGCTCATGACATTCAGTTTGATCAACATTCTTCATAAATTCCGAAATTTCTTCATCATGCAGACGTCCCAAAATGGAATTGAATTTATCCCGCGGTCCGATAACAGGCTGATTGGTCAAAAATTGATTCACTGAAATGGCGATGGCATGTCCATGTCCTACTGAGGTCACGGCCATTTTCCCTTTTCGAATGGCGTTTCCACCGGCAAAAATTTCAGGTCGACTGGTTTTAAAAGTTGTTTTATTCACTTTGAAACCGTTAGGGGTCAACTCCAGCCCAAATTTTTTAAATTTTTCAGGAGGAATTTGACCCGTTGCGAGAATAATGGCATCGAATTTTTTTTGAAGTTCATTCAGATTGATTTTTTGTCCAATCTCGATTCCGGATTGGAATTGAGCGCCCAATTTTTTGATAATATTAATTTCAGCCTGAAGCACTTCACGAGGGAGATTTTCAACAGGAACGTCATATTGAAGCGCGCCACCTGGTGCTGAATTTTTATCAAACAGTGTGCAGGCGTGGCCAAATTGCTGAAGATAATACGCAGCAGCCAGTCCGGTTGGTCCGGCGCCGACAATGGCAACTTTTTTCCCGCTGGCAGGAGCGATTTCCGGCAAATATGGATTTTCTGAAGCCAGATCAATATCAGCCGCAAAGCGTTTTTGCAGACAGATTGAAACCGGCTGGTCAAAATCCTTTCGGCGACAGCCATTTTCACAGGGTGCCGGACAAATTCGTCCCAATACGGCTGGTAATGCAATGGTTTGTTTGATCGTGTTGATTGCCGCCTTCAGATCATTTGCCGCAATCTGCCGCAGCATTAATGGAATATTCATGTGCGCGGGACAAATTCTTTGACAGGGTGCTTCGCAATCACCCAGATGTTCACTGAGAAGCAGTTCGAGTGCATCACGTCGGGCAGCATAGACTTGACTAGAATCCGTTTCGATTTCCATCCCGTCGGCTACCAGCGTCGAGCAGGAGGGGAGCAATTTTCCAGTCTTTTTTTCTTCCACCAGACAAACCATACAGGATGTAAAAGGTTTGTATCCCTTTAAAAAACAGAGTTTTGGAATATCAATCTTCAGTTTTTGGGCAGCCTCAAGAACGCTACTACCCTCTGGAACCTGAATTTTATTTTGATTAATAATAATTTCGGGCATCTATTTTACCTCTACTGCATTTTCAGGACAGACCAAGCGACAGGTATCACATCGAATACAAATCGTGGCGTCAATTTCATGCTTTTGATAGGGTCTAAACTGAATGGCGCCTACTGGACATTGTTGTGCACACTTCGTGCAGCCAATACATTCTTTGGTTATTTTGTAAGTGATAAGCGCCTTGCATTTTTTGGCCGGACAACGTCCTTCAATGTGCGTTTCATACTCATGACGAAAATATTTTAAGGTGGTGAGAACCGGATTTGGGGCTGTTTTTCCCAGTCCGCAGAGACTGGCCTGTTTGGTTCGGTTTGCCAGCTCTTCCAATAGCGTTAAATCACCATGCTGCCCTTTGCCATTGCAAATTTTTTCCAGTATCTCGAGCATACGTCGCGTTCCCACCCGGCAGAAAGTACATTTTCCACAGGATTGATCCTGCGTGAAGGATAAAAAGTAACGGGCAATATCGACCATACAGTCAGAATCATCAAGCACGAGTAAGCCCCCAAAACCCATCATGGCGCCGATATTGGTGAGCGCTTCATAATCAACCCGCGTATGGGCGAGTTTCGACGGAATACAGCCACCAGATGGCCCACCAACCTGTACAGCTTTAAATTTTCGAATACCGGCTATCCCGCCGCCAATATCTTCAACAATTTCGCGGGGTGTTACATAACCCGACTCAAATTCTGGCTTCGGGAAACGGTTTTGACTCAGGAGCGGGCTGAAAGTCGTCCCGATGATGATGAGTAAAAATAAAGTCGGAATAAATTTATTATTCAATTTAATCATTACGTAAATCCGGATGGTTTGCTTCTTTTATCAAGGATAAGGGCTTAATGTTGATTAAATCCTGATTCTGATTTTTTGAATTTCCTGTAATTTTGCATGGGATTCCAGTCCCTGTTCACCTTTTAATAAATAAGGCCGTGATGCGGGCACGCGAACAAAAGCCCCTGAAGGGCATACTCTGGCGATTGAACATTCATTACAATTGACACACAGATCATGACGAACCTGTAAATGCAACGATCCATTTCCGAATGAATTGCATCCTTTAACACATTTTCCGCAGCCGATGCAAAGTTCCTCTTCAATGGTGTATTCAAAGTATGGATTTTCAATATAAGTTCGTTTAATCGTCTTGGTTGGGCAAAGTTGATTTTCGGCAGCGGTATCCAATATTTTTGCATCTGGTCGATAAAAACCACCACAAAGATTGCAGTATCCACAAACATCGTACGCATGGACACATTTCACCGCGGATGGAGTGAGAACGTAATTGGTTGAGCAGCGCTCACATTGGACGCATTTCGTCGGGTCAATTTGCCAGACCATGTCGGTTTTGTTGGAGCGGGTGACAATCAGGCCTGCAAGTCCACCGATTGCTAATGAAGCGAGGGTGCGGATACTATCGTTCAAAAAGTCGCGCCGTTTTAAAGTCTGTTGATCATTTTTTGCTGCCATTTTTACCTGATAAGTTTAAAATTAACAAAATATTATTGTTTCTTTTTCGTAACCGATCACCGGGTGAAAGCAAACAATTTTCATTTTTTGTGTCCAGGGCAGCGGTGGATAAAGTCTGCCAGAATATCCTCAAGCAGACTGCGCCTCATAAAAAGATCAGCTTTGCTGAAAAGGGTGAACACTTTATTGAATGTTGTCATCCGACATTGTCGCTGAAAAAGATTGCGAAAGATAACGTTTGCTGGATTTGACCCATCCGGTTGGTTGAGGTAACACCTTCTTAACTTTGGTAATCCGCAAAACCCGCAACACCACCAACCTTATTACCTTATTGGTGATGATAATCAAATGAAAAAATAAGGT
>DYKB01000214.1 GCA_020722815.1 Caldithrix sp. | reverse complement strand
AAAGACAATAAGATAATCTTTACCCGTAGCAGACCGTATAAAAAAGATGATAATTCCATGATTAGATTTACTTTATGACTTGAAAGGAGTCTGAGAAAAACAGTAAAATGTACAAAAGTGGTTTTCAAATTAAAAGGAGAAAAAGATGAAAATAAAAATAACCTTGCTGATTTTGGGATTCTCGGTTTCTTCGGTCTGCGCGCAGGAAACGGCCGCGCCGAAAAAATGGAAAGACGCGGCTGAGCTTTCTTACGTTCAGACGGCTGGTAATTCCAAGACTTCTACTTTGTCCGCGAAAAATCTTTTCAATTACGACTGGGAAAAGGCCGCCCTAGAATTGTCCGCCGGAGGACTAGGCACGGAAAGCGACGATTCCGTCACGGCCGAGCAATATGATGTTTCGGAAAAAGTCAGCCTTAAGCTTTCCGGCAAGAATTACACTTTTGAAAAGACCGCCTGGGATAAAAACCGTTTTGCCGGAATAAAGGACAGATTCGATTTATCCCTCGGCATCGGAAGGCAGTTCCTGGATTCAGAAAAGGACAAATTGTTCGGGGAAGTCGGCGGCGGTTATATCTTCGAGGACAGAATGAGTTCCGACAACGAGTCTTTCGGCACTTACCGGGTTTACGCGAAATATATAAGAACTCTTTCTCCCACGGCCAATGTCAGCCAGGACGCGGAATATCTGGGCAATTTTAAGGACGAAAAAGATTACAGGTTCAACGCCGAGACAGCCCTGGTCACTTCTATTTCGACTCATTTTTCGCTTAAAGCGTCTTATGTTTCTAAATATGTCAACAGTCCGGCCACCGGTTTTAAAAAGACCGACACAATGATGGGCGTGGCTATAATAGTGAATTACTAAAAAACCATTTTAAGGGAGGATTTATGTTCAAAGACTTCAGGAAATTTATAATGCGCGGCAATGTCGTTGATATGGCCGTGGGAGTGATAATCGGGAACGCTTTCGGCAAGATAGTGGCTTCGCTGGTGAACGACGTTATAATGCCGCCCATAGGGAAGCTGACCGGAGGGGTGGATTTTTCGAGCCTTTATATAAACCTGTCCGGGGCGTCGTACGCGAGCCTGGCCGAGGCCCAGAAGGCCGGAGCGGCTACGATAAATTACGGAGTTTTCCTTAACACCATTATCAATTTCCTGATAGTGGCCGGGGCGATATTTATCATGATAAGCCAGATAAACAAAGTCAAGGCGAAATTAGACAAACCCGCGCAGGCGTCGGCCCCGACGACGAAAGATTGTCCTTTCTGCCTTTCGGTGATACCTCTGAAAGCCGTTAAATGCGCGCATTGCGGTTCCGACCTTAAATAGGGAAGGCCGTTTTATCTTTTCCAAAAAGGTTTTCACTGCCCGTTTTTTGGCTTTTTCCCGTGTCGCTATTCAACTTGCCCGTTACCATCATAAAACATATAATTAAAAACATGAAAGCCGAAAAAAGAGGTGCGAATCAAATCAAATATAATCTAACCCAAAGGAGTATTGTCAAATCAAAAAT
>DYKB01000129.1 GCA_020722815.1 Caldithrix sp. | reverse complement strand
ACCTTAGTTCTTCATTTGATTATCATCACCAATAAGGGAATAAGGTTGGTGGTGTTCCGGGTTTGGCGGATTACCAAGGTGAATAAGGTGTTACCGCAACCAACCGGATGGGTCAAATCCAGCAAACGTTATCTTTCGCAATCTTTTTCATCGACAATGTCGGATGACAACATTCAATAAAGTGTTCACCCTTTTCAGCAAAGCTGATCTTTTGATGAGGCGCAGTCGGCTTGAGAATATTCTGGCAGACTTTATCCACCGCTGCCCTGGACACAAAAAATGAAAATTGTTTGCTTTCACCCTGTGATCGGTTACGAATTGCCACGAGCTTTAGTAGTTCTATATACGCCCCGCTACTCACCGGGCTTTTAAGCCCGGGTTCTTATACCCAAGTGGGTTAAAACTCACTTTAAAAATTTGAGGGGGGGCGATTTGATCCACGAGCTAAAGCGCGTGGCTATTCATTTATTTTTTAATGAGTTATAATCTTTACCAGACGGTTAGGCGCTATTCCCCCCACCACCATAGCCGTCAGGTTAAGGTGATAACTAATTGGAAATTAAGAAATAAGTGAGTTAAAAACTACCCTCACCCTAACCCTCTCCCAGAGGGAGAGGGAATAGCTACGCCCTCTCCCTCTGGGAGAGGGTTGGGGTGAGGGTCAGATGGATGGTTCTCCTTAAAGGCCGATATATTACAAGTCTATCACTCATTAATTAATGTTGGGGTGAGGGTCAGATGGATGGTTCTCCTTAAAGATTTCTTATAGATCCAACATCTTGTTTTCAAATAAATTAGATGCTTAACCTGACAGCTATACCCCCACCACCGGCTGTTTTCCATTTTTTTTACCACCCAGTAACCAGAGATAGGCATCTTCCAGCGTGGGCAGGACGTTTTTGGCATCGGTAAAGGGTGATTTTACGGCAATAAATCGAACGCGGATTTTCTCGCCATCGCGAATATGGTGCACCACCCATAATTTGTTCCGCCACTGCTCAAGCTCATCTTCCGTCAGCAGCACCTGCCAGACTTTTCCCTGAGCCTGTTGCACCATATCTTCCGGCGTGCCCATATAGCATAAATTACCTTTATCCAGCACCGCCACGGCATTACAGGAACTGGAAATATCTTCAATGATATGCGTGGAGAAGATAACGATACGATCATTGCTCAATTCGACTAAAAGATTTCGAAACCGAATACGCTCACGGGGATCAAGCCCGGCCGTGGGTTCATCAACTACGAGAATTCGGGGCAGATGGAGTAAAGTCTGGGCAATCCCCACCCGCTGCCGCATCCCACCGGAGAAGGAACCGATTTTTACATCACGCTTATCCGTCAAATGTACCGATTCCAGCACGCCCATGACCACTTTTTCCCGATCAGCGGGATCCCAGATGCCTTTGAGCATGGATTGGTAATCGAGAAATTCATAAGCCGTCATATTTTCATACGTCCCGAACTCCTGCGGTAAATAGCCGATGAGTGATTGTAATTCCTCGCGTTTTTCCGATAATTTGATTCCATTAATCGAAATGGCACCACGGGTGGGTTCGAGAATACCACAAACCGCCCGCATCAAAGTCGTTTTACCAGCGCCATTGGGACCTAACAAACCAAACATGCCGCTGCCAATTTGCAAATTGACCCCTTTTAAGGCGGTGAAGGGCTTTTTTTTATGACCAATGATGGGTATTAAACGGACTAAAAGATAAAAATTGCGTCGCAGTCCCACAAAGCGTCCCGTGAGAGCATCTGGTTTGATATTATGTTGATGCATCCGGTTGGCGGTATGATAAATCGTCAGTGCCAGATACCAGAATACACCGATGATGATGGGAACGGCAATCTCATCCCAGCGAAAATAGAATAACACCACATTTAAAAGCGGAAATAGCCATAAAAATCCGTTCCAGAACCAGCGCTGCAATTTCGGAAACCATTTTCGTGGTGAAAATTTCTGCTGGATAGGCTCGGCTTCGAAAATTGTTTCAATCAGCCAGAGAAAATAAAAATAGACCACATGGCTAAGCAGGAATACCCAGAAGCCATTACTGAGATAAAAATAGACAAAATAGACCAGAAAACCGAGGATGGGAATCTTCCAGCCGAGACTGAGCAGCAGATCAAACATGGTCTCGTGTGATTTCTGGGACTCATAAGTTGCCTGCCGCTCGCTTTTCTTCCATTCCCGCACGAAACGGGTATCGCCATCATATATTTTCACCAGGTGGCGAATGTTAATAGAAAGCGATTCACCGGCTGGGATAATGCGCGTACTGGCGGTTCGGAGACTGGTTTGCATAAAAAAAGTCAACGCCGGTATCACAATCAGTAATAAGGTCAGGTTAGCGAGTTGCCAGATAACCGAATCGACCTTATAATAAATTAAAGTTGCCCCGATGATTAAAACCACTGCATGAGTTAATTTTATATACCAGCGGAGGCGATTCCACCAGTCGATAGCGCTTTCCAGGCCGGAGTAGACGGTGGGAATAAAAATCAAGGTAAAAATCGTACTAAACGATAGTCCTCCGATGACGGTGATGGCAAAGGGAGCGCCAATGCGTGCCACATATTCCGCCTGTCCCATGGCCAGGGGGATGAGCGCCACGATTGTCGTGATGGTCGTTATAAGAATGGGGCGAATTCGGCTTTGACCAGCCGTCATCAGGGCGCGTTCAATAGAGAAACCCCGCTGCCGTAAAATTCGGGTGTAATCGATTAAAATAATACCATTATTAACAACTACGCCAAGTAAAATAAGAAATCCAATCAAAGTATTGGCATTGATCAATGAATTGCCTGTTAAAATAATCGCCCAGAGGGAACCAATCGCTGCCAGTGGGATGGTGAACATCATCACCACGGGTGTGGCCAAAGATTCGAAGACGGAGGCCAGGATCATGAAAATCAAAATGAAGGCCGTAGCGATTAAGAAATAGAATTCGGAATAGTCCGTCTCATCATGGATAACCTCTACGGCAATGCCAGATGGTATTTCAATGGCCTCAATAAGCTGATCAACCTGTTCACGCGCCGCTTTGAGCAGATCGTTGGAATCATTCACTTCAGTGGCAAAGCGGTAGTTGACCTCGATTTCTTTCTCCTGATTCACGCGATTAATCGTCGATGGCCCGCGTGTATAGTGAATTTTGCTCAGTTGTTCGATATTCACCAGCGCGCCAATATTGGAAGGAATGGCAATTTCCTTTAAATCTTCAATAGTTCGTTCTTCCAGTTTTTCATTGCGAATGAGGATATCATACTCTTCATTACCAATTTTAAACATCGAACCGGAAGTAAATTCATTCTCAAAGCTATTTAGCTCGGCAGCCAGTGCTGCCAGCGAAACATCATAAAAACTAAAAGCCTCGCGATCAATTAACAGGTGCAGTTCAGGCCGATTATCCGGAATATTCAAAGAAGCGCGCTGGACACCATCCAGTTCTTCAAGCATCCCCCGAAGATCGTCCGCGAGATCCCGCATGGCATCGAAATCATGGCCTTTAATGACAACTTTTTCGGTTTCGCTGCCCATTCCCATCATTCGCTCGAGGCCGGCAGCACCACGGCCCCCACCAAAACCACCACCACCGCCGCCACCACCGAACCGCATACTGGAAGCCGGCGCATCAAAACTGACACTGGCCGCGCGAAAATTTTCTATCTTTTCCTGAATGACTGATTTTATCTCCCGCAGGTCGCGATTTTTTATCTTTTCAAAATCTTCTTTAAATACCAGGGTTATCGTGGCCTCTTCTTCAAAGACTTTTGCAATGGTATCTTTTATTTCTTCAATATCAGCCAATTTTTTCTCAACTTCAGCCGTCACCAGATCGGTTTTTTCAAGGGTGGCGCCCTGGGGCATGGTGACATACAGTGTTAATTCACTCAACTCCACTTCCTGTTGGCTACTGATACTCAACGCAAAACAGATAATGAGGCTCAGGAAAAAGATTACAATTGCGCCAATAATTGTTCGGGCTGGAAAGCGAATGGCTGATTTTAACAAAAGGGTATAAATTTGAATTAATCGATTCCGTTGCGATATGATATTAAATTGATATTCACCGAGATGAAACCGGCGTTTCAATAGATAGTGTAAGACCATCGGAATTAAAAGAAGCGCGACAATAAAGGAAACCACCAAGGTGGAAACAATGGATATACTGATGTGTTTACCCAGCAATCGAACCAGAAAGTCAGCGGCAAAGACAAAAGGTAGAAAAACAATGATGGTCGTCAGTGTCGCTGCAAAAATTGATCGCCAGACTTCACTGGTTCCTTGTAGAATAGAGGAATCGACATTCCTGGTTCGCCCCAGGAGGCGATAAATATTTTCCATCACCACAATGCTATTATCCAGCAACATTCCGATGGCCAGCACCATCCCAACCATCGTGAGGCTGTTTAATGAAATTTCAAACAGATAGAACAAATTAAAAGCGGTCAGAATTGAGATGGGAATCGCCAGTGCGACGACCAGAACCAGGCGTAAATTATTGAGAAAGAACCATAAAACTAAAATTGCCAGAATTGCACCGACAATGGCCAATTCGACAATTAAATCCAGATTTTCTTCCATGATTTCGGCCGCATCGGTCTGAATCGCCAGTTCTACATCATCATTTTTTAACCGTTGGTTCAAATTATCAATAACCGTCCGGGCTTCTCTGGCCACATCAATTAAATTGACCTGCGAATCGCGCACCAGCGTAATCGTTACGGCGTCTTTTCCATTAACCCGGCTGATAGTTTCGGCCTCTTTCTCGCCTATAAAAACTTCCGCGACATCTTTTATCCGAATATTGGAATTCCGCTTGAGCACTATCTCCTGAAGATCTTCAATTTTCGTGTATTCATTTACCAGATTAACAAAATAGTGGCGGTCTTTTTCATAGACATGACCAAGAAAAGTTTTATTTCGCTGGTAATTGTTAATAGCCGTCCGAATTTGCGCTGGCGTTATATTTTGCGCTTCACAAGCCGCATCATCTAAAATAATTGTCACCGTTCGTTGACGGCCCCCGGTGACGTCAACATTCGCGATACCTTCGATGTTTTCCAACTCACGAACAACCTTCTCGTCCACCACCTGTCGTACGCGATTAACGCCGCCACCGCCTCGTGCCTGAAGTGCCATCAGGATATTGGAAATCAATTCCGTATCAATTTTAATGACTGTTACCTGAAACTCCTCTGGCAAAGTCGTTCGAATCGCATTCACCCGTTCAGAAAGCTGTAAATAGGCATATTTAACATCGGCCCGGGAATTATAATAAATCGTGATCCGTCCCTGCCGCCGATCGGCTGTTGATTCTATTCGATCGATATTCTCCAGGGAACCCAGTGCGCCCTCGATAGGGATAATGGCTTCGCGTTCCAGATAGTCGGGATCGACTTCCCGATTGGAAGCGATACGGATATAAAGTTGCGGTAATTCGGCAAACGGGATTAATTCCGTGGTCAACTGCTCGTAAGAAACGATACCCAGGACACAGAGCCCAATAAAGAGCATGCTAACCAGGGTTTTACGCTGGACGACAAATTCAGTAATTTTCATAATTTTTAAGGCTTCTGGCTGATTTTAAAATGTTATCTTTCAAATTTGAATTAAAAGTGGAATGATATCAATATGCATTTTATCACATGCAAAAAAAATAATTTTTGATTCGCTGTAGAAAAAATGATTTCCTTTTGGCGTTAAAAAGTCTTCAATTTTAACCCGCGGTAAATTTTCATATCGATTCTGAAATATCTCAACCAACACACTTTGGTAATTTTGCCAACATATTTTGGCAATTTTTAATCATTTTTACCTCATTTTAACAATTATGACAATTTGTAAAAAATTAAAAAAAATCGTTTAGTTGATTGATTTTAATGAATTTAAATAAAAATTCATTTTTTTCAAACCGAATAGTGGCTTACATTTTGCTATTGAACTAAACACCAATAAATCAAAATCCGCTTTTGCCCCTTAAATAACAACCCTGGAAATGACGGGGAGAGTTGCGCCAGAGCCAGAGGCAGCACACGGTCAACCGAAAAAATATTAAAATAGCGTGGTTTGGCCCTCATCTCGCCCAACTCTCCCTGCCAAGTTTTTTTTCACACTGGTTATATTTTTTTTAACGTTTGATCTAAATTTCATGGAAATTTTTTCAATTTGTTGAGTGCAATATATCGATTTCAAATTGGAGATTACGGATTTAGGAATAAGCCAATCAAGACCATATGAATCACTGAATCCTTCCGTCGAAATCATTAAAAAAATATTCTGCTAATTAGACAATAGCTAATAATTAAATATTCCCGGTGCATGAATAATCGCTTTTGGCAAACTCTCCTGGTTGGATTTTCGTTGACCATCACTTTACGAGCACAAACAACCATTAAACTCTCAAAAACGACGCTCTATGAAAGGATATTTTCCATTTCATCTGATAGCGTGGAGATGATCTTTCAATTGCCAGACAGCTTTATTATTGAAGGCAGTGATTCCATTCAGCTTGATTCGGCACGACTGGAAACCGGGAATGATTATCTCATCGATTTAATCAAGGGGAGACTGATCTTCAAAAAGTCGCTCCCAAAAGGCAAAAGATTATACATCAAATACGAACATCTGCCCATGAAGTTGCCAACGCAATTTTACCATCAGCGATTAGCCCGACTCAACCCGGAAGATGACCGCCTCGGCCAAAAATTACAAATGACCAATATATTTCGGCCAGTCGATAGCACGCCGGCGCTTACCACAACTTCAAATTTACAAAAAAGTGGGAGCATTGTCCGCGGTATTTCTGTTGGCAGTAATCAGGGCTTGAAACTGGATTCAGGTCTTCGGATGCAAATTTCCGGAAGAATTGCTGATAAAGTTGATGTCATTGCCGCGTTAACCGATCAAAATACGCCCATTCAGCCGGAAGGGAATACGCAATCGCTTCAGGAAATTGACAAAGTTTTTGTTCAGGTAAAAAGCAATCAATTTGAAGCCACATTGGGTGACTATCAACTTCAATTTGAAGTGGGCGAATTTGGCCGCTATGCCCGAAAGCTCCAGGGGGCTAGGGGAATGGTGAAATTCAATAATGTCGAGGTCACTTTGTCGGGAGCCATTTCACGGGGGCAATATACAACCAATCAGTTTCCTGGTCAGGAAGGGAATCAGGGGCCGTATCAATTAAAAGGGGCCCAGGGACAGATTGATATCATTGTCATCGCCGGCACAGAGCGAGTCTGGATTGACGGTCAGGAGATGACGCGTGGCGAGACTAATGATTATGTCATTGAATATGGAAACGGCCAGGTTACCTTTACCCGCAATCGGTTAATCACCGCCGAATCGCGAATTACGGTGGATTTTCAATACTCCGATCAGAAATTTCGACGAAATCTTTATGCGGGGCAGGTGAAAGCCGGCTTTTTTCATCAGAAGCTTCAACTATCCACACTCTACCTTCAGGAGGGTGATGATAAAGATAATCCACTCGATTTTACACTCACCCCGGAAATTTCAAATCGTCTGGCCCAGGCTGGTGACAAAATGGACTCGGCGTATGTGGAAAGTCAGCAATTTGTTGGGGAACAAAAAGGAACATATATCCAGGTCGATTCTGCGGATGTGCAATTCTATCGCTATGTGGGGAGTGAAAAAGGAGATTATCAGGTCAATTTTTCATTTGTCGGCTACGGTCGGGGTGACTATCAGCTTCAGGGATTTGGGAAATATCGATTTGTCGGCAGCGGAAATGGGAGCTATGTGGCCAAAGTGCTGCTTTATCCCGCTATCAGTCAAAATTTGGTGGATTTTAATTTAAAATACCTCCCGGCGTCGTTTTTTGAAATAAATCAGGAATTGGCCATCAGCCATTTTGATCAAAACATTTATTCGGGTCTGGATGATCAGGATAATCAGGGATTTGCCTATCAGGGCTTATTAAAATTAAAACCCAATCGCATCAAATATCTTGGTTTATTTAATTTGAACGGAAAATTTCGCTATGTCAATCCCAAATTCAAAAATATCGATCGAACATCCGAAGTCGAATTTAACCGAAAATGGGATTTAAAGAGTATTTCCACTGTTCAGGAGGCAATTAGCGAGATAAATGGCACTTACACCCCCTGGCAGCCTTTAGATTTTCAATTAAACTTTGGTGAAATCGAAAAAGGGAACTCTTTTCGCTCTACTCGCTATGAATTTAATTCCCAGCTCAAAGCACCCCGGATACCGGATTACCAGTATCGTCTCGAATTCATAAAAAGTAAGGATGATCAGTTTAGCCGACGCGGAAGCTGGCTGCGCCAAAATGGTCAGATGAAGTACTCATTCTGGAAATTACAGCCGCGGCTTGGTTTTGAGCAGGAGGTTAATCAAGACAATTTTGCGAATCAAGTTAATTCAACAGGCACCCGCTTTGATCAATTTTCGGGGGGATTGACATATAATCCGACCCCAAAACTGGTATTGAGCACCAACTTTTCCCAGCGCGAAACTCAGGACTGGATGCAGGAAAAATTTGTGCCACAATCACGGGCTTTGACTCAGCAATATCAATTTAATTATGCCGGCTCATCCCTTTTTTCAGCTTCTGTGAATTATACGCATCGCAATAAAAACTTCTATGGAAACGAAGCCGATAAACGCACCGATCTCGCCGAATTGATAATGAATTATAATCCGTTCAAGCGGGCGATTGCCGCCAATTGGAATTATCAGATATCCAACACCCAAATTGCCCAACGCGAACGACAATATCTCGAAGTACCCGAAGGGGAAGGGAATTATCGTTACGACCCGGATTTGAAGGAGTTTGTGCCGGATCCCCTGGGAAATTATGAAATTCGAATTGTAAATACCAGCATTTATACACCGGTGATTGAATTAAAAACAAGTTTGAATCTGAAAATTCAATTCAGCCAGTTTTTTACAAAATCAAAAACATCGACAACACGACAAAATTGGCGGAAGTGGCAAACCGAAAATCAATTGGAAGCAACGAATTTGTGGGATTTATTGAAAGAAATTCCCTGGCAAAATATGGTTCGCAATCTTTCATCAGAAACACTCATTCGGATTGAAGAGCGAACGCGTGAAAATGATGTGGCGGCTATTTACGGCTTAAATCTACAGAAATTTCAAACAGATTCCACAATTTTTGGAACGATTTTTCTGCGGGAAACCTGTTATATTGGTAAAAACAGTCGTAAATTTTCACTTCGTTTGCAATATCAATATGAAAACAGTACCAATCGACAATATATTGAAGGAGGTGAAGAACGACGGCAAACAGCGGCGTCAGCACAACTAACAAGCAATTTGTCAACCCGAATCAGTACGCAGCTCGAATTTAAAAATGCCAGAAAACGCCGGCTTTTTCAGTATCCCGGCCGCGAAAGTCGTGATGTTTTTTCACAGGAATTTGCAATAGATTTTTCGTACCGGCCCTGGTCCGAATTGGAATTGGCCTTCAAAAGTCGCTTCAATAATGATACCGATCAATTTCCTGTAGAAGCAACAGACGCCACGCTCCTCTCGTTAATTCCCCGGATTCATTACGCTTTTCGCGCAAAGGGACGGCTGAGCGCCCAATATGAATGGGCTCAGGTTAAATCTAATAAAGAACTTTTACCGTATGAAATGGTAAATGGAAATTCAGCCGGCCTTTCACAGCGGTGGGAATTTACTTTCAATTATCGAATTTCAAAAAATGTACAGGGCTCATTGAGCTATAATGGGCGCGATGAAAAACGGCGTGGTGGCATTATTCATCTCGGCAGAGCCGAAGTCAGAGCATTTTTTTAGCATAATTGACCGGCTGTTTTTTTTGAGATATCACAACCGGGTTAAATGATTTTTAATTTTAGATGTGTTTTTTAATTTTCATAAAATTAATTAATAAGAACGGATTTACAGTAACCGATCACCGGGTGAAAGCAAACAATTTTCATTTTTTGTGTCCAGGGTAGCGGTGGATAAAGTCTGCTGGAATATTCTCAAGCCGACTGCGCCTTATCAAAAGATCAGCTTTGCTGAAAAGGGTGAACAGTTTATTGAATGTTCTCATCCGACATTGTCGATGAAAAAGATTGCGAAAGATAACGTTTGCTGGATTTGACCCATCCGGTTGGTTGC
>DYKB01000213.1 GCA_020722815.1 Caldithrix sp. | reverse complement strand
CCCCGCTGTTTAACGATGGGATTGCGAGCCTAAAAAAACAGGCTGCGGCAAAAAACGCCTCGCAATGACAAGAGTTGGTATTTTCGGACAGACACCAATTAAGTTCTGGAAAGATGAAAGCGTTGTAGTTGAACATTTGGCATGATTTTATGATTTCGAATGGCTATTTTGTTATGAAGCACCCCGCTGAAGATAGAATTTTTGGTTTGACGCCTCTGCTGCGGTGGGGGCGTTTCTATCTCAAAAAGTGAGTTAATTTTAGGCTCATTAAAAGCACGCGCAACTTAATGAGCAATCCGTAACAGCATATTTTATTCAGGAATAGCTTCGTTACGGGCGATCAAGCTTTCCAGAAATAGCCGCATCGCATCCTGAATATTAAAGAGGGCTTCATCGTATGTATTCCCTTGTGAATGACACCCCTTGAGGGCGGGGCAAAACACATGATACCCGCCATCATCTTCCCGCTCAAAAATAATCGTATAATTATAAACTTGCATTCAAAATCCACATTTATGACTTATCTGGACAACCATTTTACAAAATCGTCCCTGGAAATTTCGATATCATTCAATATTTTTCGCAGAAGACCACGTCCAATATCTTCACCTGGATGATCCGGCACCGTGCGACCATCCGGATGCGTGAAGAATTTATGACTCCCTTTTTGTCTTTTTAACACAAAGCCTGATTCATGCATAAACTGAATTAATGTTTTAGCGTTCACAATCGGCAATTTGGGCATAATTTACCCTCCTTAAGCCGCAACCTGAATCTGATGTAAACCAACAAATTGCATCAATGCCGGTTGTTGTTCCTCGAGGCAGAGGGCAACCACTTCCTGGATACGCGGGTAAAGCTCTTCCAATGTTTTTGCCTGCGTATAACAACTTTTTAATGCCGGTACCGTGGCGACAAAGTATCCATCTTCATCTTTTTCGATCAGGACAGACAGGTTATACAATTTTGGTTTTTTTTGTTTCAACGGGAACTCCTTTCATTTGCCTGTAAATTTAATTATTTCGCTTAAACTTACTAAAAAAAAACGATAATGTCAAGCGACTTTCTCTATTCTATCTGGCTGCTTTTCAAAGTTCTCCTGAATTATAAAAAGAATGGGTGAATTTCCTGCCCTGGATCTTATAAATCCTGGACACGGTTCAGGTAACGAAAGATACCTTCTCCTAAGGGGGTAACAATATCCATTTCATTATTTATCGTATGCGCCAGTTTACCGGGAATATTTTGTGAGGTTTTAAATTTAACTATTTTAGCGATTGGTTTACCATCCTGGGTAATTAAAAGATCTTCACCCGTTAATAAAATTTCTTTTAAAATTTGTGGAGAACCACTTTCAAACTTCTGAATGGTCATCGTTTGCATATTTATCATCTCCTTTGTCAAGGCATTAATTTAAAATATTCATTTAATCAATTCAAATCAAGTGAAAAATAAATATCCCGTAATTAAAATTTTTTAAAGAATTCCATCATTGAAAGAAACTGCCGCTTGCCGGTGAATTCACCAGCTTT
>DYKB01000212.1 GCA_020722815.1 Caldithrix sp. | reverse complement strand
CAATTCACAATTCTCAATTCATAATTCTCAATTCACAATTCTCAATTCACAATTCTCAATTCACAATTCTCAATTCATAATTCTCAATTCACAATTCTCAATTCATAATTCTCAATTCATAATTCTCAATTCTCAATTCACAATTCTCAATTCATAATTCTCAATTCTCAATTATTCATTTCCCGGCGCGCCAATCTTCCCAATAAACAAAATCGTCTCCGAATGATTTTCATGAATCGCGAAAATAAATGGCCGGTCAATGCGCATCAAGAAGCTATCCGATGGACCGACAGACGTGAATCGCATTTCCACCGATGTCACAGCAGCAGCCTCAGTTCCCTCTTCATTCACTTCCACAAAGGTTTTGTGTTTCACTTCACTAATGAACAGATTGCCGGGTTTATACATTTTTGTAAAGTCTGCCCCATCAGAAAACGCGATTCCCATCCCCAGAGATTGTAATGCTTCATTCAGTGTTATTTTATATTCCATTTTAAAACGTGGTAATTGGACATCGCCTTTTAATTTGGCAAGACTTTTCACCCACTGGTTCCAATTTTCATAATTCAACTGCTCAATCACCTGCTGGGTTGACTTGCCGGGTTTGGGCAAAAGAATCAGCATACGAAATTTTTGATTATGGTAGGGTAAATCCACGGCCTGAAAAAGATCATTTTCAGCATACAGAAAATCCGCACTCTGCTTCATCATTTTACACGTTACCGCACTTCCATCCGCTAAATAAAACGGTTCATCTGCGGTCGCATTTTTATCGAATTGATACGTCCAAATGCCCTTAAAATAGATAGCATTGATCAAAAATAAGAGCGTCATCGGGTCAATTTGACCATCAATAATTTGCGGAATTTTGCCATTTGTATTATCATTCACCCATTTATTAATCGTTTGCGGCGCACCCGGGCTGTTAAAATCCAAACCCTGCACCTGTGCGCCGAAATAGGTTTTATTCAGATTAACAAAATCTGTCTCAATTGTATAATTCTGGCGATACCAGATGGAATTGGCAATGTCAAATTGGACACCATAATCCAGACCAGTTAAAAGCTCAATTAAACTCTTATAAGATTCATTTATCTCGGTAGATGTTAGACCGGTAAATTGCAGGGTTTTCTGCATGGCATTGTATGTACTGCCATTGGCGCCATTTAAAGTCATTCCCAGCGCCATGGAAACACTCAGCGGCGAAATAAACACGTTCGTTTCGGTCTCATTTTTCATGACTTCCTGAAACAGTTGAAAGCCAAACTGATTCCCCGCCGTTACCACCGATTTTTCCATTGTGGAAAGCGCCCGTGCCGGTTTTTCATCCGGCGCGATAACATTTTCGGCGCACTGAATCCAGATGAAGGCGCTTATTAAAACGATTAATATTATTGATTTAGACATAATTTCTCCAAATTTTTAAAAAATGCTTTATAGGTTAAATTATTAAATTGTATCCGCTCAATAATAGATGGTAACGCCATCAATTTGAGTTTACAAGAAAAAAAATTTTATAGCAGAATAATTCTGCTATAAATTATTCTGC
>DYKB01000128.1 GCA_020722815.1 Caldithrix sp. | reverse complement strand
ATCCGTGACGCTCCGTGTAGCTCGGTGGTTTTTGGAAAGTGTCCGGTAGTGAGAAAAAATATAAACCGTAAATGACACCAATTTTCACAATATAACAGCTCTATTTTTTCTCCAAAATTCGTTTGAGCAAACATTCCATTCGCTTACAAAAATTTTCAGTATTTACCCCATTAATGCTTAAAACCAGCTCAATATTGAGCGAAATGGGAATTCCCATATACAACATGGCCACATTTTCCACACGCAGGTCCGGGTCCCAGATTCCTTCCACAATGCCGTCCTGAATAAGTTTACTGATCAGTTGTTTTTGTAGAATTATAATTTGATGGAGTTGGTCTTTTAGAGCACTATTGTTCATGTGCGCGGCTTTGGAGAATATCAGAGTCGTGATTGCCTGTGGGCGGTTAAACAGGAAATATACTAGCAGCGGAATTAAGTCTTCTGGCCACCGATTTGGGGCAAGTGCAACGTGTCGTAAGTTCTCCACCAGATCTTTATGAATATCCTCCATAATGACCAGCAGAATATCGCGTTAACTTTTAAAATGCCTGAATGACGTGTGTCAGCCGTCGCTATATTTTTATTACAGACATTTTTTGTCCTTCCGAACATTTGTGTCAATTCGGGCGTCCCTCTCTTCATCCCATTGAAAAAGAACGCCCTCGTTCCATTGACAGTGTTTATCCTTTATGCGCGCCATCTTCTTTCAGTAAAAATTGCATGGTACTGCTTGCAGTGTTTACGACCGTGGTAGCGCTGATAAAACGGGCAACCAGAATCGCCTCCATTATTTCTTCCGGGGTAATGCCTTTGTTGCGGGCTACCCGGGTGTAAGTTTCGGTGCAGTTTTCCGAACCCAACGCTGCGCTAATAGCAATACTCACCAGTAATTTGTATTTTGGCGGAATGTGCGGACCAGACATCACAAAATTTTTATTCGTTGCATGTTCAAACACCGCTGCTTCATTCAACTGCGAGAGTAGTTTCATTACTTTCGGTTCTCCGCCGTATTCTTTTTTCATGGAATCTAAAAGCTGATCAATGGTTACTTTGTCCTTCATGCTCATATCCTTTCTATTCTGTTTTTACAAGCTGTTTGATTTTTGATCTTTCAGGAAATCAATTTCTGCCTTTTTCAGCAGCAAATTCTTCTTCACATTTAGTAGCATGGTTTTCACCTGAGTCACATTTAACTGGGCATCGTTCAGTTCTATGTTCGTAATGACCCCGTTTTCGTAACTTACCTGGGCTATTTGATACGCCCTCTCTGCTACTTCCATATTCGATGTTAACGATAATAACTGCGATTTTAAACTGTTGATTTCCTCCAGTATCTCTTTCACTTGAAAGCGCAATTTTAAGGACAGTCCCTCTTCAAAATGGCTCAACTGGTTGAACGTCGCCCGCGATTCCTCAACTTTTCCATGGGTTAAATTGCCATCAAAAATATTCATACTAAGACCCACACCGGCAGCCAACCCGTTTCGCCAGGCGGTATCATAAGGCGGGAAATCCATTCCATGGTACACATGGTAATTGGCAAACAAAAATACAGTAGGACGATTTTCTGTCTGGTTTATCTTTTCCAGGTTTTTTACCATTTTCTTTTTCAACTGCAGGGACTGCATCTGAAAATTTTGATTGATAACCTGCTTAATCAGCGTCTCTTCGTCGTCGGGCAAGAGTTGCGCAGGCAACTGTAATGTTCCCTTGCATTCCAACTTCTCGTATAACGGAAAGACCAGCAGGTTTTTCAGGCCGGTTTCGGCAACCTGTAACTTTCCCTGCAGATCAACAATTTTTGTTTTAAATTCTTCCACTTTGCTCTGGAAATTTAAAATGTCAAATTCGGAACGAACGCCCTCTTCATAAGTGCTTTTAATAATTTGTTTCTCATATTTTAATTTAAACAGATTTTTTTATTTTCGCTTACTGATGTTCGCAATACAAATTTTCCCGTGTCAAAGGCAACTCGTTGTTTACTCCATTGGTGAACGTAATTTGATACAACCGGGTATTTCCGTATCGGAAACCGGCTGAACTTCCTATCAAAAACATCCGCCACATGCGCACAAACGATTCATCGAACATCTGGCGGATATTCTCCACGTTCGCTTCGTAGCGACGGCTCCATTCATCCAGCGTCATGGCATAATGAAGGCGCAGGTTTTCCACATCCACGGTAACAAGCCCGGCCTTCCCCATCTCCTCAACCGTTTCGCCCAGCAGGGGAATATAACCCCCTGGGAAAATGTATTTCAGTGTCCATGGATCACCGGGCGTTTGCTTTTCTTTGCCGATATAATGCAGCACACCGATCCCGCCTTTTTTCAATAGAGAACGGGTTTTTTCCATAAATTGAGGAATGAATCTCTTGCCCACATGTTCGAACATGCCAATCGAAACAAATTTATCGAAAGCACCATCGATCTCGCGGTAATCCTGTTTAGCTATGGTAATGCGGTCCTGCAATCCTTCCTGCTGAATTCTCTCTTTCGCAAATTGAACTTGCGGCTCGGAAAGGGTGCAACCGACGCCACTAACGCCGTAGTTTTTAGCTGCATAAATGAGCATTCCGCCCCAGCCACAGCCGATATCAACTAGTGTTTCACCCTCCCGAAGCTGCAGCTTTCGGCAAATGTGCTCATATTTTTGCTGCTGCGCCTGTTCCAAACTATCATTGTTGGTTCGGAAATAGGCGCAGGAATAGGTCATACTCTCATCCAGCCACAAACGGTAAAAGTTGTTCCCACGATCGTAATGATAGGAAATGTTCTTCGGTGATTGAATCAAAGTATCCAGCGTTTTTAGATATTGAAATAACATGCTAATTTTTGTGCCAAAGGAGAGTTTCAAATTTGCGAACTCTGGTAAAGTTCCCAGATGCATCGGTTTTTTAAAATCACCTTCGACGTCAATATTGCCAGCCATGTACTCTTCTCCAAAGCCCAGTGTTCCACCAGCAAAGATACGCCTTGCTGCCTGCCGAGTTTTCAGGGTTAAAACAAATGCCGGTTTCTCATCACCAAAGCGCAGGGTTTCGCCATCCCACAGGCGAACCTCAAAAGAAATCTCATGACTCTGATCGCGCAAGGCGCTGAGGAAATGCTTTAATGTTTTTTTCATTGTGCATTCTCCTCATAATAAAGGTGTGGAATTGTTACATCATCTTTGTTATTTCCATCTTCTTAAAAATGTAAATTCGGTAGCAACAGCAGCACCATAGAAACAAGAGAAATAGACCTCACCGATTTATCGATAATTCCAATTCAACTGCAAGACGAAATTGCGTAGATCGCCCAAATTGCCAGGAGATATAAAATAGTAATACTGAAAAATATTATTGATGATAACCATCAGCGAATAATTGGCCTTTTTGAGCCCTGTTTGCACATCGGTTACATACGCTGGCACTTGCTTTTCAAGATCAGGAATATCGGTTAACCGATCCACCTGATGGATCTTGCTGAGGTAGCGAAAATCAGCGCCCACAATCCAGCTATGCCATTGGTATTGTCCCCGTAAATTAACAAGATGATTTGGTCGGTATTTTAGCTCTTGATTGTAATCCGGATTGGGCGCCTGATTGACCATTTTCGACAGATCCCGAGTATGAAGATAGGTATAGGCGGCATTTACCGTGAATTGATTTTTGAAAAAGCTCAACTGCTGGGCCACTTCGAGGCCGTAAATTCGAGCGCGGGTAATATTTTCGAAACGGACTGCCAGCTCACTAGGTTGAAGCTGCGGCTCGATCAAATCCCGGAAATCATTGAAAAAACATCCCACATCAAAATAGCCGATTGCATTAAACTGACGCCGAAAACCCGTTTCTAACGAGATATTTCGCTCTGGTGCCAATTGCGGATTGGGCTTTACTTTGATTTGATTTGAAAAAGTGGAGATAAACCGTTCGGCAATGGCGGGGGCACGAAATCCCTTTCCTGCGGAGAACCGCCAGATATTGTTTTCTTTGAGCTGGTAATTGATGCCAAGTTTAGGATTAAATTGTGACACTTCTGTTATCCCTGAGCCCTGTTCGGCATCCCAGCGACCGCCCAGATCAATTTTCAAATTGAACAAAGGCTGCACCGAATATTGCGCATAAAGCGAACCGCTGCCAATTTGTCGGTTGCCATATTGAATCGCAGAAACATGATTCAAAGTTGCCTCCCAGCCAAATGTCAGGTTATGTTGGGCGCTAAATTGATAGCCGAACTGCATCTCATGTCCCAGGGTTTTGGCACAGGTTTCCCTGATTGTGCCAGTGATTTCTGGTGCAAAATTCGGGCGGGCTATTTCCACATCCTCAGCATGGTTGCGATGAAAATTAAAGCGCAGGCGATAGTAAAAACGGCTGCTCAATGTCTGTGTCATGATCGAATTTAAATAAAATGCCTTACTAAATGTCCGCGAATATCTATCCGTAGGATCACTACCCGACTGCAAGGCATGATTAATATCTTTCCAGTAAATGAAGCCGCCATTATCGGAATCCAGCCAGCCGGTTTGAATGAACCAATCATTATTGGGATTCAATTTGAGACGAAATTTGCCATAGATGTTCCAGTAGTGAAAATCATTATTCTCCTTAAAGCTATCATTGCTGTGATAATTGATCGAAACAGAGCTCGCCAGGCCGAGGATGTTTGAAATATAATTTATTGATGTGCCGTTAAACACTTTGCGCTTACCACTCCAGCGCCATTGGGAATAGGAAGGCTGGCTAAATAGCCCGGAATAAAATGACAGGTTCAAGTGTGAGGTATCCGGCTCCGGTTTTTTGGTGATGATATTGATAACACCGCCCATGGCGCTGGAGCCGTAGAGCGCGGAGCCAGCACCTTTCATCACCTCTACCTGTTCGATTTCTAAGACAGGCACGGTACTGAAATCAGCGCTGCCCTCATCTCCGGATAGTAAAGGCACGCCATCCAACAAGACCAACGTCCGAGTCCCAAGACCGGAGCTGAATCCGGTAGAACCGCGGATCGAGATATTATCTCCGGCAGTTTGCACACCCGGGACATATTGCAGGGCTCGATCTAGGGTCACCGCGTTGCGAATAGTTATCTCTTCAGGCTTGAGAACGCTTATCGTAACAGGCACATCGTCGATGGCTTGGTTGTATTTACTGGCTGTAACGACCACGCCGCGCATTTGAAGCGCGGACTCTTCCAACTCAAAAATAATCGTGTTCCTTTTAGCTGGCAGGACGTTAATTGACAGTTCTTGTTTTTGAAAACCGATCATTGAACATAGAACGAAATACGTCCCCGGTTTTACCTTCTCAATAATAAAGCGACCATGCTGATCCGTCGCGGCTCCCATAAAGGTCCCAATAATGCTCACATTGGCATTTACTATTGGTGCATTGGTCTCTCTGTTTAGCACCCGACCTTCAATTGTTCCATGCGCGGTCTGCGCAAATCCGTGGTTATAAATCAATCCCAGCATAAAGATCAACATCAGGAACCAACGCAGGTCGCCAGTTTTTTGTACGCTCATTGTTGCTCCTCCTGATCATTTTTTATTTGACAAAATGAAAAACCAAGTAATACTTTACAAAATTAAAACCCGGAAAAGCCGTTGCCAACGTCACCATCGTTAACGAGTCCTGACTGGCGGTATATCCCACCGTATCGATTTTGAATATTGTTGGATGCAGCGGCAGAATAATCACCTCTTTCCATGGCTGCTGATACACACCTGATTCACGGAGGGTATCAGCAAAAGGAGACATCGGGACAACCAAACTGCCGATTTTTATTTTTGGCGTGACCTGAATGATGGTGTTGCACTCGAACGATTTATCGGCATTAAATTTTACACTGCCAGTTACAGATGCCGCTAAGCCTAAACTGTCCACCATGCCCGCAATCTGGCTAGGATCGGCTAAATTTGCCTCTAATGAATTTGTCGGTCGCGGTACCCAGGTGCCAGTTAGCTCGCCGCCCGCCACATCGCGGGCAAAAGTCAGTTCGGTCTCGGGTAATTGTTTCGTTTCAGTCGGCGCAACCCCCTTATTACAGTTTGCTACGAAAAGTGACAGACAAAGCGACATAACCAGAAAAGCACGCATAATGCATCTCCGTGATTTTTGTTTTTTGTAATATCATTCAAGAATGTTAATTTAAATTCCCGATTCGGATAAACTCATTATAGGCTTGAGATACATTAGCATCAGATCCTGTAATAAGCAATGCCACGTTATCATAGCTCTCACAGCAAATTGTTTCAATTACCACATCATACTTCTTTGCGATTTCTGGTATCGCCTTATAGGCTACATGGCTTGGATTGTTTATCCACTTTTGGATAACTGGGGGGCGATTACAATCTCCTGTTGGATTTTCTGCTCGTGTTGCCATTTTATCACCTCCAGATTTAGCATTTTTTTAACGTTGAATATAATTTCTTTCTGTAAAATTTTTGCAATACCTCCGGTGGCGGTTCGTTGACGAGCCCGGTTTGTTTTTTGTAGATGTTTACGGATACGCCCCATTCATTTAATTTTAGATTCGAATCATTGCGGATTAGATTCCAATTCCCAGTCCTTGAGCAATTGTCATCACCGTTCCGCTCACAATGGCGACGCTAAAATTATCATCAATGCGCAAGGGCAAAGACTCGACAATGGTGGCGGCGATGGCGCCAACCACCAGCAACGGCAACGGCGCCTGCATCGCCGTAGTGAGTATATAAATGCCAATCAGGGCCGAGGCAAAGTAAGCCAGACTGCCCTCTATTGTTTTGTGAAAAAGCCGATGTTTACCATACGCCAAGCCAAAGATCTTGGCAAAGAGGTCGCCGAAGATGAGAAACATCAGGCTGGCAATGGCGATCATTTTATCAAAAAACAGCACAGTCAAAAACGCCGCTACCATGAAAAAAGACATCGAGGAAAGGCGTCCTTGTTCCTTTATTTTGAATAATGGCTGAACCTTTGTTATCAATTCTTGATTGATTCGTTTAGATCTCAGTCGTACGAAATCCAAGTAGAGAAAAATGAAACTCACGGCACCGATAAGTAACAGCGTCGCTTTTCTGGAATAATGGACATAATAAAGAATAAATAGAACGGCAACGGGGCGCAAAACCACACGCCACCAGTAGAAAAGAAAGACGGCATCGGAAATGACCAATAGCTTACGGGTAACGATATTGTAAATCCCCACGCTCATGATGTACACCGCAATGAGAACAAGATATAAATTAAAATCGTCGTCAGGAGCATGGATTAGAATGGCATAACTCAATACAGGTAGAACAATGACACTGATTACTTCACCGTGTTTGGCAACACAAGCGAAAATAAGGACAATCACTGCCAAAAATAGCAGCGTCTCCCAAGGCAGTGCTCCCATAGTGAGGTAATGCGACAAATAATAAAGCAAAATCCCGGTAGCGCACGCCACGCCCTGACCGCCGCGGAAATTCAGATAAAAGGGCAGCACATGTCCGACGATGGCAGCCATGCCGCTCCATTGGGCGCAGTGAAAACCTGCCCCAAAAGCCAGTGCCATAAGAATGGTGACAATTCCCTTTGCCAGATCAAAGACAGCGGTGGCAATGGCCGCTTTGCTTCCGACCACCTGATAGACATTGATCGTCCCCGCATATCTGGCCCCTTCACAGCGGATATCAACTCCCGCTAGCCGGCCGAAATAATAGGCTGGCAAGATGGAGCCAAGTAAGTAACCCAGAAATATGCTGATAGTACAGATCATTTATGCTGCTTTTGATTTGATCCTGATTCATCCCTTGCCAAGGTTACCATACACTTTTGGAAAGGTAAATTGCATTACTGGCAAATTCAATCTTGGGAAGTGTTTTTTCCTCAGTAAAAACATCTTTATGACAACTCAAAGGGGGAAATATAGCTGTAATTAAAAGAATGAATACCTATTGAATCAGCCAACTTCACGCTAAAGCGATAGCTAGCTGATGACTAATATGCTCCTTATTAAAAAACCGAAACATGGATATATTTTTTTGGATTCTTTTTAACATCTTCTATCAGCGCCTGTACGTCGTTAATCGTAGCATTTAAATTTTTAACATAAGCCTCATTGTTCATTAATTGCCCAATGCTGCCGTCTCCCCGGTTCACTTTGCCGACAACCTGTTGCATCTCTTCAGAAAGAAGGGATATATCATCCATGGCAAGATTGAATTTTTTTATCCCGAGGCCCAGGCTGTCGGAAGTTTGTTTTAAGACATCTTGCACTGTTCTGCCAGTTTCTCCGATAACTTGTATCTGCTTATTATACGACTGAATATCAAATTTATCCATTTCGCGGTTGATTTTTTGCAAAATTGCTTGCAAAGACTCAATAGATTGTGAGAATTGTTGAATCTTCTCGCGTATTTCACCTTCTTCCATATTTCCTTTTAAGGAATTTAAAATATTTTTTAATTGAATCACTCACTACCGGACACTTTTATGTTTCGGCGAAAAGATTGAGTTGTGTAAAGACTGGTAATCTTCTTTTCATGGTTATCAGGTACTCGATCAATCGAAATCCTAATTGACAAAGACTGAGATCGCACCTGTCTGTGCGATGGATGACCTTAACCAAACCATTTTTGACGGCATAGATACCAAAGCAGATAATAAAGATGTAAGCCAATGCTGCTACCATCATAAGCCGGTCAACACGATCAGGATCCGAAATATGACTTTTATGCAGATGAAAACCGCGACTCTTCTTATCGGAGAACATGGTTTCGATGCGGAATCTTTTCTGGTACCAGTACAGCGCTTCGCGGGCTGGGTCGATGTTGGTGAATAAATAGATAGGTTCCTCATAGGTTCTTTGCCGCCATAAGATCGCATCACATTGAAAATCCGGGTGGTCTTTCAAGGAAACATCCGGTATGCTAAAGTACTCCTCACAGCCCGGATCAATATTGGCGAAACGAGAACTGTTCCCCGTTCTCGATTAACAATCGGTTTTTACTGGTGCGGCAGGAGAACAGCCAATGGTAACTGCTTAATGTTTTTAATAAGGTTGCTCCATCAAATTCACCGTCTCCTAAGAGGACGAGCGTGATATGATCCGGAACCACCTGATGAAGCTGTTCGACCAACTGGATATGTAGGTCTTCCGGTAAATGACCTTTACCACCGCGAACAGTGATCCAACAAATCGGCAGCGCTCGACTTTTATAAATGACGCTCGCAACCAAAGTGATACAATTCCTGGCCACGGTGCTTCCGTCGATCACAAAAGCAAGCGTGCCTTGCCCCAAACAGGATAATATAGCTGTGGCATAAGGTAGGAAAAAGGCTTCAAAGTCGAATAGTTCGTTTTTTATCAGACGTGAGAATTTTTTATTTCGACTTTCTGGTTTCGTGCCATGAGCGACAGCGCAGGAGACCTTCGGTAATTGACAGGATTTGCTCCCGATGATGCCGCTGATGAAGGCAGCCATGGTTGTCAATCTACGAGCATAATTACCTTTAGGCTCAACAGGAGACAGCTTTTTGAGCGTTTTTAAGATAGATCGAAATCGAATGTAACAATCAGCCATATGACGTGCTCCTTCTATTGTCGGTAAATTATATCAATTCTAAAAGAAGCACGCCTGCAATTTTATTCCATTCCCCAAAAGTGTCCGGTAGTGAAATCTTTAACCACTTTCCTTGCTCGGTCAGCAGATCAAAAGTCTGCCCTAATGTGGCCTTGCCCGCAATAGGGTAAGACACGCCCGGCCCCTGCCGCAGATTGATGGTGGTTCGGGTTATCTCCACCACCTGCTTGGTTGCTTGGATTTGAGCCTTCGAAGAGGCTGTCATGATGATCCCTACCGCCAAAGCTGAAGCAATCATAATGAATAAGTACTTCTTCATTGGTTTCACCGCCTTTCACTAATTTTATGGGTTTAACTCAATGAATATCAGGCCCGGTACGTTGAAGGCCGAGCCAGTTTAGAGCCAAGGCGTCCCATGCCAGTTATCTCACCATTGAAGATTGGCAATGAAGTAAATGCCAGCGCTAGGGGAGTCTATGTCCTATGCGGCTGAGCGCTGGCGTTCTGGCCCGATGTATTCGATTTCCCAAATATCACTGGTTAATTCCGCTACCTTATCGCCATAGTCCGCTAATTTCTCATGGTATTTATCATCCTTTAAAGCGGCCGCAGCTTCAGCATCAATCGGTTCAGCCTGATGTTTCATAATAACTTCCTTGGCAAAGCGATGATGATCCCGGATTGGGCAGGGAACGATTTGATTTTTCACCTCATGAGCTGGCTGCTTAAAACCGTAATCGTATTGCCATTGGCGAATGGATTCAAAATATGGGGAAAACAGAACGGTGTTTAAGTCGCCGCTATTCTTGTAAATATCCACGAT
>DYKB01000127.1 GCA_020722815.1 Caldithrix sp. | reverse complement strand
CAAAGAACTGGCCATCTCGGGTTTTTATAGGGTGTAGTTGACCGGTGGGATACAAGAAATGGATTAGAATCAAAGGGTTTTACTTCATTTTTTGAAATCGAATAATTTTAATTTCTAATTTTGCTTTTAACATTTAAATCAAGTTAGCGAATTATAATTTTAGGATGTTATCAGCGGCTAACTATGCATGCACCCGAGCGAAGGGCTTTGTGCGAATTTAAACGTTCAGAGCTCCGCATCATGTTTTTTAAAAATCTGAACGTTTGGTGCGCCGCAACCTTCGGCGAGTGATGCACACGTTCGCTGTATGATAAAATTGATGATAGCTATCCAATTATTTTGAAATGTTCATATATATGATTTTCTTAAGGAAGCTTTCCATGCAAAATAGTCTATTTCTGTTCATCTTCTGTTTCCTGTTAAATCAAAACCTGTTTGCTCAAAAATCTACATTGTCACTTGGCAATTGTATTGAACAGGCTCAGCAAAACAGTTTTTTAATCCACGCCGATGCGCAAAAAACGATAGCGGCCCAAAAAAAGTATCAGTTTGAACGAGCGCAGTCTTTACCACAAATGACAGGAGAGCTGGCTGCCGGTCGTTACCAGCTTGAACCGTACTCATTTGATCAAACAGCAGCTTTTGTTTATGGTGATTGGTCGCTGGGTGATTTTTTTCTAAACACGGCACAATCGGCCCGGCAGGAAAAATTAATTGCCGAAACGGATAATCAGCAAACCCGTCTTGATATAAGTTTGAGCAGCGCCATGCTCTATATTCGAATCTTACAGGCGTATGCACAGAAGGAATTGCTGCAACAACGCCTCAATCTGCTCAATTCGCACTTTCATGTCGCAAAAGCATTATGGCAGGCAGGAACACGCACACAGTTCGATGTGTTGCAGACAGAAACCGAAATTGCCCGGTTAAAGGAAACGATAGCGCTTCTGGAACTCGAAAGCCAAAATCTTTTGCAGGAACTGGCCCAATTGATTAACGAAAAACGCGCCGATAATATTTATTTGCGGCCCTTTGATTCTGAACGCATTTGCAATATGCAATTGCCGGATTTTTTGCCGGAAATAATGCAATCCATGCCTGTAATTCAATCATTTGATCTGCGCATAAAAGCGCAACAGCTTCGGACAAGAGCGGTAACAGCTCAACAATTGCCGCATTTCAATTTATCCGGCGGATTTATGCGGGATGGCGATCCGACGGGAGATGGCGATTACTGGCAGATGGGCGTTGGTATTTCACTGCCATTATTCCGGTGGAATGTGGTGAGCTTTCAAAAACAGGAATCAAGGGCGCTCACGCAAATGCTGTATTTTCAGAAACAGGAAATGGAGCGAAATATTTCGATTTTTATCAACCAGACACAACAAAAATTGGTAAAGTTAAAAAAGATAATTCAATTGCAGGGGCAGCGGCTTAAGACAACCGATAATGCTTTTAAAATCGCGGAAGCCAATTATCAGGCTGGTCTGATGACGAATTTGGAATACCTTTCGGTTCAACAACAACTCACTGAAACACACATTGCTATCCAGGAAACTCAACTAAACTATATTAGCACCTTGGTGCAGTTTTATATCATCACCAATCAACTGGACAAGATTAAAAAACTGGAAAATATGGAGTAATAATGAACATAGTACGATATTTATTTTTGATTCTGCTCATCACAATTTATTCATGCCAAAAATCTGATCCAATAGAAAAACAAGGCGACCCAAAACTGTCTATCAAAGTCATGCCAGTACAGCGGATGGATCTGGTGGATACGGTGAAAATTTACGGTAGAGTTAAGCTCCGTCAGGAAGCGTTCGTCGCCTCACAATTTGATGGCAGGTTGACCGAGTTCACCCTACTCATGGGGGATGCAGTTAAAGTGGATCAACAAATCGGCACCGTCATTCCGCCGGACCGGGAAGCGTTGCTTCAGATACTGGACAACGTAGATGCTTCCATGCAGCCGTTAATAAAACAGCAGATCAAATCCATTCCGCTGTTTTGTCCGATAAACGGCGTGGTGTTGGAGGTCTTGCACCATACCGGCGATGTGATCCAGAAAAGCGAGCCGATTGTTCATATCGGTGATCTTTCCCGTTTGGACGTTCATGGCGACCTGCCGGTAAAATTTTTGCCACTTATTTCTGGCTTGAAAACCATCAACGTTTCTTTTGTAAATTATCCACACCAACCCATGATACTGCCTATTGAAACAATTTCCGGCAACGTGGATGAAAACAAACAAACGGTCGCCGTCCGGCTGGGGCTGGCCAATACATCTGGTAACTTTAAACCCGGCATGCTGGTTCAGCTTACGCTCCCGGGGAAATCACACGCTGGGGCGCTCACCATTCCACGTGCGGCGCTATTGGATGAAGAGGGGATTTACAGCGCATTTGTTCTTAAAAAAAACAAGGTCGAAAAACGTCTTATTAAAATTGGGATTATGCAGGACGAATATCTCGAAGTCATTTCCGGACTACAGGCGGGTGAACAAGTCGCAACAGAAAAGGCATATTCGCTCATCGATGGGATGGAGGTGACGGTTAAATGAAAACCCTGTCCCGTTTTGCTGTTGAAAATAAAAGAGCCATGATTTTCTTTGCGCTGCTGCTGTCGGCCATTGGAATTTATTTGATGTATCATATCCCACAAGGTGTATTCCCGGATGCAACGTTCCCGCGTATCGCCGTGATGGTAGATTATGGACTGGCACCATTAAAACAGATGGAAATGGAAGTCGCCAAACCCATTGAAGAAGCGGCTATGATGGTAGAAGGCGTTCGGCTGGTGCGTTCATCCATCAGCCGCGGTTCCGCAGAAATAAATATCGATTTTCAATGGAATCAGGATATGTTCAGAGCCTATCAATTAGTGCAAGCCGCGGTGAGTGGAATTCAGCATCAATTGCCGCCGGATGTGGAACTGGAAGTGCGACGATTTACTACCAGTACGTACCCGGTGGCCGGCTACAGTTTAACGTCGGATAAACTCAATTTGCTTGAATTACGAGATTTTGGAATTTACACTATCCGCCCGCAGTTGGCGAGCATTCCGGGTATTTATAACATTGAGATTATGGGAGGCAAAGAACGGGAGTATTGGATCAATGTGGATCCCCGAAAACTGGCCGCGCTCCGGCTCGATTATAAGGAGATTGAGCGAGCCTTGCAACAGTCGAATTCGCTGAAATTTGTGGGACGATTAGAAGAATCACACAAATTATATCTCAACATTGCTGATAACCAATTCCAATCGCTTGATGATATTCAGCGTACTATTGTTGCCCAAAAAAATGAAACGCCTATATATCTTTCGGAAATTGCGGATGTTGAACCTGCCTATAAAGAAACTTTCCTTGCCTGCGAAAGCGATTTAAAACCGGCAGTGTTACTCACCGTTATCAAGCAACCCGGCACAAATGCGGTCTCAATCATGAAAGAAGTTGAGCATCGTTTAGCTGAATTGAAAATGGTGTTACCCGCCGATGTTCAGGTTAAAAAATGGTACGATATGACCGATTTCATCCGTCGTTCTATTGCATCGGTGCGAGACGCTATTTTATTAGGCGCGGTGCTGACGGTGATCATTCTGCTGCTGTTCCTGCATCGAATCCGGATTACGCTGGTGACAGCCATGATAATTCCCGTGGCGCTGTCCATTTCATTTATATTTATAAAATTAATGGGAATGAACCTCAGTTTGATGAGTCTCGGCGGTATCGCCGCGTCAATCGGCATCTTGGTGGATAATGCCATTGTGGTGGTGGAGAATATCGAACGCTATCTGGAGCAGGGATATGAGCGCACGGAAGCGGTGATTGCGGCAACCGGTGAAATAATTTCGCCGCTGCTCGGCGCCACATTAACAACATTGGTGGTATTCATTCCATTGGTTTTTCTGTCAGGTGTGCCGGGTATCTTTTTCAGGGCGCTGGCGTCCACGCTTTCGCTGGCAATTTTCGTTTCCATGATTTTGGCGGTATTTCTCACCCCGGCGTTGGCAGATGTGTTCATTTCAATAAAAAAGAAAGCGCCGGGGCGGTTTCTCCCCAAAATGGTTTCCATTCAACAAAAAAGCCTGCGAACAATGATAAAATTTCCAGTGATTACGGTGGCCATGATTTTCGTTTTCATTATATTGGCGCTGTTTTCATATTTGAAAATTCCCAGCGGTTTTTTGCCTGAATGGGATGAAGGAACAATCGTACATGATTATCTCGCCCCGCCGGGCAGCTCCATTGAAGGCACGAAAAGTATGCTCCAAAGTCTGGCTGAATATATCATGACGATCCCGGAGGTCGAAGGATATTCGCTACGCACCGGCCGCAGTCTGGCGCATCCGCGCACGCATGCCAATGACGGCGATTTTGTGATTAATTTGAAGAAAGGCCATAAACGATCGTCGTTTGAAATTATGGACGATCTGCGCGCATTTGACAAAAAGTTTGAGCCCCGGCTGGAACCTGAAATTTTTCAGGTGCTGCCTGATCGCTTGAATGATTTGAGCGGAGAAATAGCGCCGATTGTCATTAAAGTTTTTGGCAAAAATTTGCCGCTTATCCAGGAGGTGGCGACTCAAATCGCCGATTCGCTGGAAAACATCAATGGAGCGGAGGATGTTTATCCCGGCTTTACTGCCGGTGAGCCTGAGTTGACCATTCGAATAAAACCAGACGCTGCCCAAAGGTACGGACTTTCAATTGCCGAAGTCAACGAGGCGCTGCACATGGCGCTTTGGGGGGATGTGCCGACTAAAATAATGCAGGGTTTGAAAAATATCCCCATCCGGTTAAGATATGCCCAGGCAGACTTTAATCATATTGAAAAAATTGAAAAGTTGCCCCTCTATCTGGCGTCAATCGATAGGGTTCTGTTATTGCATGAAATCGCCACGCTAAAAAAAGTGCCGGGTAGATCGGATATCGACCATGAAAATTTGAGTCAGGTCGTCAACATTAAGGCCCAAATTTCAGGACGCGATTTGGGTTCAATAATAAAGGACGTCAAGCAAATGCTGGGACATATCCCATTGCCGCCGGGAGTGACCGTGCAGATTGGCGGGCAGTACGAAAGCCAACAACGGGCTTTTCGAGAACTGTTACTTATTCTGTCATTTGGCATGCTACTAGTGTTTTCAATTTTGCTGTTTGAATTTAAATCATTTCGATCCGCGGGGGTCATTCTGGTCGGGACGGTGCTTTCGGTCAGTGGGGTCTTTTTACTGCTGTGGATCACGAGCATCCCATTGGATATTTCAGCGTTTATGGGAATGATTATGATTGTCGGCGTGGTCGTGAATAACGGTATTTTATTCATCGATTATACAGAAAAATATTCGAAGGAAAATTCTAATGTGGCCGAAGCGCTGCTTATGGCCGGCAAAGTGCGGCTTCGTCCCATTTTAATGACAACACTGGCAACGATTTTCGGATTTCTGCCGTTAGCGTTTGCATTTGGTGAAGGTTCTGAAATGCTGAAACCATTGGCTGTTTCCATGATCGGCGGGATGAGTCTTTCGTTGCCGCTCTCTTTGCTGGTGATTCCTGGACTGTATTGGATGGTTAATAGGTGACGGATGAGATTATAACATTCGTCCTGGTACGATTTTTAAAAAATGATTTTATGATCTGCATCAAAAAAATCGGAACGAATTCAATTTTCATCATGTTTAGATAAAATTGCTGTCATATTTTTTAAAAACAATAAATTTTATATTTGGAGACATGTGCAGCTAACCGATTGCTCCACGTGATTGGCGGGCTGCTGATGAAACCCAGCAAAATGTGCTATTAACAAAATTTAAGTTTAATGTTGACATTCGGTGCGCTAAATCCCGCCATTAAGTGAGCATGTAGTTATACATTAATAGGAACCACAGCGAATGATATTTTAGAAAATTATAAAAATTTGTTAATTTAAAAAAATATATAGCGATAATACTATAAAAAAATAGTTTAATTATTTAAAATATTTTTATTTATATTTTAAAAAAAATTTTGAATATTTAACAACAAATTTAATAAATTCGTATATTTTATATAAATAAATATTTGTATTAGTTAAAAAAAATATTATGAATTGTACCGACCTAAAAAGAAAT
Source organism: Caldithrix sp. (assembly GCA_020722815.1). Taxonomy (GTDB): domain Bacteria; phylum Zhuqueibacterota; class Zhuqueibacteria; order Thermofontimicrobiales; family Sulfurfontimicrobiaceae; genus DYKB01. Next base: position 4,331 of record DYKB01000127.1, on the reverse strand, counting down.
ATAAATTATTAAAATTCATAAATAAAATTTAAATTAGAGGCATTTTTAATTCATGTAGAAACATAAAACATAAATCTATGGTGATGCTTATCTATTCTGTCGGACTAAGATGAAGTCAATTATTGAATCTTATGATTCATGATATTGATTCCGAAAGAATGCTGATAAATATAAAAGGAGCAAAAGAGAAAAAAGACAGAATTTCATTATTATCTGGCAATTTACCAGAACTATTACGACGTTATTATAAAAAATAGGAACCGAAAAAATATCTATTTGAAGGTTCAAATGGAGGTAAATACTCGCCAACTCGTGTCGCTAATATTTTGAAGAAGGCTGCGTTGAAAGCAGGTGTTTGTAAAACTGTAACGCCACATATGCTGCGTCACAGTTTTGCAACTCATTTACTTGAACAAGGTACTGATTTAAGATATATTCAAGAGATATTAGACCATAGCAGTTCTAAAACTACAGAAATTTATACACATGTATCAAAAAAGGCAATCGATAAGATTAAAAATCCAGTCGATAATTTTTTTGATTGAGGTGGTCAAAATGATAAAAAAAAAATATAAACGATTGTGTTTAGCCCGCCAATTCAGCCGAATAAACACAATAGGGTTTACTCAAACGTTGTAAATAAATTAAAAAAAACATAAACGATGAATTATATACGCATAATTTTTTGCATCTCTTTAATGCTTATAGGATGTACAACTTACGAAGAAAGACAAGATATATTAATCTTTCCATATTCACAATGGACAATAGGAGAAGGAAGCCATAATATCTCGTGGCATTATCAGGAAGGTTTTGATTATAACAATTCATTCATAAAAGCACCAAAGGAAGGAGAATGGGATGAATGGTATAAAAACATTGTGGCATACCGCGAAACGGTACGAAGTAAGGCAGGCAAAGAAACTCCATATTTGTTTTGCGAATTTCTCGCTCATAAAAATAAAACAACGATACATTTTGATAAATTTGCTTATCAGCTAAAATTAGTTCCGGGTGAGGAAATAGAAATCAGCGGCGAATACAAAAGTCCTTCCGACAGCTTCGTGATTTGTTTTGATTTCGATTTGAAAGCCAAAGGAGAAGAGTTAAGTTACGTCGTCAGAAAAAAACTTCAATCGGTTGACAGCATCATTATTGATCCTTCGACAGAATGGAAAGGCTTTTCAAAAACAATTGCAATTCCCGATTATTCAACCGACAGTTTTGCGCTTGCACCAATCATTCGTATTGAGCAAATCGGCGAAGCCAAATGCGAGTTATCTCTCAATAATATTCAACTCAAAACATATTCAAACATCGAACGAAAATTTGTGTATGAACGCATTGAAAAATACATTGCGAAACAAGCTGAAAACAATCAACTAAAAATACAAGACGATTTATCATGGACTCATCAGAACTTTGTAATGGGTTTTGCATTTATGTGGGACAATAAGTTTTGGAATCCTGAAACCGGAGAATATTTGGTTGACAGCTATTGTAAAACAATGGAAAAGGAGTTTGGCGGGATTCAATCTGTTATTTTATGGCACAGTTACCCCAATATTGGCATAGATGAAAAAAATCAATTTGAGATGCTTCGCGAAATGCCGGGCGGAATTACAGGTGTGGCTAAGGTAGTTGACGATTTTCACAAAAACGGTGTAAAAGTGTTTCTCACCTATAACCCATGGGATTTAGATACCCGCAGACCTGAAAATCATGATTTTATTGAGTTAGCGAAAATCATCGACAAAACAAATGCAGACGGAATTTATCTTGATACATGGAAGTGTTCAAAGGGTGTAATTTCTTTATATGATGTTGAGAATTCATTTCGCGACGCAGTAGCAAAATTTGGTAAGAAGGTTGCTTTCACTACAGAAATACTTCCTGAACTAAAAGATTTATATGGAACCGATGCCTTAACTTCATCTTGGGGGCAGGAAATTTCACCATTTAATTTCAGCGATTTATCCCATCAAAAATGGTTAATGCCCGAACATAAACAATACTATATTAAGCGAATGAGCAAAAAACGTAAACCTCTTCTTGCACATGCATGGATAAATGGACAGGGAATTCAGGTGTGGGAAAATATTTTTGGTACGATGAATCTTTGGAGTGCCGACCATCGGAAAATACTTCGTAAAATGAATGCTATTTGGAAAAACTATGGCAATTTATACATAACCGATGATTGGAAACCCTTTATTCCACTGCAAAATAAAAATTTGATTGCGAGCCAATGGACAAACGGAAATTATACCATCACAAATTTTGTAGACACGGTTAAATCAAAAAACAAGCTGAAATTTGAAATAAATTCAAAAGAAGCTAAGTACTTCGATATTTGGAACGGGAAAGAACTTCCGGTAAAAAAAGAGGAAAGAAAACTTTATGTTGAATTGATTGTCAATGATTTTGGCTGTTTATTGCAAACCAACGAAACTGATGAAAAATTAAATTTATTAGTATCGGCTCAGAAAAAAGAGACTGAAACACCGCTTCCGCTGAACGATGATTATGAAAAGGAACTGTCGTTGAAAGAAACAATAAAATATGCTTACAAGCTAAATAATACCCCTGTTATTAAAACAGAATTGCTTAAAGTTGAAGGTGGAGAAAAAACATTTACAGCTAAACATATCTGGCGTGAAGGCGAATGTTATCCGAATATGGATGCAAAGAACAACCACGATTTAGTAATCTCGTTTGAAGACGGTGCGCAACGAATAACTCACACACATACCCAAAAGATAGATGCTTACGAAATTATGCCACAAGTAGTAACCAATGCTCAGTTTGAGGAATTTATGAAAGCCACGAATTATCGACCCCGCTTTTCCGAAAATTTCTTAAAGCATTGGAATGGGAGCACTTGTCCATCTGAAATAAAAGACAATGCTGTTGTTTACGTAAGTCTTGAGGATGCCCGCGCTTTTGCCGAATGGGCAGGAATGCGTCTACCCACCGAATGGGAATGGCAATTGGCTTATGAAACTCATGGCGATAAGTTCCAATTTAACGATGTGTTTGAATGGAACGAAAGTGAGCGTTTTGATGGGTTTAATCGCTTTGTTACTTTACGCGGCGGATGTCGTCGTTGGATTACACCAAGTTCGTGGTGGTATTTGCCAAGTGCCCCTTATGGAGAAAAAGCCGGAGGTGCTCAAAAATATGATTCGCATGTAAAATATTTTTTAATGTCTCCGTGCATTGATAGAACTTCAACTATTGGTTTTAGATGTATAAAGAAATAATCTGCTTACAACATTTTGTATAAGTAGTGGCAGGATAAGGGCTGTGTTTAAAGGTTTACAGCCCGCTCAAACGGCACAGCGGTTTGACAGGAAATTACGACGCAATCTGCCACTACTCATACAATTTACCATTAAAAATGCGAAAATAATGTATAATAAACGCAAAAAATAATTACTAATTAATAAATTAATTCCTATATTACCCATTCCAACTAACACGAGAGGGTAATATGCAAAAATTGACGCTCAATAACGCAACCAATGTGATTGAACAAATTCAGCTTGATTTTAAAAAGCTTCACGAAGGTGATTTTCTTCTTCGTCTTTATGCAATAAGCCTTATCGCATTAGGCTGGAATTGCGCCGCGGTAGCCCAACTTTTTCGCAAATCCGTGTGAACCATTCACGGTTGGGTAAACACAGTCAACAAATCCAGCATTGAAGAGCTCAGGACGTCCGAGCGCCCCGGCCGCAAGGCCCGCTTAACCGGGCTCGACAAAGAACAGCTCAAGTTGAATTTGAAACTGAGCCCAGAAATTTATGGCTATCATCAAGTATCATGGGATGGTATTTTACTTTCACAGTTTTTAAAAGAGCGTTACGGAATTGGATTGAAACCGCGACAATGTCAATATTTATTTCATGAGCTTGGATTCCCGATCACCGGCACTGCTGATAGCAATTACCACCATAAAATTGTGATTATCCAAAACGCTGGCGTTTAATTAAAGGAATGTTTAGCAAACGTTATCTAAATGCAGACGGTGACCCGGGTATACGGAATAAATCCCGGCAGGAAAAGGGTGAAGTTGCTCTTTAACAACGACGTTATGGGGAGCAGACCATCAGAGACGCGAAGGACTTTGTCCAACATGGTGATGACATTCACGTCAATTCCGTGGAACATGATTATGCCAGTAAACCTGGTGATTGGGAGTGGTTGAGCTATCATCGTTATCTAAAGCAGCGTGAATGCTGGGTTCAAAAGACGAACCCAACCTACAGGCTTCTTCTTGTTGAATGATTTGGTTGATGACAATTACAATATCAAATTCTATTTACCATTTG
>DYKB01000007.1:17882-129824 GCA_020722815.1 Caldithrix sp. | reverse complement strand
ACACCACCAACCTTATTCCCTTATTGGTGATGATAATCAAATGAAAAAATAAGGTCATAAGGTTAAATTGCAGGGACCCTCGAATTGTTACTAAGGTCAATAAGGTCGATTGGGTTTGATCTTGCGGCCTGGTTGATTAAAAACCTTATTAACCTGAGGAATCAGTAAAACCGGCGACACAACAAATTTGATACTATTCCCTGTGATCGGTTACCTATTTTTGTATCCACTCAAAGACTTGTCATTGCGAGGTGTTTTTTGCCGAAGCAATTTTCTGGAGTAACAGCGGAGATTGCTTCGTCGCAATAAACGCTCCTCGCAATGACAGGACGTAGCATTACCCTCATTTATTGAGCGGATACATATTTTTAATTTATAAAAATTTTAAGATATGCAATGCTAATTTTAGATGGTTCTGAAGGAGAAGGTGGCGGTCAAATACTGCGGACCGCTTTGAGCTTGTCAGCACTGACAGGAGTTCCCTTCACCCTTAAAAATATTCGATCAAATCGTAAACAACCTGGCTTAAAAGCGCAACATCTCACGGCGGTAACGGCTATGCAGCAGATATGTCGTGCGAATGTTCAAGGTGCCACCCTGAATTCGCCAGAAGTCATTTTTATCCCCCAAAAAATCCAGCCCGGCAACTATCACTGGGATATTGGAACGGCCGGGGCAACAACTCTTTTGCTCCAGACCGTGGCCTATCCATTAAGTTTTTCAAAATCAACCTCCTCCATTACAATTACCGGCGGAACACACGTCCCTTGGAGCCCGACTTTTGATTTTCTGGAAAAACATTGGCTGCTTTTTATGCGGCGACTTGGATTTGAATTTTCCTTAAAATTAGTTCAGGCTGGGTTTTTCCCCCAGGGTGGTGGTAAAATTATCGGGAATATCCAGCCATTTCAAACGCGTGAAAATTTTATTTGTATTAAACGAGGGATTTTACATAAAATACAAGCGCTTTCTGCAGTATCGAATCTGGACATTGAAATCGCCAGGAGACAGGCGCACCAGGGTCAACGGCGACTCGAACAGCAGGGCCTTTCTGTGGAAACAAAAATCGAAACAATGAAAGCGCCATCACCCGGTACAACTTATCTTTTACTGGCAGAATTTGAAAATAGCCAGGTTTGCTATTTCTCGCTTGGCGCACGCGGAAAACCAGCCGAGCAGGTCGCCAATGAAACGGTTGACACTTTTTTAAATTTTATGACGAAAGCGGCTGCAATCGATGAACATCTGGCAGATCAATTATTATTGCCGTTAGCATTGACAGGAAAAGCGGCTCATTTTACGATTCACAAGATAACTTCACATTTTTTAACAAATATTAAAGTCATTCAGGCGTTTAAAAAAATAGAAATCGTGGTAAATAGTCAACCAGATCAGACGGGTGAAGTTTTCATGAAACCTGTAGAATAAAAATGGATGGCCATGAAGTTGTTAAAAAAAATTTATTCAGTTTTATAATTTTGCACTAAAATTTTCATTCCTTCACGAAATTGGACTTGAATTTTAGTATCCGAAATAACGCTTTTTACGACGCCAGTACCAAACACCTTATGCTCTAAAACCATTCCTTTCGTGTAACTACCCGCCAACTCATAGGCAATTCGATCACTTTTGGGATGATCTTCGAGAATCAGCTCAAAATTTTGCATTTTTCTGGAGGTAGGTTTGGCGGCTTTCGGTTTCTTTTCCTTAGTCTCACCAACCTTTTTCTCTTTTACAGCTTTCGCCTTTTTAATCTTCACCGTCGGTTCGACTGTCTGTTCTGCTGCTGGCGGCTTATATTTATGATAACTTTTACAGGTTTGACACATGACGCGGGAAATCACACCCCCATCAGCCGCCGTGACAATATGAAGGGTATCACGCTTACATTTTGTACAATATGCCTCAACTTCATTTCCAATTTCATGCCGATTCATAGATTGATATCCTTAGTTATCAGTTTATCGAGATGGATAGTATTATCCGCTCAATCCGGGTCGCGTTATTCTATTCTTTATTTCTATGCTAAAATAGTTCTTTTATTTTGCGATGACAGGATTTTTTTAAGACTTCCGGGATAGCGGGAATTTTTTTGACTGGTAATTCGGTGCTTAATTCCCATGGTCCTGCCAGCGCTAATTTAATTATATATTTTAGCCATAAATTTTAATTTAATAAATTTTTTTTTAAATATCAAGAAAAACTTTTAGATTCAACCATCAATAATCATAAAAGAGCCCCTGAAGCGTCTCCCCTTGACTACAAATTTGTAATTACAAAAACAAAACCTCCCTTTTTTGCAATTTTATAGATTTTCCAATTTCGATTTTGTAACTACTGGCATTTCAATCCCCCAAAAAATCAGGGCAATTACAATTTTGTCCGTATCAACTGCTCAATTTTCAACCAACATTTTTGTAATTGGACGGAAAACAATCACTTTATACAAAATTATAACTTATTGATTTTTATGAAATTAAATATTTTTATGTTTTGGCATCTACTTTGCTATGGTATGCGCCTCATTCATGATGAATGATATTATTTCATATATGTCATCCTTGGAGGTGTACCATGATACAGATTATATTACGAAAAGCTTATGATTATATATGCCAAAAGATAATTGATTCTAATAAGAATATTGTCTTAAAAGGATTTTCAGAAATTAATCCTCAGTATTTTAATGATGTTGCCATGCAAAGTTCGCTGGTTGAACAGCGAATCAACCTGCTGGATAGTTATATTGCCCGTGCTAAAATAAAAGAGCAGATATACAATCAAGGAATCGCTCGTTACAACAACTTAATAGAAGAAGTATTTCCACTGCTAAATAAATCGATTGCGTTGCTAAAAAATGGTGTCGAACAAAATTCACGCAGTAAAAAAATCACAAAATCAAACGTTTCCGTAAATAAATATTCAAATAATGGCGTAGAAATTGTTAATATTACTAATAATTACACAAATCATGATTTAAACTTAACACTGCGTGAATCTGCCGAAAAGCTTCGGCAGAAGAAGAATGAAATGGATCGATGGTTAAACCATATCAAAACCAACGCATTTTTAATGTCAGAATCTTAATCGCCATTTCCTAAGGACTTTTTTAGACCAATTACCCCCTCAGAGACCTGGAAGCTCCAGTCTGTATGCACTACACCCTGGATAATTCATCAATAGATTGGAGCTTCCTTTATATTTAACAGAATTTCTACTGAATATTTTCCGCTATCACAACAAAAGCAATTGCACTAGTTTTCGAATGTGATAAACTTAAATGTATCACCTTGTTTTTTAATAAATTATTCAACTCGCCTTTTAATGATATAAAAGGCTTTCCGGCTGGATTGTTAATAACTTCAATATCCTTCCAGTGAAATGGTTTTCGCCAGCCTGTTCCTATCGCTTTTGAAAAGGCTTCTTTTGCTGCCCAACGAACCGCCAGGGATTCGATTGAATTTACCTTTTTCAAACAATACGCCAATTCAATCGCTGTAAATATTTTTTGATAAAACCGCTCCCCAAACCGATCAACACTGGCCTGAAATCGATCAATGTCAACAATATCAATCCCAATTCCAAAAATCAATTGAATATCCTCTCTTAAATATATATAATTTATTAAATTTCAAATAATTAGCTCAAATAACCAATTAAAATATGAAGATGATGTACTCGGTCAGCTTGAAAAATAATCCTAAATTTTTATATTTGCAATAATTTTCTTCTTGACACTTTGAAAATTTTGATGTAATATGTAATAAACCAAAATTTTGAAATAAATGAATTGATTTGGGTAGCGAACGCTTGGATTCAAATGATTTACAACTGATTGAACGCGCGCTGAATGGAGATCAACAGGCATTCAAAGAAATTCTGGATCGATATCGGGGTCCGGTATTTAGCGTGATTGTGAAAATGGTCCGCAATAAAGAAGAAGCCGAAGACCTGGTTCAGGAAGCTTTTATTAAAGCTTTTAATTCGCTTTCTTCTTTTAATGCACAATACGCCTTTTCCACGTGGCTATATAAGATCGCCATTAATAATTGTATTGACCACTTTCGGAAAAAAAAGCTTAAAGTTTGTTCGCTGGATAAACCGATGGCAGCCAAAGATGGCGACATCAAACGTGAGTTTCCGGATGTAAATTTAACGGCTGATCGCGATCTTTTAGACACCGAAAAAAATAAAATTATACAAGATGCCATCGAAGAGCTTCCTGAGAAGTACCGTCTGTCAATTATATACCGGCATCAGGAAGAAAAATCTTATGAAGAAATTGCTGAATTGATGGACATTCCTTTAGGAACCGTGAAAGCCCGAATTTTTCGCGCCCGTGAAATGTTAAAAAAGAAGTTAAAACATCAGCTTTTCCCCTGATTGGGAAATACTGTTTAAAACTGTTCTAAAGTTTGCGATAGATATATTCAGGAATTGAATAGGACCTTCGATTCAAGGCAACGCCTAAAATTGGAATTCCACTGCCGCTTAATTTCGCTTGTGCTTTTTGAACGATCTCCCAATGGGTGACTCCCGCCTGCACCACCAGAATGACCCCATCGATTAATTTTTCCAAAACCATAAAATCTGCGTTGGGAATAATCGGAGCCATATCCAGAATAATATAGTTAAATTCTTGTTTTAATTGCTGTAATAATTGATCAAATTTCTCATTTTTCAGAAGCGTCACACTGTTGGTAACTGGTTTTCCGGCGGTAATAATTTTCAGTTCAGATAAAGAAATTGTTTTTAAAGTTCGTTGATACTCTAAATTTTCGAACAAAATTTCAGTTAATCCTTTTTCTCGATCGAGATTAAAAAGTTGATGTATCGATGGATTTTTGAGATTAAAATCAATTAAAACGGCTTCATTTTTTAAATTCGTTTTCGCAACCAAATTGCTAGTCGAAAAATGTAAATAATGGGACATCAAATTTGAATAATGGGCGAGTAAAAAGGCATAATTCGCTGATAATGTTGAAACGCCTTCCCCCTCCACTGCACTTGAAATGGCAATGATTTTTCTCGGCTGCTTATTCAAAATTAATTCAATATTCTCATGCAGATTTTTTAAATCTGCCAGCAACGCTTTCGTAAATTTCAAATCAATCATGGTTTTCTTTTCACGTTGAATATTTGTTTCTGGTGTATGATTTTCTATCCCTGACTGATCTTGTGTTTTTTTTAATGCTTCGTTGAATAGACCCATGTTATTTTATAAGTTAAAAGTAATAAAATATATGCGTTCACAGGTTTAAGATTCAAAGTTAAAAGACCCCTTCTGCCGGATTGCGTGCATTTGAATTAAGCGCTACTAACAGCAGTTCTCTATAACGACGGTAACTGTGAACGGTTACAATAAAATTCTGTTTTGTTTAATCTGATTATTTCCGACTGATTCGCTTCTCGTGATTGACTGGGGATATTTTATCCTTAATTTTGTCATTCGGAAATACGATAATTTGATAAAGCGTGTCCTTTTTGTTAACTATTCTTTTAATGAGTGCCATCGATTTCCCGGATTGACTAAATTCTGCTAATTGTCGGACCCCGTCTGAAAATGATAAATATGCAGGTTCTTTCTTTAAATTCATTTTCTTCCGATACCAATCATCATCTTTTCGGAATGATGAATCAATTAATACCCCCTGATTCAGACTAACAGCCTGTGGTTCAGTTATATATGTAAATTTCCGGTTATATATTAACTCATAAATAAAAATCATCGAAAAAATAAGAATAAAAATCCCCGTGATCCACCGAATCCTGGCACGTTTAACAGGTGAAATTACATTAAAAACGTCTAAAGCTGGCGACGAAACAGTCGACAAGATATTTTCAGGTAAATTTTTTTTCTCATTTTCATGCTGTTCCAGCAGATTGATTTGCTGGATAATTAAATGGGATATCGGCGATTGTTGCTGCAAATAGCCAAAAAATAAAGCCCGATCAGCGTAATAATTAATTTTTGCGGGTATCCCGTTGGTTATCTTGTAAAGGTCATCGTACGCCTGCTCAGTGAATAAATTCACATCGGAACAACCGGCTATTTTGATACGCTGATGAATATAGTGCTTCATCGCCATGAAGTTCAACCTGTCCAAAACCGCTTCAATTGAAATTCGTTGTTTCAATTGCCGTAATTGTGGAAGCGCCAGAATCTGATGAAAAGATGGCTGACCAGCCAAAATTATTTGGATTAATTTATCAGATGCGGTTTCCAGGTTAGAAAGTAGCCGGATTTCTTCAAGAAAACCTGGTTTTAATAGATGCGCCTCCTCTATAAAAACAACTGCTTTTTCGTTTGTTTCCTGCCGATTTAAATATTGATTTAATTGAATAATCAATTCGTCTTTTGTACCGGAGACTTTTAATTCGAAAGAACGGCAGAGTGACCGAAGCAAAACAATGGCACTCAACTGCGTTCCGGACACCCGGATAATTTTGTAATTTTTGGGCAATTCCGGCATAATTCGGGATATCAGAAATGATTTTCCAGTACCTTCCTCCCCTGTCAGAAGTGCGAAACCATTTCCTTCCTGAATGGCGTATTTAAGGCGCGCATACGCTTCCTGGTACTTTTCGGTTTCTATTTCAAACCGCAAATCAAAATTATTTAAAAATGGCCATTCAGTGAAATTATAATATTTAAGATACAGGTGATGCTACCGTTTAATTTCCCGAATTGATGCCAACAACGGTAGATGCAAATAATATTCAACATCTTCGGCCGTATTTAACGAATGATCAAAATAGCCACCAATAAAGGTAATGAGAATTATAAGTCCAATTGATACCAGAATTGACAGTAAAATATTCAATTTTCGTTTTGGCTTAACCGGATTTTTTGGAACAAACGGCGGCTCAATGATGCGAATTTTGATAATATTTTCCGCTTTTGCCAGCGAAATTCGTGCTTCTTCCCGTTGCTTCCTGAAAAGCGAATACATTTCCTGAATATCTTCGATATCCCGTTCTATTTCGGATAATTTATATTCCTGCTGCGAATGATTTTTTATCTCCTGATAAAGCTGCTGAATCGAATTTTGAAGCGTTTCTTCTTCAGCAAGAAGGGCCTGAATAGCCGTCTCTTCCTGATTTATAATTTGATCCACTTCTTTTCGAATATGTGTCCTGGTGGTCTGAATTTCATTTTCAATTTCAACTACTTCGGAATATCCCGGCTTATACTTCTGAAGTAATCGTTCGCGCATCATTTCAAATTCAAGCAATTGATTTTTCAGTTTCGTCAAATAGTCTTTTTGACTGGGGCTGTCACTGATTTCGGTAGCCGGAATATTAAAATTATTTTGATTGAGTTGAGATTTAATAATTTTGAGTTTCGCTTCACGCCCGATTCGTTCGGTTTTGGCGCTGGTGAGCGCATTTTCAAAATCCGCCAATTTTTTAGAAAGTATTTCACCTTGTTTTGACGAAGATATAATCGCTTCTTCGCTTTTAAACCTGGCCATCAATAGTTGCAGGCTATCCAGACGTCTTGCTGCTTTGGAGAGTTGTTTATCAAAAAATTGCAAAGAGATTGAGTCACTGTAAATTTGGGAACGATATTTTATAAATGCTTTGATGACCTCATCTACTACCTGAGAGGTCAACACGGGATTTTTATCCTGAAAGGTAATATTGATGACATTCGAATTACGTGGGCGTTCAATTTGAAGGTTTAATAATAAACTCTCGACCGTTCTCTTGGGAATATTTAATTGTCGGATTACCTCTTCAGCAACGGGGCGACTTTTTATGATTTCGGTTTCGGCATTTAAATAATCAATCTGCGGCGTATAATTATTGACGTTCATCCGAAACAACATTGCCTTTTCTGCTTCAATATCGCGCTCCAGTATAATTTTTGAAGTGGATTCATAAATTGAAGGCGAAAAAAGACTGCCAATTGTAGCCGCTCCCACAATTGAAATAAACAACGTGATAAAAATCAGTCTTCGTTTAAAAAGTAAAAAAACGAATTTCTTTAATGTAATTGGCTTTTGTTGCTGTACCTGATTTATCATAACGAATTGAAAATTTAGTTGTTAACTTAAAATACGGATGAACAATTTTTATTATTAAGTAGCAATTTTAGAACCTAATACGGTTTTGAAATTTAAAGATTTTGTCATCTTTAAAATTGGAATTGCCTTGAATTCAATTTTCAAATGAACCAATTAATGAAAATCTTCACTGTTTTTGATTTTGATTGATTAAGAATATCAAAAAATACTTGATTTATGTGACCAATTTAAAGAAGTTACTTTTATCATTTAGAACAGAGCAAAGTGGAGTAAAAATCGATACTTTTCAATACTCGCCAAATTCTGACTTCGCTCGGAATGACAAGTCATTATCCTTTGGCTTTTCTCCCACAATGATTCAACTGGCACATGCGAGAAAAGAGCTGCGAAAATTAGGGCAAACGAAAATTAGCCGGAGTTGAAATATTTAGCGAAAAAATCGAAAAAAATTAAAATATTCTATTGACTTTAATTATTTAATATTGTACATTTATCCTTTTATTTTTTTAAATAAAGCCTCCCGTCCTGAAGCAGGTTGAGGCGTGGGGAAAATTTTTTTAATCATTATCTTTGAGCAGATGCACAATATCCAGAATTTACCAGACACCATCTGCGAATGTTTCACTGCTGAGGACAGAATGAGGCGAATGCTTGATAACTGAATTTCTCTTTTTGATAGAACGTTTCCTAAGAGTTTTAACAAGAAAGGAGGTGAAATCTTCGTGGCAGCGCGTGAAACTGGTACAGTGAAATGGTTTAATAACGCCAAAGGGTATGGTTTTATTTCACGTGATAGTGGCGAAGATATTTTCGTCCATTACAGCGGCATCAATGGCGATGGGTATCGATCTTTAAGAGGTGGAGCACGGGTGGAATTTACTGTAGCTCAATCCGAGAAGGGACCACAAGCTCAAGATGTTACCATTTTGGATAAAGACAAAAATAAACCATCAACAAATAAAGATACTGGTTCTGAACCAGAGGATGATATGGCCGAAGTTTAAAAAATAATACTTTGGTTTCAGTAAAAATTTATCAAATTAAATGCCGTCTTTTTTATATTCAGGAAAGACGGCATTTTTTATTTGCTAATTTATTTCAACCTACTTTTTCGCCATGATTCGGGCTTCCCGATAAAAGAAAGTGAATGGATCATTTCTTTTTCCCAGAATCTCGACGGTTTTTTGACTGTTTTTCACTAATTGGCGAATCGAAGTCGCGGGTTTAGTGGCATCAAATTTTCCCTGAATATGAAAGCCATAACTTCCAATAAATCTTTCTTCCCCCTTAAACGGCAGTGGATCTGAACCAGCGATCACTTTAAAGCCTTTATTCATTGCCTTTTTCATCAAAGCCGGTTCAGGCCATAGAGAATGTCGAAGTGGATTATCACCAATGACAAATTCTTCGGGCTTCTTTTTTTCTATCAGTTCAGCGACGATTTTACCACGCTGAAAAAACCATTTTCCTGGTGCCCAATTCAGGACGGGTATCCCGCCAACTTCATTCACTTTATCAATCAATTCTTCTGTCGTGTATTCCCGATCTTTAATAAACTCGGCGGTCGCCAATGCCAACACTTCCAGCCCATCTTTACTCACAACCTGTCGACCAGCGAGAATAAAATGCGTAATTGCCCCTTTTTGCTCGATCATTAAGGCTTCTTTTTCGGCTGAAGGAACAAAATTATAACCATTAATTGTATGATTTTGCGGCGAGTCATACACTGTTTTAAAAAAATTACAATCAAAACGTTCGGTTAAGAGCCAAACGGTATGAACATTTTTTCCGCCTTTTATATTGGTGTTTTTCAATCCGGAATGCAAATTACTTGTTCCAAGTTGAATCGCTGTCTCTAAATTGTAGTGCGGATATACGTGAACATGACCATCAAGTACCAACGAGCATTTCTGCATGCATTTCCCCTTTCGTTTCCAAATAATCGAAACATTCTCCAGAAGCTTTAAATCCAGTTTATAAGCGAGAGAATGCCATTAGCTTAGCTAATATTTTTATAATCAGATTTTTCATTATTTTTCGGGTGTAGTAAACTGATTAGCTCAAATATCATGCCGAATTCCTGAAAAATTCCATAAAATGTTAAACAGGTTTCTTTCCACCGGTTACTGATATTTTATCCTTGATACTTTTATAAAATTTGTTTACCATAGCTTTGATAAAATTCAGATACCAATAAAATAGTTGTTCAAATATTATCCAGGTTCATCAGAAGCAAATTCTATCATCATCTTAAAACGGAGACACAAAATGAGTTTTTCGAACAATTATTCGCTATTACAACTTCATTCTGGTAATTTTAGCCGACGGTTTTTTTTATTAATCCTGAGTTTCCATTTCTTAATATTTGAAATACTTATGGCAGCGACAGGTCAATCGGATTTAAACTATGAAAGATTTATTGCACAATTTGATCCCGAACAACAGAAAATAGCCAATCAAATCTGGGCAAATATAAACGACTCTCTCAAATCTGTTAACACGCCATTCAAGGGGACAAAAATTGACGGGATCCCGGATAGTACCCTGTTTGAGGAATTGACAATTAGCAATAAAATTGAATTATTGGAAAAAATAAAAAGCAAACGCGAACAATTAATACCGCTTATTGAAGAACAAAGACAACTATTGCTTGCAGATCAAAAATGGTCGTTATTTGTCGAAGTGGCTGAAAAAAATCCCCTAATGGGCAAAATTTATTTAAAAGCCCTTTCGATGGCTCAAAACGCGAATGATTTGCGAATGAAGCAGGATAAATCGATTCATAAGATTGAGCGTGAAATTTCTGAGCTGCGGGTCAATGCCTCATTATCTCAAATCTCTTTGAGTTTCACGTGGCAGGATTGGCTCGTCATTGTGATCTACTTAATTTTTACAACGATTATGGGGGTCATGCTTGCCGGCAAGCAATCATCGATTAAAGATTTTTTTCTGGGGGGACGAAAATTACCCTGGACTGCGGTCAGTGGTTCGATTATCGCAACTGAAACTTCCGCGGCCACCTTCTTAATTGCTCCGGCAATTGTTTTTTCAAAAGGCGGTGACATTACCTATCTCCAGATGGCCTTCGGGACAATTATTGCCCGGTTTGTAATTGGATATTTCTTTATTCCCGCCTATTATGAACGTGAAATTTATTCACCTTATGACTACATGGGTAATCAATTAGGAAATCGGGTAAAAAAAATCACTGCTGCTCTTTTCATGGTGGGAGCTATTCTGGCACAAGGCGCCCGCGTCTATATCGCTGCCAAGGCATTGCAAGTCGTAACAGGGACGGATATCACGATGTCGATTATATTGATTGGTGCTGTTTCCATGTTATGGACAATTATTGGCGGAATTACCACCGTCATCTGGACCGATGCAATTCAATTTTTAATTTTTGCTGCCGGGGCTATTTTGGCACTGGTTTATGTGAGTACCAACGTTGAAGGTGGTTTTTTTACCGCGGTATTACAGGGATTTCAGGCGGGTAAATTTAATTTAATAAATTTAAATTTCAATGCAAAGGAAGCGTATACCCTCTGGTGTGGACTTTTTGCATCCGGCTTTTTAACGCTGGCTTCACATGGAACGGACCAGTTGATGGCACAACGGATGTTTACCTGTAAAAATGCCCCTGAAGCCCGAAAAGCAGTCATCTGGTCCAGTGCGTCAGTTCTGATTACGGCATTATTACTATTTGTCGGGGCTGGAATTTTTGTCTATTATAAACATATTCCGCTGAATATGCCGGAGCAGGTAATTGTAAATGATGATTCGATGAAAATTTTTGCTATTTATATTGTCCAGGTTATGCCACCGATACTTTCCGGATTGCTGATGGCCGGCTTATTTTCCACTGCAATTTCAACGCTGGAATCAGTACTGGCGGCATTAACGCATGCGACGGTTGATGTTATTTACCGGCCGTATTTCAAACCAAATGCGGCTGATAAACATTATGTCACTGTTTCGCGAATTATGATCATCTTTTGGGGAATCTTTCTCGTTGTTTTTGCTATCTATTGCGATACGATTTCGAAGGCTTTCGCGGATCTGATTCAGTTTGCCCTGGCGATGGCGGCATATACTTATGGAGCCCTTTTAGGAACCTTTCTAATGGCGTTTCTCCCCACCAATCGAGATGATCTGGGACTTATGTGGGGAGTTCCGCTCTCGATGCTCACCATTTTCGCTTTTAACTGGCACACAACTGCAACGCAAATTATCGTTGCCGTCGCCTGTTTCATCCTGATTGTGCAAGCTTTCCGGCATCTGCAACATCAACCGACAAAAATTTTATATATCGCGGTTGCTTCAGGAATCGTCATGTTGATTAGCATGGCCGTTCTTGGTTATACGCCGGAAGGGGTACCTGTTTATATCAATCTGGCCTGGCCCTGGCATTTCCCGATTGGAACCGCCATGACGTTATCAGTGGGATATCTGGTTGGCAATCCTAAAAATTAACCATATATATAATTTTGGGCTAATGTTGTAAACTCACGTTCCTGTTCAATCATCCAATTCGAATCCTGACCCAGTTCCTGAGCCATTATTTCGGCGACCTTTTTAGCCATTAAAATACTCTTTCGCGCATCCTGGAATAAAACACGTCGACGACGGGCCAAAAAGTCTTCAACGGTTCGGGCCATTTCATACCGAACAGCCCAGACAACTTCACCAGCTATTATCGGCAGATCGTCATGGAGTTTTTGCGAATATTCAGGCTTCGATTCAATTAAACGCCTTAATGAATCAGCATCGGTTCCATAAATCGACAATTCATGATAATCAACAGGATTATCAGCCGAGCCATGAATTTTTAATTTATGAGTAACTGAAGCCCGTGAACGATATCCAAAAGACTTTTCGGCGAAATTAATTGTATCTTCCCCCATCTTACGACAGGTCGTCCACTTCCCGCCGGTGATCGTTACCAGCCCTGTTTGGGAAAGGAGAAGTGAATGCTCCCGCGAAATCGATTTAGTACTTTTTTCCTTTGTCGATTTGACAAGAGGTCGTAAACCGGCAAAAATACTTAATACATCCTTTTCGACCGGTTTTTTCATCAAATAACGGGCAGCATGTTGCAATAAAAAATCGACTTCAGCTTCAATAGGCCGGGGTTCCAGATCAATGCTCTCAACCGGGGTATCGGTGGTTCCGATTAAGGCATAATTATCCCATGGAATGGCGAATAATACCCGGCCATCATCGGTCTTCGGAATCATCATCGCAAAATCACCCGGTAAAAAAGATTTATCCAGCACCAGATGAATGCCCTGGCTTGGACGGATCATGGGCGTACATCCCGGTTCACTCATTTCACAAACCGAATCGGCAAACACCCCGGTGGCATTTATCACCACTTTTGACCGGATTTCATATTCTTTCCCTGTTTCGACATCATGGGCAAGAACACCGCGCACCAGATTATTTTGAACAATTAATTTCGTCACCGGTACATAATTTAGCGCTTCAGCGCCATGCTCCTGGGCGGTTTGTATCATGTTGATAATCAACCTGGCGTCATCAAATTGACCATCAAAGTAAAGAATGCCACCTTTGAGATTTTTTTGTTCAATCGTTGGTAGATGTGCCATCGTCTGACTTTTCGACAATATTTTAGAACGACCGAAACGATAGCGGCCGGCCAATAAATCATAGATTTTTAGGCCAGTTGCGTAAAATGGAAGTTGCCACCAGTGATAAGCTGGCACAATAAAACCGAGTTTATGAACCAGGTGAGGGGCATTGGCCAATAATAATCCTCTTTCATGCAAAGCTTCGAGAACCAGAGATATATTGCCTTGCTGTAAATAACGAACGCCACCATGGATCAATTTTGTGCTTCGGCTGGACGTCCCCTTACCAAAATCATGCTGCTCGAGCAAAAGCACGCCATACCCACGTGTGGCAGCCTCAATAGCAACGCCGGCACCTGTTGCCCCACCACCGATAACGATGAAGTCCCAGTTATCTGATTTTACTGCCAGTTTTTTCAATATGTCAGTTCGATTCATTTTTTACTTCCATTTTCAATTAAGGGATCAAGATTTTTTAATTAAAATTTGTGCGAGTATTTTATTTTTTTAAAATAACACTTAACATTTTATTTATGAAATTGGACACCCGAATAGCAAATTGGCTTCGATCACGGTTTAAAAATTCATGGATTACTAGTGCCACTTCAGGTGCGCGAAGATAGCCAAAGGATTTATGAGGATTTCTTTCCCCTTCAAATTCATAGTCATTACAAATTTTGATATCTTTAATTTGAACCGCTTTTTTATTTTCCAGAAATTTGTCACGCAAGATTGGTTCATTGGAAACATTATCATCCGGGTCAAAAAAATTGTACCAGTCGTGGGAGATATTATCCGGAATTTGCAGCCTGTTTTTTGTGATTTGACGTTCAGCCAGTATTTTGCTTTGAATGACAGGCATTCCCAGTGGCGAACCCATTGTTACGAGCGTGTCAATAATGCATTCTGGATTTTTCAGAGAAAGAACATCAAATGCGATAATTGTTCCCATGGAGTGTGCGATAAGCAAAATTTGATGACGCTGATATTTTTTTAATACTGCGCTTAATTCCTGACGAATCGCCTCTTTGGCTAATAAGGATTCTCCGCGATATGGAATCATTTCTGCTGAATAATATAATCCCAATTCCCGAAAGAAATGTTGAAAGATTAAATCAACCACCGGTGAATATTTGATTGACATATTTTCATCAACTAACGCTGAATTCAATTTTTTCTGGAGCTTCCCAACAATTTTTTTAAAGATGGGTCCCGGCTTTCGTTTGCCGGCATGATTCGCGGGCCTATAGGGTTCGTCTACAAAAGCAGGGTCTTTTCTATCTTTGATATCGGGCTGTAATGGATTTTTATATAAGATATCCGCCCAATAGACCAGTTCGAATTTCAAAAAGTAATTTGGATAACCAATGGAACGAAGCCCTTCCTGGATTGATTTTTTCCACCAGCTCTTTAAAACTGATTCAGCAGGTTTATTCCCCAAACCATGAATGGCGATGATAATTTTGGCCATATTTCCCTTTCATTATACTTGGCGACGGATATAATTCATTTTGAAAAGCCAGTCATATTTTAAATTTTTAATTCCCTTAAATCAAGGATTTTTTTTAAAATTTGAAAATCACCGCAGCGTACAAGAAGTTAATTCAAACAGAATTCAACTTGTTAATATCATTGATCTTAAAATTTTATGTTTTTTTATATTCTGGTTGAAACTATTTTGAAATATTTAATTTTAATGAATTAGTACACCGAATGAATCCTTGTGAGGGAGAAACAATGCTTTCAATCCGGATAAAAAAACAATTTCTTAGATTTTTCAACTCACTCATCCTGTCAACTTTTTGCTTTACTTTCATGAACGCAGCACCTTTTGTAAAATCTTCATTACCAGAAAGTACACTGGTCCATGCTCTAAGTTCACCCGATTCTATAAAACTACTCAAGATAAAATTGGCAATCGCCAATACGATTATTGAAGCGAAAGCGAATCTTGGCATCTGGGGCGTTCTGGTGGGACTGAATCCTGATAGTACACCGCCTGAAAATATATTTCAGCGAAAATATTTTACCCGGAATTTACAATTTTTTAATTTAAAAGGAATAGTTAATTTTAACGAAAGCTTGATTATTACCCTTATTGAATTTAAGCAAAAAAGTATGCCTCAAAATAGTAAACCTTCAGAATATAATCTAAAAGATAATGTGCTGAAACCTGTTGGTTCATTTTTGGGAAGATTATTGAGTAAAAAGCATTCGGATAACAGCGAGCAGAAGACCGATGACCCTTCTGCTGATAATATTCAAACAAAGCTTCATATTTATGTTCAGGCGGTAGATAATCAAAATGAACGTCAGTTTGGAAATTTTTCAATCCATATCGTTCATACTGGTGGAAATAAATTCGTTTCGTTCGAAAGAGCGCTGGAAAAACTGGCCGATAAAGCAACCATTGAACTAAAAATTCTGTTTTTATTATCTTCTGAAGTTACTTTTAAGTCCAAAAATTTGGGTGAAATTTCTGTACCAGGGAAATACGTTTGGCGGGGAATGCTTTTTGAATTGTTTGAACCGGATCGGATGCAGCAAGTAGGTGACGAAACACTGGTTATCCCGGGAAAGCGAGCAGGTATTGCTTTTGCCATGGCTGTCGACACATTGGCCGAGCATAGTTTAATAAAAATCGCCCGAAAATGGAGACCAGGCTCGCCAGGTTTCTGGGCGGTTGAATACCCCAATCCGGTTTTTGCCTTGCAGGTCAATTATCATCCCCCGTCTAGCTATGCCTATCAACGACTTGATTTTCAGTTTAATTTAACCCCGTTTAAAAGGTTTGATTCGGGTGGCGGATTCCATTTATTCAAAATTAAAGATGACCAGGATGACGACGTGGGTGGTTTTGGTTTTTTTGGCTTTCTGCTCTGGCGGATGTATTATTCTGACCGATTTACGTTTGGTACCAGGTTTGGTTTTGATATTGATATTCCAATACGAAAAGATGACGATGGCAATGATGTGAGTTTGATACTTCCCTCCATTTCTACCGGCTTAAACACAGAATTTTTAATATCGGAAAAGGTTGATCTGGTTTTGGAGATCGGGTATCGGCTTTCCAGCTCAGCCAGTGGATGGCGGTACACAACTGAAGAGGAAGAATCTGTATCAGCCTATTGGGCAGATTCTTCCTGCCCGCGTGTAAAAAATACCGGAATACTCATTTCGCTTGGATTTCGATATCTTATCTTCTGATCATATTTATGCTGAATCGTCGACCATCCAATTTCTACCATAATCTGAGTAATTTTTTATCCTTCATTAAGCACACCGTAAGATGCAATATTAATCCCGATTTCATTTCGCTCTAATTTTTCTGAAACATGAATGCCCATTATCACGTAAAGAAGTTTAAATTTATCAGGTGCTGAAATTTAAATTGAATTATCAAGTTTTGGAGGTAAATATGAACAGGAGATTTTTCTATTTTAGTGTATTGATGCTGCTGATGATATTCAGTGTTGCCAGTTTTCGCTGTACAGATGGAAATGCGAAAAGCGATCACGCCAAAACCAAAGTCGAATCGGCAACGACGGATTCAACAACAATGAATGATTCCACTTCAAAAAAAGCTGATGAGAAAAAGACTGATAAAAAGGCTGAAGAATTAGTACCGGTTGAGGTTGCTACGGTTACTAAAGGAGCCATCACTTCTTATATTCTTTTGAGTTCGAATCTTGAAACTGAAAAAATGGCAGATGTATATTCGCGTGTTCAGGGACTTGTTGATAATTTATTAGTTGAAGAAGGTGAATATGTCAGAAAAGGTCAGACATTGGTAGAATTGGAAGCTGATGAATTTAACCTGGCGGAAGAACGGGCGCGTGTCAATTATGAACAGCAACAAAATGCATATCAACGGGCTGAAGCCATGCACCAGAAACAATTATTAAGCAAGGAAGAATTTGAACAGGCAAAATTTACGGCCGAAGCGCAACGAATCGCCTGGCAGGAAGCAAAATTGAACCTGGATTATACGAAAATCGATGCCCCTATCTCCGGTGTGATTGCCGAACGATTGTGTCGGGTTGGGGACCGGATTCAACCAACGGCGAAATTATTTTCAATTATTAATAATGATGAAATGATTGTGGTGGTGCATATTCCTGAAAAAGAGATTGAAAATGTCAGAAAAGGACAGAATGCTTTTATTCTTTCAAATAATTTGGGCGATCAGAAGTTTGCCGGGTGGGTAAAGCGGGTGAGTCCGGCCGTGGATCCACAAAGCGGGACTTTTAAAGTGACCGTCGGGGTTAAAAACATCAACCAAAAATTACGCCCGGGCATGTTTGTCAATGTCCACATCATCACCGATGTTCATCCAGATGCAGTTTTAATTCCTAAAACCGCAATCGTTTATGAACATGAGGATATGAATGTTTTCGTGGTTCGTGACAGTCTGGCACATAAAATCACCCTGGACACCGGTTTTCAAAATCATAGCGATGTTGAATCGCTTTCCGCAATTAAACCTGGTGAAAAAATTATTATTGTCGGACAGGCGGGATTGAAGGATCAAACAAAGGTTAAAATCGTCAAAGAAAGACAAAAAAGTTAATCCTGTTAAATAGGCATAGATAAATTGATTTTAATATGATAAACAATTGAAAAACTAATAGAACCGAAAACGCTCTCATAATATTTACTTAAACCTCCCAATCCCCTCTCCTTTAAAGAGGGGCTTTTTTTCAACTATTCGATTTTAATAATTTTGATTGAGGAATATTTTAGCGATGGCTCACGATAACGATAAAAATTTGACACCGATTAAACAGCGAAATTTTTATAAATTTACAACAACGCGTCCGGTGGCAATTTTGATGGTGGTGATTGGTGTCTGTGTCTTTGGATGGATTTCTTACAAACAGTTATCATTAAATTTAATGCCGGATATTTCTTACCCATCTTTGACTGTCCGGACAGAATATACGGGTACCGCGCCGGAAGAGATAGAAACCACTATTTCACGCCCCATCGAACAGGTTTTAGGCGTTGTCAATAATCTGGTGAGTATCAGTTCAATTTCCAAAGCCGGACAATCTGATGTGAAATTGGAATATAGCTGGAACACGGATATGAATCAGGCGACGTTGGAAGTACGTGAAAAATTGGACCAGCTTTATCTGCCCGAAGAAGTCAAGCGGCCGCTGATTCTCCGGTACGACCCCACCCTTGATCCCATTATGCGATTAGGTCTTTATGGAACTCGTTCACTTTTTTATATGCGTTATCTGGCTGAAGAAGAATTGAAACGAATCCTGGAGACGGTGGCAGGCGTGGCGGCAGTAAAAGTAAAAGGCGGGCTGGAAGAAGAAATACGTGTTGAACTGGACGAGCAAAAATTAACGCTGATTGGCATTAATATCCAACAGATTAAAAATCGGCTGATGCAGGAAAATGTCAATCTGGCGGGTGGAAATCTGCACGAGGGTCAGACGGAATATCTTGTCCGTACTTTAAATGAATTCAAATCTGTTGCTGAAATTTCCGAAGTCGTCGTTGGCCATTGGAATGATAAAGAAATCAAAATTCGGGATATTGGTCGTGTTTCGCGAACCAATAAAGAACGGGAAATCATCACCCGCATTAATGGTCAGGAAAGCGTTGAAATTCAAATTTATAAAGAAGCGGATGCCAATATCGTCGCCGTGGCGCAACGCGTCAAAGACATGGTACTGGGAACCGCTGCCCAACAGGCATATATCCAGCGCTTGCAAACCCAGGAAGCGACCAAAAGCGATTCTACAAAAAACGACCAGAAAGCGACAGCAGCTACCCCCGGTTTTCAAGATAAATTAATGACCAATTTTATCGCTTATAATTTACCGGAAGGTATAAAAATCGATGTACTTTCTGATCAATCAGTTTTCATCCAGAATTCCGTCAATGAAGTCAAATCCACTGCCATACTCGGCGGAATTCTGGCGGTCATTGTTTTATTTGTTTTTTTACGAAATTTTACCGCTACCATGATCGTTGGGATTTCAATTCCGATCTCTATTATCGCCACATTTGCCCCCATGCGAATGTTTGATGTGACCCTGAATATCATGTCGTTGGGTGGTCTTGCCCTGGGTATCGGGATGTTGGTGGATAATTCAATCGTGGTGCTGGAAAGTATCGCCCGATGTCGCGAGGAAGGTGATGATTTAATTCAGGCAACTATTCGTGGCGTCGGTGAAGTCGGCACCGCTGTTTTTGCATCGACATTAACGACCGTTGCTGTCTTTTTTCCGATTGTTTTTGTCGAAGGCGTAGCAGGGCAAATTTTTGGTGATCTGGCACTCACGGTCGTATTTTCGTTATTGGCGTCATTGGCAGTGGCAATTTTTCTCATTCCCATGCTCGCTTCACGACATGGGGCTCAATTTATCAGCAGTGGCAATATCCAGGAGCGGCTTAAGCAGCCTGTTTTTTATTTCACAACGGAAGATGAATTAAATAATTTTGGTATAAAATATCAAAAAGCTGACCTTTTTATAAAAATCTTTGCCGCGCTGAAAATTGTAGGCAAAACACTGTACTTAATTGGGTGGAAAGTTATTCTCATCACGGGCGCGCTTGCCATAACGCTGGCAAAATTTATACTTGTCCTATTATCAGCAGCCCTTCTGCCATTCAAATTTCGGCCACCAATTTTAAATTTTGCGCAAAATCCGAAATGGGGTAAAATTGAGTTTCCAGAAAGTATCTGGCCAACTTTCATGGTAAATAATTCATTACCAAACTTCTATAATGATTTATCCCAAAATTTTAAAAAAGTCCGTGAATCGAAATCGGCAGGCAAGATTTTTTCAGGATTTATTTATATTTTTAAATTCATCTTTTATCTCATAAAATTAATTGTCTTTTGGATATTCGAACTGGTCTTTCGATTTATTCACTTTTTCTTAAGCATCCTCGGCGTCCTTATCAAAGGAGTACCGCTTATTCTGAAGTTAATTTTTGCACCAGTGATTAAGCTCATATTTACCGGTTTTAACTGGAGTTATGGAAAAATTGAAACCGCTTATCCGAATATTTTAAAAAAAGCCCTTCAAAAACGCGCGATTCTTCTGAGTAGTGTTACCATTCTTTTCCTTTTAAGTATTTTAGTGGTAGCCCCTCGCCTGGGAAGTGAATTGATCCCGGAAGTCCATCAGGGAGAATTTAATGTTGAAGTGACCTTTCCGGTTGGAACCCCCGTAGAAAGCACAGATGAGCGTATTTTGTCAATTCAGGAATATTTGCAGAACCAGGAAGGGGTGAATAAAGTTGCAGCGGTATCCGGAACGGACAAAACTGCATCCTCAGAAAGCGAAGAAGGTGAACATACAGCTAAAGTAACCGTTAATTTAAAACGTGCCAGCAGTGTCATTGTTGAAGAAGAAAGATTGATAAACCAGGTTCGGAACTATGTTCAGGACATTTCTGGCATGAATACAAAAATCTCTCGACCCGTCCTGTTCAGTTTTAAAACCCCGATTGAAGTGCAAATTCATGGCTATGATCTGCAGAAATTGCAAGAAATTTCAAATCAGGTAAAAGAAAAAATACAGACCATTCCGGGATTGTTTGATGTCAAATCCAACATTCAACGTGGCAATCCGGAAGTACAGATTATCTACAATCGTGAGTTGATTGCAAAATTTGGCCTTAATATTTATGAAGTTGCCAGTATTGTCCGGAATAAAGTTCGGGGCGATGTGGCCACGAAATATAAAGAACAGGATCGAAAAATTGATATTCTGGTGCGATTGCGAGATGAAGATAAAGCCAGTATTGAAGCCTTGCGTCGGTTAGTCGTAAATCCAGGCAGTGAAAAATCCATTCCACTCGAAGCTGTCGCCGATATACAGGTTCGTGAAGGCCCGTCGGAAATTCGTCGAGTGGAACAGCAACGAACGGCGCTCGTTACGGCTAATATTAGTGGGCGTGATTTGCAATCCGTAAGCGAAGACATTTTTAATACATTAAATACAATGGGCTTACCATCAGGCTTAACTTTTGACCTGGCGGGACAAAATAAAGAAATGCAAACCTCAATGAATAGTCTGATGTTAGCGCTGGCGCTTGCTGTTTTCCTGGTTTATATCGTTATGGCGTCGCAATTTGAATCATTAATTCATCCATTTATCATCCTTTTTACAATTCCATTGGCATTAATTGGGGTGTTCATTTCGCTTTATCTATTAAATATCCCATTGAGTATTGTCGTTTTCCTTGGTTTGATAATGCTGGCGGGCATCGTCGTCAATAATGCGATTGTTTTAGTGGATTATATTAATCAATTACGTGAACGTGGGTACGAAAAAATTGCAGCGATTATCGAAGCTGGCAAAGTCAGGCTCCGACCAATTTTAATGACGACTTTAACCACCGTATTAGGCTTATTACCCATGTCTTTGGGATTAGGCGATGGCGCCGAAATCAGAACCCCTATGGCAATTACAGTGATCGTTGGTTTAATAACATCAACACTTTTAACGCTGGTAGTGATACCGGTTGTTTACAGTCTGGTTGATCGACGCGCTTAATATTTTTTTTAAAAAACGGAAATATCTTTTCATAAATTCGATTATGCAGGAATAAAATATGAGTGATTCAACGGGAAATTTCATTCCACGATTTGCGATTAATAAACCAATAACAGTGATGATGGGCTTGTTGGCGATTCTGGTGGTAGGTTATATCGCCTTCAGTCAGATGGCGGTTGAGCTCATGCCAGCCGGATTTGTACCCCCGTTTTTAGGGGTATTTGTCCCTTACCCCAATGCAAATCCCCAGGAAGTGGAAGAGCAGATAGCCAAACCAGTCGAGGAACAGGTTCAGACAATCAGTGGCGTGCGACGTATTCATTCAAATAGTCATGAAAACGGGTGCTGGATTTTTATCGAGTTTTCACAAGAAACCGATATGAATTTGGCCTATACCCAACTTCGGGATCGAATGGATCGGGTAAAATCTGAATTGCCGGAAGATGTGGAACGAATTTTCGTTCGAAAATGGACGGATGATGATGAACCCATCCTTTGGATCGCTTTTGTCGAAAAAGAGCCTGTCAATGACCCGTATTTATTGGTGGAACAACAGGTACAAAAGCCACTGACCCGGATTGATGGCGTCGCCAATGTGGAAATTTGGGGGGCGGATGAGAAAGAAGTCTTAATTCGAATTAACCAGGATCTCGTTAAAACTTATAAAATAAATTTATATGAGATCATCCAACAGTTACGCAGTGATAATTTTGCCATATCAAGTGGTTTTGTCACCGAAGGTGGCCATAAAATTTATGTTCGATCAAATGGTAAATTTCTCAATTTAGCTGAAATTGAAAATTTACCCATCCGTGGCATGAATTTACGGCTAAAAGACATTGCTGAAGTTAAATATGATGTCCCTGAACGACGTTGGCAAAATCTATTGGATGGAAAAAAGACAATCGGTGTTGGCATATTTAAAGAATCCATGGCGAATACGGTTCAACTTTGCCAGGATGTACTTGATTTATTTAAAAAACGTATTGCCACCGACCCCCAATTACGAAATTATCGCTATGAAGTCCTTTTTAATCAGGGCGAATTAATCCAGGAATCGGTTGACAATTTGGAAATGACAGGAGTCTGGGGTGGATTTTTTGCCTTTATTGTCCTTTTCTTTTTCTTGCGCAGAATTCGAATGACCATAATTGTAACAATCGCCATTCCTTTATCCGTGCTGATTTCGTTGACCATTCTTTACTTCCTCGGCTGGAGTTTAAATCTTGTGACGATGATGGGCCTCATGATCGCCGTTGGAATGGTTGTGGATAATTCAATCGTCGTTCTTGAAAATATCTACCGAAAGCGCGCTGAAGGTTTGGATACGCGACAAGCCGCCTTAATTGGGTCGAGCGAGGTTGGATTGGCCGTCACCCTGGCGACATTAACCACAGTTATCGTATTTTTGCCGCTCATTTTAATGAACGATGAAATCGGCTTTAAGTTCTATATGCTTCGAATTGGTTTGCCAGTCATGGTATCACTTTTGGCCTCGTTACTGGTAGCGATGATTTTCATTCCCCTGTCCGCCACCAAATTTGTCAGCCAAAAAACATTTAAGGAGCCGAAAAGTATTGATTGGAGCAATCGTTTATATCAAAGAATTTTAAGCTGGACTTTACATCATCGAATAGAAACTGTAATCTTATTGGTATTGATTGTTTTCTCGATGTTTTTCGCGGCTTCCCGTACCAAATCTAAACCGGGCATGCAGGGGAACATTAGTGATTTTCAACTGTTTTTTGAAATGCCGGATAATTATACCCTGGATGATGCCCAATTGCTATTTGCAGAAGTTGAAGATACTGTTCGAACAAAACAAGAAATTTATGGAATTCGAACCGTCAATTCACGCTTTAGCAATAATTGGGGGCACATGCGAATTTTCCTGCTGCCAGCCCCAAAAGAACAATGGTTTACCATTATCTTTAAGGGTACAAAGAAATTGATGGGCTTGCCAACGGGTGATCCAATGGATAGAGAAGCTGTTATTGAAGATTTGAAAAACCGAATTCCAAAATTTCCAGGTGTCAAAATTCGCCATGGCTGGCATCAGGAATCCAGTCAGGAAGATGCATCGGTTTCAATTGTCCTGTATGGAGATGATACCAACACGCTGGCTGAATTATCAAAAGAAGTTGAAAGACGCTTGAATTCAATCGAAGAAATTTTGAGTGTGGAAACCGATCGCGAACGTGGAAGCGATGAAATCCGGTTACAAATAAACCGAATCCAGGCCAAAAAATATGGAATTTCACCGACGCTTATTGCAGGCACAATTCAGTATGCGCTCCGGGGTTTACCTCTACCCAAATTTCATACCAGTGAAAAAGAAATTGATGTGCATATTCAATTGCGTGAAGAAGATCGCCAGAATTTACATCAATTAAAAAATTTAACCTTTTTTACCACCTCGGGAAAAGAAATTCCACTGGACGCACTGGTTACTTTTGAAGTTCAAAAAGGGTTTGGTGGTATCACCCGGGAAAATGGAAAAACTTTTTTGGAAATTAAAGCCACCACGGCGAAGGATAATTTTAAACTTCTCTTTGATAAAGTCGATCAGGCAATGATTGGCTTTCAGATGCCTTATGGCTATTCCTGGAGCCAAGGACGCCAGTTTGATCGCATGCAGGAAAGTGGCGAAAGTCAACAATTTGCGCTCATTTTATCGGGTACATTTGTTTTTTTAATCATGGGCATCCTTTTTGAATCGTTTGTTCTGCCACTTTCGGTTATTATCTCAATTCCGTTCGCTTTTGTCGGGGCCTATTGGTTGATGTTTCTCACCGGAACCCCGATTGATACCATGAGCCAGATTGGATTTGTGATTCTGGTGGGCGTGGTTGTTAATAATGCCATCGTGCTCATTGATCTCATTAATCGCTTGCGAAATGAAGGCTGGAGTCGCACCGAAGCCATAATTGAAGCTGGTAAACAACGTTTCCGTCCAATTTTAATGACAGCTTTTACCACGATTGGTGGTTTGCTGCCAATGGCGGTTGGAAACGCGAAAATGATCGGTATCCCTTATGCACCGATGGGAAGAACGATTATCGGGGGACTCTTGACATCAACATTTTTAACACTATTGGCAGTACCCTGTACCTACACACTTTTAGATGACATGCGAAATTATTTTAAACGATTGGTCACGGTTCTTTTTTACCAAAAACATAGTTCTGAAAGTGATTCAATCCCAGCGAATCAGGAAGTTGCACCCGAAAATTTATAAAAATTTTATCATTTTATCCAATCACCTCATTCCAATAACCGCCCCTGACTTAATTCAGGGGCGGTCTTTTAAAAAGTGAATCTTTTTTAAATAAATACAAAATGAATCCTTCCGTGAATGTTTCACATCTAATACATTCAATGTTAAAACCTTGTAACGTTAAAAATTTTTCTTGCAATTTTAATATAAATATATTATATTAGGTAAAAAATCAGCACTCATTAAAAGTGAGTGCTAATAAATAATTAATAACCCATTATTTTTTAAGTTTTTATGGAGGTAGTTATTATGAAGATAAAACCCTTGGCTGATCGAGTAGTTGTGAAACCCGGTGAACCAATGGAAAAGGTAAAGGGCGGCATCATCATCCCCGATACCGCGAAAGAAAAACCACAGCAGGGTGAAATTGTGGCCGTTGGTCCCGGAAAAGCATCTGACGCTGGTGAATTGGTTAAAATGGAAGTAAAAGTCGGCGATAAAGTGTTGTACGGCAAATATTCTGGTACCGAAATCACGATTGATGGTGAAGATTATCTCATCATGCGTGAAAGTGATATTTTAGCAATTATATAATCAAACAAATAAATGAAAAGAAACAAAGGAGATGATAAATTATGGCAAAAATAATTGATTTTGAAGCCGATGCCCGAGCTGCACTAAAGCGTGGGGTCGATCAACTCTCAGAAGCAGTACGTGTCACCTTGGGTCCAAAAGGCCGAAATGTAATTATTGATAAAAAGTTTGGTGCTCCAACCGTCACCAAAGATGGTGTCACCGTTGCAAAAGAAGTTGATTTGGAAGATCCCGTGGAAAATATGGGTGCCCAGATGGTAAAAGAAGTTGCTTCCAAGACCAGTGATGTTGCTGGTGATGGAACAACCACCGCCACCGTTCTGGCACAACGCATTTTCGCTGAAGGTTTGCGCAATGTAACCGCCGGTGCCAATCCAATGGCATTAAAACGGGGTATTGAAAAAGCCGTAAAGGTCGTGGTTGAAGAATTACAAAAAATGAGTACCGATTTACCTGGAAAAACCGAAGTTGCACAGGTCGGAACCATTTCTGCGAATAATGATGAGACCGTTGGTAATTTAATTGCAGATGCCATGGAAAAAGTTGGAAAAGATGGCGTCATTACCGTCGAAGAGGCCAAAACGACTGAAACCAGTCTGGATATCGTTGAAGGTATGCAATTTGACCGTGGTTACATTTCGCCCTATTTTGTAACTGATCCAGAAGGCATGGTTGTCAATCTTGATGATCCATTGATTCTGATTCATGATAAAAAAATTAGTGTGATGAAAGATTTATTACCCATTCTTGAGAAAGTTGCTCAAATGGGTCGTCCCTTCCTGGTAATTTCTGAAGAAGTTGAAGGCGAAGCCTTAGCCACATTAGTCGTTAACAAACTGCGTGGTACTTTAAAAGTCGCCGCCGTAAAAGCACCTGGTTTTGGAGATCGTCGTAAAGCCATGCTTGATGATATCGCCATTTTAACCGGTGGTCGTGTTATTTCTGAAGAAGCTGGTTTTAAACTTGAAAATACCACCTTATCGGATCTGGGAACGGCAAAGCGCGTAACAATTGATAAAGACAACACCACAATCGTGGAAGGTGCTGGCAAAACCAGTGACATTAAAGGTCGTATCGAACAGATAAAGAAGCAGATCGAAGGCACTACTTCTGATTATGATCGGGAAAAATTACAGGAACGTTTGGCCAAATTGGCGGGTGGCGTTGCCGTCATTCATGTTGGTGCCGCGACTGAACCCGAAATGAAAGAAAAGAAAGCCCGCGTGGAAGATGCCTTACATGCTACGCGTGCCGCTGTTGAAGAAGGTATCGTTGCTGGTGGGGGTGTGGCTTTATTACGCTGCCTCCCGGCATTAGATAAAATGAAACTTGAAGGCGATGAAGCCATTGGTGTTGACATTATTCGGCGTGCGGTTGAAGAACCCATTCGCTATATTGCGAATAATGCTGGCGCAGAAGGTTCTGTCGTCGTTCAGAAAGTAAAAGAAGGCAAGGGTAATTTTGGATATAATGCCCAGACCGATAAATATGAAGACCTGATGAAGGCTGGCGTTATTGATCCCACCAAAGTAACCCGAATTGCGTTGGAAAATGCCGCCAGTGTTGCCAGTTTATTATTAACGACCGAAGCAACCATTGTTGAAAAGCCTGAAAAAGAGGCTCCGCAGCCGCCGCCAATGCCTCCAGGTGGTGGAATGTATTAAAATTTAGATTTCTTATATAAATTTCATAGTGATCCACAGCCCTGGCAAATTTTTGTCAGGGCTTTTTTATTTTTTATGCTTTTCAGCCCAATCTTTTTTTAACTTGACAAAGATGAATTATTTTAATATATTACTTTTTATTTAATTTCAGTCATAGGTGATCATTTCCAGGTAATTTTTTTGTTCACCCCAAATAACTAAATTGAGGGTAAAAGACCATGCCGGATGTGCTAAAAGTTAAAAATATGGTTTTTTATGCCTACCATGGCTTACGAAGTGATGACAAACTAAAAGGGCAGCAATTTGAAGTAGATGTGGAAGCCAGACTCGATTTGCGTCCTTCCGGTGCTTCTGACTGTGTAGATGATACGGTTGATGTAAATTTACTATATGATATTGTGGAAGAAGTCGTTTTGGAAGGGGATTTTAATCTTCTGGAAGCAATTGCCGAACATGTCGCTGAGGCACTCTTGAATAAATTAAAAATCGAGGAAGTACTGGTGCGTGTGCGAAAACCCCATCCTCCCATTCGGGGGATTGCTTCCGAAATTGAGGTGGAAATCGTTCGCAAAGCATTATAAACCGCCTTCAATGGACCGTAATTTACTATTTTAAAAATACTAATGTTAGAATTTAATTGAGGCACTTTCGTTTGGATTTTCAATATCTGGTTATTGAAGGGGTTATCGGTGCAGGAAAAACAACTCTCACCAAAATGCTTGCCGAACGGTTTAATGCGCAAATAATTCTTGAACAGCATGAAGAAAATCCTTTTCTGGAGGATTTTTATAGAGATTCAAAACAATACGCATTCCAGACGCAACTATTTTTCTTGCTCAGTCGTTATCGGCAGCAACAGGAAATTCCACAACGCGACCTCTTTCATGAAATGCTGATTTCGGATTATCTTTTTGATAAAGATAAGATATTCGCCTATCTAACGCTGGAATTCCGTGAACTACAGCTTTATGAAAAAATATTGCCGTTACTCGAACGTGATGTTGTCAAACCGGACCTGGTCGTTTATTTAAAATCCACCACGGAACGCCTGATGCACAATATCCGGTTACGAAACCGTTCTTATGAACGGAATATATCGGCTGATTATATTCAGGCGCTCAACAATGCTTATAATCAGTTTTTTATGCATTATGATAAAACACCATTACTGGTAGTTACTGCGACGAGTTTAGATTTTGTCTCAAATCAAAAAGATTTTGAACATCTTCTTGATTTAATTTTAAATAAAAAAATAAAATGACTTTTTAAGGATATTTTAAAATGTTTTTTCGTTTTATATTCTGGATAGTAGTTTTTTATCTGTTCTATTATCTGGTTAAAAATTTTTTGATCTGGATCACAGATACTGTGTTAAAAAATCCGGATAAGAATACACAGATAAAAGGGGAACCAAAAGCAAAACCACCGCTGGATTTGTCTAATCGGGATGTTGAAGATGCACGGTATCATGAAATTGAAAAGGATAAAAAAAATTAATGAAGGTTTATCTGCGGGTTCTCCATTATGTTTTTAGATATTGGCGTCACTTGATGTTAGCCGTAGTTTGTATGCTCTTCTATGTTATTTTCAGCGCTTTCTCGTTTATGACCATACTTCCATTTTTAAATGTACTGTTTGATCAATATGAAAAAGTGACACCCACAAAAACAACTGAAATTGTACATGAAAATAAAATTGAAGCGCAAAAAGCAAACGAGCAACTGATACCTGGAAATAATCTGCCAGATCTCAAGGAACTGTTTGAACAAAAATTAGCACTTTATTTAAATCGATACACAAAAGTGCAGGCACTCCAACTATTGTGTATTGTTATTTTGTTCGGTTTCTTTTTTAAAAATTTTTTTGCAGTTGCCCAGAATTATTATATGGCACCTGTGGAGCAGGGATTTATTGCAACGCTTCGGAATGAGCTATTTGAGCACTTTCAGAGAATGTCACTGGATTTTTTTTATGGTGAACGGGCAGGTTTATTAATCTCGCGCGTCACCAATGATGTGACCATTATTAATGCCTCTATTGCAGCAGCAATAAATAGTCTCTTCCGCGATCCATTGTCAATTATCATCTACTTATGGGTCATGATTTTTTTAAGCTGGAAATTGACCCTAACCGTATTTATTCTGTTCCCGGCTGTTGGATGGGTGCTTTCGACCATGGGTAATAAACTCAAACACGACAGTGCCCGGATGCAGGAACGATTTGCCGATATTACCTCTGTTCTTTCTGAAACACTTTATGGTATTCGTGTCGTCAAAGCTTTCGCCATGGAAAAATTTGAGATTAATAAATTCAGAACACAGAATGAAAGCTTCCGGAAAACAGTGGTACGGATGAGTCGCATCCGTAAACTGAGTCCGGGGCTTACTGAATATATCGGGGTTATTGCCGGGGTGATGGTTCTCTTTATCGGTGGGAATGAAGTGCTATCCGGAAAGGATGGAATGACACCCGCACAATTTATGACCTTTTTATTTGCTCTTTTTGCGTTAATGGAGCCTTTAAAGTTGTTTGGACAGGTTTTTACCAGTACAAAAGAAGGAATGGTTGCTGCACGGCGTGTTTTTGAAATTCTGGATACGCCAGCCACTATTGTTAATTCACCCAATCCATTTATTAAAAATTCATTTAACGAAGCGATTGAGTTTCAAAATATTAGCTTTCATTACAAGACAGGTGAAGACGTGCTTCATGAAGTGTCCTTTCAAGTCAAGAAAGGTGAAGTTATCGCAATCGTTGGTCCCAGTGGCGCTGGTAAGTCAACTTTAATGGACCTATTAGTCCGTTTCTATGACCCACAGCATGGTGAAATTTTAATCGATGGGATCGATATAAAAAATATCGAGTTAAACTCACTGCGGAAGTTGATGGGAATTGTTACGCAGGAAACCATTTTATTTAATGATACCATCCGTAACAATATCGCTTATGGTTTGGAAAACCTGGCTCGAGAACAACTTGTTCATGCGGCAAAAGCAGCAAATGCACACGATTTTATAATGGAAATGCCTGAAAATTATCAAACGCAGATTGGAGACCGCGGTGTCAAGCTTTCTGGTGGGCAGCGACAACGTCTGGCCATCGCTCGCGCAATTCTGAAAAATCCACCAATTCTAATTTTTGATGAGGCAACATCTGCCCTCGATACCCAATCTGAAGTTTTGGTTCAGGAAGCCATCGAAAGATTATTAAGTGGAAGAACGGCATTGGTTATTGCGCACCGTCTTTCAACAATTCAAAATGCCAATAAAATTATTGTGTTAGATCAGGGGAAAGTCGTTCAGGAAGGAACGCATACTGAATTACTGGCACAATCCGGGCTATATAAAAAGCTCTATGAAATGCAATTTCGGAATTAGAAAATTGCAATTGATTTTGTTCTTTCTTTTTAACACAGAGTGGCATCTTTTCTGAATTTATTCTTCCAAATGATATAACAATTTAGCTTTCAGAAAAGAGCTCGCCATGCTAAACAATGTGGGAGTTCAATAGGCCATGAATCATTTACGAATTGCTTCAGTGGCGTCAGAGTTTGAGGACCACCCGACTTTTTCAGACGATGAATATCAACAACAGCTCAGGGTTTTATTGAATGTTACCCGGGAAATTTACAAAGTATTGCATCTGGATCAGCTATTAACAACCATTATGGACGAGGTTCGCAAAGCGTTAAACGCCGACCGTTGCACCGTATTTTTGATAGACGAAGAAAAAAATGAGCTGTGGTCCAAAACAGCTCATGGCGAAAAAGAAATTCGTTTTCCGAAGAATTTAGGAGTGGCTGGTTATGTGGCCATGACGGGCGAAATCCTCAATATTCGTGATGCGTATGCTGATCCCCACTTCAATCCAGAGATTGATAGAAAAACCGGCTATCGGACACGAAATCTGCTGACGTTTCCCATGAAAAATATTATGGGAAAAACCATCGGTGTATTTCAGGTTTTAAATAAACTTAATGGCTATTTTCGGGAAATTGACGAAGAAATACTGGCCACAATTTCCAGCATTGCGGCAACACAAATAGAAAATGCACAGCTTTACGAACAGCAGCGTCGTTTAAATGATGAGTTAAGGGGGATGTACGAACAGCAACAGAAAGCATTGTATAGTTTTGTGCAAACGCTGGCCAGTACAATCGATGCCCGGGATCCATTAACCGCCGGTCATTCGCAAAGGATTGCCTGTTATTGCGATGAAGTCGCTAAAATATTAAATATGGATGAAAATCGGCGGGAAGTTTTACATTATGCAGCGCTATTGCATGATTTTGGCAAAATTTCGTTGCGTGACGTGATTTTAAAAAATCATAAACGCTTTAATGAATCGCAGTACAATGAAATGCGAAAACACCCGGCAATAACCAAAAAAATTCTTGAGAAAATTTTTCTGCCAGAAAAGTTGAAAGATTTACCCCAAATTGCCGGCGCACATCATGAAAAGATGGATGGAAGCGGCTATCCCGATCACTTGAAAGGGGATCAAATCCCGCTGGAAGCCCGAATATTGACAGTGGTAGACGCCTTTGATGCTATGACGTCAAATCGACGCTATAGTAATCGGATTATTGATTTTGAAAAAGTCGTTCACACCCTGGAAAACGATTCAGGAACTCATTTTGATGGCTATTTTGTGACGGCTTTTAAACAAATTCCTTTAAATCGGCTGGTAGAGATTCTGGAAGATGAATCCACCGATTTGCTTGAAACAAAGGATCTGAATTTTCTGGCAAATTTTACTATCCAGGATCTTTTAAACGAAATCGCGCAGAAAAGTGATGGAGAAAGTAAGCTAATTCAGATTTTTAATAAATATTATCATCGAGACCATTTGGAGAAAAAAGGGAAAGATGAAAAAAATAATTTCAACTCCTGACGCGCCTGCCGCAGTAGGACCCTATAGTCAGGCTGTCGTGATTGAGTCTTTAAATTTAGTCTATACTGCTGGACAGATTGCCATGGAACCAAACACAGGGCAATTCGTTACCGGCGGCATCCAGGCTGAAACCAGACAGGTACTTCAAAATCTAAAAGCAGTATTAGAAGCGTCGGGTTCAAGTCTGGATAACGTTGTAAAAATGACAGTATTTCTAACGGACATGAATGATTTTCAAGCAATGAATGCTATTTACCAGGAATTTTTTAAACATAATCCGCCAGCACGGAGTGCCGTGGCTGTAAAAGCACTTCCGCGAGGAGCTCAGGTTGAAATGGAGGCGGTTGCTTGTTTAAATGAAAAGTATTAAACCTAAAACAGTACCAGGTTTATCAATAGTGAAAGGATTTGTGTGCGTTTATTGTGTCCTCATTTCTTTAATTTGGGGACACTCTTTTTTAATCGCGCGTGAGTTCTCTCAGGATTCAATTGCCGATAGCTCGACAAATGCAAAAAAAACAGCTCCAAAATCTCCGCGGGGTGCTGTCATCCGGGCTGCTGTTTTTCCGGGTTGGGGGCAATGGTATAATGGCAAAAAATTCAAGGCAGTATTGGCGTTTGGAACTGAAGTGGGGTTTTTAAGTGCTTCAATCTGGCATAACCAGCGGGTGGTAACGCGATTGGGTGATGAATATACTGAGGACTATAAAAAAGAATACCGGGAATTTCACCTGAATATGCGGAATCAGTATATCTGGTACCTGGCAGGGGCAATTCTCTATGCGATGGCAGATGCCTATGTGGATGCTCATCTTCATGAATTTGATGAAAGTCCAGATCTGGCATTTTTAAAACGGCATATTTCTTTCGACATTTTAAATGATCACTGTTTTGTGGTAACGTACAAATTTAACTTATAATAGTAGCTGAAATTCTAAAATGAAACGTTTTTTCGCTAGTGAATTCGTTTCCGATGGGATATTGACCCCCGCTGTATCTCCCCCCTTTTCAAAAAGCGAAAATGGGGGAGAGAACCAGAATTTCTCTGCCCCAAATTCCATTTTTTGGAATTTGGGGGAAGCAGGAGGGGCTCTTTCATTGATTGAGCATATCATTAATTTCCATTTTAGAATTTCAGGTAATCAATAAGCATTAGATGATGAGAAAGGCGTAATTCGGGAGGAACTCGTGGAGCAGCAAGAAACTCGTGGGGTCTGGAGCTCAAAACTTGGCTTTATTCTGGCAGCGGCTGGTTCGGCTGTGGGATTAGGAAATATCTGGCGCTTTCCTTATTTGACTGGCATGAATGGTGGTGCTGCATTTGTCGTTATTTATCTGATTTTCGTTTTCCTGCTGGGATTTCCCATCATGTTAAATGAATTAATTGTCGGGCGGCGAACCCAGCGCAATCCGGTTGGCGCGCTTGAAAATCTGGCTCCGGCAACGCCCTGGAAATTGGTTGGCGGACTTGGTGTTTTGACCGGTTTTGGAATACTGGCATTTTATTCGGTCATTGCCGGCTGGACACTGGGCTATATCGTTAAATCCATTGAATGGGGCTGGTTTAATCCGGTAGAAATTGATAAAATTGAAACTGCTTTTAATGAATTTATAAATTCACCGGGACAAGTAATTGTTTACCTCATCATATTTATGTTTTTAACCATGACAGTGGTTTATGGGGGAGTAAAAAATGGGATTGAGCGTTGGAATAAAATATTGATGCCAATTTTAATCGGTGTGCTTATTCTCATGATAATTCGATCTGTCACCTTACCAGGCGCACTGGACGGAATTTCATTCTATTTAAAACCTGATTTTTCTAAAATTAACAATCGAATTTTGATTGCGGCACTCTCTCAGGCTTTTTTTTCATTAAGTTTAGGCATGGGGGCAATGGTAACCTATGGAAGTTATTTGTCAAAAAAGGACAATATGATTAACTCGGCGTTAATTGTTTGTTCTTTTGACGCGTTGGTTGCATTTTTGGCTGGTATGGCAATTTTCCCGGCACTTTTTGCATTGGGAATGGAACCGACGCAAGGTCCACACCTTGTCTTTGTTGTTTTACCAAAAATTTTTATGAAAATGCCTGCTGGCACAATAGTCGGGCCCTTATTCTTTATCTTGTTAATGATTGCAGCCTTAACTTCGACGGTTTCATTATTAGAAGTGGTCGTTGCCTATTTTATTGATGAAAAGGGATGGAAGCGTCATACTGCCGTCATCATTATTGGCCTGAGTTGCACCCTTTTTTCAATTTTGGCAGCACTCTCAATGGGGATTTCGCCCCACCTAACACATCTGCCTTTAATTCAAATGGGCTTTTTTGATGTACTGGATAAGACGTTCAGCACCTATTCCCTCACCATTGGCGCCTTTTTGCTGGCACTCTTTGTTGGCTGGCGCTGGGGATTAAAATCAGCGATTGAGGAAGCAAAATTGGGGAATGAAAGCTTTACTGAAAAAACAATTTTTCAAATATTTTCACAAAAAATCACAATTGCGTCAATTTGGAGTATTTTATTAAAATATATTGCCCCGATTGCGATTTTTATCCTGATTCTGGATTCATTAAAGCCGCGGGAACATTATCATGTCATTGGTTATTTTGCTGCTTTTTTTGTTATAGAAACCATTGTCCTCTGGGCAATTATCAAATGGCTAAAGAGTGAACCAGTACCCCTCGGCAGAATTGTTTTGGTACCAATTATTCGTTTATTAGTTCTGTTCATCCTGGGACCATTATTGATTTTAATTCCGTATCTGGGGTACTTTTTTACCTTTGCATTTGCCATAATTATTAACTATATTTTAATGTTATATTTTTTAAAAATTTCAAAAACAAGGATTTGGAATATCTTAACAGTTTTTACGGTATTTGAATTTCTTGCTTTAATTATTTTACTATATTTTGTCTTTCAGATTTAATACTTTTATAAAATATCATTTTTAAACAGGAGTATACAAAATTGACTCGTGAAGAAGCCCTGGAACTTGTTAATTTACATTTAAAAAATAAAAATTTAGTCAAGCATGTTCTGGCAGTAGAAGCAATTATGCGGGCGTTGGCGCGTCATTTTCATGAAGATGAACATGCCTG
Organism: Caldithrix sp.; assembly: GCA_020722815.1. Lineage (GTDB taxonomy): Bacteria > Zhuqueibacterota > Zhuqueibacteria > Thermofontimicrobiales > Sulfurfontimicrobiaceae > DYKB01. The sequence continues at coordinate 94,204 of DYKB01000007.1, read as the reverse complement.
GAGTCTGTGTGGATTGCTTCATGATTTGGATTATGAACAGACGAAGGATAAACCGGATCAACATACGCTGATTACTGAAAAAATTTTAATTGAAAAGGGAATTGAACCACCTATTATTCATGCAATTAAGTGCCATAATCATCATGCAGAACCACAGAGTTTAATGGATCAAGCGATTTATGCCGCCGATCCGATTTCCGGATTCATTGTCGCGGCCGCCTTGATGCATCCGGAGAAGAAATTAGCTCCACTGGATATCGAATTCATTAAGCGCCGGTTTGGTGAAAAAAGATTCGCCGCCGGTGCCAGCCGGGAACAGATGGCGTCCTGCGAAACATTTGGAATGACATTGGATGAATTCATTGATATTTCACTGAGGGCAATGCAAGCGGAACACCAAGCTTTAGGACTGTAAATTATAGCTATCCATACGTAATTGTATCATTAAAAATAGATTATTTAAGGAGCCAATAAAATGATTCAAAGCAAAAAAGGACTTTGGCTACTATTTTTACTGTGTCTGAGTTGGTCGATTAATGGAATGGATACGATCACCTTAATGAAACAGAAGACCGATTCGATGCAATTACAGCGGGCTCAAATAAAAAAGAAAATTGATCCCTGGTTTGGAAAAGATAAAATCGATCATTTTTTAACCAGTGCATTTTTAGTCGGATTTGCCTATCATTCCAGTCGGGATAGGTTTCAACATCAACCAGCCTTAAATTTTGCAGTTGGCTTCTCTGTCGGAATTGGAATCGGGAAAGAAATTTGGGATAAAACCAGTAGAAAAGGTACACCAAGCTACCGGGATTTACTGGCGGATTTAGCAGGAGTCGGGCTTGGATTTTTGATTTATTTGCAGGCAAAATAAATATCGACAATAATATGACAAATGAAAATTATGAGGACAAACCTCGAGAAAATTGTGCTGTTTTTGGGGTTTATAATCATCCAAATGCAGCCAGAATAGCCTATCAAGGGCTTTTTTCGCTACAACATCGTGGTCAGGAAAGCAGTGGCGTTGTTTCCAGCGATGGAACAGCACTTTATATACATTTAGGCCAGGGCCTCGTTTCTGATGTTTTTGCAGATATTAACATCTTTAGTAAACTACAGGGAACGTTGGCAATTGGACATAATCGTTATTCAACCACTGGCGCGTCCGATGATTCGAATGTGCAACCATTAGTGGTCAATTCCAAAGATGGGCCATTGGCGATTGCACACAATGGCAATCTCGTTAATTCTTATCAATTACGTCGGGAATTGGAAGCTCAGGGGGCACTTTTTCAAACAACCACCGATACTGAAATCGTTTTACACCTGATAGCCCGTTCAAAACGTCCCCATATTTTGGAGCGATTCAAAGAAGCGTTTGAACAAATTAAGGGGGCATATTCTATTGTAATTTCCACCCGGAAAAAACTTATCGCGGTTCGGGACCCACATGGATTTCGACCACTCGCACTGGGGCGGATTGGCGATACCTGGGTGGTTGCGTCGGAAACCTGCGCTTTTGATCTCATTGGCGTGGAATATGTTCGCGATATTCAGCCGGGTGAAATTTTAATGATTGATAAAATTGGCCTGACTTCTACCTGGATTGAACCGAAAGTTGCCCCACGGATGTGTATTTTCGAATTCATCTATTTTTCACGCCCGGATAGTTATATCTTTGGACACATGGTGGACAAAATCAGACGTAAATTCGGAAGGCGACTGGCGCTGGAACAACCGGCGGATGCCGATATCGTGATCGCGGTGCCAGATTCAAGTAATACGGCTGCACTGGGTTATGCCAATACCTCCGGAATTAAATTTGAAATTGGTCTTATTCGAAATCATTATATTGGGAGAACATTCATTCTTCCGGAACAATCAGAACGGGATTTCAAAGTGCGGGTTAAATTTAATCCAGTTCAGGGGGTGTTAAAGGACCGGCGCGTTATCATGGTTGAAGATTCAATTGTCCGGGGTACAACCTTGCGTCAGTTAACACGTTTGATTCGCAAAGCCGGCGCCAAAGAAATCCATGTTCGGGTCAGTTCGCCACCGATTCGTCACTCCTGCTTTTACGGTATGGATTTTCCAACGCAACAGGAATTAATTGCTTTTAATCATTCAGTAGAAGATGTTCGAAAATTTATTGAAGTGGATTCGTTGGGCTATCTTTCGCTTGAGGGATTGCTCTCCGCCATCCCAGATTCCAATAATAGTTTTTGCAGTGCCTGTTTTGATGGTGCTTATCCCATTCTTCCTGAAGAAACCGGATCTAAATTAAAGCTAATCTCGAATATTATTACCTAACATGAAAGGGAGATATGTGCGTCGGCAGGTTGCGTGTGTTATTGCTGATTATTATTTTGTGATGCGTCCAACCCTTTTTTTCCCGGTCTGGACTGTTTTTTTAATGGGGTATCTTAACAGCCACTTTGAAAATCAGCCCCTTCAATCCATCTTCGTATTGGTTTCAATGAACGACCTCTGGCAAGGCCAGCTTATCTGGAGCGGATTGCTCCTGACTTTGTTATGTGGGGGGATCTTTATTTTAAACCAGGTTCAGGATGTCATATCAGATCGGGCAAATCAGAAGCTATTTCTCATCGCGAATGGCATCATCCCCCGATTTTGGGCAAATTTTGAGGCAACTGTACTTGTTGTCGGTGCAATTTTCAGCAGTTTTTTCATCAAATTTGAACTGGGACTCTTATTTCTGGCACTTTTTATTTTTGCCGGCTGGTTTTATAGTATTCGCCCCTTCTCCTGGAAGGATAAGCCGTTCTGGGGACTTTTTTCAAATGCTCTCGCCGGGCTCTTTATTTTTAGTAGTGGTTGGGTGATTAAAAATCCATTTTCACTCAAAACACTATTGTTTTCCAGTTCCTATATTCTGGCAGTGTCAGCAGTCTATCTATACACCACTATTCCCGATCAAAAAGGGGATGAAATCGCCGGTAAAATTACTTTTGCGGTGAAATATGGCTTCATCCAAACGGTACGATTGGCACTTATTTTTGGACTGGGAGCATTGATTGCCACTTTTTATTTCCAGGATTGGCTGATGCTTTTCCCTACCCTTTTTTCGTTACCATTTTTTATTCAGGTATATCGAACGCGGGCACCGAAGCATCTTCATTACGCGATTAAAATGCCAATTTCGCTCCTGTCTTTCGTAATTTGTTTGAAAATACCTTGTTATCTGATTTTTTTGTTAATAAATTATTATAGTGCAAAGTGGTATTATCAAAAACGGTTTAAATTAAATTATCCATCAATTGCTGAATAATTTAAAGGATTCTTTTTATACTTCACCAGAACGAAATTTAGCAGGAGACGATAAAATTTTATGGTTCAACTTAAGCAAAACAGATGTGATTTTTGCGGGACATGTGTATCTGTTTGTCCTGTGGATGCAATTGAATTATCCGAATTTCAACTAATCGTGATCAAAGAAAAATGTATCGATTGTCAAAATTGTATAAAAATATGTCCCATTGAAGCACTGGAGTGGTATGATGAAAAAAAAATATGATGTTATCGTTGTTGGAGCGGGACCAGCCGGTTCAATGGCCGCCCGAAGCGCCGCTGCAAATGGAGCAGAAGTTTTACTACTAGAAAAAGATCGGGAAGTCGGCATACCCGTCCGCTGTGCTGAAGGTGTCGGCGAAATTGGCCTGAAAGCCGTGGTCGACGAAATTAAGCCGCGCTGGATTTGCCAAAAAATTTATGGCGTTCAATTAATATCCCCGGATGAACAGATGGTGCTGCTGGAAGGGGAGCAGATGGGCTATGTACTGAATCGAAAAGTCTTTGATTATGATCTGGCACAAATGGCCGCAGATGCCGGTGCGGTTGTTCAGACCAAAACATTTGTCAACGGATTACTTTTTACGGATGGATATGTGTCGGGAGTTCGTCTCAACTCATTGGGTCAGCAACGTGAAATTTCAGCCCGGATCGTAATTGGTGCTGATGGTATCGAAGCACGCGTGGGGCGTTGGGCTGGACTTCGGAAACATTTTGCCATGCATGATGTTGAAACCTGTGCGCAGGTTACGGCCGCTCATATCGATTTAGACCCTCGATATTGTTATTTTTATTTTGGGAAGGAGAAAGCACCTGGTGGCTATATCTGGGCTTTTTCAAAAGGTGAAGGAGTGTTCAATATCGGATTGGGAATTGGTGGCGATTTTTCTGGCAAAATATCTGCGATGGGCTATTTAACCCGGTTTCTCGAAGAAAAATTTCCGGAAGCGGCTGTTTTAACGACAGTTGTTGGGGGTGTTCCCTGTGCGCCGCCGATAAAAAAAATGGCCGGAAATGGCGTCATGATTGTCGGTGATGCGGCCAACCATGCGAATCCGGTATCCGGAGGCGGGATTATCCGCGGGATGTTGGCCGGCAAAATTGCCGGGCAGGTTGCGGCTGAAGCCATCAAAAATGGGGATGTCTCAGACAATTTTTTGAACACCTATTCAAAAATCTGGTTTGAAGGCGAGGGGAAAACACATTCCTTTTTCTATAAAATTAAAAAAGGAATATATAATCTATCCGATGAAGATCTGAATCGGACAGCCCGGTTAATGAATTCCAAACCAATGAAAGAGCGAACGCTTATTAATCTTTTTAAATCCGCGCTTATTCATCAACCATCATTAATTCTGGATGTCATGAAAGCCTTTGCCAGTTAAAAATTTGGAAAGGAGAACGAAAACCGATGAAAGGACCCTATTTTACAATTTCAAATTTATTAAGTATTTCGCGGATTTTTTTGGTCATTCCGATTGTTCTGTTTTTAAGACAACAGACCGCAATCGGAAATTACTTTGCACTGAGTTTGTCAATTTTAGCCTGTTTAACCGATTTTCTTGACGGTATGCTGGCACGAAAGTTAAATCAAATATCCGACCTGGGTAAAATTTTGGATCCGCTGGCTGATAAAATCGCTATTTTGATAGTAACCTTGTTGCTCATTTTCCTCCGGAATTTTCCAGCCTGGCTTTTTATGATTATAATAGTTCGCGACCTGGCGATCATGGCTGGTGGTCTTTTCATTGTTGGAAAACAAAAAGTCATCCTGCAATCAAATTGGTATGGAAAATTTACTTCGGGCGCACTGGCACTGACGATTCTCGCATATATACTTGATTTTAAAGCCAGTTACCCCTGGCTCATTGGCGTCAGTGTTATCATGCTGATTCTATCCAGTATCAGCTACACTTTGGTTTTTATCAGAAAACTTCAGGAAAAGCGTGCCAGCTCTCAGTTACAACCAGAGAATATGGTCATCAAATAGATTGATACAGCAATTGCTCTCAAATTGTCAAGGAGAAAAATTATGCAAAAAAATTATCTTTTCATCTCACTCACATTCTTCTTCGCAATGCTCATGTGTTGGACATCCCTGGAAGCACAACGGCGTCCTGTACGGGCCGCTAAAAATTTTGCCAGAATTGCACAGCTTATCCGAAATGATAAATTAGAGCTGGCAAAAAAAGAAGTAACCGAAATTCTTCGCCGGGATCCTGAAAATTTACAAGCGCATGAATTGCTGGCAATAATTCATCTAAAAAATAAAAACAATCCTGAAGCCCAAAAAGAAGCCACCTGGATTTTGGCAAAAAAGCCCAATTCATCACAAGCCCTGTCTGTTAAAGCAAAATTACTTCAGGCAGATAACAAGAATCTGGCAGCCCGAGAGTTGTATTTAAAGAGCTTAAAAAAAGCACCGGCAGCGGAACGCGATCAGTTAAAACAATTATTCGGTGAGATTGCGCCCCCACCGGATAAAGATAAATTAATCATAAAAGCTGATGATAGCCTGGCAACGACTGGAGTCATGCACTCATCTGCCAGTACACAACAATCAGCTTCCCGACCACGAATTGCGGTCTTTGCGTTTGAAGAGCAAAATAATGGAGAAGAAAATCATACTTTTGGAACAAATCTGGCTGAAATGTTGATTACCGCGCTTCTGCAGACCGATAAATTTGACGTTATCGAAAGAAGTCAATTGAATAAAATTCTGGAAGAACAGGCACTCAGCCAAACAGGTGCCCTGGAAGAGGAAACCGCTGTGGCTGTTGGGCAGATTATGGGCTTAAATGCGGTTGTCGTCGGAAATATTAGCCGTTTAAATCGACGGCTGGAGGCTGATTCGCGATTGGTAGACCTCACTTCCGGAAAGATTCTCGCCGCCGTCAATGGCCAGATTCGAACGGAAGACGAAGCCCGAACGCTGGCAAATGATCTGGCTCAAAAATTGGCTGTTAATGCCAATCGTATTCCCGTTTTAAATCAGTCGAAGCCGGAACCGAAGAAAGAATAGGCTATATTGTTTAAGTAGATCGAGAAAAGGAATTGTTTATGATTAAGGAGATTGATTAATGTCTGTTTTTGGTAAATTACGTGAAAAACTAAGTCGAACACGAGATGATATTGTTGGCAAGATTCAAAAGTTAGTGGTATCCCGGACGCGAATTGATGAAGGTCTATTAGATGAAATTGAAGAAATATTGATTGGGGGCGATGTCAGCATTGATCTGGCCGAAGAAATAATTGACATACTGAAATCAAAAATGCGCCAGCAAGGGTATATCGATACCAATGAAGTACTGGTGGTTTTAAAAGATACCATGGCTGGATTCTTACTGGATTCGGTATCGACCAATGAGAAGTGGTTTAACCAGTTTGTCAATAACGCGGAAAAACCCCTTGTTATCCTGGTTGCCGGCGTCAATGGTACGGGAAAAACCACGACAATAGGTAAATTAGCAAATCTTTTTGCAAAAAGTGGTAAAAAGGTGTTGCTGGCAGCGGCGGATACTTTCCGGGCCGCGGCCGGTGAACAATTGGAGATCTGGGCCGAAAGAGCCGGCGTCGATATTATTCGGAATCAACCAGGGGCTGACCCTGCCGCGGTTGCATTTGATTCCCTGACGGCTGCTATTTCCCGCGGAATTGAAGTATTGATTGTGGATACGGCCGGAAGACTTCATACCAAAGTTAATTTAATGCAGGAAATTACAAAAATCCGCCGCGTTCTTGCCCGAAAAATGGAATCAGCACCGCACGAAATCTTTTTGGTGCTGGATGCTTCCACCGGTCAGAATGGATTAGTTCAGGCGCAACAATTTACTGAGGCGATTGGTGTCACTGGCTTGATCCTGACCAAACTGGATGGAACGGCCAAGGGCGGTGTGGTGTTTTCGATTCGAAAACAATTGGATCTGCCGGTCCGATTCATTGGTCTGGGTGAGGGGATTGATGACCTGGAGCTTTTTAATCCCCAACAATTCGTGGAGGCGCTTTTTCAATGAAAATCAGCCTGATAACACTGGGCTGTCCCAAAAACATCGTGGATTCAGAATGGCTCCTTGGAGCACTGGTCAGACCCGAAACGGAACTGGTCGATTCGATGGAGCAGGCAGAGATTATTATTATCAACACCTGTGGATTCATTCAGAGTGCCAAAGAAGAGGCAATCGAAACTATTTTTGAAGCGATTCAACAAAAGGAAAACGGTAAATGCCGAAAAGTTTTGGTGACGGGGTGCCTGGTGGCGCGTTATCTGGAAGAGCTAAAAAAAGAAATCCCGGAAGTTGACGGCTTCTATAGCAATCGTGATTTACCATTGGCGATAAAAAGTATCGCCCGAACATTAAATTTATCAAATGAAAAATCTACCAGGCGATTTTTATTAACACCAAAACATTATGCATACCTGAAAATTGCCGAAGGGTGTAATAACTGTTGCTCCTACTGTGCAATTCCCCTCATTCGGGGAAATTTGAGAAGCTTTCCCTTTGAAGAAATTATTCAGGAAGCGCAGCAATTAGCCCAAAAGGGGGTACAGGAACTACTGGTCATTGCTCAGGATACCACCCGGTATGGGGTCGATCGCACCGATGGCAAAAGAATCATTGATTTACTGCAACAAATAGTACAAATTGAAGAATTAAAATGGGTACGCTTGATGTACACCCATCCAGCGCATTATACGGATGATTTAATCGATTTCATTGCGGAGCAGCCAAAAATTTGCAAATATTTAGATTTACCAATTCAACATATATCGAATCGGATACTCAAAAAGATGCGGCGAAAAGTCAATCGCCAGCAAATCGAAGCATTAATTAATAAATTACGTACAAAAATTCCTGAATTGGCACTACGAACATCTGTAATCGTCGGTTTTCCCGGTGAATCTGTCGCTGAATTTGATGAGTTGCTGGATTTTATTTCTTCGATAAAATTTGAACGTTTAGGCGCGTTTGCCTATTCCCCGGAGGAAGGAACCCCGGCTTATGAATTTTCAGAACAAATCGCCCCTTCTATTCAACAAGAACGACTGGAACAGATTATGGAAGTCCAGTCCCGGATTTCCTTTGAACACAATTCGTCACTGATTGATACCGTACAGCAAGTTCTTGTTGATGAATATGATTCGTACCAACAAAAATTTATCGGACGCACCCAAAGGGATGCACCAGAAATTGATAATGTTGTATGGATTGAAAACGCCGGACTTGAAACAGGAAAATTATATCCGGTTCGGATTTCAAAAACGTATGAATTTGATTTGTATGGGCAGGTAATTTAATGAAGCGTTAATTTTTTCTAAAACTTATACCATCCTGGTTCTTGTACGACCAGGAGCATTTTGGGGAACAGGAGGCTTAGATGTTTCAGCTAAAAATTGTAAACAATTTCTGCTATTTGATATTCATTATTTGGATCATCAATAGCACCTGTCCAGCTCTTGCCCAAAATACTTATCAGCGCAATTTAATCGCCGGGTTACCTGAATTCAAATATGATATTTTCAATATCAATTCTGATTTGCCAAACCGGAGCGAATTAAATTTTATAATTGAAATTGCTTACGATGACTTACAATTTATCAAAAACGATAGTGGTTTTACTGCGGCTTATGATATTTCGATTTCAATAAACACCAATGAAGAAGAACAGATCGATGGTTCCTCCTGGGCGCGAACAGTTTTTGTTAAAGATTATGAAACCACTAACTCAAGAGATTTATACGCTTTTTTAAATGCAAGCTATCAGGTGCCTCCCGGTAATTATAAAGTGATCATTCGAATGACAGATAAAGATACCCATTTGGAATTTGTTCAAGAAAATACAGTGCACGCTCAAAATTTTAAAAAAGAAAAATTGGCAATTAGTGATCTCATCCTCACGGAGAAAACGATTGCTGATACAACGCCTAATAAATTAATACCTCAATTCGTTTCAACTAATATCCGAGGGAAAAAGGAGCAACTCACTTTCTATTATGAAATTTATAGTCAAAAGGAAATCCCCAAATTTAAAGTCACCTATAAATTAAAAAATAATCGGAATAAAAAGATTCAAGAAAATAAATATGAGGTCGCCAAAACGGGTTCTTGCACGCCGACATATTTAAATATTGATAGTCAACAATTGTCAATGGGGCGGTACTTTTTGACGTTGACGGTTGAGGATGGTTCAAACAAAAAATCAGTAGACAAAAATTTTATTTTACACTGGCATGGCATGCCAAATACAATTTTTGATCTGGAAACCGCTATCGATCAACTGAAATATATTGCCCAAGGTGACGTAATTGCGGATATGAAAAAAGCCAAAGGAAAAGAAAAAGAAACACTATTTGAAAAATTCTGGAATGCGCGCGATCCGACCCCCGGTACGAAAGCCAATGAATATCTGGAAGAGTACTATCGGCGCATCGATTATGCCAATGAAGCTTTTCAAGGATTTCATGAAGGTTGGAAATCGGACAGGGGAATGGTGTTTATCATTTTAGGTGAACCCAATGATATTGAACGCCATCCTTTTGAACAAGGGTCCAAGCCCTATCAGATCTGGTACTATTATGAACAAAACCGACGCTTCATTTTTGTCGATGAAACCGGATTTGGTGATTATCGGTTAGCCTATGGATGGGAGGATTTATACCGGGACATGCGTTGGCGTCCATAACAATCGAAAACCAATTAACTTCAGGAGTGCTGTTACTCATGTATAGAATACCACCCGCATTAAAACCAGGCGATACAATCGGGATTATTTCCCCGGCAAGTCGACCCTTAAACTTGGAAAAATTTGAAAAAGGCGTTGCTTATCTCAAAGCAAAAGGCTTTCAGGTGAAAATTGCGCCCCATGCCCTGGATCAACATGGCTACCTGGCCGGTATTGATCCCGACCGGGCAGCGGATTTGAATGAAATGTTTCGTGACCCCGAAGTGAATGCCATTATTTGTGCTCGTGGGGGGTATGGTGTCCCGCGTTTATTGCATCTGATTGACTATGATTTAATTCAGGCAAATCCCAAAATATTTGTTGGTTATAGCGATATTTCTGCACTCCAGCAGGCAATCCTGTCCCAATGTCACCTGGCAACCTATTCTGGTCCGATGGTGGCGGTCGAGATGGGGGCCGGAATCGATCCCATAACCGAGAAACATTTTTTTGATCTTTTATTTCATCCAGAAAAACCTCTTTCGCTAAATTATCCGGGTGAAATGTCTTTTAAAGTGATGAATCATGGAACAGCCGAAGGAACACTCCTGGGGGGCTGTCTGTCAGTTGTCTGTGGCGTGGTTGGCTCTCCTTATCTGCCAGATTATCAGGATTCTATTCTGGTCCTTGAGGATATTGATGAAGAACCATATAGTATTGATCGAAATCTTTCACATCTAAAAGCCGCTGGAATTTTGCATCAGGTCAAAGGAATTGTTTTGGGGCAGTTTCTTGATTCCGCGCCAAAGGATCCTTCCAAACCTTCGCTCACGATTGAACAAGTTTTGCAAGAGATCCTTGGTGATTTGCCGGTCCCAATTGTTTATGATTATGCTTATGGCCACGGCCCGCGAAAATTTACCATCCCTTTTGGTACGTCGGCACGGTTGGATACTTACTCTGAAACTTTTGAACTAATTCATCCTGAATTGAGTTAATTTAAAAAATTTTATTGACAAAACGATATGAAATTATTAAAATTAGGAATACTGGCGTCTGGCCGTGGTTCAAATTTCCAGGCGATCTGGAATTCAATCCAGGCGGGCAAGCTACACGCACAAGTTCAGGTCGTTATCAGCAATAATGCTGACGCCGGAGCTCTTGATTTTGCACGTTCACAAAATTTACCCGCAGTCCACCTGGAGCGGAACCAATTCGATACCAAAGAAGCTTATGTCCAGGCATTTCTCGGAATACTTGAGCAATACGCGGTCAATTTCATTGTGCTGGCCGGCTACATGAAATTATTGAGCCCCGAAATTGTTCGTGTCTTTCGGAACCGAATAATCAATATCCATCCGGCATTATTACCATCATTTGGCGGCAAAGGGATGTATGGTCATTTTGTTCATAAAGCTGTCTTGGATCATGGTTGTAAAGTATCCGGCGTAACGGTTCACCTGGTGAATGAAGCGTATGATCAGGGTCCAATCGTTGCCCAACAGTGCGTACCAGTACTGGCAGGGGATACGCCGGAATCACTGGCTGAGCGCGTTTTAAAAGTTGAGCATGTTATTTTTTCAGCCGCACTTCAGCTATTTGCCGAAGAACGCGTTGAAGTTATTGGGCGCAGCACGCTGATTAAATGAATTTCATAATTAAAATATATCAAAAATTTATACTCAGACAATAAAGGACTTTCGCATGGGAACCAGGAGAGATTTCTTCAAAATTCAGTATAAACTATTTCTTTTCTTGCTGACGCTTTGGTTCTTCTTACCAAATCTTTCCAGCGCAAAAGAAACAGAACCGTTAGTTGATCTGACAAAACTGGATTCAACAATCATTATCGATTTGAAATATGCGACAACAGATAATTTTCTTGGGAAAAAAGTCTACAATTGTGCTCGTTGTCTCTTACGAAAGAGTGTTGCTGAGCGATTGATTCGTGTTCAGAAACGCTTGAATAAAATCGGTTTGGGATTAAAGGTCTGGGATGCATATCGCCCCCTGTCCGTACAGCGGAAATTTTGGGAATTTTGTCCGGATCCACGATATGTGGCTCCACCGGATAAAGGTTCACGCCACAATCGGGGGGCAGCGGTTGATGTAACATTAGTGGATTCGTTGGGCAATGAGCTGGAAATGCCCACCCAATTTGATGACTTTTCCAGACGTGCCGCACCGGATTTTCCGGATGTCTCACCGGCCGCCCGAAAAAACCGAAAAATCTTAATCGATTCCATGACAGCAGAGGGATTCAGGGGCATTTCTTCTGAATGGTGGCACTACGATGCCCCGGGATATTTACAATATCCCATTCTCGATATTCAATTAGATGATTCAACGCTTCTTAAATAGGAAATTGAGTCACCGGCAGGATTTTTCAAAAAGAGGAAAGAATGTTTCTTTCACTGAAAAATTTTTTTAGCAGCGATATTGCCATTGACCTCGGTACGGCGAATACGCTGGTTTTTGTCCGAAATCGCGGCATTGTCGTGAATGAACCTTCCATTGTGGCAATCCGTAAAGCAACGCAGGAAATTGTCGCGTTTGGAAACGAGGCAAAAGAGATGCTTGGCCGGACACCGGGTGAAATTATAACGGTTCGTCCCATGAAGGATGGGGTGATTGCCGATTTCGAGCTGGCCGAGCAAATGATTCGACATTTTATTCGAAAAGCACGTTCCGGCTGGTCATTGAGGCCTCGTATCGCCATTTCAATTCCCTCGGGAATCACCGAAGTGGAAAAACGGGCGGTGCGTGATTCGGCGGAACATGTTGGTGCCCGTGAAGTCTATCTGGTCAGCGAACCCATGGCGGCTGCAATTGGCGTTGGCCTGCCCATCGAACAACCCGTTGGGAATATGGTCATTGATATCGGTGGTGGAACAACAGAGATTGCTGTAATTGCCCTTGCCGGCATTGTTTCCAGCAATTCGATCCGGGTGGCGGGGGATGAAATGACCGAATCAATTATTCAATATTGCAAAAAGAAATACAACATCCTGATTGGTGAAAATACAGCTGAATATGTTAAATGTCACATTGGATCCGCATCACCATACGTCTGGAAAGGCCCAAGACAGATCGATGGCAAAGAAGTCGGTTCTGAAAGCATCCGGGGGATAAAATTATCCGCTACGGAAATACTGGAAAACTTACCCGATACACTGGATAGAAAAAATAAAAAGCAGACTGCCGAGTTTATTTTCCTTTATATTAAGAAAAAATATAACCTTATCATCTCACCTCTGTTAGCTGAAAAATTGGCAAAAGCACTCACACTCGTTGGTACCGATCAGGAAGTGAATTCAATGCCAATAAAGGGACGGGATTTAATTAGTGGCATCCCCCGAACAATTGTCATTAATACCCTTGAAGTACAGGAAGCCCTATCCGAATCCGTGGATATGATTGTTCAGGCAGTGCTGCAATGCCTGGAAAAAACGCCCCCGGAACTGGCGGCGGATATCCTGGATCGCGGAATCATTCTAAGTGGCGGTGGCGGCCTCCTGAAGGGCCTTGATGCCCGGATAAAAGATGAGACCGATCTGCCAGTCTATCTGGTGGATGATGCCCTGTTGGCAGTAGTAAAAGGAGTTGGAAAAGTACTTGAAAATTTGAATAATTATCAAAAAATTTTATCACAGGTCAAGAGAGAATATTATTGAAATTAATTGACGTTTTTTCACAAAGCATGATTGATAAGTCTTTTATGCTTTCACGATACCAGATATGCAAACAGAAATAAGTTAAGCAGGTTTAGATAATTTTGAATACTTCGTATAAAGATTATATTGCTTTATTTTTTACAATCACCATATCTCTCATTCTCATTTATTCCAACGAAAACAAACAAATTCAAACTTTTCGAATGAGTGTCCTGGATGGAACCGGCTGGTTACAAAAACAGGTTCATAATATAAAGCAAATTAAAACACTCAAAGCCGAGAATGAAAGATTATTGAAACAAAACGCTATTTATTCATTAAAGTTAATTGAAGCACGTGATGCGCTCTATGAAAATGATCGTTTAAAAGCGTTATTGAAGTTTAAAATGGAACACGAATATGACCTGGTGACAGCATCGGTATTGAGTAAAGGGCTTACAAGAAATGTTAATACAATTGTCATCAATCGCGGTCAAATTCATGGCATTAAGCGAAATATGCCCGTTGTGAATGACGAAGGGCTCATTGGAAAAATTTTTACTGTCGGTAAAAATTATGCTTTGGTACATATTCTGCCCGATCCTAACTTTCGCGTGAGCGCCAGGATACAGCGTTCGCGCATCAACGGCATTTTAAGCTGGGAAAAGGAAGGGATCTGCAGTCTCTTGGGAATCCATCAACGGGCGGACGTCCAGCTAAATGATTTGATTGTGACCTCGGGATACAGTTCAATTTTTCCGAAAGGTATCTTGTTGGGAAAGGTTGTTTCAATTGCCAACCATCCGGATGGGCTCTTTAAAGAGATATTCATAACGCCCGCTGTTGATTTCAAAAAAATAGAAGAGGTTTTAGTCATACTAACTCCTGTTCAAAACAATGTGTTTGAAGAATGAAAGCTGCCTATTATATTTTCCTGTATATCATCTGCTTATTCTTGCAATTGATATTAACAGACCTGATTGAAATAAAGCAAATTCGTCCTGATTTTTTACTAATTTTTGTCGTCTGGTTTGCCCAACATGAGGGTCAGGCTTACGGAACAATTGTTGGCTTTTTTGCCGGTCTTTTTCAGGATGTATATCTGGTTCATTTTTTTGGACTTTCAGCACTCGGTAAATCCGTCACAGGATTTATTGCTGGCCTGATTTCACAACAAAGTAAAACCCAAAAATCATTCTGGTTTTTATTGAATCTGGGAATCAATAGTTTTATACATGATTTTATTTATTTTAATATCTATTTGGGTACTGGCATCGGCTTTTTTCATCGCATATTTTTTTACATCATTCCATCTTCATTTTATACCTTTATAATCGGTATCATTTTTTATAGTTTGGTTCCCAGAAGATATGAAATGCAATAAGATACTTATGATGAATGTGTCTTTACAACAATGAGTGAACTCGAACGAAAAAACAAACGACAGATTCTGGAAATATTCTTAATTGCGATATTCAGTATATTGCTGTTACGATTTGTCTATTTGCAAATTTATCTCCAGGACTACTACCATCATGAATCAGAAAAAAACAGCGTGCGTACGATAGTGGTCCCGGCAACACGCGGCTTGATTTTAGATCAGAACCGGGAAGTATTGGTAGATAATTTTCCGGCCTATTCCGTTTATGGAATTCCGTATGATTTGCAGAATGCCGATTCGGTCTTTACTTTGTTAAGTAACATTCTTTCAATGCCAGTTCAGGAGATAAAATCGAAAATTTTAGAACCCCGGTGGGGCGTATTTCAGCCGATTAAACTAAAACGCCACGTGGATTTTCAGACACTTTCGGCCATTGAGGAACTAAAATTGCAACTGCCCGGTGTCGAATACCATGTGGAACCCCGGCGGGCCTATCCTTCAGGGGTCAAAGCACCACATATTTTTGGCTATCTCGGAGAAATTTCATCGGAAGAATTAACCGAGTCGTCAACAAATGGATATAATCCAGGAGATATTATCGGAAAGCAGGGGCTCGAAAAAGCGTTTGAGGATGAATTCAGGGGTAACAATGGTGTTTATTACATTGAAGTGGATGCCTTTGGCCGAAAAATTCGTGATATCATTGAAAAAGGAAACGTTCCCGCCGTACCGGGCAATCACATCATTTTAACTTTGGATAAAGCGTTGCAAATCAAGCTGGAGCAAGAGCTTGAAGGAATGAAAGGGGGCGGGATCGTCCTGAATGTCAAGACGGGAGAAATTCTTGCCATTACCAGCAAACCGGATTATGATCCCTCTTTTTTTGCAAGACCTCGCCCTTTGGAAACCTGGGAAAAATTAGCCACAGATCAGGGCCATCCCCTTTACCATCGGATGCTACAAAGTTTTTTTCCACCGGGTTCGACCTATAAACTGGTACTGGCATTGACCGCCTTGCAGGAAAACAAGGTGGATTTGGATTGGAAAATCACCTGTAATGGCTCCTACACCCTGGGGACGAAGCGTTTCAATTGCTGGAAAGCTGGCGGACATGGTGAAATGGATTTATTGAATGCAATCGAACAGTCTTGTAATGTCTATTTTTATCAATTGATGCTCAAAGTGCCTTTTTCCGCCTGGAGTCGTTATGGGAAAATGCTTGGCTTTGGTAAATCAACAGGGATTGACCTGCCCGGCGAAAATTGTGGTCTGGTACCGGATAATGATTTTATGAACCGAAAATATGGTCGTCGTGGCTGGACAAAAGGACAACTCCTGAATCTGGCAGTTGGCCAGGGAGATCTATTGGTCACCCCCATTCAGATGGCAGTTCTGGCAATGATTATTGCCAATGAGGGAACTTATTATCAACCTCACCTCGTTAAAAGTATTCAAAATGCAACTTCAGGCAAGGAAAATATTCGCGGGATTGTTCCACTGGAAATCACTGGCATATCCAGAAAAAATTTTCAAATTGTTAAAAATGGCATGTATCGTGTCGTTCATGGATCACATGGCACTGGTCGTTTTCTCTCTTCAATTGGGATTCTGGCCGCAGGTAAAACAGGAACGGCTGAAAATCCCCATGGTGAGCCGCATGCCTGGTTTATTGGGTTTGCACCTTATCAAAATCCGGAAATCGCATTTTGCTTTTTTATCGAAAATGGTGGGACTGGCAGCGGCGCAGCTGTTCCAGTAGCCCAAAAAATATTATCAACCTATTTTGCCGGGTTAATTAAGGATTGAACAGGAAGTCATCACATCATGAATTATATTCGTCGTATTACGCTTCATTTTGATTTGGGCTTTATTATTTCAGGCGTTCTACTGCTTATAATTGGACTGATCGCCCTTTATAGTGCGACCTATCAGGTGACAGCAACACCATTTAAGGCAAATTTCCTTCGGCAAATTTGGTGGCTTCTATTTGGCATCGGAATGATCTGGCTGATTAATTCAATTGAAATTCGGAATTTTTACTATTTTGCTTACACTATATATGCGCTTAGCCTCATTGGATTAATTTTAGTCCTGCTTATCGGACATGGAGCTGGCTCTGAACGCTGGCTGACATGGGGACATTTGAATTTACAGCCATCTGAGCTCGCTAAAATTGGAATGCTGCTAGCGCTGGCGCGTTTTCTGGCAGATCGAAGTGAAAAGGAAATAAATCAGGCAAAAACAATTTTTCTTTCTTTTTTAATAACCGCCATACCGGCGACTATTATTATGAAACAGCCGGATTTAAGTACTTCGTTAATATTTTTGATGGTATTCTTCCCCGTTATCTACTGGGCAGGATTATCTCCATTTAAAATTTTTATTTTAATCGCTCCGATTGTAAGTTTGATTGCGGCGTTTAATTTTTACGCGTTCTTCTGTACGATGCTTTTTATTACTGCTATCCTTTTTTTATCGCAGCGAGGAATTAAAATTTTTATTATCAATTTCATATTAAATGTCAGTGTTGGAATTTTGACACCCTTTTTATGGAATCAATTGCATTCTTACCAACAAAAACGAATTTTCTCCTTCCTGGGATTTGAACTGGACCCCAAAGGGGTAGATTATCAGGTGATCCAATCGATGGTGGCTATTGGATCCGGAGGATTTTGGGGAAAAGGTTTTTTGAAAGGGACACAGACGAAATTGCGATTTTTACCCGCCCAACATACGGATTTCATTCTTTCAGTCTGGGGCGAAGAATTTGGCCTGATTGGGGTCGTGGTTGTATTGGCATTATATTTTTTCTTAATTTATAAGGCATTACGAATTGCTGAAAAATCAACTGATCGCTTTTCAAGTATTTTAACAATCGGATGTGCCGCTATTTTGATTTTTCATATCCTGATCAATATCGGGATGACGATTGGAATAATGCCCGTCACCGGTCTTCCATTGCCCTTGATGAGTTATGGGGGATCATTTTTAGTTGTTTGTTTAATCTTCCTGGGATTTATGTTAAATATTTCGCGAAGTCAATTAAAATTTTAAATTTGAAAGGATTAATAATGCATCCAATTATTCTGGGGTCTGAATCATCTCGTTTTGCGATTCATGGGTATGGTTTAATGCTAGCGCTATCATTTCTATTCGGGATCCTGCTGGCTACCTATCGCGCCAAAAAAGTTGGAATTGCTCCTGAAAAAATTATGGATTTATCCGTCTGGATCGTTATTTCAGCTATAATCGGTTCCCGATTTCTATATGTAATCTACCATGTCGAAGAATTTCGGGGGCACTGGATGGATACCATCAATCCTTTTCAAAGTTCAGGGCGGATTGGGATTGCTGGATTAACCATGCTCGGTGGTGTTGTATTGGCCATCATTGTCGCGGTAATATATTTTAGAGTCAAAAAACTACCTGTTTTAAAAACATGTGATGTAATGATTCCTTCGGTGGGATTGGGTATTTTTTTAACCAGAATTGGCTGTTTTTTAAATGGATGCTGCCATGGTTTACCCACCGATTTGCCGTGGGGGGTTACCTTTACCAATCCCTATTCGGCCTGTTTACCGGAATATTTAAATGTTCCCATTCACCCAACTCAAATATATTCATCAGCTTATGGATTGCTTATTCTTGGTATTTTACTCTTTGTTGATCGCTTTAAAAAACGGGACGGGACATTGTTTTTCCTCTTTTTTATTCTGTATGGAATTTCCCGGTTTTTAGTAGACTTTGTAAGATATTATGAAAATTCAGCAATGATTGGGAATCTGGGAATCACCGTTAATCAGGGAATAAGTCTGTTGATGTTATTAACAGGAATTGCGGGGTTGGCATTCCTAAATTTTAACCAAAATAAAAATTAATAAATCTTTTCAAAAAAATTACTTGACTTTTTAATGAAAGTTAGTTACTTTCAATCAGTAAGTTCCTAAAAAATCTATTAATTAGAGATGGAGGCAGAGTTGAAAAAAGCAAGGATAGCTTGGGCGATCATATTTGCAATGGTTAGCCTGTGGCGCACAAGCGAGGCCGGTGGCGATAAAGGCACTTTAGGCGTTGGTTTTCGCGCTGGTATTACTCAATTTGAGAGTGATATTCAAAATCCTGCCTTAGGTCCTTTAGTCTATGGGCATGTAAAGTTTAATCCAAATGCCTTTTTATCAATTGGTACTGAGTTTGGCTGGGGAGAGCTAAAAGATAAAGCGGATAAATCATTTAAAACCGCGATTATGCCTTTTGAACTTGATTTAACTTTTAATTTTCTTCCCCTGGGAAAAGTAAATCCCTACGTTTTAATCGGTGGCGGTGGTGTGTATTGGAATTCAACTCGGAATGGGCTTCGAATTATTGATAAAACAACTTCAAAGACGCAGGAAGGAATTGACTCGTTCGTAAAAACGGGTGGTGGACTTGAATTTATTCTAAACCAAAAACGGAATCTGACCCTGAGTATTGGACTCACCTATCGATATTCTTTTTCTGACATGCTGGATCAGGATTATTCGGGAGATGAAACTGACCAGGTTATTGATATCTATGGGGGGTTAACTTACTATTTTAAAACCAGTACAAAAGGGGATATGGATTCTGATGGGGTTCCTGATTTATTGGATTTGGATCTCAGAACGCCGGAGGATGCCGATGGTTATCTTGATCACGATGGTAAACCGGACTTACAGGAAGGTGATCGTCTAGCCCGAATGATGGACATGAAAGCCGATTCCGCGGATCAAGGAGAAGATAAGGATCCCCCGTACGTGGTGCATCATCCCGTACGCATAGCGGAAGAAGGACGTGATATTAATTTAACCGTAAATGTCATCGAGAATAAAGAGGTGCGTGTCGTTGCCGCATTGTATCGAACTAAAGGTGAAAAAAGCTGGCAAGTTCGAACCCTGAATTCATTTGGGAGTACAATATATCAGGGAAAAATTCCAGGAATTTATGTGAAGCCGCCAGGTGTGGAATATGCGGTTGTCGCAGTTGATGAAGCGGTGAGTGGTATTGGTTATTCTGGTTTACCGAAACGCCCCAATGTCATCGAAGTCATTGCCAAACCAAAGCAGTGGCGAATTTTATCTGCAACAACCGCGATTCTCAGTTGGGGAGCGGCTGGATATTTAATTTACCGAAAACAAAAGTAAAATGGAGGGATAACCATGAATAAAGAATCAGGATATTCGAAATACCTCTATTGGTTTATCTTCGCGACGTTGGTAATCTCCCTGATTGGCTGCGGGGGACGCGACAAAGTGAAAATTGATGACAAGGCCACCGCTGATAGTTCAGAGTTTGATGCCCTTTTCAATGATCAGAAAAAAGAAGCCGATAAACCAGGAGACGACGAGGGCGAAGTATTAAAATTATTGGGAATTACACCAACCGAAAAAACAAAACCAGTAGAAACAGTGGAAACACCGCCTGTCGAACCAACGGTGGAACCCACCAATAGTGCTGAACTGAAAAAACTGGAAGAAGAATTAAGTGCGAAAAATAATGAAAATCAGCGATTATTGGATGAATTAGATCGTGAACGTCAGAAAAACTATGAATTACAAACCCAATTAGATTCTGAACGAAATAAACCAAAGGCATCCAGTATTCCGGCAACATCTGGTTTTCGCGGGCGTTATGATGAAGCACTTGGAAAATATTATTCACGGAATTACCGGGCAGCGATTGATCTTTTTGAACAACTGTTGCAAAATAATCCAGGAAATTCCCTGGCCGACAACTGCCAATACTGGATTGGGGAGTGCCAGTATGCGTTGGGCAATTACACGAAAGCGATTGCTGCTTTCGAGAAAGTATTTTCATTCAACAATTCCAATAAAAACGATGATGCCCAATTAAAGCTTGGTATGTGCTATTGGCGCCTGAACGATGTTAGCCGCGCGAGAGAAGAGTTCGAACGATTAATCAGTCACTACCCTGATAGTGAATATACCCCGATTGCGAAAAAATATCTCAATCGCATGTAACCATAAATAAAACCAATGGTTAGACTGATGAATCCAGGAAACATTTCTGTTGTTTTTGCTAATTTTATCAGCAAGCGATGAATTGAAATATTGATAAATCGAAGGGTGGTATTGTCCACCCTTTTTTTTTGAATTGGTCTATAATAGAGTTTCCATGCCTGAATTACGAAAAGATCCGCTTATTGATCGGTGGGTTATCATTTCCACCGAACGAAGCAAGCGTGGCTCCGATTGGGAAGAAAAAGTTGTTCATCTCCCTTCCCGGGGATTTTGTCCGTTTTGCGAGGGGAATGAGAGTCGAACTCCCCCCGAAATTACCGCCATTCGTGAACCAGGAACCAGTCCGGATCAACCAGGCTGGAGAATACGAGTGGTGCCCAATAAATTTCCAGCACTGAAAGCTGAAGGTGATTTACAAATTCATCAACAGGGAATTTATGAAATCATGGACGGGATCGGTACACATGAAGTCGTCATCGAAACACCCCTGCATAATACACAATTGAATGAATTGCCAGTGGCACATCTGGTTGATTTAATAAAAATATTTCGCGAAAGGATTCAAATTCTCCAAAAAGATCCTCGCTTTCGATATATTTTAATATTTAAAAATTCCGGTTACGCGGCGGGCGCATCTATCGAGCACTCTCACTCTCAAATAATAGCCACCCCAATAATTCCAAATCAGGTACTTCAGGAGATTAATGGATTTAAGAAATATTATATCAAAGGGAAACAATGTGTTCTTTGTGAAATCATTCAACAGGAGCTGGCTGAAAAAAAACGTATTATTTGTTGGGAAAAGGAATATATCGCTTTTGCTCCATTTGCTTCACGATTCCCATTTGAAGCATGGATCCTGCCACGAAAACATCAGGCATATTTTGAAGATATAGCTGATAATTCAATTGTCGAGTTGGCTCAAATATTAAAAAATGTTTTATCACTCTTATCCGGTAAATTAAATCAACCACCCTATAACCTGATCCTCTATAACCTGCCGCGCTTCGAAAAGAAAAAATATATCTATCATTGGCGAATCGAAATCATTCCCAAATTAACCAAAGTTGCTGGTTTTGAATGGGGTTCCGGTTTTTATATCAATCCCATATCACCGGAGCAAGCAACAGAAATCTTGCGCAAGAATCCCGATTAAGTCCCATAAATAATTGTTTGTTAAATGGTTATAAACGATTAATTTGAATCGTTCACCGGGTGGCGCAACGCTGTCATTCCCACATGCTTTTGGCGGGAATCCATATTCCTTTCGGCAAATGGATGCCCGATAAAAGCATTCGGGCATGACAGAAGCTTTTCTTTTATCACACCTGTGAACGGATACGATTGATTTTATACCAGAGATTCTAAAATGAAACGTTTTTCTCGGTTGAAATTGTTTTCGGTGGAATATTCCCCCAAAATTTTAAAAATGGGTTTAACCCACAGGCTATGAGGGCATTCCTTTAATCAAAACATCATAAACTTATATTTTATAATTTCAGGTTTTATTTTTAAATGCCTGTTTCAATCAATTACAATTATTTTTTTCAATGGGCCGTAACAACACAATCTATATAATGTTACACTCATGATAATCTCGAATTACGCTGGTATATAATTTTGCCCAAACTCTCATCCCCTCAGGTGGCATTATATTTGCTAAGTCAAGAAATTCGAACATGATTTCGGGAAATCCAGAACAGGATAATCCCCGTTTTCAATAAAATAAATCATAATCAATTAATATCAAATAGCGTCCCCTGATGACGATTTAATCTTACATTAAAAAACTCATCATGAATTAAAACAGGGAAAATCATGGAACAAGGTGTTGAAGTTAAAACAAATCGAGTTGGCGCAAAGGGAAATATTGTATTATTGCAAGTACAGGGATTTGTTGATACCAATACTTGTTCAGAGCTTCATCGACACATCAATCAGACACTCGAGCAGGGGGTTTTGAATTTGGTCATTGATATGGGAGCCGTAAATTATGTGAGCAGCGCCGGTTGGGGAGTCATGGTGGGCGAAATTCGTTCTATTCGGGAAAGCGGTGGCGATTTACGAATTGTTCAGATGATGCCCGACGTCTATGAAGTATTTGAAATGTTAGAATTTAATCGAATTTTAACGTATTATGACAATATCGAAGAAGCGATCAATGATTTTGACATTGCGTTGGGATATGATATTTCAAAAAGTCAGCAACGCCAAATGACAACGGTTTCACCAGCAGAAATTGCAGCGCCCAGAATTGCCCGGGAAGACATTGCCCCATCAGAAAAAGGGGGAAGAGTAGTAACCAAGAAGAAAACCCAAAAAGTTGATTATGCCCGATTACCATTGGTTGAAAAAATTCGGTTAATCATCATTGATAATCCATTAAACAATATTTTTCAAATCCGAAAAATATTAAGTACGCCTCTTTATGGTAATACAAAAGTGAGTCCGATTAAACTGTTCCAGATCCTCAAAAAAAACAACTGGGATACCGAAGCAAAACGAATTCGATTTTATCGGTCACGATGATAGTTATAAAAATATACAAAAATCTTTCGTGATACAAATTTTACTGAGTGATAAATTTAAATGAGTTACTTATAAAGTCTCTAATTCATCCATTGCAATTTAGAAAGGGATTTCGAATGATTCAACGACAATTAATTTGGATTTTATTTTTTTTAGGTTATTGTTTGTCATTTTCAGCGTTTCCACAGTCGAGCTTATTTAAGGGGAAATCAGGTTATACGTTCCAACCAGGCGATGGTATTCGCATAAAAGTATGGCAGCTAATACCGGAAGATTTAAAATCGAGTTTGAGCAGTCAATTGACTGATGACTATACAATCGACGGCGATGGGAGTGCAGTTTTTCCGATCATCGGAAAAATTAAAGTAACCGGAATGACTTCAGAACGGTTAAGCGATATCTTGTTAGAAAAATATACCCCCTATATAAAAGATCCAGTAATTTATATAATTCCTTTGATTCGTGTTATTTTACAGGGTGAATTTAATAAACCAGGTGCCTATCGAGTTGAACCGACTGGTTCCTTATGGGAAGTGGTTGAACAGGCAGAAGGACCGTCATATGATTGTGATCTTAAAAAAATGCGTGTCGAACGGGGCGGAAAAGTGATTATCAGGGATTTAATGAGCCAATTTGAAAAGGGTTATTCAATTACTGATATTGGAATTCAATCCGGTGATCAATTAATTGCGCCCGGAAAAAATTCAATCAGTTTTCAACTGGTACGTGATTATTTGACCTTCTTGATGACAGCGGTAATCCTTTATAAGAACTATAGTCAAATTAAATAAATCATACATGATTCAGGTGCAGGAGATTTTGAATGGTTGATCAGAATGACCAACTTTACTTTGATGGTGAAGAGGAAGAAGACGGCGGTTTTGATTTTAATAAACTAGTGAATGGAATTAAAAAACGAAAATGGCTGGTAATTATTATCACCTTGTTAGTAACCATCCCCTGGATGATCTACGTAAAACTCGAAGCGCCAATCTATGAAGCGGAAACAGTTTTACGTTTTAAAGATTATGCTGCCGAAAATTATAGCTATATCCAACGTACCCGCTGGACGGAACTTTCCAGTCAACGCTTCTTGCGTAAGGTCGTGCAAGAACTTGGGCTAAGTCTGCGTATCAATAATAAAGAAAGTAAAAAAAATATAAATCGCCATCAGATTTTTAAAGAATTTTCAACTACCAGTGAACCAAAAGCAGGTGATTATGCATTAAAATTCGGTGATTATGGCGCTTTTGAATTACGATATTTTCCAGCGGATATTAAAGAAGGTGTTGTTCTGGATAGCGGCTATGTTTCAGATTATACCTACAATTCATTTTCCATGAATGGACTAAAATTTACCTTTGTGGAAAATATCGACAGTTTGCCGCCAGAGGTCCATTTTACCATCCAAAAGATGAAGTCAGCAATTGAGACATTGCAATCACAACTGCTGGTAACTTTTCGGGAGGATGCAACCCTTTTAAATTTAAGATTAAGTGGTTCAGATCCAATTTTGGTTGCCAAAACAGTCAATAGCCTGGCTGAAATTTATAAACGCGAAAGCATTGACATCAAGGAAAGTGATACCAGCAAAAAACTAAGAATTTTAAAACAACAGCTCGAACTGGCTGAAGAGAAGCTTAACAGGAGTGCTGGTGCATTAAAAGAATTCGAAAGAACACATTTTTTAGGTCTTGATAGTGAAGTCGGTTCTCAAACACAGGAACGTGAAACCGTCCGAACACAAATTGATGCGCTGGAGATGGAAAAAGAACGTCTCATCAGTATGATCGACCGCTTAAATACCGAGATTCAAAATAGTGGACGACGGTATTCAACCAGTTTAAAATTACACTTTAATAGTTTGCTACAAATGCCGACATTTGATACAAATTCAGAAATACGCATATTGGGTAATAAACTGGCCGAACTGGAATCGAAGCGCGAATCACAATTAAACCGGGTTACTGAAGATCACCCAACCATAAAACAATTAAATGATGAAATTTTAAGTGTCTATTGGCAGATTGAAAGTGCCGCCAAAACACATCTGGATGCGTTAAATCTAAGAATTCGTCAGTCACAACGTCGCATCAGCACCATCGATCAACGGCTGAATTCCATGCCCCAGGAAAAATTGCGACAGCAGGAGTTGGAACGCGAATGGCAACGGGATCAGGAAAATTTTGATAAACTAAAAACTGAAGTGCAAACCCTGGAAATGAATCTTACGGTTGAAACGGAAAATATTGAAATTTTTCAGAAAGCGGAAGTTCCTGAATTACCGGTGAATGCCGATAAAAAGAAAAGAGCATTAATTGGTTTTTTGGTGAGCATCGTTTTAGGATTGGGGGTTGCGATCTTACTTGAGTTCATGGATAAAAGTATTCAGACTACCGACGATATTAAAAAGTTTTTAAAATTAAAAGTATTGGGAACGATCCCGGTCATCAATTTTACCGGAACCGATGATTTTAAAGATGAAGAAAAAATTAAAAAAATTGACGAACAAATAGTAACGCACGATTATTCACCAACACCCATAGGTGAAGCGTATCGTTCATTACGAACCAATTTGCTTTTCTCGAAGCAGAACGGGAAAATCCATACGCTGGTGATTACCAGCACCGCTCCGGGCGATGGCAAATCATTTACTTCTTCAAATATTGCCATTTCAATGGCCCAACAACGCAGCAATACCTTGCTGGTGGATGCCGATTTGCGCCGGGGGGTGTTACATAATACATTTGGAATAAGCAAAGAACCTGGATTTACGAATTTTTTAACCAATTCCCATACTTTTTCACAGGTTATCCGGGAAACATATATACCCAACCTCTCGGTAGTCCCGTGCGGTTCATTAATTCCAAATCCATCTGAAGTGTTGGGCTCTTTGCAGATGAAAAGATTTCTGGAACAGGCGAAACGACGTTTTGAAATTATTATTTTCGACAGTCCCCCCTTAAATGCGGCAACAGATGCCGTCGTAATCGGAACCCAGGTCGATGGCGTCGTGCTGGTCGTTCGAAGTGGCGTTACCAATCGCGATGTGGCGAAATTAAAATTGGAAATGTTTCGAAATGTACCAGCGAAGATTCTGGGAGTCGTCCTGAATGGTGCTGAGGCGAATCTGGCGCATGATGGTTATAGTTATTATCATTATTAATTTATTATCCCCTCAATAAAACAGGGTAAAAGTACCCTTCGACAGGCTCAGTGTCCGGCAGATGCTCTTGGCCGAACCTGTCAAAGCCAAATTTACCATTGATTTTTGAGCGGATTCTTAATTTAGCCAATTTTAAGATTTATTCAATTTGATGAGCATATAAATTTAAAAAGGTAGCTATGAAAATATTACTAACTGGTGGTGCCGGTTTTATTGGTTCTCATCTCGCAGAGGCGTTATTAAAGCGCGGGGATCAGATCGATTGTCTCGATAATTTTAACGATTATTATGATTCGGCGATTAAACGCGAAAATATTAAACAGAGCTTAAATTATTCAACCTATAAACTCATAGCAGGCGATATTTTAGATGATGCGTTAGTATCCCAACTTTTCAATAAAAACAGCTATGATATCATTGTTCATCTTGCTGCACGCGCTGGAGTACGCCCCTCGTTAAAAGAACCTTTCTTATATCAGGAAGTAAATATCCGCGGGACCATGAATTTATTGGAAATGGCGCGGATTCATCAGATTAAACGATTCGTGTTGGCATCTACCTCCTCGGTCTACGGCAAAAACGAAAAGGTCCCCTTTAGCGAATCGGATGCAGTTAATCAACCCGTTTCGCCTTATGCTGCCACCAAACGCGCGGCTGAAATTATGGCTTATACTTATCATCATTTATATCAGATTGCCATAACCTGTTTACGCTTTTTCACTGTATATGGCCCGCGTCAGCGGCCGGACATGGCAATTCACAAATTTGCCGACCTTATTTATGCCGGCAAGTCAATCCAAATGTTTGGTGATGGGCAATCGGAACGCGATTACACATATGTGGATGATATCATCCATGGCGTAATTCAGGCCATTGATCGACCGGCTGGTTATAAAATTTATAATCTGGGCGAATCGCGCACAACCAGCCTGAAACGTTTGATTGAATTAATTGAAGAAAATTTAAATAAAAAAGCCATCATTCAACAAATGCCCTTCCAGCCAGGCGATGTCCCGATTACGTATGCGGATATTTCACTGGCAAAGAAGGAACTGGATTATCGACCGGGTATCCCGGTCGAAGTTGGAATCAAGCGATTTGTTGAATGGTTTCTGCAACAAAAAAATAAATAATGAAGTGGATTAATTGAAACAAGGACGTGATATTATTTCTGACCAGAGGTTGATGGATGGTTAAAGAAAAGGAAACTTTTCAAAGACAATTAATCCGAGTTTTGGACGCGATTGTTATCATTTTCGCATTTGTTGTCTCCTATTATTTTAGTGATTATGTCCGGGATATTTTACGGCTTGGGAAAATGGCCTACGCGGTCGAACCTTCCTTGGAAGGAATGCTCTATTTTTCCCAGAAAAATATTACCTGGATTTCGATGATTCTTCCAATCCTGATTATCTTGCTTTCCAAATTTGGGATGTACAAAGATTTTCGGACGCGTGCTTATCGGAAGACGGTCATTATTATTATCAAAGCAACGGCAGTCTCTTTTTTCGCCCTGAGTAGTATTATTTTTATTGAAAAATTAGAACTCACCAGCCGATTCTTTATCGGTTTGTTCACCATTGTAACAATGATTTTTTTGACCGTTGGCAAAAAAATTCTCGCGCTTATTCTTGAACTGGGATATAAACGCGGTTATAACCAGATCAATATCCTGGTTGTCGGAACAGGACGCCGGGCCCGGGAATTTATTCGAACAATTGATTTGCATCGAAGCTGGGGCTTACAGATTGTTGGGCTAATTGATGATGAGCACAACCTGTATGGAAAAAAGGTCGAAGGGTATCGGGTTCTCGGTCGCATTCAGGATATTCCATCCATTTTACATTGGAAGGTGATTGATCGGGTTATCTTTGTGGTACCCCGCTTATGGCTCCATCGCATTGATGAGGTCATTCTGGCATGCGAACGTGAAGGAATACCCACCGCGATTGCGATGGATTTATATGATCTCAAAATTGCCAAGATCCGGCAGACAAATTTTGGATCTTACCCTCTTCTCGAGTTTGAGACATTTTCAGCCCGGGAATGGGAGCTTTTTATTAAAAGATTGTTTGATATTGTGGTTGCTGTTTTTGGATTATTGGTCGTCAGTCCAATTTTCTTGCTCACCGCGCTGGCGATAAAATTAACCTCCCCCGGTCCCGTTTTCTTTAAACAGATTAGAAGCGGTTTAAATGGCAGAAAATTCTGGCTTTACAAGTTCCGTTCCATGCATGTTAATGCCGAAATGAAAAAACGCGAACTATTGAAAGCCAATGAAATGGATGGCCCGGTATTTAAAATGAAACGCGACCCCCGCATCACCCGTGTCGGGCGTTTTATCCGTAAATTTAGCATTGATGAATTACCCCAACTGATTAATGTGCTCAAGGGTGATATGAGTATCGTCGGGCCACGCCCACCACTCCCGGTGGAAGTAGAGATGTATCAGCTCTGGCAGCGTCGGCGACTAAGCTTGCGGCCGGGATTGACATGCATCTGGCAGGTCAGTGGACGGAATAAATTGAGTTTTACGACCTGGATGGAGATGGACTTGCGATATATCGATGAATGGTCGCTATGGATGGATTTGAAAATTTTTATCAAAACCTTTTTTGTGGTTCTGTTTGGATATGGGGCGAGTTAGTGTCATCACGAACGATCTACCTGCATCGCTATTTTTAATTTTTTAGTCGATTTATAACAAATTTTATATACATTAATAGGAATTCAAAAGCTTCCATTTTGGAAGCTTTGAAGTTTTATATCCGGGGAATTATAACAAGGAAGTTAGCAAATTATGAAAGTACTCATGATTGCACCGCAGCCATGGTTCTCTCCACGAGGAACCCCTCTCAGTGTTTTGCATCGTTTACGGACGCTCTCAAAATTAGGTCATCACGTCGATCTGGTAACTTATCCCATTGGGGAAGATATTCCAATTGAAAATGTGCGCATCTTTCGAACTTCACCGGTTCCGTTTTTTCGCAAAATCGCCGTTGGTCCATCAAAACGAAAAATTATTTTCGACATTTATTTATATCGCAAAGCATTGGAGTTGCTTAACAATAATAAATATGATATCTTACACACCCATGAAGAAGCTGGATTCTTTGGGCCACGGCTGGCGAAAAAGTATAATTTAATTCATTTATATGACATGCATTCGAGCCTGCCCCAGCAATTGACAAATTTTAAATTCACCAAATTGCGCCGACTGATCACCATTTTCGAAAAATTGGAACGGCATACCATCACCAATTCCGAAGCCGTCATCACAATCTGCCCTGAGCTTCATAATTATGTTTCCGGACTTTTTCCTGATAAATTCAATATGCTGCTGGAAAATTTGGGACATGATGAGGAGATTTTCCCATCCGACAATATTCCGGTCGAACAACTTCGGGAAAAATATCAATTAAAAGATAAGGTTGTTGTGCTTTATGCGGGTACCTTTGAACATTATCAGGGTATCGATTTATTAATTCAGAGCAGTGTTTCTGTTTTGAAAAAACATAAAAATGTCGTTTTCTTTCTGGTCGGTGGTAACCCCATGCAGGTGCAAAAATATCAAACCATGGCAAAAGAGCTTCAGGTCGCTGAAAATTTCATTTTTACCGGTTCGGTAAAGCCGGGACAGGTCCCCAGCTATACTCAACTGGCCGATATTCTGGCGACACCGCGTATCGAAGGGAATAATACCCCGTTGAAAATCTATTCCTATCTGCGCTCCGGTAAACCCGTGGTGGCAACCCGCCACATTACGCATACACAGGTTTTAAATGATGAAATTTCGATTTTAACTGAAATTACGCCGGAAGCTTTTGGCGATGGTCTTCTCAAACTGGTGGCAAGTGCAGAATTGCGACAAAAAATAGCCGCTGCTGCGCAAAAAGTGGCTGCTGAGAAATATAGTTATCATATTTATTTGGAAAAAACCAACAAAGTCTATGAATTCCTGGCTGAAAAAGTAAAAAACGCCAAGAAACAGGCGAAATAAAAATCAGTAGACGGAAACAATTATAAAAAATCCGCTTTTTTTGAGAACCAATTAGACAGGTGAAGGAGCGGGGGGCATAAATTATTACAGGAGTGGATTTG
Organism: Caldithrix sp.; assembly: GCA_020722815.1. GTDB lineage: Bacteria > Zhuqueibacterota > Zhuqueibacteria > Thermofontimicrobiales > Sulfurfontimicrobiaceae > DYKB01. Next base: position 63,409 of record DYKB01000007.1, on the reverse strand, counting down.
AATGTGCGGAATTTGTGGTATGCTTAATTTCAATCGGGATGAGAAGGTCGAGGAGTCCGTTGTCCGGCAGATGTGTAAAGTCATCACCCATCGCGGTCCGGATGACGAGGGCGTCTATGTCCAGGAAAATGTGGGAATCGGCATGCGTCGTCTCAGTATTATCGATCTGGCAGGCGGGCATCAGCCTATTTGTAATGAAGATGGTACGGTCTGGATTGTTTTTAATGGCGAAATTTATAATTATCAATCAGTTCGTGCCGAACTAATTCGAAAAGGGCATCAATTTTCAACTAATAGTGATACAGAAACGATTCTCCATGCTTTTGAAGAGTATGGCGAAGCCTGTCCCGAGAAATTGAATGGGATGTTCGCTTTTGCCATCTGGGATGATCGAAACAAACGGCTTTTTATGGCGCGGGATCGGCTTGGGATAAAACCGCTTTATTATTATCTGGATAATGATTGCCTTATATTCGGCTCTGAATTAAAATCCATCCTCCAGGTGAAAAAAGTGCCCAGAAATGTCAATCCAGTGGCATTGGATAAATTTTTGACTTTTGAATATATTCCGGCACCCCTGAGCATTTTCAATGAAATTCATAAATTGCGCCAGGGGCATTCTTTACGCTGGGACCGGGGGCGTGTCAATATTCGCTGTTATTGGGATTTTACCTATAATGTTCCGAAAAAAACTTCCGAAGCTGAAATTTGTGATGAGCTTATCGACATTTTACAGGATGCGGTAAAAATTCGCTTAATGAGCGAAGTCCCACTGGGTGCTTTTCTCAGTGGCGGGATCGATTCCAGCACGATTGTGGCCTTAATGAGTCGTGTCATGGATAAGCCGGTGAAAACCTTTTCAATCGGCTTTGAAGATGCCACCTACAATGAATTAAAATATGCACGCATCATCGCCGAAAAATTCAAAACGGAACATCATGAATTCATCATCAAACCCAATGCTGTGGATTTAACAGAGAATCTGGTTAAAAACTATGTTGATGAGCCTTTTGGTGATTTTTCCCTCTTCCCCACTTATCTGGTTTCAAAAATGGCACGGGAATATGTAACGGTGGTCCTTTCTGGTGATGGCGGCGATGAACTCTTTGCCGGATATGATCCCTACATTGCCAATAAAATGGCGCGCCGCTACGAAGCCATTCCACGTATTCTCAGAAAGCAGGTTATTGAAAAATTAGTCGCCAAAATTCCGCCAACCGAGAAGAAAAAAGGCCTGGTGAATCGGCTTAAACGTTTTGTGGAAGGTGCGGCATTGCCCCCGGATTTACAGCATGTTCGGTGGATGACTTTTCTTTCCGAAGCTGAAAAAGATTTGCTCTATTCTCGTGATTTGATGAAGCAATTAAATCCGGCTGAATATTACGATTTCATTCGCGGCTATTTTAAGGCCATGTCGGGATGCTCACCAATTGATCAGCAGCAATATGTGGATATCAAAACCTATATGGTCGATGATATTCTGGTAAAAGTTGATCGCATGAGCATGGCAACTTCGCTGGAAGCGCGGGTACCGTTAATCGATTATCGCGTGGTTGAATATACAACAAAAATCCCCGGCATGTTAAAGCTGGCCGGGTTAAGTCATCAGAAAACCAAATATATCCTGAAAAAAGCGATGGAACGATTCCTGCCCCATGAAATTTTATATCGGGGCAAGGAAGGTTTTAGTATCCCGATTAAAAATTGGCTTAAAACAGATTTAAAACCCATGATGATGGAAGTTCTTTCACCTGAAAATATTAAAGCCGAAGGATTTTTCAATCCGGATTATGTGGAACAATTAAAGCGTGAACATTTAAATAATGTACAAAATCATAGCCATCGGCTGTGGGCGCTCATGATGTTTGGCATCTGGTATGATATTTATATTCGCCGGAGTTAATAAATTTACAGGAGATATTCATCATTGAATATCTCCTGTCTTTTTTAAAATCAACATTAAAAGAATCTGGCACAACCGACAGATTATTCAAGTACGGAAATCCCCCCATTTCGATCTGAATACTGGCCCACCTTCTTTTGTGAATATCTTCATCCGAAAACTGAAAATTATTATCGGATTGATAATCACAAGAGACAAAACTTTCAATTATGAAACAAAATTTTGTACTATAATTCATCGAATTGAGCATAAATCAAATAAAATATAAAGATTTGTTACACTATATTTCAGAATGATACAATTTTTGATAAATAATAGAGTATTATGTAAATTTATGTATCAATATTTATACCTGTTCAGTGGCATATATTTTGCTTAAAAAGCGAATTCATCTTAGTTGCATAAAAACAGCGAGTTTCAAGTGCAAATTTATGTAACTAATTTAATAATTTAATATTAAGTAATGATAGCACCAATTGTTTTTATTATTGGATGTAAATTAAATAACCAAGATTTGAGGCATCAGGATGAAACGAAATTTGAATAAGCTGGCGAATACGGCGTATGATCTGATTGTTGTTGGCGCTGGAATTTATGGAGTAGCCACCGCATGGGATGCAGCATTAAGAGGTTTAAAAGTTGCCCTGATTGAAAAAAATGATTTCGGAAGTGCCACTTCGGCGAATAGTTTGAAAACCATACATGGTGGTTTAAGATATTTACAACAAATGGATATTAAACGGATGCGGGAATCGATTCATGAACGGATGGTTTTAATGAATATTGCCCCAAATTTGGTTTATCCATTACCCGTCATCATGCCCACTTATAGTTATAAAATGAAAAGTCGACCGGCAATGATGGCCGCTTTAATGGCCAATGATATCGTGGGATTTGATCGGAATGGTTTGAAAGATCCCCATAAATATATGCCCCCCAGTTATACGATCTCCAAAAGCAAAGTGCAGGAATATCTGCCGGGTTATACCAAATACAACTTGAATGGCGCGGCAATCTGGTATGATTGTCAATGCTATAATACGGAACGATTGTCACTTTCATTTATCCTCTCAGCCGCCGAAAAAGGTGCTGACGCCGCCAATTATGTTCAATCAATCGGTTTATTAAAAAATGGCAATCAGGTAACAGGCGTCAAAGTGAAAGACACGCTGACTGGAAATACATTTGAGATTCGCGGGAAAATGGTCGTGAACAATGCTGGTCCCTGGGTTGATACGGTTTTAAGTGGTGAAGTTGCCGATCGAAAAACCCGATTCCAATTATCCACGGCCATGAATATTGTCATAAAACGACCAGTTATGACCACCCACGCGGCAGGAATTTCAGGTCCCTATCAACATGTCCATAAAGATGGAAGTGTTTATAAAGCCCATCGCATTCTCTTTTTCTCGCCCTGGCGCAAATATACGATTATCGGAACCAACCACCTGCCATACAATGGCAAACAGGAGGATTATAAAGTAACAGAAGCTGAAATTCAGGATTTTCTCGGTGCGGTTCAGCAAGCATACGCGGCGGCAAACATTAAACGTGAAGATATAACTTTCTTTTATGGCGGATTTTTACCCATGGCCGGTACAAATCCAGTTTCGGGTGAAGTAAAATTACAAAAGCATTATGCAATTTATGATCACGCGGCAGAGAATAAAATCGAAGGTCTGGTAAGCGTCGTTGGTGTCAAATATACGACGGCCCGTGACGTTGGCAAAAAGACAGTTGATCTGGTCTTCAAAAAAATGAATCGTCTCGATCCGGGCTGCAAAACCGAAGTCACGCGCCTCGTCGGTGGAAATATTGATAAATTTGCAGATTTTGTGAAAGAAAATGTTCAGCGGAAGCCCTATAATTTAGGGGAATCCGTGATGAAACATCTGTGTTACAATTACGGTTCGGCATTGACTGACATTACCGATTATGGAAAAGAAGATGAAAAGTTAATGCAAACTGTCCCCAATTCTGATGAAACCCTAAAAGCTGAAGTGGTCCACGCAGTTCGACACGAAATGGCACAGAAATTATCCGATGTTATTTTACGACGAACCGATTTGGGTTCCGGTGAAAATCCAGGAATCGAAGCACTTCAGGCCGTTGCAAAAATTATGGCCAAAGAACTTGGCTGGGATGAAAAGCGACAAAAAGCGGAAATTGATGAAGTGAATCGAATTTATCAGCCGGCATAACATAATTTGTATTCGTTTTATCATTTTTTGACAAAGAGGATTAAGAGGACGGAGAGAAGAACTCTCCGGCCTGTTTGCTCTCTTTGTTAAATAAAAAACATAACAATTAAAAAGTAAATTTTGCAAGAGCACTCGTGTGCATTGGGGCGATAGGAGATTTAAGTCAATAATTGTATTGTCGCAAAAGAAAAATAATAAAAGTTGAGGATGTGGTATTAATTTTGTATGCAAGCGTCCAACTTTTCGATTATACTGAGAAACAACCAATAACAAAATTTAAAAAAATCCATTTAAAATTTCAGGATATATCATGGCGAAGAAAGTATTAGTGACAGGCGCTACTGGTTTTACGGGTGGCCATTTAGCAGAAGAATTAGTGAATCGGGGATATGCGGTAAGGGCGCTGGCTCGTTCCAATAAAAACATTGAAAAACTGGAAAAATTAGGTGTTGAAATTATCAGCGGTGATCTATTGAAAAAAGACACCCTGATTCCAGCCGTCGAGGGGGTTGATACAGTGTATCACATTGCTGCAGTCTACCGCGAACAGAATGTCCCACATCAGCTTTTCTTTGATGTAAATGTTGGTGGGACGAAAAACCTCCTGGAAGCTTCACGCGATGCTGGCGTTCGACGGTTTGTTCATTGCAGTACCGTTGGCGTTCAGGGTGAAATCAAAAATCCACCGGCGGATGAAACCGCTCCCTATGGACCGGGTGATTATTACCAGCAATCAAAAGTTGAAGGTGAAAAATTAGCTTTAAAATTCTTTAAAGAAAACAAAATTGAAGGGGTGGTTTTTCGGCCAGTGGGTATTTATGGCCCGGGGGATACCCGTTTCCTGAAAATTTTTAAATTTGTCAATAGTGGCAAATTTCGCATGATTGGCAGTGGGAAAATCCTCTACCATTTGACCTTCGTCAAAGACCTGTGTGATGGGATTATTCTTTGCGGTGAAAAACCCGAAGCAGTGGGACAGGTTTTCACTTTGGGTGGCAATGAATATGTCCCCTTAACAGAATATGTCAAAATTCTTGCAGCAGCATTGGGGGTATCTGCTCCCCGGAAAAAAATGCCCCTGTGGCCGGTCTGGATCGCTTCGGTTATCTGTGAAGCCCTCTGTTATCCATTGCGAATTAATCCACCGCTTTATCGCCGTCGGCTGGACTTCTTTATCAAGGATCGGGCTTTTAATATTTCAAAGGCAAAGCGACTGCTGGGTTATAATCCAAAAGTTGATTTAAAAACCGGTTTAAAAATTACGGCGGACTGGTACCGATCCCAGGGCTTACTCTAAAATTTCAACGGGATGAACTGGTAAAAACTCAGGTTTTACGCTAAAATTTCAAAGGAATGAAAATGAAAGAAGAGACGATTGAAATACAGAAGGAACTGTTCAATCAAAAAAAATCAGCACTTCAAAAATACTCCGATATCGTAATCGGCAAACCCGGTCTCTGGAATTTAATAAAGTATGAACTCATTATGATGCTGGCAAGCTGGGTACCCGGGGCACTTGGATTAGTGCTGCGCATGAAATTATATCCCAAACTGCTGGGCAAAGTAGGCCGAAATGTAACTTTTGGCCAGAATGTTGTCCTGCGTCATCCCCACAAAATCACCATTGGCGATAATGTCGTCATCGATGATAATGTCGTGCTGGATGCCAAAGGCCAGGATAATCGGGGAATCAGTATCGGCAATGGCGTTTTTATTGGCCGGAATACGATTTTCAATTGCAAAAATGGCGATATCATTCTGGAAGACAATGTTAATATTGGTTTTAATAGCCAGATTTTCTCAGCCAGTCTCGTAAAATTAGGAAAGAATGCGTTAATCGCCGCTTATTGTTACTTTGTTGGCGGAACCCATCGTTTTGATCGCCTCGATGTGTCACCGCTGGAACAGCCACGGCTTTCAAAAGGCATTATTGCCAAAGAAAATATCTGGCTGGGAACACATGTTCAGGTACTTGATGGTTCGATAATTGGCCGTGATGTGATTGTCGGTGCTGCGGCAGTAGTCAATTCGGAAATTCCGGATTATGCGATTGCCGTGGGAATTCCGGCAAAAGTGGTTCGCAATCGGAAAACCGATCAGGAGCAGGCACGGGTTACTATCGAATCCCAAATTATTAATGAAAAAGCAGCAACAAAGTAAGTTTAAAAACTGGTTTTGTAAAAATACTGGGTTAGTCATTATACAAGCATACCGCTATTTGATAAATAAAAAATTTATTCAAAGGTAAGTTGATCAATGAAAAAGAGTATATTATATCTTTCGGTCTATGATCCGCATGTACCGCTCACCGGCGCTGGTGTTCGCGGAGCCGAATTTGTCAATAATTTAGCTGAACGATTCGACCTGGATTTGGTTTATCTCGATGGATCGGGTCATCCACCAAATCCGGAACTTTCCAAAGTTTTCGCCAATAAAGTCAAAGGCGTTCGGGAAAAAATCGTCATTCCTTTCAGTCAAAAGGATTATTTTATTTTCAGCAAAGGGCTATATCATTCCGCTCAAAAACTGCTGGAAAAGAATAAATATAATGCCATTCTTTGCGATTATGGTTTGAGTTCTGTCTATGGAATTCTACTCTCGAAAAAATATAAGCTGCCTTTTATCTATTGTTCGCACAATCTGGAGTTCAAACAATATCTGGGAAAAGCCAAAAAGGACAAGCGGCGCTATCCCTTTATTCCTTATGTCTATTGGGCGGAGAAAAATGGCGTTAAAAAGAGTAAAATTCTGGTCCCCATTTCAGAAAGCGATGCTGAATATTATACCCGCTGGACGAAAAAGGACAAAATGGTGGTCATACCGCAGGGATTCGATGAAAAGATTTTTAATCCGTTCTATGAACCAGTCAAAAATGACCCCAAAATCGTGCTTTTTTGTGGGAATTATAATATTCAGACAAATCTCGAAGTGGTTTATGTCACAGTAGAACGAATTGTGGATAAAGTCCTTGCGCGCTGTCCCAATACCAAATTTCGCTTTGTGGGTTCTAATCCCCCGAAAGATGTACAACATCCGAATGTGGAATTTGTCGGTTTTGTGGAATCTTTGCCACCGTATATCAAGGCAGCGGATGTTTTTATCTCGCCGATTCAACAGGGATGGGGGATGCCCACCAAGATTATCGAAGCGCTGGCCTGTGGCAAAATCACCATTGCCACCCCGGTGGCTGCCCGTTCGGTTCCGCCAATCTTTGAGCGACTGAAAGTCGTGGAAACCGATCTGTTTGCCGATGAAATTTGTAAAGCATTGACTGAAGGACAAATGGTTAGTGATGTTGATTATGAAAAAGTGAAAGAACGCTATTCCTGGCGATCCAATATTATGAAATTAGTTAACCGAATCGAAGCGGAACTTTAAGAGGAAAAACGCATTGGCCCAAAAAAATTATAACATCGTCAAGAATCTTGTTTTTTCGACCATAACCACATTCAGTTCGTTTTTCCTGTTCATCCTGCTGATTTTTGTTGGCCGGTTAACCGGCGTTAAACAAAGTGGCATTTTTAATACAGCGCTGGCCGTTGCGACCATATTTGAGATGTTTGTCGACCTGGGATTACGGGATTTGACCGCCCGAAATGTTTCACGGGATAAATTATTGACACAGAAATATGTCGGGAACCTCCTGAGCTGGAAAATGACATTGTGTGTCACGGTTTACTCGATCATGCTGATCGTGGTGAATTTATTCTACGACTATTCACCCGATGTACGGATGGCGATCTATATTTTGACCGTTTCATCGTTTCTGAAATCCATGAAGTACACCTTTCGGGTGTTTTTCCAGGCACACGATCTCTTTGCCTATGATACCGGGCTGGTGTTGTTGGAACGAACCAGCGAATTAATTTTTGGCCTGATTGCGCTTTTTGTATATAAAACAATTTTCGCTTTCATCACCGCGTTTGCTTTGGTTCGGGCGGCTGATTTTATTATCGCTTTATTGATTTTACATTTCAAAATTTCAAAAATTCGGCTGCAGTTTGACTGGCATTTTATTAAACGATTGCAGAAAGAATCGTTACCATTGGGCATGTTTTTTATCATCTTAACCGTATTTTCGTATATTGATATTCTCATGCTCTCAAAAATGTGTCCGGATTTTAATGCGGCGGGCCTCTACAGTGCCGCTTTCCGGGTCTATGAAGGCGTGTCGATTTTACCCACGATTATTTATCTGGTCGCCTTGCCGCGTCTTTCCGAGCTTTTCGTGATCGATAAAAAGCGCCATTATAATTTTGCGATACGCATTGTTAAATATATGTTTTTAATGGCAATACCAGTCGTTGTCTATGGTTACTTTTTCTCGGATTTTCTTTTAACAAATTTTTATAATTCCAAACCGGAATTTTTTGTTGCCCAATTTGCCCTGCAGGCACTGTTCGTGGGCATTATTTTCCAATATCCCAACTGGATGCTCAACACGATTCTGATGTCGGTGGATAAACAAAAAATCATCATGTATGTTGGATTGATTTCATTGATTTTTAAAGTGCTTTTAAATTTGTGGGCAATTCCGGCGTATGGCTATGAAGGCGCTGCGGTTGCCACTGTTTGTGGCGAAGGGATGATTTTCCTGTTAAATTCAGTTTATCTCCGATTTCATCATTTAAAAGTACCGGTGATAAAAATCAGCTTCCGGCCGATCATTATCGGGGGAATTATTGCGTCAGGATTTTATTTTGGATTAACCTATATTCCCCTGATACCATTAGGAATCATACTGGGGATCAGTTATTTGCTCTTTTTGTTTTTATTAAAGATATTTGATCAGGAAGAAATTGCAGGTTTCAAAAATAATTTATTGGGCATTATTAAATCAAAGTAGATGGCGTTTAAATGTCTTCTGGCTGTTACAAATTTAATTCATGCTTGCGATTAATAAATTTTGATATTATTGGAAAATTAAGCATTCAAAAAAATGTTTAAGGAGTGAAAATGATTTTCGGCGTTTTAGAACGGATTCGTGAAAAGAATGTGAGTACTGAGACTTTATTAAAAATATCAGAGGAAGATCCCTTTCATCTCGAAACAGGGAAGGTACATATCAATGAAAATTTTGGATGTTATTATCAGCCGACATTCAAAGGTGCCTATTATCGAAAAATCCGTCCGGCTGCCATCAATAACAGCGATATTGTGGTTATTTTTACCGGAAAAATTTATAATTTTGAAGAGTTGAAAAACTCCCTCCGGGAAGATTTAAAAAAACATGTAACCGATAACCCGGCAACTCTTATTTTGTGTTTATATACACAATTTGAACAAAAATTTATCGGTAATTTAAACGGAAAATTCGCCTTTGCCATCTGGGATAAATCGAAAAACTGGCTGCAATTAGTCCGGGATCGGCTCGGTATTGAACCGCTCTATTATTACATCGATAATGAAAAAATCATTTTTAGCTCGCGAATAAAAGAAATTTTGCAATATCCTGGCGTAAAAAGAAACCTGAATTACCAGGCATTTTATCAGTTCATGCTTTTCAATTATAATCCAGGTCTGCACACGTTTTTTGAACAGGTAGACAAGCTGCGACCAGCACATATTTTAAACTTTCGAAATGGTGAAATCGATTTTCGTCGTTACTGGACACTCACTTTTTCCAACATCATTCAAAAAAGTGAAAAAGAGATTTCTGAAAAGTTATTAGAACTTTTAAATGATGCTATCAAAATTCGCATCGAACCCGGCGAGGAGATGGGTATTTTTCTGAGTGGCGGGATGGATTCCAGCACCATGACCGGGCTGGGAAGCAAATTTTTAGATCGACCGCTGCATACTTTTTCTTATCGCTGTAAAAGTCAAAGTTTCGATGAATCCCATTATGCGAGAATTATGTCCAGTCACTATCGAACCGTCCATCACGAGGTTGAATATCGTTTGCAGGACGTTTTTGAAATGGAAAAAATCGTCGCCCTGATGGATGAACCGTTTTGTGATGTGGGAATCAATATCGCGAGTTATATTTTGGGCCGTGAAGCATCGAAATTTGTGAATTATGTAGTTACCGGTGATGGTGGCGATGAACTGTTTGCCGGCCACCCCGTTTATGAAGCCGATAAACTGGCAGCGATTATTGACAAGATTCCTGGTTTTATTAAAGCCCCTATTTTCGGCATATCGAAACTGTTACCGGATTCAGATAAAAAGAAGAATCTGGTAGTGAAATTGAAGCGTTTTGCCTTAAGCGCGGGCTTTCCGAAGGAATTGCTGTCGCATCGTTGGCGAATTTATTATAATTTTGATGAAATCAAGCGCTTATTCAATCCACAGACTTATCAACTGTTGAATGGCTATCATCCCTACGAAGATGTACTGCAGTTCAATAAAGAAGCCGATGGTGAAGACTTTTTAAGCAAGGCATTGTATAGTGATTATCATACCGTGGTGCAATTCTATTTACGGCGGATGAATTTGAATAATCAATTTCACCTGGAACCCCGCTATCCCATGCTGGACCATCGCCTGGTCGAGTTTTGTGCGACCTTGCCATCGGATTTAAAATTTAAAGGCATGTCGGATACGAAATATATTTTTAAGAAAACCATGGCCGGTGTTTTACCCGATGAAATCGTTTTTCGAAAAGATAAATTAGGCCACAGCATTCCATTAAAAAATTGGATGCGGGATAATCAGAAAGTCAAAGATTTTGTTTTTGATCATCTGACAGAGGCGACGATAAAAAAACGAGGCTATTTTAATCCCCAATACATTAATAAGCTTATCAAACAACATCTGTCGAAAAGCCGGAACAATTCGCATCGGCTCTGGGCGCTGGCAGTCCTTGAAATGTGGATGCAGCATAATCTCGATAAATAAGGGTAGCGTGCGTACATGCTGGATAAATTAGCAAATCAAATTAACGAATTTTCCTGGATGATTGGTGGATTGATTCGCGGCGAGTATCCTGATTTTGTCGTTCGGAATGTCAAACCAAAACGGATTCCCGCATTTTCCTATCACCGGGTGATCGATGATGAATTCGAGCAACAATTGCGCTATTTAAAGGATAATGGTTATCAGACAATCACCTGTGATGAATATTTTGAAAGATATCAACGTGGAAATCATCCGCCAGATAAGGCTGTTATTTTAACGTTCGATGATGGAATTGCCAATTTTTATGAAGTTGCGTTCCCTTTGTTGCAAAAATATCAGTCGAAAGCGGTTGTGTTTTTAATCGGTAACTGGATCGATCAGCCAGGAATGGTTACCTGGGATCAGGTTCGTACCATGCATAAATCGGGATTGGTTGATTTTCAATCGCATACATTGAATCATGCCAGCATTTTTATCGAGCCGGAACTTATTGATTTTATTTATCCAGGCTATCCGGCTTTTCAAAACTGGAATGTCCCATTGACTGGATTGAATGGCCATGATACCAATTTTAAATTACCAGAGCCTGGAACACCCATTTACAAATTTGCCTCCCGTATTTCGGATAGGGTTCGTTTTTATCCACCAGTGGCCATCCAGAAGGCATGTATCCAGTATGTTCAGGAACATGGTGGTGAGAATTTTTTTAAACAGTCGAACTGGCGAAAAAAATTACGGCTTTATGGCAATTCTCAGGTGATTAAATTCGCCAATGCGCGAAAATATGAATCGCCGGCTGAACAAAAGGAAAAAATTCACCAGGAATTGGTGCTTTCAAAACAGATAATTGAAAAAAACATCCCCGGAAAAATGGTACGGCATCTGGCTTTCCCCTGGAACCAATCCGGAAAGATCGTCCAGCGCCTGTTGAGAGAAAATGGATATGTCTCCGCTTATGGGGGACTTTCAAAACAGTATCATGAAAAAGGGCAGGATTTTAATATTGATTACATTAATCGGGTGAGTGGTGATTTTATTTTTTGCTTACCCGGGACTGGTCGTATTTCTTTTTTGGCAAATATTGTTTCGAAAATGAAGCGTCGGCTGACAAAAGGGGTTATGTATTAGAAATTGAATTTGGATTTTAGATAGACAAAATTTTTGATTGGGGATTTGAAATGAGTGACGTGAAGATAGAAAAGAATGTTAAAAAGGTAGCAGTGGTTATTTTAAACTGGAACCGGAAAGATAATGTTTTAGACTGCCTCAAACATATTTATGAACTGGATTATCCACTGTATCAGGTGATTGTGGTCGATAATGCATCTACGGATGATTCGGTAGCAGCCATTCGCCAGCAGTATCCAGAGGTGGTGCTGGTAGTAAACGACCGGAATTATGGCGCACCGGAAGGTAAAAATATCGGACTGCGCAAGGCGCTGGAATCTGAAATGGATGTCGTTTTTATGGTGGATAACGACATTGTGGTCGCCAAAGATTCACTTTCGCAATTGATGAAAGTGCTGGATGAAATTCCCAACGCCGGCACCGTTGGGGCAAAAATGTATGACTACAGCAAACCAGACATTCTCCTTTCTGCCGGTGGAATTATCGATTTTACTGAAAATGTGAGTCGTGGTCGTGGCGATTGTGAAAAAGATGTCGGCAAATTCGAAAAAGTGGAAGAAGTCGACTATCTCTGGGGTGGAGCGATGATTGCTACCCGCGAAGTTTTGGAAAAAGTGGGTTTATTTGATACCGAATATCTTGGTTATTGGTTTGAGGACTCAGATTATAGTGTCCGGGTACGAAAAGCGGGCTATAAAGTTATCTTTTGTGGTCCTTCAAAAGTGTGGCATCGGCCCCACAAGACAATTGAACAATTCTCATTTCGGAAGAAATACCTGGCAACCCGGAATGCCATTCGTTTCATGAAAAAACATGCCACCGCAGCGAATTGGGCTAAATATCTGTTTTATGCTGTTGCCGGAATTCCTTATGCCGCTATTCAGGGCTTAATTGTCCGTGGCAGCATGATGGGGGCGATTGGCAAAGCGCTTGGGATTATTGACGGTTTACTAAATAATGATGCACGGGCACTAAAAATGCTGGGGAAACGCGAATAACCTTTATCTCGTGAGATTATCACTTTAAATTATAATAGGAGTCCGCCATGCCGACACCTATCGGTCATACCTTGATGGGCGGAGTTTTGCATCAGGGGACAAAGACAGGGAAATGGAATTGGAAACAATTCATCCTGATCAGTATCGTCGCCAATTTAGCTGATCTGGATTATCTCCCTGGTATATTTGTAGGCAGCCCGAACCTGTATCATCATGGGCCATCGCACAGTATTTTAGCGGCTTTTGGGGTTGGTCTGGTAATTGCTTTAATTGTGAAATTCCTCAGAAAAGGTGATTTCTGGTCGGCTTTTATTATATTCAGCAGTGCCTATTTTTCACATATTGTACTGGATTATTTTGCAATGGATACCAAATTACCTTATGGGGTTCCATTGTTCTGGCCGTTTATGAGTCAATATTTTATTTCACCGATTCATATTTTTTCAGATATTTATAAAGGTTCAACCAATGTTACCTTTTTAATGAGTGTTTTTGAGACACATAATTTAATCACCATGGCAATCGAAATGGGAATTCTTGGCCCTGTCTGGGGATTCATATTTTGGATACGAAGAAAACTTGAACTAGCAGAAATAAATTGGCAGAAACATGGACGAAAAAAAGAAAATTGATATTTCAGTGGTCGTTCCGGTTTATAACGAAGAAGAGAACGTCCCCTTGCTCGAACAAAAGATTCATGATGTACTCGAAAAATTAAAGCGCGAGTACGAAATCATCATGGTGGATGACGGCAGCAAAGATCGAACGTATGCAATTTTGGCCGAATTGCATCAATTTCATCCCCGGACAAAAGTTGTCAAATTTCGTGGGAATTATGGACAATCAGCCGCCATGGCCGCTGGATTTGAAGCCGCCAGCGGTGAGATCGTTGTTGCCATGGATGGGGATCTCCAAAATGACCCGACAGACATACCCCGAATGCTGGAAAAATTGGATGAAGGCTACGATGTGGTCGCCGGCTGGCGTAAAAATCGAAAAGATAATATGGTCATCCGAAAAATTCCCTCAAAAATAGCCAATAAAATTATTTGTTCGATTACCGGGGTCAAATTGCATGACACTGGCTGCTCCTTAAAGGTTTTTCGTCGGGAAATCATCAAAAAAGTCAGACTTTATGGAGAATTGCATCGTTTTATTCCCGCACTGGCAAAAATTGAAGGCGCACGAATTACTGAAATGGCTGTTAATCACCATGCCCGGCAATTTGGTAAATCCAAATATAATATTACGCGCACTTTTCGCGTGATTATGGACCTGACCACGATTAATTTGTTTATGAAACACTTAAAAAAACCAATTCACTTTTTTGGCTCAATCGGGATGACCAGCATGTTTATCGGTTCTTTGCTGGTACTGGCGATGTTTTTTCAGGCAATTATTCGTTATGCGGAAAATCCAGATTTAAATGTCCTGTTAACGACAGCGTTTCTTTATATCGTCTCCGGATTTGGTTTTATTGTTTTGGGGCTTCTGGCCAATTTAATTGTCGCCACCGGAACACGAAAACACATCTATCATGTTGATGAACAGGATAAAAAGTGATTTTAAAGTAACAACTGAAAAAGGATTAAGCCGTTGGCACTTCCTTTGAACCTTTTTTAATTGAAAAAAATAATTTTAATAAATTTCAGGATGAAAAACAACAGGTACTTCTATGGATGGAAAAGTTATCACAAGTGATATTTTGATGGAAATGGATTCAAATGGAAAAGTGAAAACCCGCCGCGAGATGATCTCCGTTGTCGCCAGCGTTTATAATTTTGAATCCGGAGTTCGCGACCTCTATACTTCATTATCTGAAGTAATGCAAAAAATTAACCGACCCTATGAATTAATTTTTGTTGATGATGGCAGCAGCGATCAAACAAACCTGATTTTATCGGCAATCGAAAAAGAAGACCGGCACGTCAAAATCATTAAAATGCGGATAACTTTCGGCGAAGCAGCCTCCTTCGATGCCGGTGTCGAAAACGCAACCGGAGATGTGGTTGTCTATGTTACGGCCCGGGTACGTGTTGCTGCAAATGGGATTCTGGACATGCTGAAAGCGCTTGAACAAGGGTCTGACATGGTTGTCGGATGGCGTCACCCGCGGGCCGATTCGCTGCTGAATCAAATGATTTCCCGAATGTTCAACGCAATCACCCGAAAAATTTCCGGTTTAAAATTTCATGATATGAATAGCGGCGTGTTGGTTGCCAAACGCGAAGTTCTGGAAAATTTACCAATTTATGGCGCTTTCACCCACTTTTTGCCAATTATGGCCGTTCGAAAAGGATATAAAGTCACTGAAACCAAAATTCAGCAGCTCAAGGGCAGTTTTCGTCAATCCAAATATTTCAATGAATATCTCCAGCGGCTGCTCGATATTCTGACCGTGGTTTTTCTTACCAAATACTCAAAAAAACCAATCCACTTTCTGGGATTTGTGGGAACCCTCTTTACCCTGTTAGGGCTGGGTTTTAATGTTTACTTATTAATTTATCGATTACTGGAAGTTGGGCCAATTAGCGGCCGGCCATTGCTGTTGCTGGGTTCACTATTTCTCGTCATCGGTATTCAGATGATTTCCATTGGTTTGATTGGTGAAATGATTATCTTCACGCATGCCAGAGATATAAAGGAATATAACATAGAAAAAGTTTTGGAATAGCGCATAATTCAGAAAAAAATTTTAACAAATTCCAGAAAATAGCTTTAGCATTCAGGAGGAATACGATGCAACTGGCGGTAATTATTCCCGCATACAATGAAGAAAAAACGATCACCGCTGTGATAAAGGAATATCGGGCGGCGCTCCCCGAGGCCAAAATTTATGTTGGTGATAATAATTGTGTTGATCGGACAGCCGAATTCGCCCGTGCGGCTGGCGCCGAGGTTATTAAATGTCCACAGCAGGGAAAAGGGAATGCCGTTCGAAAACTGTTTGAAAGCATCGAGGCCGATATCTATGTTATGATCGATGCCGATTTAACCTACAGTGCCGACAATGTTCGGGAACTAATTCAACCCGTAGCCGATGGCAACGCGGATATGGTGGTAGGCGCCCGAAAACAGGTGTCAAACAACGCCTTTTCCATTTCACATAAAATCGGAAACTGGATTTTGACAACCTTCTTAAACCGGATGTTTAAAGTCCGGCTAAAAGACATACTTTCAGGTTATCGCGTAATGAGCCGGGAGGTGGTCGAAAACTTATTACTCATTGCCGAAGGTTTTGAAATCGAAGCCGAATTGACAATCCGCATCTTACGGGAACGATATCACATTATTGAAATCCCGATTAACTATCGCAATCGTCCTGATGGCTCGAAATCAAAGTTAAGCACCTGGGGCGACGGATTTTTAATTCTCTATACGATATTAACGCTCTTCCGCGACTATAATCCCATGATCTTTTTCTTTTTATTGTCGATGGTTTTCGCCAGTGCTGGTTTGATAAGCGGTCTCTATATTTTCATCATTTACTTGCAGACAGGCATGATGTATCATATTGGCCTGGCAATTTTTACGACACTGAATATTTTATTATCGGCCATAATTTTTGTGATGGGATTATTATTGGATTCATTCAATAATAGCTGGCGACTCTTACAGGTAAATTTACGAAGGAATCAACTCCTGTTAAAGAAATTGAATCAGGAAAATTAAATTTTCAACCGGGTGCAAAATGAAAATCCGGTTTTGTGGTAACAAGTTTCTACTACCGGGGGGCGGCAGTATTAAGGCGCATTAATGCCAAGAAAACCTGAGCCATGAAAGTTTTCATGTTTTGGTGGTTTAAAAGCAGGCACCAGCCTTAAAAAATCGAATAGCTTATCAGAATTATTTGGCTTTTCGCGTCGGAATGCCTTTTATTCAGAACCATGGCGCTGGAATCGATTTTTTTAGTTCGTTGCATCAACATCACGCGGCGGGAAATTCGGTTGGTTTGACAAAATAATTTGACATCTTTTATTGTACATAAGGGTTAACCGTAGAAAAATGAAAGTTTTATTTTATTGCAGCAAATTTCCACCACAAGCAGGCGGGGCTGGAATTGATGCTTTTCATTTAGGACATGATCTCAGCGCAGAAAATCATAATATTTATGTCGTTTGCGAACATCTGCCAGGACTCAAAAAATTTGAGAAATTAAATCAAAATTATGAAGTAAATCGTGTTCGTGTACCCTTGCTTAAAAATCGCGGCTCGGGTCTATATTTTATTATTTTATGTCTGATTATCGCATTTAAAGGCATCCGGGTTATTCTAAAAGAAAAGGTTGAATTAGTCCATTGTCATGACACGGCCACGGGGATAGCCGGTTTAATTACCAAATTTATATTGAGAAAACCAACTGTTTTCAAATTTGGTGGCAGCATGACTTATGAATACCTGTGCAATGCAAACAAAAATGGCTGGGATCCTGCCATCGGTGAGGTTGGTGCCTGGCAACAGGCAGAGGGGTTGGCAAAATATATTTTAAAAATTGAACAATTATATTTTAAGAAGTTCGATTTAATTTATCCAATTGCCCAGTATCTGGTTGATCTGTTAATTCAACAACTGAAAATCGAACAACGAAAAATTCGTTTAATACATAATGGTGTGAAGTTAGAACAACTTAAGCGTGAAGACTACCCGGATGTCAAAGCCGATTTAAAAGTTGATCGAATGATTTTCGCCGGTGTTCGGCACGTAAAATATAAAGGATTAAAATATCTGATTCAGGCCTGTCAACCGATTCTGGACAGGTATCAGGCACACCTGGTAATTGCGGGTGATGGCCCGGAGGAGAAGGATTTAAAAAAATTAGCACAAAATAATCCGCGCATTATTTTTACCGGCAATTTATCCTGGGAAGAAAATATGCGTTATGTTCGCTCAGCAGCAGTATACGTACTTCCGACACTGGTTGATAAGACCCCAAGTTCTTTAATGGAGGCACTGGCCTTAAAAACGCCCTGCATTACTTCAGATATTCCAGGAGTTAAGGAACTAATCGGACCGGGAGGCGGCATGCTGGTACCACCAGCCGATGCCAGAGCTTTGCAGGAAAAAATTATTTGGTTACTTGAACACCCTCAGGCGGCGCAGAAAATGGGACAGAGAGGGCACGAATACATTTATCAGAATTTTCGCTGGGAGCTTACCCGCGAAAAAATAAAATCACTCTATTTTGAGTTGATGACAAAAAATTGAATTGTTTAGTTACAAAAAATCAAATTACTTTAAGGATCTTTGATGCCGGAAAATTCCAAAATCGCTAAAAATAAATGGAAGATGATAAACTTATTTTTCATTTTACTCCTCCTGGTTGGATTTATTTTGGCCTTTTATAATAATTGGGATGAGTTGCTAAAATATAAAACGATAATTTTGAATATTCGTATCACGAATATATTTATCATTTTGGTGCTAACGATGTCAGCGACCATTTTTCGAAGCTGGCGTTGGTACGTTTTATTACTGCCGCTTAAAAATACAATTACCTGGAAAAATATTTTACGTATCACCATCAATGCGCTGGCAGCAAATTATTCAACACCTGGTAAGCTGGGTATACCAGCCAAAGCTGTTTTATTGAAACGATCAGAAGATGTTGACGTGGGTAAATCGCTGCCATCGATTTTAGGTGAACTTTTTATTGAACATTCAGCCGAAATTTCTCTGGCATTGGTTTGTATCCTGATTGGCGGGCATTTTAAAAAGCTATTCCTTGCTATTGAAAAAATCATATCAACTAGCAGTGTCATGCAGAATATTTTGATATTTGCCGGGGTTATTATTCTATCGGCCATAGCCGGCATTGTGTTTAAAAAGAAACTAAAAACACTAAACTTTTTTAATAAACTAATAGAAGCGACAAAATTAACCGGAAAACGATACGATTATATTGCTTATAGCTATCTAATAACCCTATTAAATCTCATCATCAGTTATTGGGTATTCTGGTTTTTGATTGCAACGTTAGGCCATCCCGAGATTGAGTTTACCTTCGTCGTTTTTGCGGGGACGATCACCAATTTGTTGGGATTACTTTCACCTTTACCAGGTGGCATAGGCGTCCGGGAATTGACCATTTTTGGACTTTATGATGTTTATTTTGGTCTGGGCGGAATCGCTTTTCTGGCAATTATCATTATGCGAATCATTACTTATTTCTCATTATTTTTACTGTTTTTGATGGAAAGGTTATTCGCCTCGATGTTGACATCAAAAAAGCTAATCAATAATCCAGTTATTTAGTGACATTAATATGATGATAACACTTTTGTTAAACACAATTCAATTAACTAAAGCAAATTATGGAACATATTTTTTAATAAATTTAGTAATAAATTTTGAAGGGAGATCTGATTAATGAACTGGCAAGGGGTTAAAGTTCTCATCACAGGAGCAGGGGGCTTTATCGGGAGTCATTTAACAGAGCGAATGGTAGAATTGGGAGCCAACGTCCGGGGAATGGTGCATTATAATTCAAGAAATAACTGGGGATTAATCGAAGTGTTACCGAAGAATATACAGAAAGAAATAGAAATTTTTACCGGTGATGTTCAGGATCCATTTTCTGTGCAAAAAGCAATGGCTGATCGGGAAGTGGTGTTTCATCTGGCGGCACTGATTGCAATTCCCTATTCGTATATGGCGCCAGCCTCTTATGTCGATACCAATGTCAAAGGGACATTAAATGTCATGCAGGCGGGTTTACAGTCAAATGTTTCAAAAATTGTCCATACGTCAACCAGCGAAACCTATGGCACGGCAATTTATACGCCTATTGATGAAAAGCACCCTTTACAGGGCCAATCACCATACTCAGCGAGCAAAATTGGCGCTGACAAGATTGCTGAAAGTTACTATCTGTCGTTTAATTTGCCCGTAGCAACGATTCGGCCTTTTAATACGTATGGTCCCCGACAATCCGCACGGGCGGTTATTCCGACCATTATCAGTCAGGCTTTAACCAGAGATAAGATTAAATTGGGTTCGCTGACGCCTGTTCGCGACCTGAACTATGCCAAAGATACCGCCAATGGATTCATTAAAATCGCCGAGAGCGAAGCGACTATTGGTAAAGTCGTCAATGTTGGTTTTGGAAAAGGGATCACAATCGGTGAACTGGCCCAAAAAATTGCCCAATTGCTCCACAAAGATATTCTGATCGAAACCGACGAAGCCCGTATCCGGCCTGAAAAGAGCGAAGTGATGCAGCTTATTTGTGATAACCACCTTGCTAAAGAATTGACTGGCTGGGAGCCACAATACACGCTGGAACAGGGGCTCATGGAGACAATCGAATTTATTCGGCAAAATCAGGGGCTTTATAAGCCGGATATTTATAACGTATAATTTGTTAATTGTCAATTGTTAATTGTTAATTTTCAATTGTCATGGGGGTATTGGGGTGTCATTTCTGATGATGGATCCAGAGAATCAGGGGGAATGGATACCTTTTCATCAGGATATGACACCCTTATTTTATATCCTCTTCGTAGTCATCAGTGGATGAAAAAAATGATTAAAAAAACTTATTAAGAACATTACAAAGCAACTAAATGGAATTAGAACAAATCGACGAGGATGGAAAATGCAAGCAGTGATTTTAGCAGGCGGCAAGGGCACGCGGTTGCGACCGTATACAACGATTTTGCCAAAGCCATTAATGCCTATTAATGATATGCCAATTCTGGAACTGGTTATTCGACAATTAAAAGAGAATGGATTTGATGATATTATCATGGCCGTAGGTTATTTAGCCGAACTTTTGGAAGCCTATTTTGGCGATGGCAGCAAACTGGGCGTTCGGATTCGTTATTCGCGGGAAACATTCCCCATGGGAACCATTGGCCCATTAACATTAATCGATGGGCTTGATGAAAATTTTCTCGCGATGAATGGTGATATTCTGACGAATTTAAAATATAAAAATTTAATGGATTTTCATTTACAACAACAGGCCGCTTTTTCGATAGCGATGTATGATAAAGATGTTAAAATCGATCTGGGCACTTTGAAAGCCAATGAAAATCATGAAATTTATGAATATGTTGAGAAACCAACCCTGACTTATCAGGTGAGTATGGGAATTTATATTCTCAACCGAAAGGCGCTGGATTATATTCCGCGAAATGCATACTTTGACATTCCCAGTCTGGTACACCGGCTGATTCAGGAAAAAATACGCGTTTCCGGCTTTCGTTTTCGGGATTATTGGCGTGATATCGGACGAAAAGAGGATTATGAACTGGCGCTTGATGAATATGAGACTCTGAAGTCCGAACTTTTGTCGGGTTCAATTTAGCGGGAGTTTTTTAAAATGAATATTGCTTATATCGTAGAAACCTATCGCCATAATCCACTTGGTGGTGTTCCCGTGTGGACGCGCCGGTTGGCTGAATATTACGCCCAAATGGGGATTCAAAGCCGGATTTATGCCTATTCCGATGGTATTCAGACCAATTTGCCGGATTCCATAAAATATTTTCCGAACCTGCGCGAATTGGTAATTTATCCCTATTATGGCCGAAAAGCTATTCAGAAGATAGCGAACAGTCACAGTCTCATTCATTTTGGTTCGCCATTCACATCGGCCTGGAAAAAAGCCAAAATACCAACCGTAATGTCAACACATTATCTGGTTTCACGACAGGCGGATTTTTATGGGCGGTACTTGCCAGCAAAATATCGCATTTTCTTTAATCCGGCCTCGTACCAGATTTTTAAGCACTTTGAAAAGATGGGTTTTCAAAATGCCGATATGATAACGGTTTGTCGTGAATCATTTAAAGATTATCTGGTTGAAAGGATGAATATTCAACCGGAACGGATCGAAGTGATTCAGTATGGTGTTGATTATCAACGCTTTAGACCCAATTCAGAAACACAATTTAAAGAACCAGTCGCCCTTTTTGTAGGCCGCGGTTCATTGGGTAAAGGCTTTGATACATTGGTAAAAGCAGCCAAAAATATTAAAGGAAAAGTCGTAGCCGTTGCTTCACGAATTCCACCGGAAATCAGAGAGCAAATTCGTCAATTAAAAAATTTTGAAGTGACAACCGGCCTATCTGATCAGGAAATGGTGGAAATTTATCAAAAAGCGTGGCTGCTGGTTATGCCTTCCTTATCAGAAGGGGCGCCCCTCTGCACCCTGGAAGCCATGTCCGCCGGCTTACCCGTCGTTTGTACGCCCGAAGGCAGTGGTGATTATATTAAAGACGGCGTCAATGGTTTTGTCGTTGATTTTAATAATGAAAATCAATTGGCAGAAAAGATAAATTATCTGTTTGACCATCCGGATCTGGCGATTAAATTGGGTCGTTATAATCGGGTAAAAGTGGAAAATGAATTGACTTTACCGATTATTGCCGGCAAGATTTTAAATATTTATAAAAAGTTATGTCCGGCCTAAAGGAGATCACAGCAATGCAAAAACCGGAAAAAACTTTGACGGGTTCACATCTTGAACAAACCAGTCGGTTTAATTATTGTTATGTGGTTCTTTTTCTGGCACTCGTATACACAGTTGCATTAAGCATTTTTTCAATTATTCGTTTTGAAAGTTTTACTGCCAGTGCTTACGATCTGGGTATCATGATTCAGACCGTCTGGAACACCGCGAACGGCTGGATGCTGCAGGAAAGTATCAATATGGGATTCCCGATGCTTCGTTTCTGGATGGCACATTGGGAATTTATTTATGTCATCATTGCCTTTTTTTATATCATTTTTTCTTCGCCGCATACGATTTTAATATTTCAAACAGCAATGGTAGCCAGCGGGGCAATACCAATCTTCTGGTTGGGAAGACAGGTTTTTCAAAATTCATTTATCGGGATTGTTTTTGCTGCGGGCTACCTGCTTAATCCGGCGATTCATAATGCCAATTTATTTGATGTCCATGGGATTACACTGGCAGCACCGATGTTGGCATTTTCATTTTATTATTTATATAACAAAAATTATAAGCGCTTTATCATTTTTT
Source organism: Caldithrix sp. (assembly GCA_020722815.1). Lineage (GTDB taxonomy): Bacteria > Zhuqueibacterota > Zhuqueibacteria > Thermofontimicrobiales > Sulfurfontimicrobiaceae > DYKB01. The sequence goes on along the minus strand of DYKB01000007.1, from coordinate 40,351 downwards.
CAGCGCTGGCATTGAGTTGCCGGGAAGATTCCGCACTGATTCTCATCATGATGGGCATCTATGCTGTTCTGATTCAGAAAGAGAAGAAAGTTGGTTTTACCACGATTGTTATGAGCGCCCTCTTTTTCCTGCTCTGGTATAAACGGATGACGATTCGGAACATGCTGGGTTTGCCAGCTTTTGATATTATGGCTGGCGCCGACACCCACTGGTCACACCTGAGTCAGGTTGGAGAGGATATTTTGTATCCGATAAAATTTCTGGCAAAAAAGTACAATATCCGATATTTTCTCTATCTTTTTGGTCCGGTGATCTTTACCAGTTTTTTCAGTCTGGAAACATTATTAATCGCGACACCGGTTTTTGCAATTAATTTGCTCAGTAGCTATTTTTACACGCATGATATTGAACATTATTACAGCGCGCCCATTGTTCCGTTTATTTATATTTCAGCAATTATCGGAAGCCGACGAATTCTTGATTTTCTCGATAAAAAAATAACCAAATCCCGAACGACTTCCAATAATAAAATTTTACAATCGGTTTTAGTATCCGGGATATTGGTCTGTTCAGGCATGCTCTTTCTCTGGAAATCAAATGTTTTTGATGGCGGCGAATGGAAAATTATCCCGCATTTTGCAAATATTAAAAAAGTCATTCGTCAAATACCGGAAGATGCATCGGTCTCATCCTTGAATGCACTGGTTCCACATGTGGCTGAACGACATGAAGTTTATGTATTTAACGATAATATCGATAAGGTCGATTATATCCTGTATGATTTTTATATGAAGAAATACACCTTCATCACGCGGGAGACTTTTTTATTGCCCTTTGATTGGCCCGATAACAAACGGATTGAAACCGTTTTACGGGATAGAAATTATGGCTGCGTGGCCTTTCTGGACGGCGTTTGCCTGTTTCGCAAAGGGGCAAATTATGACGCCGGGTTGATGAAGTTAGCATATAGTTCAGGGGATACTATTCATGTCAAATCAAACCTGGATTTGACTCCCGAAATCCAGTTTGTGGGGCATCGCTGGTTTGAACCACTGGAACGTGGTTTTAATATGAGCGATATCACGAAACAATATTTTTTGAAAATGATTCATTTTACTACCTTCTGGAGTTCAAAAGTTGATTATCCAGAAGATTATAAATTTTACTATAAAATTTATAACACAGAACAAAGTTATTTTTTTGAACATTATCCCGTTTTTGAACTCTTTCCCACTTCAAAATGGATTGAAGGGGAACTGGTACGGGATGAGATTTTTTGGGAAGCACCGCGCGACTTACTGGCTGGTAAATACACAGTGGCGGTTGCATTGGAGAAGCTGAATAGCGAGATTTCGGAAACTACCGAATTCCAGCCACTTTTTGAATTTGAATTTTAATTTGGAGGAAATAGAATGAACTGGAAAATACCGCTTTTTGACATTGACATGAGTGAAGCTGAAATTTCAGCCGTAACTGATGTCCTTAAATCAGGCTGGCTGACGCTGGGAGAAGTAACAAAAAAATTTGAAACCGAATTCGCCCAGATGGTGAATTGCAAACATGCTTTTTGTGTGAATAATGGCACCGCAGCGCTGCATCTGGCGCTGGTTGCAGCCGGAATTGGGCCGGAAGATGAAGTGATTGTCCCATCAATGACATTTGTTGCAACCACGAACTCGATTCTCTATACTGGTGCGACCCCGGTCTGGGCGGATGTAATTGGTTATGATGATTTTAATATCTCACCGGATCGGATTCGTGAAAAGATTACACCGAAAACCAAAGGTATCCTGGTGGTACATTATGCCGGTTTCCCCTGTCGGATGCGAGAAATTGGTGAAATTGCCAAAGAATTCAATTTGCAGGTATTTGAAGATGCGGCCCATGCTCCTGGTGCCCAGATCGCTGGTCAATATTGTGGAACGTTTGGCGCGGCTGGCTGTTTCAGTTTCTTTTCAAATAAAAACATGACCATGGGTGAAGGCGGCCTGATCACCACAAACGATGATCAATTGGCGGAAAATTTACGCGTGATGCGATCACACGGGATGACCTCCCTAACCCTGGATCGATTTAAAGGTCATAATTACTCCTATGATGTGGTCGCATTGGGTTACAATTATCGGCCGACGGAACTGCAGTCGGCCATTGGTCGGGTTCAGCTTAAAAAATTACCAGAATATAACGCGCGAAGAACTGAATTAACAAAATATTATCATAAAAAACTGGCGGCCGTTCCGGGGCTCAGTGTGCCATTTCAAAATCATCCGGGAACGCCCAGTTTTCATGTGATGCCCATACTTTTGGCCAAAGGAGTTGATCGACTGGCGTTTATGGGTTATCTCAAAAATGCTGGCATTCAAACCAGTATTCATTATCCGCCGACACACCTTTTTACCTATCATCGGAATTTGCATGATAGTTTGCGGGAAGATTTGCCACTCACCACCGACATCGCTCAGCGGGAAGTGACCCTGCCGCTCTATCCAAAAATGACGTATTCGGATATTGATTTTGTCGTGCAGGAAATTTTGCAATTTATGAAAGAAAATTTTAAACGATAGAAAAAAATGAGACAGGAAGTTATTGATTACAAAGGAATGGATTCGGTTTATGAAAATTGCAATAATGGGTACCAGGGGGATCCCTGCCAATTATGGAGGCTTTGAAACCTTTGCTGAACAATTATCCACCCGTTTAGCAGAGCGGGGGCACGATGTGACCGTTTATGGACGATCGAATATTATTGATTATAAAGAGAAATATTATAAAGGCGTTGAGCTGGTCATCCTGCCAACAATTTCACATAAATATCTGGATACCGTCGCCAACACTTTTGTTGCGGCCTGGCATGCTTTATTTCGAAAATTCGATACAATATTAATTTGTAACAGTGCCAATAGCATTTTTGCCCTTATTCCACGATTGGGTTTTAAAAAAGTTGCCATTAATGTGGATGGACTGGAATGGCAACGGGCGAAATGGAATCGGTTGGGTCGCTGGTATTATCAGTTGTCGGAATGGATTGCCACCTGGAGTGCCCACCATATTGTCACTGATTCAATTTACATCCGAAAATATTATAAAGATAAATTTAATTCTGATTCAACTTTTATCCCTTATGGTGCCCCAACTGAAAAGGTTCAAAGTACCGAAGTGTTGCAAAAATTTAATGTCAAACCGGGTCGTTATTTGCTATATGTGAGTCGGATGGAGCCCGAAAATAATGCCCTGGCCGTGGTGAAGGCCTTCGAGAAAGTCAAAACGGATATGAACCTGGTGATGGTAGGAGATGCACCCTATAGCACTGACTACATCAAACAGGTGAAATCCACCACCGATCCCCGAATCATTTTTACAGGCTATGTTTTCGGAAATGGCTATAAAGAATTCCAGTCCCATGCGTATGCCTATATTCAAGCCACCGAAGTTGGTGGAACTCATCCAGCGCTTTTAGAAGGCATGGGCTATGGAAATTGTGTGCTGGCAAATGAGGTACCTGAACATCATGAAGTGCTTCGAGAAGCGGGTATTTATTTCAATTCGCGAAACATTGACAGCGTACGGGAGAAAATGCAATATATTGTCGATCATCCGGAAGTCGTGGAAGAATATCGTCAAAAAACCCATCAGCGAATTTTGGAAGCCTATACCTGGGATCGGATTACCGATAGTTATGAAAATTTATTTAAGGAATTGAGTAATCACAAAGTAAAAAAATAATGAGGAGCGAAAACATGTTTGCTCAACCTTCAGGCGAGTCAGATTTGAAAATGCGTCGTCGCGATTGGCTCGGTCTGGTGTTACTGATCATTGCCGCAATCGCCTTGCGATTCATTTACTTATCGAAAGCGTACGCCATCGGCTTTGACGAAGTTAACTATTTAAAATTAGCCGCCAGTGGGCGAATTAATGGTTTAAACCAGGTGTTTCATACATATTGGTCGCCCCTTTATCCGCTCATGGTGACAATCTTTTCGTTTATTATTCCGAATTTTGAATCGGCTGCCCGCTGGTTGACAATTTTATGCACGGTCAGTATCACTTTTCCTTTGTTTTTCTTTTTGAAGAACTATTTCAATCGGAAAGTCGGTTTTGTGGTGAGTGCACTGGGGCTCTTTTTCCCTTTTTCTGCTTCATTCAGTATCAAGGCAGAAACTGAATTCCTCTACATGCTGGTATCAATCTCAGGGATATTGCTTGGGTGGAATGTTCTGAATCATCGACGAAAACTGCTGGCATTAGCGGTAGGCGGACTTTTTGGCCTTTCTTACTTGACACGCCCAGAGGGTATCGGATTTCTCCTGACATTTTGGGGATTTACGATATTGTTAATGATTTTTTATCTTTTCAGTAAAGAAAAAATCACCCCCTATTTTATTATTCTCCTGTTAAGTATCATTGGCTTTGGGATTGTTTCTTTTCCCTATCTCTATTTTTTGAAACAACAAACCGGGGAATGGACAATCAGTACCAAGGGGAAAGTCAATCAATTGGGAGAATATTATGTCACGAATAAGGATCAATATGGTGAGAATCCTTTCCATACCCTCTCGCCGGATAATAAACGACTCCCCCAGGATGAGATTTATCATCAGGGGACATTTGTCACCCAGCTTCAGAAGGCTGACAATAGTACGCCGGTGCAAATGAACATCACAGGCGTATTGGCAAAAGTCCTGGAAAATTATTATAAATTACTGGGCGGCGAACTCGCGAAAGTATTGACGTTACCACTTGTAATCCTGTTTGGCCTGGGCTTTTTTGGTCATGCCTGGTCCCGATCGATGATGATTTTAAATTTTTATCTGCTTAGCTTCTTGATTTTTTTCTGGTTCGCCCTGATTCCATTATTTCATATCACCCATCGATACTTTATTCCCCTCCTGCCAATTTGCTTTATCTGGGTTGGTATTGGAGTGATTGATCTAATCAAATGGATGCAAATTATTTTAAGTAATATTTTTGGAAAAATGTCTGATTGGTGGTTGATTCGCTATGGTAGTGTTGTAATCGTGATGTTGCTGATTTTGATGGGGTCTTTTATCCTCGAATTTGGTAAACAAATGAAGCAGAACATCAATTCTATTGCTGAGTGGGACCCTGCCATTGAGCAAAAAAGAGCCGGTCTCTGGATAAAAGAAAACATCCATGAAAAAGGACCGATAATAATGGCTTATAACCATGCTGTCAGTTTTTATGCAGGAAATTACAATATCAATGAATCGGTGGAGATTCCCGAAAATGACGTCACCCGGCTGCTCGCTTATGCACGGCATCGGAATGTCCGCTATCTCGTCTTGGACGATCGCTATAAACATCATTTCCCGCTAATCGCCAATCTGTTCGCGGAAAAAGATGTACCGGCCGATTTAAAAAAGGTTTATGATAATTCAGAAAAGAATGGATTAAAGACAATTATTTATGAAATTCTTTATCAGTGAGTTGGATTCTATCGTTAAAAATTTAATTTTGATACACAATTTAGCTCATCATTTTCATCAAGGATGTTTATTATCAATTTAGGAACCGATAACCCAATCTGAAGATGGTATATTTTTTGCAATTTTAAAGCTAATTTATTTTTTCTTACGATGAAAAAAGTAACCGATCCCAGTGTGAAAGCAAACAATTTTCATTTTTTGTGTCCAGGGTAGCGGTGGATAAAGTCTGCCAGAATATCCTCAAGCCGACGGCGCATCAAAAAAAGATCAGCTTTGCTGAAAAGGGTGAACACTTTATTGAATGTTGTCATCCGACATTGTCGCTGAAAAAGATTGAGAAAGATAACGTTTGCTGGATTTGACCCATCCGGTTGGTTGAGGTAACCCCTTCTTCACCTTGGTAATCTGCCAAACCCGGGACACCACCAACCTTATTCCCTTATTGGTGATGATAATCAAATGAAGCAATCAGGTCATAAGGTTAAATTGCAGGGACCCTCGAATTGTTACTAAGGTCAATAAGGTCGATTGGGTTTGATCGCGCGGCCTGGTTGATTAAAAACCTTATTCACCTGAGGAATCAGTAAAACCGGCGACACAACAAATTTGATACTATTCCCTGTGATCGGTTACTGAAAAAATCAATCAAATCTTTAATTTTCAAATAATTATAGAAAGTGATAGATAGAGCGCTGATTATACAAAATAATATCCATCCAATATTTCAGGTGAAGAAGAGCTGTCATTTCGAAGCGCTTTTTGCCAAAGCAATCTCCGGAGGTAAGTTAAGGAGATTGTTTCTTTGCAATTACAGGCGGTAATGGCTCCCTTGGAATTTGAGAGGATACCAAAATATTTAATTATACCACCCGAACGAATAAACCGAACGACGCAGGATTAAAAATGAAAATTGTTTACTTTAATTACATGTGGGACTTGTGGGGAGCCAGTATTGGTTCAACGGTCAAAGCTTTGAAATTGCTGGAAGCGCTGAGACAGGCTGGTGGACATGAAGTAAAGGATTTCTGGTTACGTGATGATCTCTCGAAAAAACGCTTTTGGACCGAAAAAAAAGAACTGACTTTCCGGGATCATTTAAAAAAACATCTCGGCTATTATTTACATGAACCAAATCAGCTTTGGAGCAATCGGGGAATTCACCAGGAATGTGAAATTATTGAACGTGAAAAACCGGATCTCGTTATTTCACGGCTGGATGTGTACCTTACTTCACCGGAAAAGTTATCGAAAAAATATAATGTTCCTTTTCTCATTGAAGTGGATAGCCCCCGGTCCTATGAAGTAATGACTTTTCAAAAATATTACCATACAACCAAATGGCTCATTCAATCCATGGAAATGCAATTCCTGCGCGGGGGGAAAGCGGGTTTCACGGTATCCAATCAGATGCGTGACCATTTTGTAAAACGCGGCATGCCATTGGAATATTTTTCCGTCCTCCCAAACGCTGCCGATACCTCGCGATTTAATCCGCAGGTGAGTGGAAAAAATGTTCGCGAGCAATTAAAGTTGAATGATTCCATCATCATTGGCTTTGTGGGTTCCTTTATTCCCTGGCATGGTGTGGAAAATCTCATGAACGTCATCGAAAAGGTGCTACCGGCGCATCCGGAAGTAAAGTTTTTACTGGTTGGTAAAGGTGGTTCCATGTCCAATGTGATTAATAATTTTATTAGAAACAATAGATTGGAAGATCGCGTCATTTTGCCGGGACATATCCCACATGAAGAAATTCCCCAATACATTGCTGCCATGGATATTTTATTAGCACCTTATCCCGAGATTGACTTTTTCTATTATTCGCCGGTTAAAATTTATGAATACATGGCCTGTGGTAAACCGGTGATTTCATCCAGAATTGGTCAAATTGCCGAGCTCATTGAAGATCAAAAAACAGGTTTTTTAACCAGGCCTGGTGATATTCCAAATATCTGTTCTATTATTTCTGATTTAATCAAACAACCCGCTCTGCGAACACAAGTAGGAATGGCGGCTGGTGCAGAAATTCAGCAGCATCACACCTGGATAAAACGGGGTGAGGCTTTATCGGCATTATGCCAGAAAGTCATTTCCTGATAACGATTATCGCGTATGCGTATTTCGTGAGGACCACATAAATTTATAATACTTAATCACGCATTACGTAATATAATTATTATTGATAAATTATAACATGCTGTAAAATTAATCTGGAATAAAATTGATATATGCCTGATATTGTCATTGGAATCATATTTTTAGTTATCGCGTTACTTGCATCGATATTGTGGCTAAAATTGAAAAATCCGGGACAGATTCTCCTGGCCATGTCGATTATTTCGGCTCCCTGGCAGGGAGGATTATGGCTTGAATTTATGATGCTCGATTTGCGTTTTACATATATCCTTTTATTCGGTGCACTTTTTCTGATTAAAGTTAAAAGAAGACAATTTACCGAGAAATTACATTTATATATTGCATTCCCCTCACTGGCCATTTTTCTCTGGTCATTTGTCGCAAATACGAAAGCGATTAATTATCCACTGGCGCTGGGGGGATCATTTACGTTGTTTCTGGACTACTTAACTTTCTATGTTGTCTATAATGCCATCAACACCGACCGGGATGCTCGCTGGGTGATAAAAGCATTGGTTTTTGGATTATTTATTACCTCCAGTCTGGCGATCCTGCAATATACGATTCCGATGTTTCATATCGGATTTATTGATGGTGAATTTAAAAAGTTCATGTGGTGGCGTTCGCGTTCAACTTTCTGGCACGCCAATAATTTCGGAATGTATCTCTTGTTTTTACTGCCCATCATTTTCCGAATGATGGCCAATGCGCTGCAAGCGAAAGAAAAAACGGTCATCAAGACTTATGTTATCGCGTTTTTTCTGGGAAGCTTTTCCCTTTTCGCCACCCAAAATCGTGGCTCGTGGATTGGATTGGCAATTGGCATAACGGCATCACTCATCTTTGATTTTATGAGGATGAAAAATAAAAAAGCCAAAAAAACGATTCTCCGGGTGGCTTTTTCCATCCTGCTGGTAATAAGTCTGGGAATGGTTCGATTCGGAAGTAAAATTTATGCGCGTTTTTATGGGGGATATGAAAATGTGGATTTACAGACCCAACACCGTGAGGAGCTCAATGAAGTTGCCTACGCGATTATGGCGCAATATCCTTTAACAGGTGTCGGATTTTGGAATTCCAGATTTTATGCTGATGTCATTTTTACGCACAATTTATATTTACTTATCCCTTCTGAAATTGGTTTTATTGGAATATTCTTTTTTGGTTTACAAGTTTTCTTTTTTCTAATTGAATCCATTAAAGCACAGCGATCTAAAAATTATTATATTGCCCATTTGGGCTCAGGATTACTGGCAACACTTATTGGATTTCTGGTTGCCTCTTATCCTGGACCAGATTATTGGATTATACCTGCGGTTCGGCATCATCTTTTTATTCTGGTGGCAATTATTGCTGCTTTAAATCTTTACGACAAAAAAATTAAAAAAATGCAGTCACGAGGCTATCCGAACTCCCGCCCAATGAGTGTTAATATCGGACAAAATAATGTGTTAGCTGCTAATGGAATGGTAAATAACTGAAACGAATAGTGACGACGAGACAGTAAATGAGTACAATTCAAAAATTCGCGAAAAATACAATGTCCTGGGCAGCAGCCTGGAGCGTTCAGCCGGTAATTAACTTCATCTGGATGATAATTGTCACCCGGACACTGGATAAAGATCTTTTTGGACAATATACCATTATTTTCCAATTTTATTATATTTTTGAAATCACCAGTTCTATGGGATTAAAATTTCTTTTAACACGCGAAGTCGCGGTTCATCGAAATTTAACCGGTAAATACTTAAAAAATGGCTTAATACTGGCTTTTCCTTCAGCCCTCATTAATATCGCTGTTTTAATTGCTGCAGTAAAGATTATGGGCTATGAGGGGATGGTTGAGCAGGGTTTATATATTATTTCCATCGCCCTGATGGGAACATCCTTTACCGATATTTTTTCTGCCGTTCTTTCCGGTATTGAGGAAGTCCGTAAAACCGCCTATAGCTGGATTATTTTCTTATTAATCAATACAACGGCTTCTATTATCTTATTATCGCTGGGCTATGGTGTCATCGCTTTAACCATCAGCTTTGTTGTCGCTAAATTTTTACATGCATTCATTAACTATTTATATATTCCGAAAGACATCCCAAAAGAAGATGCCCGAATTGATTTCAAGCTCTGGAAAGAATTACTGAAAGAAACCTGGAGTCTGGCCTTACTGAATATCAATATTTCGTTATTCTGGCGCATCGATACGGTTCTCCTTTCCAGAATGGTTTCGGATGAACAGGTTGGTACTTATGGAGCAGCGTTCCGCATATTCTGGTTTACACTCTTTACCGTACGCGGTTTTATCATCGCCTTTTTCCCCATGGTCTCGACGATGTTTCAATACGAAAACCATAAATTTCAAATTGCCTGTCGCAAGGCCATGCGGTATTTAACCATTTTAATATTGCCGATCGTACTCGTACTTTGTTTTTATTCACCAGAGGTGATTTTGCTGGTATTTGGAAAAAAGTATTTCGATTCCATTATCGTCTTTCAGGTAATGATCTGGGCGCTTTTGCCCTATGCAATTACCGAAATTTTTAGCACGGCGCTCGTTGCCAGTAACCAGCAAAAACAACAATTGATCCTCTCGACCATCAATGTCGTGGTAAAAACAGTGGCGTGTTACTTTCTGATATTACATTATGGTATCATGGGACCAGCGATTGCGACTATCGTGGCATTACTCATCTCTGGTGCCATGCAAAAAATCGTGGTTATTCCCAAGTTGATCAATCTTCAGATAAAATCTGTCATCGTGCCAGGAATGAAGGTGCTGGCAGCCGGACTACTGATGTTAACGAGCATCTATTTCATGCGAAATTTTAATCTGATGGTCGGTGCTATTCTGGCATTGCTCACATATATAGTGATATTATTGGGCTTAAGAATATTCTCTGAAGACGATAAATTCTATATGCGTAAAGTTTTGAAAAAAACTTCATAGGACCTATTGAACTGGTATTTGAGGTGAAAATGACAAAATTGAAATATCTCGTTGTTCTGCTGGTAATTTTATGTTTCTCATTAATCTTTGTTCTGAGTAAAAATAATATTTCAGCTCAGCTGGGTTCGCTTCGGACGTTGCCACAGAAAACGATTCAACAATTCTTTCCGGGACAACCCTCACATTTTGATATCCACATTGATGTAGAACAAAAACTGGGGGATTACAAACGGTTTTATAATGGAATCGGGCTGGATTCATTTAATGATGGCATTTTATTGAAGCACAATCGCGCATTCTTTCATTTGCTAAAAGATGCGTATGCTGATAACCAGCCAAACCATTATGTCGTCATGAAAGGTATGTTTATGGATCCCCCGGAAAAAGGGCCGTGGGTCGACGGGGGACATGTTTATCAGCTTGATGAAAAGGGAAATCCGTCCTATAACTGGCAAATTGTGGATCAGGTTTTTGATGAATTACTGAGTTCAGATTATAAGCCAATTGTTTCTTTTACCTTTATGCCCAAAGCCCTGGCTGCTGATCCTTCACGGCGGAATCCCTGGAATAAAAGTTATATCTCGCCACCGGCCGATTATCAAAAATGGCGCGATTTGATCTATAAAACTGTTTTGCATCTAAAGGAACGTTATGGCGTTGCAGAAATCCGAAACTGGTATTTCGAAGTCTGGAATGAACCAGACCTGTTCCAATTCTTCTGGGTAAAGCATCCAGAAAATCCAAAACGGGGTAATAATCTGGAATATTTCAAATTATACGATTATGCTGTGGATGGTGCCATCGCGGCTGAACCATCCATCAAAATTGGTGGACCTGCCATGGCCGGTGATATTGAGCTTTTCGCCAAAGACTTTTTAAAACATTGCTATCAGGGAACCAATCAGGCTACGGGCGAAACAGGTACGCGGATTGATTTTATTTCACGCCATCATTATGGTTATATCGAAGAAGAAATTATAAAAAATTATGAAAAATTCATCAGAGAAGTAAAAAAACAGGCTGGTGATCAATTTTCAAACCTGGAAATATTAATCACAGAAACCGGTCCCAGTACCAAACCTCAGAATTGGCTCAACTCACGTTATGTCGCTCCCTGGATGATAAAGGAAGTTGATGGATTTTATCATTTAAGTGACCGGCTGGGAGCAGACATTTTACCAGATATTGTCTGTTTCTGGACCAAACCGCTGCCACCGAATTTCGATACCCATTTTGGACTGGCGACCGCACTGGGTAATAAATGGGCACCCAGTCCGGATGCAGTGATCAAACGGCCGGCGTTCAATGCTTATCTGGTGCTGAATTCAATCCATGGTGAACGGCTGCTATTAACTGGCACGCAATTTGGTGATTTTGTTCATGGTCTGGCAACGATTGATGAACATGCTACGATTTCAATCCTGCTCTATCATTTGAATGAAAGCGATTTTAATAATTCTGACTCAACCCAGTACGAAATTGATTTAAAAATCAATAATTTACCATTTCGCGAATTTCATCTGGGACATTATCAGATAAATGAAATTTTATCGAATGGCTACCATCATTGGCGAAAAATGGGAAGTCCAACGGCACCAACAGCGGAAGAATTAGCTTTATTAAAAGAAAAAGCATCGTTAACATTGTTTGAGCCGGTTTCGGAACATACAAGGTCATCAAACACTTTTGAATTAAAACTTCAAATTCAAAGTAATAGTGTAATTTTATTAATACTATCACCCGATATTGAAAATTGTCTTGTTGCTGCTCAAAATTGAAATTAATTAACGGAATTTGAAACTTTGAAAAATTTCGCTGTCAAACACTTTTTTATGTGGCGAACAATGCCCTCACCCGAACCCTTTCCCGACGGCAGATGGGATAGTGGCTTACTCACTCCCTGGGAGAAGGTCGGAGTAAGGGGATTCTTCAGCTTTACTTTAAGAAGCAAAACACACATCGTATGCTTAAAAAAGTGTTGAATAGTGAATAAAAAACAACGCACAAACACATGAAAAATAAAAAAGTCATCATCATTGGCCTTGACAGTAGTACACCACAGCTTATGTTTGATAAATGGCTCGATCTTCAGCCAAATATCAAAAAATTAATCCAGCACGGCGTCTACGGCCCCCTGACCAGTTGTATCCCGGCAATTACAATTCCGGCCTGGATGTCCATGCTCACCAGCAAAACCCCCGGCGAGTTAGGCTGCTATGGTTTTCGAAATCGGAAAAATCATTCCTATGATGAACTCCTGTTAGCTTCATCGGCGATGATAAAAGAGGATACTGTCTGGGATATTTTATCACGATACCAAAAAAAGGTGATTGTCGTGGGTGTCCCTCCCACTTATCCACCCAAAGCATTGAATGGCTGTCTCGTCTCCTGCTTTTTAACACCGGATGTTAATGCCAATTTCACTCATCCACCCGACTTGAAATTTGAAATTCAACAAGCGGTGGGTAAATATCTGTTCGATGTGATCAAATTTCGGACAGCAGATAAGGATGATTTTATTCGGCAGGTTTATGAACTGGCTGATAATCGATTTGCCACTTTTAAATATCTACTTCAAAATAAAGAATGGGATTTTGCCATAATGGTCGAAATGGGGGTTGATCGCCTGCATCATGGCATGTGGAAGTATACCGATCCGGAACATCACAAATTTGAAGCTGGCAATAAGTACGAAAATGTCATTCGTGATTATTATACCTATATTGATAAAAAAATTGGCACGATTTTGGAAGTAATTGATAAAGATACCGTCGTCATGGTCGTTTCCGATCATGGAATGCAGCGGATGGATGGCGGAATATGTTTTAATGACTGGTTGATCCAGCAAGGTTATCTTGTGTTAAAAGATCCTTTACCCGAAAAGCCTGTCCCTTTAAAAAATGATATGATTGATTGGGGTAAAACCCGGGTCTGGGGTTCCGGGGGCTATTACGGGCGTGTTTTCATTAATCTGGAGGGGCGCGAACCTCAGGGAGTTGTTCCGGCCCATGAATATGAAAATTTTCGAAATGAATTACAGGCAAAAATTGCACAAATCACTGATCCGAATAATAAAAATCTCGATTGCAAAGCCTTTAAACCGGAAGAAATTTATCCCAAAATAAAGGGATTTCCGCCGGATTTGATTGTCTATTTCGGAAATCTGTACTGGCGCTCGGTAGGAACTGTCGGAAATCCGACCATCTGGACATTCGAAAATGATACAGGTCCCGATGATTCAAACCATGCGCAGCAGGGTATTTTTGTGATGAATGCCCAAAATCAGCATCAGGGCCAGTTGGTTCCCGATCTTCATATTATGGATGTCGCTCCAACAGTCCTGGATTTGATGGGGATCGAAATTCCGGCGGACATGCATGGCATATCAGTTTTAAATAAAATAAATCCCTGAATAAATTGAGATACCCGTTCGGAGTGCATCCGCTATTTGGATGCCTGCCAACGAAGCTGTCATCGGCATAGTTGAATACAGTGGAAACGTCTATTATTATGATCTGATAAAAACATTTTACCTTTCTCTCAATGACATTTCTTCTTTCCCAAAATCTTCGGGATTAGATTCTGTCTTTTAAATTGCCTTTAATTATGGTATGACTTTATTGAACTTGAATATAATTATGATAAAATTAAGCTATTTGCATAATGGAGGAACGGACTCATGTCGAAACTCGTGCCGGCGCATGGTGGAAAATTAACCCCAAAATTATTGTCAGGTGATGCCTTAACTCAGGAAATTGAAAAAGCGAAAAATCTGGCGCCTGTCAGACTTTCTTCGCGTGAAACCTCAGATTTACTCATGATTGGGATGGGCGCTTTCAGTCCGTTGGGCGGCTTCATGATACAGGATGATTACGAAAAAGTCGTAACCGAAATGCATCTGGCCAATGGAACGCTGTGGCCAATTCCAATTACGTTGTCGGTGACTTCAGAACAGGCCGAAGGCCTGAAAGTCGGTCAGGAAGTTGCCCTCATCGATCATGAAAGCAATCAATTGATGGGAACCATGAAAATTGACGATAAATTTAGCTATGATAAAAAGAAAGAAGCCCGACTGGTCTTTCGAACTGAAGATGAAGCACATCCGGGTGTTGCCAAAGTTTATCGTCAGGGCGATGTTCTGCTCGGTGGGGCTATCAACGTGGTAAGCGAAGGCGAATATCCCGCACTTTATGGTGCGGATTATGCACATCCTGCCGAAACACGCCGGATTTTTGAAGAAAAAGGGTGGTCATCGGTGGCGGCGTTTCAAACCCGGAATCCGTTACATCGCTCCCATGAATATTGTACCAAAATCGCGCTGGAAGTGAGCGATGGCCTCTTCCTGCACCCGCTGGTGGGAAAATTAAAAGATGATGATGTCCCAGCCGACGTGCGGATGAAATGTTATCAGGTTTTGCTGGAAAAATATTATCCCAAAGATCGTGTTGTTATGAAAGTCTATCCCATGGAAATGCGCTACGGCGGCCCGCGTGAGGCAGTTTTGCACGCTATTTTCCGGCAAAATTTTGGCTGCAGCTATATGATCATTGGTCGGGATCATGCCGGTGTGGGCAAATATTATGGTCCGTTTGATGCACAGGAAATTTTTAAAGAAATCGGTGAAAACGAGTTGCACATCAAGCCCCTGAACATCGACTGGACATTCTGGTGCTACAAATGTGAAGGCATGGCCTCCATGAAGACCTGTCCGCATACCAAAGAAGATCGCTGTCTGATTAGTGGTACCGAAATTCGGCGAATGCTGGCTGCCGGTGAAATGCCGCCGAAAGAATTTGGCCGGCCGGAAGTGCTGGAAATTTTAATTAATTACTATCGCCAGAGAAATGGCCGATAATACTGTTATTCATCATTTTTTGAGACAGGATAAACTGGATAGTTCGGATTTGTAGGATTAAAGACTTCTATCAAAATGGCTTTTTTATTCTGAAACTGTCAAAGTTACAATTTCGGTTTCCCAAATTTTTAGAATAGCAATGCAAAAAAATTTTCCAAAATTAGCGATTTTGTGAGATTTATAAAACTTCGAATATGAAATTTTTATAAAAATATCCTGTTTTCTATTGCAAAACCATTCAAATCATTACAAGGATATTTAAAACTGAGAAGGAATCTAAGATGGTAGAACACAAAGCAACCAATATTACATGGCATGAGGGGGTTGTTTCCAAATCGGATCGGGAAAAATTGTTAAATCAGAAAGGCGTTACCATCTGGTTTACCGGACTTTCCGCTTCGGGAAAATCAACGCTGGCACGTGAAGTGGAGCGAATTTTATATCATCAAAATCATCTGGTCTATGTACTGGATGGTGATAATATTCGTCATGGATTGAATAAAAATCTCGGCTTCTCCCCGGCCGATCGGGAAGAAAATATTCGGCGCATCGGTGAAGTATCGCATCTTTTTACTGATGCTGGCGTTATTGTATTGACCGCCTTTATTTCTCCATACAAAACCGATCGCGATAAAGTACGGGCGCTGATGAATCCAGGTGAATTCATCGAAGTCTATGTCGATTGTCCACTGGAAGTTTGCGAAAAGCGGGATCCAAAAGGCTTGTTCAAAAAAGCCCGCGCTGGTGAGATTAAAGAATTTACCGGTATCTCCGCCCCTTACGAAGCACCCGATGCTCCTGAAATTCATCTAAACACTGCCCAACAAAGTCTGGCGGAATGTGCAATTACGGTCATTAAATATCTGGAAGCACAGGGAATTATTACAGAAACGTATAAAAATCCATATTCCAAAGAGGATGAGGAGATAATCAGTAATCGATTGGCAGATTTAGGTTATGTTTAATAAAATAATGTAATGACGCAGGAAGTGGCTTTATGAGTTTTATCTCTAATTTCTGGAATCGAAATATGCGAAAACGGATTTTCGTACTGGGAATTGATGGAACCCCCGCGACGTTCATTCGAAAGATGATCACCGAAGGCAAATTCCCTAATTTTCAAAAACTCGTGCAAAAAGGTACTTTGCGGCGGATGAATTCGGTTATTCCCTGTATTTCCTCCGTTGCCTGGACGAGTTTTATGACCGGTACCAATCCGGCAAAACACAATATTCAGGGATTTGTGGACCGAAAACCAAATCCCTTCAAAATATTTATCCCCCTGGCAAACGAAATAGCGGTTCTGACTGTTTCAGAAATGCTCAGTCGTGCTGGAAAGCGCGTGGTTTCGATAAATCTGCCGGTTTCGTATCCTCCCAAACAGGTCAATGGCGTGCAAATTTCCTGTTTTTTGGCCACGGATATTTCCAAAGCCGTCTATCCAACTGATTTGGCACCCAAACTAAAAGAGCTGGGCTATCGAATCGATGTAGATGCCAAATTGGCGCGCAATCAACGCTATGATGAATTTCTGAAAGATTTGCATCATACGTTTGACCAGCGTGTTAAAACAGCCCGGTATTTAATGGAACAGCAGGATTGGGACTATTTCCATCTGCACATTATGGAAACGGACCGGATTAATCATTTTTTCTGGGAACAATGGGAGAATGGCGATACTAAATTTGCTCCCGAATTTGAAAAATTTTATCAAAAGGTCGATCAATTTATTGGTGAACTGGACCGTTTGCTGCCGGATGAAATCGATTTCATGATTCTTTCCGACCATGGCTTTTGTACTTTAAAAAAAGAGGTTTATCTCAATCACTGGTTGGAAAAAAATGGCTATTTAAAATATAAATCGAAGACGCCACAGGCTATCACAGACCTGGATCCAAATTCAAAAGCTTTTAGCTTGCTTCCCGGCCGGATTTTTATTAACTTAAAGGGGCGTGAAGAGTTTGGCTCAGTTGCCCCCGGCCAGGAATATGAAAATTTACGAAATGAATTAATCGAAAAATTGCCATCGCTGGTTGATCCCGATTCAGGCGAATCGATTGTTCGAAAAATTTATAAGCGGGAGGAGCTTTTTAACGGTCCATTTTTCAAAACCACCCCCGATTTATTGGTTGTACCGCATGATGGCTATGATTTTAAAGGAAATATTGCTGAAGAGAAATTAACAGCAAAAGGAACACTGGTGGGTATGCATACAGACGATGACGCTGCTTTCTTTTTACGGAATCACTTTATAAAAAAAGATGATAATTCTTTTGGTATCATTGACATCCTGCCAACGATGATGGAATTGCTGGGAGTACAGGTTCCCGAAGCCCGACAATTTGATGGGATGTCCATTTTATAAACCAATTTTCGTTTAGACACATTATTCTATAAAAGAAACGGTGAAAAATGATGAACTATCAGAAAATGATTAATCGGGTTAACGCTATTGCCATCGAAGCCGGCAATCGAATCATGGAAATCTATAAGCAGGCGGATTTTAATATTCAACTGAAAAGTGATAATTCACCCATCACCTTTGCGGATCGGTTAGCCAATGACTATATCGTCGCCAACCTGCAAACGGCCTTTCCCCAATTCGGTATCCTGTCTGAAGAGTCGCAGGATGATCCCATACGTCTGAAAAAGCCTTTCGTCTGGATTATTGACCCGCTGGATGGAACAAAGGAATTTATTAAAAAAAATGGCGAATTTACCGTCAATATTGGCCTGGTGGAAAATGGTTCCCCCCGGCTTGGGGTGATCTGGGCTCCAGCACTGGGTGACCTCTATTATGCCGCCGAAGGCCTGGGTGCCTTTTACGAACGACCGGGAGAGCCTGCCAAACCGATTCGCTGTTCCTCCCGTGCTAAAATTGAAGAGATGATTTTAATGAAAAGCCGCTCCCATGCCGGCGAAAAAGAGGCTAAATTAATTGAAAAGCATAAATTTGCGGCTGTCAAAACCAGCGGCAGTTCGATCAAGCTCTGTCTGATTGCCCGGGGCGAAGCTGATGTCTATTTTCGCTTCGGTCCCACCAGCGAATGGGACATTTGCGCCGCCAATTGCATCCTCGAACAGGCCGGTGGCAAACTCACCGATTGTCTTGGAAATCCTGTGGTTTACAACCGCCCTGATCCCCTGAATCGAAATGGTTTTCTTGGTTCGAATAATACAATCTATGAACAGTTACATCAGATTTGTAACGAACTTATCGCATCATAAGAATTCTGCTAAACCACCAATAAAATCACCCATACCGCTACACCTTCTGAAACATGGCCGGCAAATTGCACTTAAATCACGCTTGTCTGAAAAACGATAAATTTACGCACTTCGCAATATTGGGTGGTATAGTATTATGAAATTAATTGGGTTAGGATAATACAATCGATTATAACAGGAGGAAATATTCACTGGTTTGAATGTCAACTGTTCCGTTATGTTTGATGAATAACAATTTAAGAAATCGGAAAAGTTTGCACAGTCGGATTGACTTAATTTTTAAAAGTAAGCCCCCAGGCAGGTCGATGCAAGGGATATTGATTTAATCGGGCAATCGCAATAAAATAAAATCGACCAAAGCATTTACAATGTATTTCTTGCATTATTTAAAAAAGGAATTTATCATGAACTAATCAAGGAGATAGCTATGAGATACTTCGGATATGCGACCCTGCTTTTTTTACTCGTATTGGTGGACCAGAATTTTTCACAGAAAATCATCAAGAAAAACAAAAAATATGTCGTATTAGATATCAATCAATCTTATGGATTGAAGGTAAACGACAAAGTACCGGTCTATAAAAAAGTTGCTTCGGATAAAACGCAAAAAGTCGGCCTGATACAGATTAGGCTCTTTCAAAAAGGAAAATGTGTCGCACAAATCCTGAAACAAGATCCAGAATTAAGAATTGAAATTGGCGATTTTATTAACAACGAAGAAAATTTCGAAAAAATCATCAATAATAAATCTTCCGGACGAAAAACCCTGCCTTATCTAACCCTCGGCACCGGTCTGTTAGCTTCAGGTCTGGGCTATTATTTTTACGATCAAGCTAATCAAGCCTATAAAAATTATGAAGCGGCAACCACGGCTGAAAGCGCCGTAAGTTACTATAAACAGACGACCAAGTTCGATAATCAGACGAAAATCAGTCTTGGCATCGGCGGTGGTCTGGTGGTGGTTGGATTGATCACAATGCTTACCAATCGTTCTCATTCCACTTCTTATGAACCTGAGCCGGAAATTTCCCTTAAACCCTGGAGCGATCCTGGTCAGGTGGGATTGACAATGAATTGGATTTTTAATCGCCCATCCCGTCAGTAAAAGTTCATCCAGCAGCCACAAAAGGGCTATGGTACACAAAACATTTACGCCCCAATGACGGTTAAGGGACAGAACTCATTTCAGAATTGTTTTTCAAATTAAATTTCGAGGAGATCAGACAATGTCATATCTTAAAAAAAATCGCGTATTAATTGTTTTAAGCTATATTTTATTATTGTCCTTTATTTTGAGTTTATGCTCCTGTGAAAAACGGAAACACAGCAATCCGTTTGATCCGGATTATGAGGGCTCGGCACTGCCAACCATGAATAAAGAAACACGAACAGGTACTTTAAAGCTTATTCCTGGATCATTATTAAAAGCGACCGACTTGAAAGTGGTGACTTTCTCGAATACCAGCGATATTGAAGCAAATGGCCAGTTTTCCGTTCAGGCGAATGCGGCCGATAAATACCAGATACTTTTAATAAATGGAAAAACCAGTAACCGTCCCGTTTATCTGGGTCTATATAATCCTGTAACCCAAAAAACCATGGCGAATGACACCTCGACAGCATTGAGCCTGGTTTTATTTAATCCCTATCTGGTATATACCACCCAGACACAGCGCACGCAATATCTCGACGCTGTCAAAAAGAATAATAAATTCCCCCAGTTATTGGCGTTATTGAAAAATGCGCATCTTAGTGATGCCAATCTGGTTCTGGATTACAATACCAACCCCATCATTTACCAGACGATTTGCCAGTTGATGAAAGAAGCCCTGGCCAGCTTAAACATCAATGGCACACCACTTCCGCCCATTGCGACCGAGCCACCGACGATTAAAGATACGCCTGGCGATGATATCATATTTGTCAATCCGCGGCAAGTTTATTATGCTGCCAGAATTAATACCAGTGAGAATAAAGTAAAAGAGGTAGTTACGGTGAATCGAAAGCCTTCCATTCTTTCGTACGAGTGGGGCTGGCCACCGATAATTAAAATCACCCCGGAAGAGACCCAATATAGCCTCGGAGATGGTAGTTTTAACATTTATTTAACAAAAGGTGGCGATTTCTCCAAACTCAACCAATGGTCGGATCCGGAAGGTCGGGCAACAATTTTAAATACCGGTCAAATGATTATCTATTTGATGGAATTGATTATTGGTAATTTACCGGCGACCAACTTCACCAATCTGCCCGATTATCTCAAGCTTTCTGCCACCGATGCGTATAAATTGACCGCTGCGATGAATCAGCAGGATCCGGAAGGTTTTCTTGTCAATTTTTTTAATCTGTTAACCACGAATTCCGAAGAAATTACCCACTGGATCTGGCAGCAAAAGCAAGCCGGTGCCGCCTACGACTATTTTGCCATCGCCATGACGATTTTTGAGAAAGTTAATTTTGTGGTTGAACTGTTTGGCTTTGGGAGTGAACAGGGGCCATTCGTCTGGGACTTAATTTTTGCCCAGAAAGATAAGACATATTTAATTACGCAATCGAACGGTTCACTCACGTCCATTGAACAAAATTTCCCTCCCAAAGCCCAATTTACGGTTAATCCGCCGGCGGGTATTGTTACGACACTCTTTACTTTCAATGCCACCCCCACCACCGATGATCATGATGCGATCGCAAACCTTAAATTTCGCTGGGATTGGCAAAGTGATGGAACCTGGGACACTGACTGGAAAAGCGCGGCGACCGTGACTCACACTTTCGCTGAAGCCGGCGCCTATACGGTGACACTCGAAGCCAGGGACACGGCTGGATTGATTGGATCTATCACTCACGTCGTAAATGTCGGCGGCGGGGCTGGTACAGCCGATCACATCAAACTCTTCCAGGATAATTTGCCCTGGAACAGCAACTCCATGGTAACGATGCTGGAGAATCTGGGCTTTACGGCTGGTACCGGACCAAATACGTATGAAATCATCAAATCTTCACGAATGGATTCGGTTCCGCTAATTCCAGGTAAGGATCTGGTGATAATCGCCAATGACCAGAATCAGACTTTTTATGATAACTACGCGGCAGTCCAGGTTCGTTTTACCAATTTTGTTTATATGGGAGGTTCGCTGTTCTGGGAAGCCTGCGATCAGGGTTGGGCGCAGGGCTCCATGGTAAAAGCAGGGGTGGTACTCCCCGGCAATTTAGTGACGGATTTTGATTATGATAATAATAATTATGTCAGTAATCCGAATTTACCCATCGTGGCCGGTTTGCCCAACAAACTGGATCACAATTATGCCAGCCATGAAAGTTTCTCCAACCTGCCGGAAGGGACCACAATTTATTGTGTCAATGAAGAACAAGAACCCACTTTAGTTGAGTTTAATCTGGGTGGCGGCTGGATTATTATAACGGGACAGCCATTGGAACATCAGTATGACCGGATTTATGGCGCGCCGGATATGGAAAAATTACTCCCCCGAATTGTCGCCTATTTTACCGGTAAGCCATTCTCCAAAGCCTTACCGAAACGTCATTTGCCGGTGTCAAACCGACCCAGTCACGAATAGCATGAAAAATGGGCTCCAACCACGCAGTTGGAGTCCATTTTCTTATCGAATATACAGGTGCGAAATACTTCATTGATGCCTTCCTTTTAATATCGTATATCGTTAAATTAACCTCGATGCCCCTCATTTTTAAGGTAAATGCCTTCATTTTTAAGGTCGATGGCGATCTGGCTTCAGTCGAAGGCGATAATGCTTCGGTCGAAGGCGATAATGCTTCGGTCGAAGACGATAATGCTTCGGTCGAAGACGATAATGCTTCGGTCGAAGACGATAATGCTTCG
>DYKB01000007.1:0-17782 GCA_020722815.1 Caldithrix sp. | reverse complement strand
GTCGAAGACGATTTTTTTGAACAATTTGAAACCAGGCTTTCAGGTTTCATGCAGGTAACAAGAATCTACCAGTTACTTTAATACAACTATTTTCCTGATATCAGCAAATCCTTCCGTCCTGAGACGATACCAATAGACACCACTGGGCAGATTGCGGGCATCCAGTTGGAATTCATATTCTCCGCGTGGTCGTTCCGCCGAAAGCAGAACAGCGACCTGCTTGCCTGAAATATCATATAAGGTCAATTCAACCTGCGAAGTTCGGGGGAGGGCAAATCGAATGATGGATACCGCATTAAATGGATTGGGATAATTTTGATATAAGGCAAAATGTTCCGGTACTGTCGGGGGATTGGCAGGTACGTCAATATCGTTTGACGTGGGGACGATTTGAAATCTGGCGATAGACGCTTGTTGCTGGTTCACCCCGGTGAGTACATAATCCCCGGCTTTGGTCTGAATAATCGAACTGAACCAACCTGAACCCTGGATAAAATCGTTTTTTTCCCAACCGTCAGCTTTCAATTCAAGGATCCAGACCTGATTTAATCTTTGGCCAACACCGAGATAAGTCTCCTGCCGGGTTTCGATGCCGGCATATAGAATATCGCCGGGCCAGGTTTTACGAGGATAGCGCCGGATTCCGTGCGGATCTCCGTCGCTGCAGCAGATAAACTTCCCGTGCTGATCATATAAATATAAAAAGGCTCCAGAAGGCCCCTGCGCTATTAAAAATTGCGTAGCAGCTAAAATTGAGTGATCGGAGGTCTCAAATAAGGCAAATACATTGGTGCTCCCCTCCTGTTTCCAGAGCACATTCCCTGTTTGGTCAATTTTCATCACCAATCCTCTCCCGTACGAATTTGGATTATCATCACTCTTACTGACACGGGCCGCAATTACATAATTGCTGTCCGCAGTTTGAATCACCCACCGACCATCGTCGTGGAGATCGCCAAAACTGTAAATTTTTGACCATTCCAAATCAAAATTAGCGGAATACCTGGCGACAAAAATTTCACGATTTGAATAATAGGTCACGGGATATTCGTTGTAGGCTGTACCGACTGCAATATAGCCGCCAGCGAAGGTTGGTTTGATACAAGGAAATCCGCTGCTGAATTTTGACCATTCGATTTCACCGCCGGCACTTATTTTCACAATCTCATTCCCTTTTAGTAAAATGATACCCCCATCTGAAGTCCGGTTCATAATCTGACAGGCAACTCCTTCTCCCATATAAAATCACTGAGCGCTGAGCTTCAACAATTTTGACCCGCCAACAAAGAAAGTACTATCTGCCGTCTCAATGATACCGCTTGCGTTACCGGGATAAGTTAAACTCCAGCCAAATTTTAAATCGTCCGCAAAGACAGAAAAAATACCCAGCCGTAAATACAGCAACACTAAAAATTTTATGGTTGTTCTCCTTTTTTTAAAAGATAACATATTATATTTGAGCCAAAGTGGTTTTCGGTTTTTCTTGCCCTCACCTCAACCATTTCCCATGGGGAGAGAGCGTAGCTATTCCCTCTCCCTCTGGGAGAGGGTTAGGGTGAGGGCTTTCGGATGACTATGATAATATCCGAAAACTATTTCGGTTCAAGTATAACTGAAAATTTTGAAACCGCAGTTAAAAAGCCTTTCAATGGCCACAGAATCCAGCGGCCACCAAAAAATAAAATAAATTTACCTGGTTAGAAACCAAACATCTTTGCGGATTTTAGAAACAGGGTTAATGCCCGAATGATGAATATTCAGAACACGATTCAGATTTAATATTCATCAGATTTATTTCTGTGGCCGCTTAATTTTGTGGCTAAAATTTTTTTAGTTGTTAATCGAACATTTTAGCGGTGAATTTCAGAAAAATCGACAAAGACTTGCCCGGTTAAAGTTTAATAATGCCCATCATAATAATGTTAGCACTGGAAATCGCTTTTTCAATTCCAAACGGTAACCCGAAAGCAAAATAGTAATATTTTTGGAAGCGTGAGTAACAATATTATAAAATTTCCGGTTTCATTTATATAAACGTACATCTGAATAATTTTAATCCACTAATTTTAAATTTGCTTTTTCAGGATTTATTTAGTAAATTTACCCAAAATAAAACCTTCACGGTTTTAAAAACCTTGAAGGTTTGCGAGAGAAACGAAATTTTAATTCGGAGGAAACAAAATGGAATGGCTTTCGGATCCCCAGGCCTGGATTGCCCTGGCGACCTTAACGGCACTGGAAATTGTGTTAGGTATAGACAATATTATTTTTATCACCATCCTGGTTTCACGCTTACCTTTGGAAAAACGCGGCAGAGCCCGAATCATTGGATTGTCGCTGGCAATGATTAGTCGAATCGTATTACTCATCTCGTTAAAATGGGTCATGACGCTGACAAAACCATTTTTTGCCCTGCTGCAACATGATTTTTCGGGTCGCGATCTGATTCTGCTTTTCGGCGGGCTTTTCCTGTTCGGAAAAAGTACACTCGAAATTCATAACAGCCTGGAAGGGCATGAGGAGCATGTTAAAACGAGTGTCAAAGCCAGTTTTCTTTCGGTTGTTTCACAAATTATGGTACTCGATATTATCTTTTCACTGGATTCGGTCATCACTGCTGTAGGTCTGGCGCAGCATCTCATTGTCATGATTATCGCGATCGTCCTTGCCGTCATTGTAATGATGGCTTCGGCGGCATCGATAGGTAATTTCGTGGATTCGCATCCGACCATCAAGATGCTGGCACTAAGTTTTTTAATTCTCATCGGCGTGACATTGGTCGCGGAAGGGCTGGCCTTCCATATCCCAAAGGGTTACGTCTATTTTGCCATGGCCTTTTCGGTGTTCGTGGAAATGCTGAATTTGCGCGTCCGGCAAAAAGAGGCCAAACCGATTGCTTTAAGAAAGGTGATACAGTGAGAATGCGGCGGTTGGCTTTTGGCATCTGGCCATTGGTTAATGGCTATTGAATTTTATAGTCAGCGCGTTTTCAATTTTCAGTGATTGGCTTGTTGAAAAATTTGGTGTGCTGCAGGATAAATTGACAATTTGTCCTGCACCGATTAGATACCTGAAATTTTAAAAATGGATAAAAAATCACTCGGTTCAGGCAATATTTAAAATCCAACGACAGAAAAAAACTTGACAAATCAAAATTAATTGTTTAAAATCTCACTAAAATATACTTTTTTCTAAATATCGCGAGGTACAAGGCTATTACCTTAAAAAAATAACGAGAGGACATCACCATGAAAAAAGCATTTTGTGTGGGGATCAATGATTATCCCGGGACTGCCAATGATCTAAAAGGTTGTGTTAATGATGCGACGGACTGGGCGGCTCTATTGGAATATTCTGGTTTTGAAGTTGAAAAAATAACGAATTCACAGGCAACCCGGCAAAAAATTCTGAATACACTGGCTAGTCTGGTGACAAACGCTGTGGCGGGCGATGAAATTGTATTCACCTATTCAGGACATGGAACTTCAGTTTATGATATTGGCGGCGATGAGCCGGATGCGTATGATGAGGCACTTTATGTTTATGATGGTCTGTTGGTGGATGATGAATTACGATCAATTTTTCAAAAAGTAAAACCCGGTGTTCATGTTGTCGTGATTTCGGATAGCTGTTTCTCGGGCACGGTGACCCGGGCGTTCATCACAGCTTCCAGCAAACCGAGATATATCAAAACGCATGATATTCCGCCAACGGCAAAACTAAAGCGACACCTTCTCGCTGAAGAAGATATGATTGAAATTTTATTAACCGGTTGCAGCGACTCAGAATATAGTTACGATGCTTATTTAAATGGCCGCTGGAATGGCGCCATGACCGCTTATGCCACTTCAGTCATCCGTAAAGGGCAAACTTATAAGGAATTTTATCAAAAGGTGCGCGACCTTTTACCTTCCGGTCAATATCCGCAAACACCACAGCTTGAAGGATCAGCGGCGAATAAAAATAGAGTCGTCTTTGCAGCCAACACCGAACCACTTCCCAAACCTGATCCCGAGCCAGAAGAAACCACTATTTGGGATTGGTTAAAGAAGTACTGGTGGGTGATTCTTATCATTATTGCAGTCGCGGTTATTTGGTGGAGTATTTTGAAATAAGGCATAATTATCGATTAAATACAATAAAATGAGTAAAATTTCCGCTGATGACGATTTTGCGCTGTTTCTTTATCGTATTTTCATCCGGTCAAAAGAAGCCAATAAAATCCGTTACCATTCCCACCAAACTCGATCATAATCACATGCTGGTTGAGGTCAAAATTCAACACCGCGACAGCAACTGATATAAAGCCGCTAGCTGTCAGGTTAAAGTTTTAAATCATTAAAAAAACAATTAAATAGCCACGGGCTTTAGAGTGTGTCCGAGAACTAACCTTTCGAAGGTTTTTAAATGGGTATAATTATATACCGCTCAAAATTTCAATTTTAATCTCTATATTGTATTACGCTTAATCTTCCAAAGGTTATTTTTGGCCCATTTACGAGTTCTCGGACAGCCTCTTAAGCTCGTGGTAATTCAATAGTAACTTATTGAAATTCATATTGCTATCACCTTAAGAAGACGGATCTCTCCGGGCTTTAAAAATTTGCTTATCAATAAATCCGTTTAAAATTCCACCTAAAAAAACTTGACAGAATAGAACAAATTGTGTAACATATTCTATCCCTTGCTGACATAAAAATTCGTGATATTTTTAAAAATAACTTAAACAAGCTTGTATGATATATATCAGATATCTTATTATTTTATCCGTACTATCTATCAATTTACTGCAGGCCAAGGATAGAAAAATCAATTTTGAGCATATCACCATCAAAAATGGCTTATCCGATGGCCGAATTGATTGTATTTTGCAGGATAGTGCTGGTTTTTTATGGTTTGGCACGCAGGATGGCCTGAACCGCTACGATGGCTATAATTTTACAGTTTTTGATCATGATATTTTCGATTCCACTTCCATTTCTTCCAACTGGATTCGATGCATTTTCGAAGATCAATTCCATAATCTCTGGATAGGCACCGAAGGAGGGGGCCTAAATCTCTTCAATAAAGCCACTGAAAAATTTAAACGCTGGATTCATGAGCCTGGAAATTCGCAAAGTCTAAGCGATAATTTTGTGCGAACCATCCTTGAAGATAGCTCTGGAGTTCTCTGGATCGGGACGCGCTCCAGTCTGGAACAATTTGATCGGGAAAAAGGAATTTTCAAGCCCCTGCCAGCGAATCCTTCCAATTCCGATAGTCCTCCATTTAACGAAAATGTTTCGGAAATTTTTGAGGATAGTCAGCAAAATCTCTGGATTGGGACCCAGGACAACATTTACCGTTATAGAAGGCAAAATCAGGAAATCAATCATTTTAAATTTGGAGATGGAGATGAGCGGGTGTCCACTATTTTCGAGGATAGTGCAGGTGACCTCTGGATTGGGACGCGCTATAATGGCATCTGGAAATTTGATCGGACATCACAAAAATTTGTCCACTTTCAGCGTCATAACAATTTTCCAAACAGTTTAAGTAGTAATGAAATTAAATATATTTATGAAGATGCCGATAAAAATCTCTGGATTGCGACGATACAGGGCGGCCTGAATCTATTCCATCGGGAGACAGGTGGATTCATACATTATCAGCATGATCCGGACGATCCTTCCAGCCTCAGCAGCAACAGCGTGCGGACGATTTATCAGGATCGGACCGGTGTCATCTGGATTGGTCTGGACGGTAGTGGAATTGATAGTTATGTCGAACATCGGCAAAAATTTCAATTATATGAAAATCGGGGAAACACCCCGATAGATTTGAGTCCCAATACGATTCTGGCGATCTTTGAAGATACCGATGGTATTTTATGGATTGGAACGGATGGCGGCGGATTAAATAAATTTTCCCGCCCAAAAGGCGTTTTTTCCCATTATCAAATTGAAAAAAATAATCCGTTCAGTATCAGCAATAATCAGGTCACTTGTATATTCAAAGATAGCGAAGGGACATTCTGGCTTGGGACAAAAGAAGGTTTAAACCAATTTAATCCGGAAAAAGAGACTTTTAATCGCATTTATGTCAAAATGAGTCCCGTTACTGGCAATAATGTTATCAATGTTATCACAGAAAATCGAACAGGGCAGCTCATTCTGGGAACAAACGGTGGACTCATTTCATTTGACCGCAAAACCAATGAATTCAGCCATATCGATTATGATGTGAACCACCTGCTGAATTTTGAGGGTGTGGCCTCAATCTGGATTGATCAAAATAACATCTTGTGGATTGGATATCTCCGATCTGGCGTCGTTCAATTTAATCCAACAACTCATGAATATATCCATTATCGTTCTGATGCCGGAAAGCCGAACAGCCTGAGCAACAATTTTGTTCAACACCTTTATCAGGATAAGACTGGCCGATTATGGATTGCCACTCGCAAAGGTTTGAATCGATTTATTGCATCCACACGTGGATTTCATCGTTACACGAAAGATGATGGTCTCCCCAGTGACGTCATCGTCGGAATTTTGGAAGATTCAGCCGGTAATCTCTGGCTGAGTACCACGAATGGAATTTCCAAATTCAATCCTGAAGCGGAAACCTTCACCAATTACGATGTCAATGACGGCCTTCAGGGGAATCAGTTCTGGAATCGGTCCTGCTTCAAAAGCCAGTCCGGTGAATTGTTTTTTGGGGGGAACAATGGTTTTAATGCTTTTTATCCGGAAGAAATCGAAAAATTAGTCAATCCCTATATCCCGCCAATTGTTATTACCAATGTTAAAATTTTAAATCGGTCGCCATTGCAAAATTCGTATGCCATCAAATCCGGACAGAATTTACTCAACCTTTCGTATCGGGAGAACCAGATTTCATTCGAATTCGCTGCCCTGGATTTTACCCGGCCGGAGAAAAACCAGTTCGCCTATATGTTAAATGAACTTGAGAATGACTGGGTCTATGCCGGCACCCGGCGATCAGCCAATTATACAAATCTGCCACCCGGTCGTTATTCATTTAAAGTAAAAGGGACCAATAGTGATGGCGTCTGGAATGAAACAGGAACATTGTTAAATATTTATATCAATACTCCTTTTTGGAAAACCTGGTGGGCCTATCTCCTGTACAGTTTGGTGGTTATTGGATTGATTTACGGGATCAATGCCTATATTATCAGTATAGTACGGGTGCGGCATGATTTGAAAATTGAACGTCTGGAAAAAGAAAAGGTCAAGGAGATTAATCAGTTTAAATTACAATTTTTTACCGATGTTGCCCATGAATTTAAGACCCCCCTGACGCTTATTCAGGCACCGCTGGAGGAAATTCTCAATTCAAATCAAGCTAATTTTCCGTACGAAACAGAAGTTCGGCTTATGTACCGAAATGTAAAATATCTGCTCCGATTAGTGCACCAATTACTCAATTTTCGAAAAGCCGAACGTGGAAAAATGGAACTAAAAGCTTCGAAGGGCGATATGGTCCAGTTTGCCCGGGAAGTATTTGAACTGTTCGGTGAAATGGCCCGAAAACATCAAATCAATTATCAGTTTCATTCAAACATTGAAGTACTCAAAGGTTGGTTTGATTGGGAAAAAATCGAAGAAATTCTGGTAAATCTAATTGATAATGCCTTTAAATATACACCGGACAATGGGGAAATTGGCATTCATCTTGACCATACGCCTTCAGATAATCGTGAAAGTGGAAATTTAACGATACGTGTATCGGATTCAGGCATGGGAATTGGTCCGGAGCAAATCAAACATATCTTCGAACGTTTTTACCAGCCGCGGGAGGGGCACCATTCACGACAAATTAGTTCTGGCCTGGGACTGGCACTCACCAAGCGTCTGGTGGAATTGCATCATGGTCAAATACGCGTGGAGAGTCAGGAAGGCCGGGGCAGTTGTTTTACTGTCATCCTCCCGTTGGGAAAAGCCCATCTCGCCGGGCACGAAATCATCTCCGATTTTTCCGAAAACTCCCATTTCCACTCGCCAATAGCGCTCCCGGTTGATGAATTCACTTCTGATACCACGCAACAAACCGATCCGGATAATGAAAACCGGCAAATCGAGGATTTCCGGGTATTGATCGTGGAAGATGATGGTGAATTACGCACCTATATCGGCAATGCGCTTTCCAGGAAATATAAAATAACACTGGCAAAGGATGGTCAGGAAGGCGTGGAGTTGGCGAAAAAGATACTTCCGGATCTGATTATCAGCGATGTCATGATGCCGGTTATTGATGGTCTTGAACTGTGCCGCCAGTTAAAAAGCGATTTCACCACCAGTCATATTCCCATAATTTTATTAACGGCCAAAACCATGATTGAGCATAAAATTGAAGGAATTGAAACTGGGGCGGACGATTATATTGAAAAGCCGTTTCATTTCCGGTTTCTGGAAGCCCGAATCAAAAATCTACTCAAATCACGGGAAAAGCTCAGAGAACGTTATCGGAAAGAGCTGCTTCTGGAACCGGCAGCGGTAATTGCCACCTCGGCCGATGAAAAATTCCTGAAAAAAATCAGAGAATTCATAGAAACGAATATGGCCAATCCCGAGCTGGATGTGAAAATACTGACCCGGGAACTTGGTATGAGTCGAACGATGTTATTCGTCAAATTGAAGGAATTAGTCGGTTTTACCCCCGCAGAGTTAATCAAAGTAATTCGTCTCGAGAAAGCTGCCCAATTTTTGATAAAAACCGATCTGACCATTGGTGAAATTGCCGATAAGGTGGGATTTTCATACTCAAAATATTTCAGTACCTGTTTTCTGGAAAAATTCAAGATGACACCGACAGAGTATCGGAGCCGGGAAGGAGTGTGATGTATCGAATATTTTTCATTAATCCAACACCGCCTGTTTGTGGTCTTTCTTCAATTTAGCTAATTTAATCAAAATTGGTGGCGGATTTCGTTTTTGTTCTTCGCGTACTTTTTGGCTCCATTTTAACCAATCAGCGAGATACTCATCTGTTTTTTGACGATTATAAAGATAGTATAGAATGGTGGCGTATATTTGTTCCAGTGTAAGATTTGGAAATTTCTCTTTTATGCCTGATGGTTGTTGTTCCCGGTAAAGGTACTCGTATAAAATCGTTTCAATACCAATTAGCGTTCCACGAATCCGGATATCATCAGAAGCAAAAAAATCAAAATATTCTTCCAGTTGCATGACAATTACCTTTCTATATTTTGTAGCCAGGAGTTCACAACTTTAAAATTTTGAATCATTAATTTAATTAATGATCAAAACCAGCAAATTACATATTTAAACTTATTAAAATATTCCCAATAAAGCATGGACTTTTCATTCACTCTATCCAGAAAACATCCTGTCAGTCCGGCTATTAATTCCCATTCCGTTCCCGGTTTACAGCCTCCATTATCTTCTTAAAACTCGCCAATCCCACCTCGATATTTTAGATAATTTCGCTGGCCAGAATATCCGGATCGGGCAAATTATCCAGATCAGCCAGACTTTTGTCTTTCAGTCAGAATATATCGAGATTGGTTTTGTCCCGGGCAATAATCTGGTCATAGCTCACGCTATTTTCACGTAAAACATCATGCATTTAAGATAACACTTGATTTGATCCTATATTTTAATTCCCTAACGCATTTCTAAAATTGTTCGCCTTCTCAGAAAATGGCCTATCCTCGCCAAATTCTATAATACGGACAACTTTACCATTACATACTTTGCATGTGCCTTGAACCATAATGTCATTGTGTGAGTTTAGGTAAATTTCGGTAATATTTACTCCATTTTTGCACTTGCCACCACAAGTAGCGCAATACACGCCTCTTTCAAGCAAGTAGTTATACCCTTTCTTTTGTTCATCACTGAGCATAAAATATAACTGAAATTCGGTGATTTGTATATCTTTTTGTTGACTCATTTTTTCTCTCCATTTATTCAGGCACTCGTTTTGACTCAGCTTGATTGGCTTTGTGTTTTTAATTGATATCTATCAGGTGCTTGCTGAAATTGCGTACCCCGCTGCGATTTTACCCGATAGCCTACAGATATGATGACATCCAGATTATAGAGAGTAGTATTATATTGTTTTCCATCCTTGGCAGTATGTAAGAAATCCTTACATACTGAATTTTTATCCAGTTCGCCCTCTTTAAAGATATTTCCAATATGCTGCGTAATAGCCACCCTGTTTCGGTCGAATAATTGTGCCATCTGTTTTTGAGACAGCCAGACAGAATCTTCCCGAAACTGCACTTCGACCTGTGTTTGATTATCTTTGGTCTGGTATATTTCAATTTGATTGTTCATTTTTTCTTCCCGTTTTTTTTCCCCTGCGCTTCTATTCCGTTCATTTAAACACGGTTCAATGTGGGCCAATAACTTTTCGGTCGGTTCCCAATCCGGTTCTTTCAGGGAAGCTTCCACTTCAGCTTAATTTAATAGCCAACTTTCAAAAACATTATTTTATCCCAGGCCTTGTAATATATACAAATTAGAAAAAAAAGTCAATTGCATTTTCTGAACGATAATCCTGTCTATCTTTAAATTAATTAGTCTTTTGAACATAATTGAACCATTTTCGGACTCCTCTGGATTGACAATCAATTTCTTTTTTAATACTTTCTATCTGGTGATGGGGAAATTTTTAAATCTTGTTTAACTTTATTATTCATTAATTATCAAAAATCGGAGGAGTATCATGAAAAAAAATTTGCTAATGCTGTTCATTTTCGTCATGCTGGGAAGTTTAGTATATGCTCAGAACAAGGTTCCAGTCGCTCCGGGGGAAGGAACCCTTTCACAGGCTATTGCCAGCGCCCAGAATGGGGATATTTTACAGTTAATTCCGGATGCCCTTTACACGGAGTCAACCAGTTTTAATTTTGGAACACTCAAAGAAAAAAGCATCACCATTGAAGTTGATGGCGATGGTTCTACAAAAGCAAAAGTACAGGTATTAACCGCTCCTACTAACGACAGTAACACCGCCTTCTTTTATCTGGCCGATAAATCATCCATTACTTTACGCGGTCTGGAACTGGATGGCTCTTTGAATGGCGTTCCATCTGCCTCGAGTCTGGTTAATTTTTCCATGGGTGAGACACCGGCGCCAATGGCCGTCGGAACGATTTGTATCGAAAACTGCTTCATCCACGATCTGAAGAGTAATGTCATCACTGCCGGAAATGGTGACATGGCTGGTAATGTGGTGATCGATTCAACGATTATTGATAACACCGTAATGCAAACAACCGGTACTTCGGTGTATTATAAATATGCCGGTTCAAATTTTATTTCGCTCACCAATTCCACTTTTAATACGATTAATAGCTATGGTTTACGGATTGCCGGTCCCGGCTATACATTTTTACCCGATAATACACCTGAAGTCATTGTTGATCAGACAACCTGGTATAATATCGGCACGACGGATGGACGGGAAATTTTATTAAGTGAAAAAGGTCCATTGATGAAACCATGGCTTATCCGCAATTCAATTTTTGTTAAGGAAGTTTTAAAATCCAAAACCGTTATCAATATTAAAGAAACCGACGGTGACTCTCTGGCGACGATTTCCAATATCTGCTTGTGGGATGTGGGCAAAAAGAGCTGGCGGAGTCATTCGGTGCAGGATACCATCACCATGGATCCCCAGTTTGCGGATCCGGATAATGGCGATTTCACGTTGCCGGCTGGTTCAAAGCTGCTGACTTTTGGAACCAGTGGTGGTCCCATTGGGGATCTTCGTTGGGCGACCAATGCCACTGCTGTTGAGAAAATAAACGAAAGCGAACTGGTGACAAATTTCTCTTTAAATCAAAATTATCCAAATCCATTTAATCCATCAACGACAATTACTTTCCGACTGGAAAAGGCAGGGGTGACCAATCTTTCCGTTTATGATCTTTCGGGAAGAGAAATCGCCGTGCTGGTGAATAAAAATCTGGCTTCCGGAACGTATCAATATCATTTTGATGCGCGAAATCTGACGACTGGGATGTACCTGTATAAGTTACAATCTTCAGGGCTTTTATTAACGCGTAAGATGATGTTTCTTAAATAGATAATATGTTTTTACCACAAAGGCACGAAGTTATTTTATCCAGATCATTTATAACCTGAAATTCTAAGATGGAAATTTATGAAGTTATGAATCAGTGAAAGCCCCCCTCCAGCCTCCCCCACCAAAAAACGGAATTTGAGGGAGAGGAAGCCGGATTCTCTCCTCCATTTTCGTTCTTTGAAAATAGGGGAGAGACCGAGGGGGTCAATTTTTCGCCGAAAACGACGTCACTGAAGAAAAAACATTTCATTTTAGAATTTCAGGTATAAATGATTGTCAGGAAACCATAATGATTTCTTCGAGCCTTCGTGTCTTCGTGTTTAATTTTACTTGATTAATTTATTAGAAATTCCTTTCAGTTAAATTAGCTTCTCATCAAGAAATGACAATGACCACTATGATACCAAAAATGAAAAAGATAATTTGTTTAATTCGCACCTGTTATTTTCATCTTCTAATTTTTTCTATTTTATTCTTTTCGCTTTCCGATCTATTCGCACAGCAATTGGCATTTCCTGGCGCTGAAGGCAATGGCCGGTACGCCAAAGGAGGCCGGGGGGGCAAAGTTTACGAAGTAACCAATTTAAATGACAGTGGTGAAGGCAGTTTACGGACAGCTATTAATGCCAATGGGCCACGAATTGTTGTTTTTCGTGTTTCCGGGACAATTAAGCTAAAATCAGATTTGAAATTAAAGACTTCCAATATTACGATTGCCGGTCAGACAGCGCCCGGTGATGGAATTTGTATTCGGGATCATCAGTTTGTGGTCGAGGCAAATGAAGTGATAATCCGTTACTTACGATTCCGACTGGGGGATGAAACCGGTGTGGATACCGATGCCATTTGGGGACGCTATCGGAAGAATATTATCGTAGACCATTGTTCGGCCAGTTGGAGCGTGGATGAGGTGATGTCTTTTTATGCAAACGACAGCATGACGGTTCAGTGGTGTCTCATTGCTGAAAGTCTCTATATGTCCAATCATCCCAAAGGGGCGCATGGATATGGGGGTATCTGGGGGGGTACCAATGTCACTTTTCATCACAATCTCATTGCACACAACTCCAGCCGAACGCCGCGATTTTCAGGAGGCGAAACAGCAGCCTGCGAAAATGTCGATTTTCGAAATAATGTCATTTATAACTGGGGCTTTAACAGTGCCTATGGCGGGGAAGGCGGCAAAATAAATATGGTGGCCAATTACTACAAAGCTGGTCCCGCCACCAAAACCAGTGTCCGTAACCGAATTGTGC
The DNA here is from genome assembly GCA_020722815.1 of Caldithrix sp. Classification (GTDB taxonomy): domain Bacteria; phylum Zhuqueibacterota; class Zhuqueibacteria; order Thermofontimicrobiales; family Sulfurfontimicrobiaceae; genus DYKB01. The sequence goes on along the minus strand of DYKB01000007.1, from coordinate 4,460 downwards.
AACCCACCGATGGCAATGGAAAATGGTATATTGAAGCGAATTATGTTGATGGGTATCCGGCGATTACGAAAAATAATTGGGCAGGCGGTATTCAGGGAGCTTATGCTGCTGAAAAAACTTCCCGCGCTTATACGCCATTTCCGTACGTTCCGATAACCATGCAGTCGGCCGAGGAAGCTTATGAGTTGGTTTTAGACAATGTGGGTGTCAATTATTCTACCAGAGATACCGTCGATAAAAGAATTATTAATGATGTCAAAACCGGCACAGCAACATACGATGGTCATGCATACGAAATCAAGCAGGGATTCTCGGATACCGCTGTGGTTCGTGGAATAATCGATTCCCAAAAAGATGTCGGGGGATGGCCGGAACTGACGAGTCTGCCAGCGCCTGTCGATACTGATCACGATGGGATGCCGGATGAATGGGAAAAATCCCAGGGGCTCAATCCAAATGATGATACCGACCGAAACATCATCCATGCCAATGGCTATACAATGCTGGAAAATTATCTAAATTCGCTGGTCGATCCCAATCCGACAAACATTGCGAACGTCTTTGCTACACCTGGTGAATTTACCGTACAACAGAATTTCCCAAATCCATTTAATCCCAACACCTCGCTTTTTTTCACAATTCCTGAACCAGGCATGGTTGACATGAGGATATATGATATAATGGGACACGTGGTGCATGATTTTTCGAAAGGATTCTACCAGGCGGGCTTACATTCGGTTCAGTGGAATGGAAGAGAGGAGGGAGGACAGACAGTTTCTTCCGGAATTTATTTTTGTGAATTTAAATTTCGGAATTTTAGAAAAATAATCAAAATGCAGCTTATTCGATAAAAGTCTGGAGTGCATTCACTGTGTGAATGCATGCCAACGAAGTTGGCATTTTTATAATTCAATATGACAGTCACTCATTTTACTTTGTTAAAAATACATTTCGCCGACTACGTCGGCGGCTGCGACATAGACGCAGCACTCCTGAACGGTTACCAATATGATGATAAGGAGTAGCGATGCTTTACCAGAAAAAATTTTTATGTCGTCTCATTAAAATTTTTATGGCATTTTTGCTGATGAGTACGAGCATTTTGATCGCGCAGAACCGGAGTCGGATCGCAGGACTGGTCAAAGACGCCGATTCGCGTGAGACATTGCCCGGCGTCAATATCATTATTGAAAACACATCACTGGGGGCGGCTTCGAATGCCAATGGGCAATATATTATTATTAATGTTCCGGTCGGGACCTATCGCCTCCGGGCGTCCATGATGGGGTATGAAACAAAAATTTTGACGAATGTCATGGTCTCCGTGGATCGGATAACAAATGTTGATTTTTTCCTTAAATCTACCGTGATTCAGGGCAGTGAAGTGGTGGTAACGGCGCAGCGGGATGAATTGCATAAAGAAGTTTCCAATACCCAACTCGTGGTGGATGATGTCCAACTGCAGGATGCTACTGGAATTCGGGAGATTAATGCCTTTTTAACAAAACTACCGGGCGTTTCGGAGGATAATGGCTACCTCACCATTCGCGGGGGCTCGGCGGATCAGACGGGTATGATGGTCAATGGTCTTTCGTATATGAACGCCGCCGCGGGGAATGCCGAAACCAGCATTCCTTTAAGCGCCATCGAGCAGGTTTCGCTTCTGGCCGGTGGGTACACGGCTGAATATGGCAACTTTCGTTCGGGTTTAATCAACGTGACGACTAAATCCGGTTCAAAAGTTGGCTATCATGGAACTATCAGTCTTTCCAGAGACCAGGCGCATCTTCGCCGTTTTGGTGACTCTTTTTATGATACCCGGAGTCCGGCGCTGCGATCGTATCTCGATCCAACCGTGGCTTTCGTCGGTACCGATGAAGCCTGGAAAGATGACCCCTATATGCGGGAACAGTATCCCCGGTTCACCGGCTGGAATCTGGCCGCCAATAATTATAATCGTGGCAAAGCCCCTGAAGCCCAGGCTACCCCGCTGGACTATTATCTCCTGGCCTGCTGGATGCACATGGCGGTTCCTGATTATGATGGGCTGGCCAAACTTGGCTACTCAGTTTCTGAAGAACAAAAGAAACTATTCGAGGAACATCATATGGTCGAGGAGAATGCCGACTGGAATATCGATGGCGGTTTTGGCGGACCGCTCCCGTTTTTAAGCGAAAAATTGGGGAACGCGACATTCTATGTTTCGCATAATTCACGGGTCCGAAATTATATCATGCCCATGACGCGTTCAGGTGAGGAAATGTACACGACCCTGGCGACTATAAAAAGTCAGCCGTCTAAAAATTTAACAATCACGTTGAACGGTCTTCATAAAAGACAAATCGGTATTAGCCCGTTGCGTCCGACCTCGGGTGACTTTCCGGATGCCAGTCGTCAGGGTGGATTTATGCCGGTCAATAACATCAAATATGTAGCCGCAAATTCCGAATACTGGTACGATCCGCCCTTCTTCCCTATTCTGGATCAATTAACCATGATGAGCGGCCTGACGATTAACCATGTCCTAAGTAATTCAACCTTCTATGAATTGACGCTTAGTGGGATGTTTATCCGGGATCATTCTCCCGTTGGTAACAATCGGGATCAAACTATCCTTACACGATTTGGACCATTTCCGGTATCTGAAATGCCGTATGGAAAATTGCAATATGGTTCAAACATTCTGGATGGTTACAACTATCCCAGCTATGATGCTTTGCCTGGCATTTCCCGCCGGTTCAGGCGAAAAGAAGGTGACCTGTATACCAATGTCAAAGTTGGTCAATATCGCGCAAAATTCGATCTGGCATCGCAATTTGGGATTCATCATTATCTGAAAACTGGATTTGAATACAATCTGATCGATTTAAATCATAAACTCTGGCAAAAGTGGAATGAGAACTATTATAACGTTTTTGAATTCAATTATCATCGAAAACCCAGTCAGACGGGTGTTTATGTTCAGGATCAGATAAATTTTGAAGCCATTGTTGCCAATCTGGGCGTACGTTTTGATTATTACTACGGTGGTGGGGGAAAATGGCCAACCGGCGATGCTTTTGCGGTGGATGCCTTTACGCCACAAAAGGTCGAAGAAGATTCAGTCCTCTTTCAATACCTGGAGCAGGGGCGTTCCTATATCTGGGATTTTTGGGAGCAGTACGATAAAGCGCATCCGGGATTTTTAAAGCCCATCAAAAATCACTTTACTGTCAGTCCCCGAATCGGAATTTCATTTCCGGTAACGGATCGATCCAAATTTTACTTCAATTACGGGCATTTTCGATCCAATCCTCCTTATTACACCATGTATTTATATCGCTATCGTTACACCAAAAACGGCCTGTATGACATGTCCAATCCCAATCTGGCGCCGCCCAGAACGATTTCTTACGAACTGGGAGTGGCTTCCAATTTTCATTCGAACTATGTACTGCGAATTTCCGGTTATTCGAAAGATGTCACCGGCCAGCATGGGGAAATTAATTATAAAAATGCCACCGGTAACATCGATTATGATATGTGGGCGAATAATGAATATGAAGACATTCAGGGCCTTGAAATTAATCTGACGAAAAATGATAATAGCTGGCTAACCGGCTGGATTAACTTCAATTACATGCTCAAAAAATCCGGTTTGACTGGCCGGGAATTGATATCCGATGTAACGATCAATAATGATAAAGAAGGATTATATTCCGGTCAGGAATCCCGATCACTGCCTCAGCCGAAATTGAATGCCAATATTACCTTTCGTTCGCCCCGGAAGTGGGGTCCAGATCTGTTTGGTTCCAATTTATTGGGCAACTGGAATCTGACTTTCTTTGCCGAATGGGAAGCCGGGGATTATTTCACCTGGAATCCGTTGAACACCCTGCATCTGAATAATAATTTGCGTTGGCCGGATTATTATATGGTCGATCTGAAACTGTCAAAAACCTTTGAATTTGGCGGTATCGGCACCACTTTTTATATCGACGTCAGCAACATCTTTAATTTTAAAGTCAGTTGGATGGAACGCGGCTATGCTTTCGACGAAGCTTCCAATGATGAATATAAATATTTTGCGTCACTTCGACTTCCCATGTATGACGCGCCGGAATACGAGACATTACGGGCAAAAAATCCAGGCTATTTTATCGCAGGGAAGGATAAAGTAGGTGATTTGCGGTCTGCTGATAAGCCATATATTAATGATCCAAACTATCCCTTCTGGCTCTATGGCGAACCAAGAGATATCTGGTTTGGATTGCGGTTTAGTTTTTAAATGAAATATTTGAATAAAAGTGAATTACCTAACGCATCCCCCCGATCCCCTTCTCTTAAGAAGAGAAAGGGGGAGGATTACGATTAATTTTATTATTTTCATTCAATTTTCCCCCTCTTTTCTCAAGAGAGGGGCCAGGGGCATAGCCGTCAGGTTAAGGGCTTAATTTATTAAAAAACAATATGTTGGTTAT
>DYKB01000126.1 GCA_020722815.1 Caldithrix sp. | reverse complement strand
CGTCATCTCCCCGTGTCCAGTAGAAGATATGGGACACGATCAGCCCTTGGAGAGAAGGTCGGGGTGAGGGTCAAAAGAGTGGTTTAAAGAGAATTTAGTAATGACTTTACCGGCACAGCCTTTATTTAAGAAAAATTTTGCAAAGGAAAATATGATGCGATTTAATATAAAAATAATACTGCCGTTTTTATTCTTTGCCATTTTATTGGCATCCTGTAAAGATCCGGTACAGCCTATTGACCCTGCTGAAAATTTACCCACTCAAGAACTTCAAACTATTTTAGCGCTGGGGGATTCTTATACTATTGGTCAGTCGGTTGCTGTTCCGGAACGTTGGCCAAATCAACTGGTTCAGCAATTGCGCGATAAAAAATATGAAGTAGCCGATCCGGTCATCATCGCCAGAACTGGCTGGACGACCTCTAATTTAATTCAGGCAATCAACTCAACCCAATTGACGCCCCCTTATCATCTGGTAACATTATTAATAGGGGTGAATGACCAATTTCAGGGAAGGAATCTTGAGAACTATCAACAGGGATTTACCAATCTTTTAAATAAGGCAATTGAATTGGCGGGTAATAATCCAGCGCGGGTCATCGTGGTTTCTATTCCGGATTATAGTGTCACGCCCTACGGTCAGAACTTTAATCCCGGAAAAATTCGAACCGAACTTGATCAATTTAATGCGTTAAATCGACAGCTTTCCCAGACGGCCGGAGTACATTATGTGGATATTACCCCGATATCCCGTCTCGCGGCAAATGATTTAAGCCTTTTGGCATCGGACCAGCTTCATCCTTCCGGGAAAATGTATGCGGAATGGGTGAAATTGATTTTGCCGATGGCTGAAGAGATTTTGCAAAGATCGGAAAAAAAATTAAATCATCGATGCTGATTTTTCTGCATGGTAGGGGGAGTACGATAATCAAATCTTTGCTGAATGTACCATTTCATATAAAATTCACTCACTTCTTTTGCCGATGCGTTATCTGAAATTGTACCCACGTGCCCAAAATACTCAGGAATGCCCATATCGCAAATAAAATTAAATACCGGCGATTCAGTTGCTGTAGAATAACAGGTTCTTTTAAAATTGCCAGGAGGCTGAATTGCGTTCCTAATAATGAGGCTAATCCTAAAATCATGAGCCAGGCACCGCTCAGCGCAGTTGCGAGAATGATAACTGTTCTTTCCATGAACAGCGCCAGTACGCCACCAAGGAATCCCAGCCCTAAAAGGATCGGTAATTGCGGTGGAATTCCTCCTGTCGATGCTAACATATTCCCGATCGTATACCCTAAAATAGCCCCCAGTGCAAAAACACCAACTTTAACAAACGCGCCTAATAAACTGGCACCTAAAATCCCGCCAATGATCGCCGCAATATATGCTATAGTTTGATTGCTCTGGAAAAAATTAAAAAAGAGATGTCCGACCAATCCCGCTCCCAGGACAAATCCCCAGAAAATTAAAATTCCTTTCAAAAATTTCCTGCCAAAAAAGCAATTCAGGATACCTGCGATTATAATAACCACAATCATCGTTAAATCTACCTGTGGATTTAAAGTCATTTTTCTGTCCTCCGGTTGTGATTTTGTTTTGTCATTAACAAGAAGGTGTTGTCTAAATAAAAAATTGGATAATTCGTGATGCGTGATACGTGATTCGTGATTCGTAATATGTGATCGTAATACGTAAATCACAAACGGACTTACATTTTTAAAATCACGCATCAATTATTACGTATCACGCATTACGCCGATTCCCCTATTTTTTATGCCGTACCAATCCGACCCGGACTTTATGTTTGTCTTGTTTAATATAGTATGAAAATCCCCCCGACATGGTTCCACTGGCCACATAACCAGCGCCAATCAAAGAATTGGCACCAACACGGGTGCCGGGGTAAAAAGAGACACCAATTGCTGTTCGGACATCATCGCCAATATAAGATGCATTGGCGATTTCATCGGATTTGGGTGTCACCATCCGTCCGCCAATCTGGTAAGCGCAACGTCCACTATCAAAGCGCCAGGTACCAAAAAAATTACCAGCCCCCAGATCGCAGCGCTGCCCGGTCACAATCCAGCACTGACCGGGATGCATATAGATGGTTCCTTTTCCCGCGACGCCTTCGAAATCCGCCGCGCATTCAAACCGGGTGTCATCCCCCAGCACTGAACGACCACGAATAACGGCATGCCGACGAATTATCGCCCGATCACCGGCCAACACATCTTTTTCGACAACTGAATCTTCGACAGAACTCCCTTTTCCCAGGACTAAATTTCCTTCAATCAGGGAATTAAGGCCAATCCAGGCGCCTTCCTGTAATTGAACGTTCCCCCGAATCCGAATGGGGACCATCGCAAATTGTTTGATTTTCGAAATCGCCGCCAGATGCGCTTCACGGGTTCGATAAGGACTGATTCGGCTATTTTCAGCAAAAACAATTCGACTGCCGGGTTCGATAATGGTGCCGGGATAGATAAATTCCGGATCGGGCTCTCCCTTGCCCGCTTCATATATATAAATACCATTCGCTTGTGCAATATTTTGAACGGCACGCCCCATAATTACCTGATTTGCCTCGAGATAATCAAACGCCCGATCAACATGCACCAGTGGTTCGACTGACCTTATCGCCTGAACCGGCTTTTTTAATTCCTGAAGACATTGAAACAGGTATACCGGCTGATTATTTCGCTGAATCTGTTTTAATATCACTAAATCATCAGCCGTAAAAATATATAATCCGGATAATCGAAATTGGCTATTTTCAACCTGACCAGCAACCAATTCGACCTGTTTTTCGGCAGAATTTAGCTTGAGACCCGGCCAGCTTAGCCGATCTTCTTCCGAATGTAATTCATCATACAAGATGCAGGTGTTATTACTGGTTTGATAGATGCTCAGAAGATTAAAAAAATCCTTTTCAAAGGTCATTAAATCAGCATTCATGACCAGAACATCTTCGTTAAGATTGACTTTTTGAAGAAATTGCGCCAATGCTACTGCATCCCCATGCGCATAATCTTCAATTTCAAAATATTCCACGGGTAAGTTCTGGACAAGTGATTTTATCATATTCGCCTGAAAACCTGCCACAACAAAGATTTCCGAGATTCCGGCTTTTTGAACCTGTTCAATCGACCGCAGCACCAGCGGTACATTTGCCACTTCATACGCATATTTTGGACGCGGCGCATCCTTGCCACCAAATGGAAAACAGTGTTCACCCACGCCGTGAGCTAAAATTATGGCACTTTTAATCATCAGATTTTCCCTTTCAAGTAAATTTCTCAGGGAAATGATAAACAAAGAATTTTAAAATTTCAACTAAAATTTATATTCAGTCAAAAAAAAAATGGTATCCGTTTACAGGGAGGATCGAATCTGTCGTTCCCGCATGTTTACTCGACAAAAACATGTGGGAATGACTATAGACGGTTATATAGCACTTATTTCATTAAGTGTGCCGAACATTACTGGGAAAAACATGAATCCGCACAAGAGGGTTCGGTACGCACAAGAAATTGGTTTCCATTTCTACAAAATAGACCGACGCGTCATGCCCGAATGCTTTTATCGGCCATCCATTGTTTCTTTGAAGCTGGATTCCCGCCAAAAACATACGGGAATGACTGTGATCGTCACTGAAATTTTATAACACTTAATTTATTAATTTAATTAGTATTAAGCCCTAATTTATAAAGTGTGCCGAACACTATTGGAATCCGCATAAAAAAATCCCACAAAATAGCGGTTAAATTCTATTCTGTGGGATTTATCATCAATTTTAACAAAAAAAATTATTTAACACCCATTTCCTTCAACAGAAAATCAGCGCCGGCAAATTTTTCGGTGACAAATAGAACATAACGAATATCAACCGAAATGGTTCTTTGAATTTCATGAGCATATTGCCAGTCACTGGTCATGGCTTCATAGTTGCCGTCAAAAGCGAGGCCGATGAGTTCGCCTTTCGCATTCATTACGGCGCTGCCGCTATTTCCACCGGTAATATCACAATGGTGTAAAAAGGCCACTGGCACATCTTTCAGTGCCGGATCCATCCATTTTCCGAAATCTTTTTTAGCATGCAATTCAGCTAATTTCGCCGGCATGTCAAAGGGGGACTCACCAGTATTTTTTTCAATGACCCCTTTCAGTGTCGTAAATGGCGCGTAGGTAACTGCATCGGCTGGTTTATAGCCTTCAATCAAGCCATAGGTGAAACGCATGGTTCCATTGGCGTCGGGATAGAGACCCTGGCCTTTCCAGGCATAAAGGGCATCGAGATATTTTTTCCGCAGCTCGGTCATCGTCGCATTGAATTTTTCACCTTCTTTTCGGTTAGCTTCCTGGAGATCATAAGTCGCGGCAGCCATTTTAAAGAAGGGATCATCCATTGCTTCCAATTCTTTGGATGCTTTTTTGAAAAGCGGCTTGGTATATTCAACATCAGTTAATTTGGATTTGGCATAAGCCTGATTCACAAAATCATCGATTGAGGCATAATCTTTAAAAATATAATCCACGGCGTCAATTTTTAATTCAGGAGGCAGATTTTTAATTTTATTTAAAGTACGTATCAGCATCGCTTTATCAACCGGTTCCCAATAGCTGTAATAACGCAGATGGAGTCGCTCGACACCCCGATCGACATTACGTTCAGAGAAGCCCGGCTGCCGTTCGGCTTCCGGCTTTTCTCTCTCACGGGCGATGCCATAAATTTGCCGGGCCAGACCAGCCAGCGTGCCACCCGAATTGGCTAACAATTGAAAAGCTTCATCCCGTTCGCGCTTTTTCTCCAGTTCATCGTACTGGGCTTTAATTTGATCCAGAACGTCGCCGTATTCATTTTTCAATTTTGGATCGCTATTGATGAATTTGGTAAAGTCTTTTTCAAAATCGATTTTCCGCTGCAGGAAATTAGTCTTCTTCATGCCATCCAGATTGCCCTGGTAATTTTTCATTACATTATTCAAGCCAGCAATGTTGCTGGCGACTTTAATTTTACCTTCAGGACTATCTTTCGTGATTTCCTCCATCAGGTCAATCATTTCTTTGAAATTTTGAATACGATCCGGATATTGATATTTTAAATTCCAGGCCACGGAATTGGAAGTTCGCCAGCGGGTGGTATTGCCGGGAAATCCAATAATAAAGGTAAAATCGCCTTCTTTCAAGGGCGTGGTCGCAATTCGCAGATAATTTTTCGGTTTAACCGGAACGTTTTCTTTACTATATTTTGCGCCAGAACCATCCGGTGCCTGATAAACCCGAAAATAGGTAAAATCACCCGTATGGCGCGGCCACATCCAGTTATCGATGTCACCACCATATTTGCCAATTGAAAGCGGGGGGGCATAAACAATTCGCACATCCCGATAACGTTTGTAAACAAAAAGCAGATACTGTTTGCCATTATACATTGAAGCAACCCGCGCCAGAATATCATCGCGATCCCCTTCAATCTGTTTGGTCATTTCAGCCGTTTTGGCGGCAATTTTTTTATCCTTTTCCACCAGATCGGTGATCCCTTCACCAGCTTTCAGGACTTCTTCGGTTACGTCACGCATTTCCTGCAATACAGAAGCCGTCGAACCAATGGCTTCAAGCTCTTCCGAACGATTCTTTGCCAAAAATCCGTTGGTGATATAATCATTTTCTTTGGAGGATGCCCGTTGCAGCGCGCCATACGCACAATGGTGATTGGTTAGTAGCAATCCATCCGGGGACACAAAAGAAGCGCTGCAACCACCTAACCAGACAATCGCATCGGTAAGGCTGGTTTTGCCGGGATTATAGATGTCTTCAACTTTAATCTTTAATCCCTTTTTGTTAAGATCCAGTTGCTTGATTTGATTCATCAGCCACATGCCTTCTTCGGCCATGGCTGTGAAAGATAAAATCATGATAAAAATGAGAACAGCCCTGAAATGTTTCATCGTTTTGCTCCTCTTTTTGTTAATTTTGAATAAAATGGAAATTAGGTGCGAAATTTTATTTACGTTTGAAGTATGAAAAAGTTTAATTTTTGTTAACATTTTAATATACCGTCACCGAACCCTAAACCAGTATGAGCGGCTAATTTAAGATCTTTATCTGAAAATGAAAAATTTTTATATGGCCACTGAAATGAGAGGTCACAGAAAAGAATAGATTTTGTATTTGAAAGATAGGAATCTTTAGTATTTTTTAGTTTCAGTATTGAGTCCCTGGATATCGAGTTTTTGCTACCGGACTCTTTTTAATTAAACAAAAATCCGACCCCTCACCCTAACCATCTCCCCTTGGGCTGATCTTGCCGCATATCTGGGTACTGGACACGGGGAGAGGATGTTAAATTGGAATAGAGCGCTAAAAAGTGCCAAATTTTTGCCAGTCGCGCGTTTGAACTCATCCCCCCTTCTCTTGCGAAGAGAAGGGGGAGAAACCGGTTTCTCCCCCTCTCTTTTCAAGAGAGGGGGCCGGGGGTGAGTTCAAAAGGTGCCGGTTTCGTTCTCATTCTCCGCCATTTTGCCAGTTCCCCGTGTCCAGCAAAAACCGGAAAATCTTCCCGTTCAATCGCCTAATATTGTTTGTTATCGGCGGCAAGGTTCGTGTAAGGAAGTGTCCCGACATTCTCAGTACCCAGATGAAACAGGAACAGACATTGAATCCCCAGGATTTTCGTTAAATAATCACGAACAGCGTCCATCCATTTTTCTCCAATAATAACGTGAAATTTGCACGATAACAACAATAATGTTATTGTGCAATTTTAGCGTTATTATCTTATAAAATCAGGTACTTTTATACATTTTTTATGCTTTTACGCTTTTCATCATTTTGCCAACCAATATTTACATGACAAGGGATTTGTCACTCAAAAATCCACAATCAGAAATCATCAATCAGCAATCACTTTATTATTGACGATTGCTGATTGATGATTGTCGATTTTTGATTTTTTTAAACCGTCCTGGTCTGATTTACGGAGAGGATGCAAATTTTTCGTTCAAACCAAATCAAACCTACTGCCTCAACAATTCTACACAATCCAGAATTTCCTTGCGCAATTTTTCCACGGTTGCGTCATTATTCGACGCATCCAGCACGTAGCGTGCGACGCCAAATTTCGCCTCGTTGAGTGACTGCGTTGCGTACACGGGCAGAACTTCTTCCAGCAAGTGGTGAATTTTCGCTTTAGCTGCGGCACTCACTGCCGGCTCATTCAATTTTTCACGCAGCGCGATTAAAATACGTGTATCTTCCATGCTTTCGCGCACGGCTTCCCAGCGGCGGGAGGAAGTCGGGGTTCCGTCTTCATTCTGGTACACCAGCGGGTATTCCAGTTCAATCGGATCCCACATTGACGGGCCAACATTGTAACACCAGTAGCCAATTCCCGTTCCGCCTAACGTAAAAGCGTACATCGCCGGCAACCGGTACTGTGCCGCCACATTAATCGTTTTAATGTTCGCGCCAATCGGTCGCGAGTAAGAGTAACCGCAATCATACGTCCATAACAGCTTGCCGGATTTCCGCAGAAAATTTATCAACGGTACATCTTCTGACAAGATGTAGTAGCCGGGACACCAAATCGCAGCAATTTCATTGAAGGCCTCAAACATCGCCACATCTCCGCCACCGTTCACGTAAAATTTCAAACCAGGCCGTGCTTTCAATCCCTGTTTGGCAAACGCAATGTATTTATTGACCGTATCCCAGCCGTGGCCGCCGGGTTCATCGAACGGGTACAGAGCAACATTGTCTTCCGTAATGCCCCGTGCTGCCAGATACTGAAAAACTTCATCCAAATACTGCTTCAGCCGGGGTACGTAAGCGGCTTCTTCCGACGGAACGCCGAGTTGCGGAATGCCGGACATCAGCAAATAAACATCAAATCCTTTCATCGATTCGGTTAACTCGTCCAGCAATGAAAAATCAATTTCCAGTTTCAGCGGTTCTTCGCGGGTCATTTTTACCGGTGGCAGGGAGCAGGTAAAAACGGTATTTCCGTGCGCCAGCAAATCTTTCACGGCGGCACGGCTATAGTTAGCCCAGCAACAAAGCCGCATCAAATCGTACCCGGCCATTTCAAACGGTAATATTTCGAGGGCCATTTGCACCCGGCTTTCACTCTTGCCGGTGCTCAGCACGACTTCTATTTCCTGCTGTCCAGCGACGGCATCCGCCAAATCAATGTCCAGCCAGATTTCGCGGGTTTCCTGCGCGGGAATTTCCAGTTTGTTTTTTCCCAGTGGTACAATCGGATCCCAGGCAGTTAATTTTTGGTTGGTGGGAACCGGCTTGACTTCAAAGGCCGTGATGTTGGCTTTGCCGCTTTTTTGCTGAATTTTACATTCCACCGCAATCGGTTCCAGCGTCACGTTGAGTAATTTCAGAGAAACCGGTTCGTGCTCGCCGGGAACGGAACGACGTTCGATTTTTAACGGGATTTTCACTTCAGACGGAAGCTGGCGGTCCACGTCGAGATTTTCCCAAATGATCCCTTCAAAAGCGACAAACTGGCTTTTCGGTGCATTTTGCACAATCGATTCGGCGACACGGGCCAAAGTCAGCGCCCGCCGTGCGCGTTCGTTTAGCGCGGCGGTGCGAGAATTTAATTTTTCGCTAAATTCCGGTGTGGCACCCGGTGCTGCAGCCTGAAGCAACCCCAGGACACCGGCCTCATTGCGAAGCTCCTGCGATTCCTGCTGCAACGCAGCTTTTAAACCTTTCGGCGATTGATCGGCAGACAGCGCCGCTGTCGTTTCTTTTAGTACCAAAATCGCCCGCTGCACCAGTGACTGATCATTCAAAAACGGTTGCAGGGTCAACTGGCGCGCGCCCTGCACCAAAATTTTTCCGGCAGCGTCCGAAAGGGCCCATTCAAACTGGTAGGCACCCGGTGCTGAAATGGTTACCGGCAGTTTCAATAGCCCGTGATGCCCCAAAACTTTCCCGACCGCAGATTGCAGGGAGCCGTCAGGACGGAAACAACTGGCTTCAGCTTTTAGCATCCCGGTAGCCACTCCCGGATTCTCGATCCGAAAGGTCACCTCGGTTCCGGTAAAAATCTGGTCCCAACTCAGATTTTCCGGAAACATTTGAACTGATTTGATGCTGGCCAAATCAAACCAGGCGGCTGTCTGCCAATTATTTCCCCGATAACCGTGCCACGGACTGGGGGTATTCTTTGGTGCCGGTGTCGCCAGGCAGTAAACGAGACCACCTTCGCCCCCGGTAAGCGCCATTTCAAGTCCGGGGCGCTCCGGAACGATATCCCCCAAAACCGGCGTCACATTGATGGTTCGGGTGTTGAACTGATGATTAAAAACCACCTCGCCGGCATTTGAAAAGACTAGCAGATTCCCCTGCTGCGTGCAGAGGGCGTATTCGAGCGCACCGTCGCCGTCCCCATCAAAAATTGCTCCGGCAGCCAGACTACGGCATTGGGTGTCAATATCCCAGAGCACCCGCCCGTTTTCATCAAAACGGTACAGCACGCCCAGTTGGGTTACAACAAACACGTCCGCGCAACCGTCCACGTCAAAATCGGCCACCGAAATTGTTGAGGCAATTGCCCCCCGGGTGCGGCGTTTCCAGATAATCCGCCCCCGAGCGTCGAGACAAAAAAACTGTCCTTCCTGCGAACCGGCGACAACGCAGACCTGACCGGTGGAATTTTTAAATATCACCGGCGAGCACGTCGCCCAGTCTTGCGAAGGCACACCGACGTTAAATTCCCATAGAATTTTTCCCGCCGAAGCGAGCGCCACTACTTTTCCGGTGCCGGTGGCGATAACTATTTCCGGTTCGCCGTCTCCGTTCAAATCGCCAACCGCTGGCGCGGAACAATCGATGCCGACCAGTTGCTGCCACTTTCGCGCGCCGGTCAGGGCGTTGTACGCACTGACATTTCCTTTTTTATCTCCCTGAATCACTTCAAATTTTCCGTCGTTGTCCAAATCGGCAATGGCCGGGGAGGCGCAAAAAACCGGATCGCAGTCAATTTGCCATACCACTTTTCCGGCGCCATCCAGACAGGTAAACATGCCGGTATTGTCGGCGGCGTAAATCAGCGGGGACTTGTTTTCTCGCTCCAAAATGGCCGGGCAGGTAGAGTAACGCCCGCGGGAATCAAAACGCCACAGTTCCTTGCCGGTACCGTCGACGACAATGATGTTTTCGTAAGCCGCGGTTAGAATTTCGTCGTCACCGTCACCGTTTAAATCAGTAACCATTGCCGAACCTTCCAGAACCATATCGACATGTAGTTCCCACAAGGGTTTAATATCGATTTGAGTAGTCGCGCCGAAGGCAGCGACGTGGAGGAAGAGAAACAGGCAAAGCACTGAGCCCAAAAATTTGGGGTAATTCGATCTGACGTTTTGATGCAAAAACATGAAAGCCTCCTTTGAGTGGATACGATAGTGTAAAAGATTTCAACATTTTTTTCTTTTAACTAGAAAAAAATAAATAGATATGGAAAAAAGGCCTACCCTCCTTATAAGATAAGGGACAAAAAACAAAAA
>DYKB01000056.1 GCA_020722815.1 Caldithrix sp. | reverse complement strand
TCAGTAAAACCGGCGACACAACAAATTTGATCCTATTCCCTGTGATCGGTTACTATTTCATCAGCCGCGATTTATTATTCGTTTTTTTTCGTAAATTAGGGGGAAATGTTCAGCGGATTTTAATCGGTATTTTTCTCCTTGGTCTGGGAGTAAATTTATTAACACTCATTGCAATTAAACAGATTAAACAAACTGGTTCAACCTCTCATACAATATTTTCAACAATTGATTATTTAGTTTATCACCAATTTTTTCAAGGATTTACAGGCATCGTTCAATTTATTTTCATCATTGTCGTCTTTTCAGGGATTACGATTTTATCGTTTAATCGTCGAAAAGCCTATTTGGAATGAAAAAGTGAGGATTAAAAATAATAATTTGACGTCTTCTAGATGAAGGCTATATTATCGACAATGTAATTCTCCTTAACAATATACATTTCAATCAACTAACTAAATTATGAGGTCTGAATGAAAGTACTGGAGGTCAATAAAATTAATAAAGCATTTGGAAATTTCAAAGCGGTGGATGAAATTTCGTTTGCTTTAGAAGAAGGAACTATTTGGGGACTTTTGGGACCCAATGGGGCTGGTAAAACCACGACAATTCGGATGATTATGAATATCATTGTTCCGGATTCAGGTGAAATTCGCATTCTGGGGCATAAAAATTCAAATAGCGCCACCGATCACATTGGCTATCTGCCGGAAGAACGCGGCCTTTATCGGAAGATGAAAGTTGGCGAGCTTTTAATATTTTTAGGAAAATTAAAATCAATGTCAAGATCGGCGGCCATGAAAAAAATTGATTATTGGCTTGAGCGACTTGAAATAAAAGAATGGAAAACGAAGAAGCTGGAAGAGCTCTCGAAAGGGATGCAGCAGAAAGTACAATTTATCGGAACAATTCTGCATGATCCCAAACTGCTGATTTTGGATGAACCATTCGGTGGGCTCGATCCGATTAATACCAATATTGTAAAAGATATTATGCTCGAAATGAAAGAGACCGGAACATCGATCATCTTTTCAACCCACCAAATGGAAAGTGCGGAAAAACTATGCGAAGAAATTTTTCTGATTGATAAGGGAAAGCAAGTCCTGGCGGGTAATCTGGGGCAAATCAAGCAGAGTTACGGTCGACTGAATATCCATATTGAATATGATGGAAATGACTCATTTTTAGAAACATCCTCAGAAATTAAAAAATATAATAATTATGGTGGTTACGTGGAAATTCAGCTCAATGAAAACGGCGATTCACAAAAATTGCTGAGTGAAGCCATGAAAGTTGCCCGAATTCGTAAATTTGAAATCAAAGAACCATCATTGAATGAAATTTTTATTGAAACGATAAATCGATCAAAGGGAGGAGTTCAGGAATGAGTCGAAAAATTTTTGCTGTCATTGGCCGGGAATATATGACTCGGTTTAAAACCAAAGGTTTTATTATTGGAACGCTTATCTTCCCTTTGCTTTTAGTTTTTATTTTTGGTGGTGTTTTTATTTTTGGAAAATTGCTCCAGCCAACTACCCGCGTTTATTATGTGATCGACTGGACCAATCAAATTTATCCGGAATTTGCGAAAAGTCTTGATGGCAAGCTGAGTGACGGGACGCCTGAATATCAGTTTACCGAAGTAAAAGTAACGCCTGACAGTCTGGACGCAATCATTAAAAATTTTCAGGATGAAATCCGAAATAAAAAAGCCGATGGCTATTTGATAATTCCGGAAAACGTGCTCGATTCTGCCAAAGTTCGCTATTCCGCCCGGAATGTTTCCAACTTTGAGGAGCAGAGTGATTTCGAAAAGGCGCTGTCACGAATCGTTACCAATAAAAGGCTGGAGCGAAAAGGATTTACGGCTGAAGATATTCGCAACGAAATGAATCGCGGCCGGGTCGAACTGGTCAGCCAACAGGTAACACAAACTGGTGAAGTTAAAAAAGGCATCGTTTCCAGCTTTGTCCTGACCTATATTTTGGCATACTTAATCCTCTTAATGATAATGGGTTATGGCCAGATGGTCATGCGGAGCGTGATTGAGGAAAAGAGCCAGCGTATCACCGAGATGATTCTCTCTTCAGTTAGTCCATTTGAACTTATGATGGGGAAAATCATTGGAATTTGTGGCCTGGGTTTAACCCAGTTAGCCGTCATCGGGCTTATGATTTTGGTTGCTGTGGTTTATAGCGCGGGTATTTTTGCGGCCTTTGGTGGCGTTTCGCCGGACTTTATCAGCGAACTGCAGCAGATTCAATTTTCATGGTCGGTTTTTGGTTTTATGCTAATCTTCTTTTTCCTGGGATTTTTCTTTTTCGCAGCAATGTATGCCGCGATTGGTGCCATGGTCAACACCGAAGATGAGGGTCAACAATTTCAATTACCGCTGATTTTTGTGATTCTCATCGGCTATTTCATCATGTTCACCGTCATTAAAACACCGGATACGACATCGGCATTCTGGATTTCATTGATTCCTTTTGTGACCCCGTTGGTCATGTTTGCCCGAATTGCTGTTTCTGATCCCCTCTTACCATCCGGCGCGATTTTGTCCATTTTTACCATGACTTTCTCGACCATTCTGATGGTATACCTTTCCGCAAAAATTTATCGGATTGGTATCCTCATGTACGGCAAAAAAGCCTCGCTGGTCGAAGCCATCAAATGGATTCGCTATTGATAACCATAAAATGCTGAATGTTGAAAACAAACGCTCCTGTTCATTCAACATTCAGCATTCTTCATTCAGCATTCCCCATAAACCTCTTGATTTTTATAAAAATTAATGATAATTTTTAATCCGTCATTTTTTAATTCAATTTTATCTATTTTTCAGAATATATGATTTCGGGAGCTCTTATGAAAGCCCTTAAAATAATTGGAATTATCCTACTTGTTCTTATTTTAATTATATTAGTTCTCGGTTTATTTGCCCCAAGAGAATATGTCGTGGAACGTTCTATCACTATTGACGCCCCACAACTCATCGTTTTTCGCCATGTTCAATTCTGGAAAAATTGGCAGCCCTGGTCGCCCTGGGCAAATATAGATTCCACCATGAAAGTAACTTACGAAGGGGTCGATGGGACAAAAGGTTCATTTTATAAATGGACCGGAAAAGATGTTGGCGAAGGAATAATGACAAATACAGGAATCAAATCCAATGAAGAAATCGCTTATCATCTTCAATTTATTAAGCCCTGGGAAAGCGAAGCCGATGGCTATATGCGGCTGGCACCAGAAACAGCGGGTACGAAAGTCACCTGGGGCATGTTTGGAAAAGAGAAGTTCTTTGGGAGTATCATTAACTGGATCATGAATATCGATAAAATGGTTGGTGGCGATTTTGAAAAAGGGCTGGCACTTTTAAAACAGCGCGTGAATGAACAGATGGCTGAAATCAATAAATTTCAAATTCAACAGATTGATTTTCCAGCCCATAACTATGCCGTGATTCAACAGCAGGTCCCCACCGAAAAAATTCAGGAGTTTTTCACCCAATCATACGGAAAAATTATGGAGGCGATGGGCAAGGCAAAAGTGACCATGACCGGTGCGCCTGTGGGGCTGTATTATTCCTGGGATGAAACCATGAATGTTTTTGATATGGCAGCAGCTATTCCAATTCCCACGGGCAAAAAAGTTGGCGATATAACCACAATTCAACTCCCGGCAACGAAGTCTTATCTTATTGATTATTATGGTTCTTATGAAAAAATCGAAAATGCCCATTTTGCTTTTGATGTCTATTTCGCGAAAAATGGATTAAAACAAAAAGCGCCGGTAATGGAAGAATATGTTACTGATCCGGCAAGTGAACCAGATAGCTCAAAATGGCTGACCCGAATTTATTATTTTACAGAATAAATATAATTTTGATCGGGGCTTGATGAAAGCGCCTCTTTTTATTACACAAAATAATTTTCCTGTTTTCTCGAATAAACCCTGAATCAGAACAAGTATGAAAAAGGAAAAAGACCAATGACGCTACAGGCTGTTGATATTATCATTTTTATTCTCTTCTTCATGGTCGTCATTTCGCTCGGTTTATGGAAACGACGTCAAGATGAAAGCAGTGAAGGCTACTTTTTAGCAGGACGCAATCTCCCCTGGTGGATCATCGGGGTATCGATTGTCGCTGCCAATATTTCAACTGAACAATTTGTTGGAATGGCCGGTCAAAGTGCGGGCAATATCGGATTGGCCGTGAGTGGTTGGCAATTGATTGGGGCGATTGCCATTATTCTGGTGGCATTCTTTTTTCTCCCGCGTTTTCTACGGGCCGGCATTTATACCATGCCAGAATATCTGGAATATCGCTACAGCCCTTTGACGCGTGCTTTAATGTCGTTCGCAACAGTTATCATTTACGCCTGTGTCACCATTGTTGCCGTATTATATTCGGGCGGTTTGACTCTCCAAACAATTTTTGGAATTCCGCTCCATTATGGTATCTGGGGGATTGCCTTCATTGCAGCTATCTATACGACCTGGGGGGGGTTATCCTCAGTGGCCTGGGCCGACCTGGTACAGGGTGGCGCCCTCCTAATCGGGGGATTAATTACCTTTTTTATTGGCCTCCATGCCGTCAATGGCTGGTCTTCTTTTGTGAGTCATAACGCCGAACGACTTCACATGATCCTGCCCCTCGATCATCCGGAATTACCCTGGGCGGTACTTATTGGCGGAATGTGGATTCCCAATCTGTATTATACAGGGCTGAATCAATTTATCGTTCAAAGAACCCTGGCTGCCAAAAATTTGCGTCAGGGACAGTACGGAATCATTTTCGCCGCAGCCCTTTGGTTGTTGGTTCCATTTGCGATCGTCATGCCGGGAATTATTTCACATCAACTTTATGCTGACCAGTTGACCGGAACCGACCAGGCATATCCCATGCTGATCCGTAATCTCATCCCGATTGGCTTGCGGGGATTTATTTTCGCGGCGATTTCCGGCGCCGTTATTAGCTCGCTGGCTTCAATGCTCAATTCAGCTTCAACTATCTTCACCATCGACTTGTATGCGCGCTATCTCAATCCCAAATCATCACCACATCGTCAGGTAAAAATTGGCCGGATCATGACATTGGTCTTTCTAGTTATCGGCTGCATTTTAGCACCTTTTTTGATCGATCCGCGTTTTAAGGGCGTTTTCAGCTTCATTCAGGAATTCCAGGGATACCTTTCTCCGGGTATCGTCGCGGTCTTTATTTTTGGATTCATCTTCAAACGTGCACCAGCTCTGGCAGGCGAAGCAGCTCTCTTATTGAGTGCACCCATTTATGGTTTTTTTCATTGGCTTTATGCAAGTGTTCCCTACCTGCATCGGATGCTGTGGACTTTTGCGATTCTGAATTTAATTATGCTGGGAATAACTTTATTAAAACCATTGAAAGAACCGATTAATCTGCCCGTTAAACAAAATTATAGTACTAAAATCGAATTAAGTATTTTCATCCCGGGAATATTGGTTATTTTACTGGTTTTAACATTTTTTATTATTTTTCGATAGGATTTCAAAAAGATAGAACGATTTAATTAAGCAGATTTGATTGGGGTGGGTCTGGCGAGATCAATTTGATACTGTTCAACTTTCTTTTTGGTAATCATTTTATCAAACTGTTTTGTAAATTTATCTGAAAAATTTTTTTTCAAATGCAACGATTTTTCTATCGAATTTTGTTCATTATAAGCATCTGCCAATTTTTCCAGGTCCGTCGCTACCTGTAGCGTTAACATCCGAATTTTGCCTGTCGCAATCGAACGATGATAGCTAATTCCAAGCAAAAAAGTGTTAGAAATTGGCGTGATGATAATGGCAAAATTTCTGCCTTCATGCAAATTGAATTCAAATCCGTCCTTTTCCTGAATTCCAGTTGCTATTTTTTCAACAGCGCCAACATACCCTCCCATCAGGGCCGCCAGATTTTCAACCGGAATCGCCTCATTCCGTTTATACCAGGCAATTAATTGACCAATTTGATCAGTCAAAATGACGCAGTCGATTTCAGCAGCACTTTTTATCTCATTGATAATCTGATTGATTTTGGACATTAATTCAGAATTTAATACAAAATTATTGTTCATAAAATCCCCCTCTTGTCTGTAAAACTCATAAAAATATTAAACATCATTACATTTTTGAATTACCCATAAATGACTATTTCACATTCGCAGAAATTACCATCAATAAAACTTCCCGCAATGTTTCAATGACACCAATTCCATGAATCGCCGCAGCAGGGAGATAACGCAACTTTTCAGCCCCTAATCGGTCTTGAATCGCTTCAGGCTCCAACGCGGTTTCCAGATCCTGTTTGTTACATTGTAAAACAGTTGATATTTTCATCCAGTCTAATTTTGCACTATTCAAACAACGTTTTAATTGATTAAATGACAGAACGTTATCCATCATTCGATCTGGTTGTGAATCAGCAACAAAAACCAATCCATCGACCCCTGCCAGAATAATTTCCTGTGTCGTATGATAGAAATCCTGGCCAGCAACAGTATAAAGATTGATCACTGGATTTATCCCATAGACTGGTCCGATTTTTAATTGCATATAATCAAAAAAAAGCGTGCGGTGATTTTGAGTACGGATGCTGGTAAGCTCACTGGCATAATCTTTTCCAACAATTTCTTGAATTTTTTCTAAATTGGTAGTTTTACCGCTCATTCCAGGACCAAAATAAGCTATTTTTATCATGATTTCATCTTTTGGTCGTTTTATTAACATCGGGAGGACTCCATATTCCCATTAAAATTTTCTCTCTTCGCTAAAAAATTAAATAAGTTTCTTTTTCCTTACAAAAAGTATACCGTACTTTTTAAAAATATAACCTATTGATTTTTATTAATTTAATAATAATTATTTTTTCCCCTGCCTGCCACTTATCTATCAGGTGGTTCTTTTTGAGACAGGCATTTTAGAAAGTCGAATCAAATACACCCAATCGCATTAAAATTTCGCTTCATCGCGTTTTAAACAAAATTAATATTCCTTTTACTTTTAAAACAACCAACACATCCTCCCCAAAATTTCAAAAAAGTTAAAAATTTTTCTTGACAAATTGAAAGAGAAAGATTATATATAACCATATAGTTAAATCAAATGGTTAAACTTTTTGGTTAAATCAACTGGTTAATTTAATAAATTTAAAAACATGTCACCAATCGAAACAGAAGATACGCGAGCAAAAATATTAAATGCGGCCCGGCAGGTGTTCGTTGAAAAGGGACTTGACGGGGCCAGAATGCAGGAGATCGCCGATCGTGCCGGTGTGAACAAGGCTTTGCTGCATTATTATTATCGCAATAAAGAAAATTTATATCAAGAAATTATTCGATCAACATTTTCCCAGTTTTTCCAGACCGTAACGAATATTATCAATAGTACGCATCCAGTCGAAGAACAAATCCGTTTTTTCATTGAACAACATATTAATTTTATTCATCAAAATCGTGATTTTTTAAAACTGTTGGGATATGAATTATTACGCGGGAACGAAACCTTTTTTGAAAACTTTGAACAGGCGATTAAAAAAGGATTTCAATTTCCGGAACGTTTTATCCAGGTAATCCTGAAGGGCATGGAAGAAGGGACAATACGGGAACATAATCCGATGCAAACGATTATCAGCGTTATTTCGATGAATGTTTTTTTCTTTCTTGCGTTTCCACTTTTTAGTAAAATTTTTCCGGGAATTACAGAAAACGAAACAACATTTCTGGAGGAACGAAAAAAAGCCGTAGGTGATCTTTTATTATATGGAATCCTGAAACCTTCCCAAAAGTGAGTGGAGGATGATTATGCAGTGGTTTAAAATAGGAGTCATTTTTTTGATGACGCCATTACTTCTTTCTTCACAATCAAAAGTGATAACGATAACATTGGAAAATGTCGTCGAGATGGTATTAAAAGAAAATCTGGATTTGAAACGTGAGCATCAAAAAATCGCACGTTTTAAGGCGGCGCAGCAGGAAGCCCAATCCCCCAAATGGGCTTCGGCGGATTTTCAGACAGGTTATAAACGAATCAGTGACGTGATGGAAATAAATTTTTCCATCCCGAACCTGCCATTTGCAATACCGTCCCCAAAAATACGCTTTGGTGATTATGATAGTTATGAGTTTGCATTGGGAATCAGTCAACCCATTTTTATGGGCGGGATGATCTCAAATTCGACAAAAGCCGCCCATCAGGATTTTTTGGCCGCCCGGTGGCAGTATCGTGTCCAAAAGAATCGAATTCAGTTTGAAGCCCAAAAAGGCTTTTTTAATTTAATCAAAGCGCTTGAATTTAAAAAAGTTAGCGAAACATCCATAGAACAAATTCAGGCACATTTGAAAGATGTAAATAATTTTTATCAACAAGGCCAGGTTACCAAAAATGAAGTGCTTACGGTCGAAGTCAAGCTTTCACAAGCGCAATTACTCTTGACGCAGGCACAGAAAAACATCGAACTGGCACAAATGGCCATTTCATTGCTTTTAAATCTGGATTTAAAAACAAAAATTCAACCGATTTATCAAACGGATGCATGGCCAGCGGTCAATATAAATTCGGCAGTCGCCTTAAATCCCGATCAAAAAGCCGAGGCATTGGGCTTTAAAAAACAGATGGACGCGCTCGATTTTCGACGGAAAGCCTTGCAAGGTGCGTACTGGCCGGGTATCGGTTTATTTGGGCGTTATATTTATGGCAAGCCAGGTTTGGATCAGATTCACAATGAGTGGATGGATTATTGGGTTGTCGGCTTAAACCTGCAATGGAATATTTGGGACTGGGGGAAGAAATCAGCTCGTGTTCAGCAGGTCCTGGTGGCAACAAAAGAGTTAGAGCTGGGTTATCAACAAGTGCGGCAAATGCTCGAGGCCGATGTTCAAAGAACGCATTTACGCCTAGAAGAGGCGCAGCAACAATATCAGATTTCCCAAAAAATGCTGGATCAGGCTGAAGAAAATTTTCGAATTGTCGAAAATCGCTACCAACAGGGTATCATCACCAATTCCGAATACCTGGATGCCGAAGCTGAACTCACCCGGAGTCGTTTGCAAAAAATTCAATATCAAATTGATCTCCAGATAGCAAATTATGACTACTTGCGCGCCTGTCGCACTGAAGTCGATGCAAATTAAATTATTCAACAAATAATATTCAGCTGACCAGTCGAAAAATTAAAAGATAGAAATACCAGGAGTGACGCATGAAAAACTTTTTAAAGTTTCTGCCGCTGATTCTGGCAGTTAGCATCATACAATGTGAGAAAGCGGTTTACCAGATTTATGGAACGGGTACTTTTGAAGCCCGCGAAGTGCTGGTAAGTGCCCAGACATTGGGACAGATTCTCGAAATGCCTGTTGAAGAAGGTCAAAGCATTCAAAAAGATCAGATTCTTGCCCGAATTGATGTGGAAAAAATTGAATTACAAAAACAGCCAATTGAAGCTGGAATGCATGAACTGAATTTAAATCTTTCCATTGCCCGCGAACAGGAACAACAGGCACAAATTCAGTTTGAAAATATTAAAACACGCTATGATCGTTTCAAAACACTTTTTGATCAAAAGTCAATTTCACAACAACAGATGGATGATTTGCAAAGTCAGTACGAATTAGCTGAAAAGAATTTAAAAAGCGCCCGTTTACGCAGTCAAACACTAGTCGCCAAAAAGGAACAATTAGATGCTCAATCGGCTTTATTGGAACGTCAAATTGCCGATGGAACCGTCGTTTCACCGTTGGATGGCATTATTATTCAAAAATTGAAAGAACCCGGTGAAGTTATTAATCCCGGTGGCGCATTGGTGCAGATTGCCAATTTAAATGAAATGGAAATCAAACTTTATATTGCCGAAATTGATCTGGGTAAAATAAAATTAGGGGAAGAACTATCGATTCAGGTCGATTCCTACCCCGATACAATTTTTGCGGGCAAAATTATCTGGATTTCGCCGAAAGCAGAATTTACCCCTAAAAATGTTCAAACAAAAGAAGCCCGAACCAATTTGGTTTATGCAGTCAAATTATTGGTCCCAAATCCGGATGGAATTTTAAAAATTGGCATGCCGGCAGACATTTTTAAAAAATAGTATTGATGTCTTCTTATTATAAATAAACGACAAATATGTACATTCAAATCGAAAATTTTTCTAAAAGCTATGGTGAAATAAAAGCTGTTGATCAGATTAACCTCTCCGTTAATCAGGGTGAAATGTTTGGTCTTCTGGGTCCGGACGGTGCTGGCAAAACCACCACCATTCGAACACTCGGTACCCTGCTGGTACCAGATACCGGATCGTGTCGCATCAAAAATCTGGATGTGGTAAACGATTATCGGGCAATTCGTCAGATAGTAGGTTATATGCCGCAGCGTTTCTCGCTTTACCCAGATTTAACGGTAGCTGAAAACATGCGTTTTTTCGCTGACCTGTTTCAGGTACCGCATCAGGATCGTGAAACCCGCCTACAGGAATTACTGGCATTTAGTAAATTAGGACCGTTTCAAAGGCGACGTGCCAGTGCACTTTCCGGCGGAATGAAGCAAAAATTAGCGCTCTCATGCACTTTAATTCACACACCGGAGCTGTTATTTCTGGATGAGCCAACAACCGGTGTTGATCCCGTATCCCGTCGGGAATTCTGGCGCATCCTGAAATCACTGAAAGATCAGGGGGTGACGATTTTTGTCACCACCCCCTATATGGACGAAGCGTTGAAATGCGATCAGGTGGCATTTATGCACAAAGGAAAAATTCTCACAGTTGGCAAACCCGGTGAATTGGTGAAATTTTACCCCTATTCCCTGTTAGAGGTATGGGCTGAAAAAATCATTGAGGCGGTTTCTGTTCTTCAAAATTTCGATAATATTAAAAATATTCAAATTTTTGGTGATAAATTGCATTTGGCATTTCCTTTAAATCATAAACCTGAAACTGAACTCAGGCAATTTCTCGAAAAGCAGGGGTATCACAATATTCGGATAAAATTAATCCCTGCCGGCATTGAGGATATTTTTATAGAATTGATGAAGCAGTAAGCGTAGTTTACGTGAGCAAGGTTAATGAATTTAAAAAACGTCATACATAATGCGTAAGAATTCGTTTTGTTGTTGATGTTTAAAAGGAAATGAGTTTTATATTTTTTAAAAATTGTAAAACAGGAAATGAGACGTTATGTCTGCATATTCAGTAACAGTCCGAAATTTAACCAAAAAATTTAATCAGTTTGTCGCGGTCGATGACATATCGTTCGATATCTATAAAGGCGAAATTTTTGGCTTTTTAGGGGCGAACGGGGCAGGAAAAACGACGACCATCCGAATACTCTGTGGCCTTTTGCTTCCAACGGCTGGCGAGGGACGGGTCGGTGATTTTGATATTATGCGTGAATCTGAAAAAATCAAGCAGAACATTGGCTATATGTCTCAGAAATTTTCACTTTACAATGACCTGACAATCCGTGAAAATATTCGCTTTTTCGGCGGAGTATATAATCTGTCCAATAGCCAGCTTCAGGAGGCTGAAGAGAAAATTCTGGAACAGATGCATTTGAAAGACTGGGGTAATCGACTGACCGGTGCCCTCCCTCTGGGGTGGAAACAACGGCTGGCATTGGGTTGCGCGGTTATCCATGATCCGGCCATTATCTTTTTGGATGAACCAACTGGCGGTGTTGACCCAATCTCCCGACGCGAATTCTGGGCGTTTATTTATCAACTGGCTGCTGCTGGCAAAACGATATTTGTCACGACACATTATATGGACGAAGCGGAATATTGTAACCGGCTGTCAATTATGTATGATGGGAAAATTATTGCGCTGGATACACCCACGCGTTTAAAAATACAATATCATTCTGAAAAAATTGAGGATATCTTTATCCACCTGGTTGAGCGCAGAACGTCAAATTAATCAATTGATGATTAAACAGGCTAATTGGTGGATTGAAAGGAAAATAATGAAATCACGTATCATACCCATAGTTCGAAAAGAATTTATTCATATCATCCGCGATCCACGATCGCTAACGATTATCCTTTTTTTACCGATTTTTATGATTCTCATTTTCGGCTATGCTTTCAATGCGGATTTAAAAAATATTAAAATGGGTGTTATCGATTATAGCCAGAGCGCAAAAAGTCGAATGCTCATTGAAAAATTTACCAGTTCCGGTTATTTTGTTCTGGTCGATTATTATCAAAAACTGGACGAAATCGAAAGCCAGATAAAAGAACGAAATTTACAAATGGCGTTAATCATTCCGAGGAATTATGCCGAATCAATTCAAAAAAATTTCACAACCCGGATTCAAGTCCTAATCGACGGCAGCAATTCGCAATCTGCGACCATTATTAAAAATTATATTTCCCTGATTACAGTTGACTTAAGTACTGAACTCAGTTTTGTTGAATTGCAAATGCCGCTGGACATACGCATCAATATCTGGTACAATCCGGAATTGAAAACAATTTACTTCTTTGTCCCGGGCATCATCGCGATGATCTTAATCATGATTTCAGCCCTTTTGACATGTATCGCAATTGCGAAAGAGAAAGAGATGGGCACGCTGGAACAGATTCTGGTATCCCCAATCAAAGCGACTGAAATCGTGATTGGCAAAGTGCTTCCCTATATCCTCCTGGCTTTTCTTGATGGAATATTCATCATTTTGGTGGGGGTGCTCTGGTTTGGCGTTCCCTTTCGCGGCAGTGTTATTTTATTAGTGGCCTTAGCCATTGTTTATATTTACGCATCCCTGAGTTATGGCTTACTAATTTCCACGGTCGCACCGAGTTTACGGGTGGCCATGCTCATTACCCTGGTAACAACGGTCATGCCATCGATGCTGTTAAGTGGCTTTATCTTCCCCATTGAAAGTATGCCACCAATTCTGCAAGCAATTACTTACATTGTCCCGGCAAAATACTTTCTCATCATCTCGCGTGGAATTATTTTAAAAGGAATCGGAATTCAATATCTCTGGGAACAAGTTCTTTTTCTGGTAATCATGGGGACGATATTTCTGGCAATTAGTGCCAAAAGATTCAAGCCGAGACTGGAGTAAAAATGCGAAAAATTAAATTTTTAATTTATAAGGAATTTAGACAATTTTTTCGAGACCGGGCCCTGCTCCGGGCAATGATTTTCATGCCAATTGTGATGATGTTTATTTTAGGTTATGCGGTGACGACTGATGTAAAAAATATTTCGATTATCATCTGTGATCAAGATCAATCGTTTACAAGTCGCGACTTGATAGAAAAAATTTCGACAAGTGGGTATTTTCGATTGCTCCAATCGACCGCAGGCTATCAGCGAATTGGGAAACACCTGGATAGCGGTCAGGCGAAAGTAGGTCTGGTTATTCCTAATGATTTCGAGCAGAAACTAAACTCGAACCAAAGCGTACCAATCCAAATTCTGGTAAATGGTGAGGATGCAAACAGTTCCCAGATTGCCATGGGGTATTTGAGTCAGATAGTGCGGGCTTTTGCTGAAAATTTATTTGTAAATCGCATTCAGCAGCAGCCACAAATTGCGCAACTCATCCATTTTATTGAACCAGAAACCCGAGTCTGGTATAATCCCAACCTGGAAAGTGTAAATTTCATGGTTCCTGGTATCGTTGCCATGTTAATGACGGTTTTTTCAATGTTTTTTACGGCTATTGCCATCGTTCGCGAAAAGGAAGATGGCACATTGGAACAACTTCAGGTAACCCCCATTAAATCGAGAGAATTAATTATCGGGAAAACGGTCCCATACATCATCATTAGCTTTGTTGACGCCAGTTTCATCATGATTCTGGCCAAACTCTGGTTTGGCATCCCCATCGTCGGGAGTATCGGCTTGCTTTTTCTCTATCTGCTGATCTATATTTTATCAACTCTCGGATTCGGAATTTTTATTTCAACCCTCTCTCAAACCCAGATGCAGGCACTTTTCTTAAGTTGGTTTTTTATGGTGCTGATTTTAATTCTTTCCGGCTTCTTCATCCCAATTGAAAATATGCCTGCCTGGATTCAATTTTTAAGCAAACTCGATCCCCTGCGATATTTAATTGCGGTAATTCGAGAAATATTCCTAAAAGGGAGTGGCTTGCAACATATCTGGCGTGATGGTGTTATCATGCTGACTTTCGGCCTTGTTATCATGGCTCTCAGCGCTTTACGATTTAAAAAACGTGTTAAATAATGGCTGATTCATCAATTCAATTATCCCTTACCTGGATTATTTTTTCGCATTGAGTTTCCCTTTTAATATCGCAAAACCACCAGCCATCAATTCTCAATTTCACAAGCAGTATTTTGCCAATATGATTCAATTTTTTTATTGACATTTAATAAAAAATAATATAAATTGACAAAATTATGATTATTCAAGTAAATAATGGCGGTATGTTATTTTTTTCTAAATAAAATTCATATTAATTCAATCTAATTTTTAACAAAAACAATATAAATACCATGAAATTCAAATGAATTTACAGATATGGTTGAATTGATGAAGTGAATTGCCAGTTAATGCTTGATTAATTTTTATTATGTCAATTTTATTACAATTCTGTAATCATAGATAATAAGCCTTGTCAATTCGATTTCGCGAAAAGCAATAGAGAATATAGATTGTGAGGATTTATTTGATAGAACGGAGGCCAGAACATGCGCTACCACATTTTTATCAGTTATATCGTCGAGGATCAGGAAATTGCCTGTCAATTAGCGAAAAAACTAACGAAATATAACATCAACGTTTGTTTAAGGGATTTCAAATTAGCTGAGAGTTACAATTTACCAAATGATTTAGAACAAGGATTGGAAACAGCACGTTATGGCATTCTTATTTTAAGTCCACATGTTTTTAAAAGAAAATGGGCAAAAAGAGAGTTACTGAATATTTTTTCTGATCGAAGCAAATTAAAAAATAAAATTTTGCCCGTTTTTTCACAAATCAATCCTGAAGAAGTCAAAGAATTTGCATCTTTATTAAATGATCAAACCACCGCAAATAATCGGAAGGATATTTTCTCGGGTGAAGTATTAAAAAAAATCGGGGAGAAGACAGTCGAAGATATGGGCTATTTTGATTTTCTGCTTCTGGCAAAAACAATTGATTGTGAATTAAATACCAACTCTTATTTATTGAAGAATAGTCCCTGTCACTCTTTATTAACACCTCTTCCCAGTTTATTGGAAAAATATGATAATTTTATTGATGAACTGCTGCTTCATTTTGACGGGCAGGTTCAACATCAGGATGGAGATCCGGCAATCTTTATTATGCAGGAGATACGCCGGGTGATGAACGCCGAGTTGATTTATTACCTGCGAAAAAATGGAAATGACTATACAATTGTCTATGAAAATAGTACCTCATATCTGGAAAAGAATGAAAATTTCGAAACCATTCAGCACTTTATAAAAAATTTCATCTTTCCCAATTTTGAACCCGGCAAATCATGTTTCATGAAACTCGATCATCTAAATCTGAAAGGCCTGAAAAAAAATAATTGTATCGCTATCCCCATCGTCGATCACACAGAAGAGGCATTGATCCTGATCTTAAGCTTCTCAGAATTTTTTCTACTTGAGGATGTCATTGGCATCATTTTTAATTCGCTTTATCTGGTTACAAATTCATTCAGCAAAGTATTACCCGAAGTTACGGTTCGTTCCGCCATTTATGATGAGATAAAATTTGTTTATAAATATGTCAGCAATAATATGTACAACCGACGCTTTCATGATTTTAGTGAAGAGCTTAAACATATTGAGATGCATTTCGAGCCAATTCTCCACTTGTCCAATAATCCGGATGATATTTTTATCTCCAATTGGGAGGCGTTAGCCCGGCCGGCCGGAAGTCCTTATAACGGGCTGCCCGCAAGACTATTTAAGGCGGCCGAGCTATGGGGTGTTCAATTTCAAACCGAACTCGATCTCTATTGCCTGCGAAAATCGCTGGAAACCTACATGCCACAAATTGCCAAACGCAATGAGAGGCTGCCACTCTCGGTAAATGTCTATCCAGACAGCATGTTACGTACGATTTACAAAAAAGAACTTGAACATCTCAAAAAGGAAAAATTACTCTCCAGTGATGGACACCTGATTCTGGAAATTTCCGAGAAAACACTGGCCACTTCGATAAATGGCGACGGCGGCATTAACCACTATTTAAACGATTTCCGGACCAACATGAATCGGTTATCGCATCAATACGGGGTACAATTTGCCATCGATGATTTTGGCGTCGGCTGGGCTTCTATCTCCCGATTAAATCGACTGCTGCCCACCTATATTAAAATTGACCGTGACATCCTGCTGTTTGAACAAAACCTGGGCAAGGCGGTGATTCGCTATTTAAAAGGGCTGAGTAATATTTCGGTCATTGGTGGGATGAAAATCATCGTTGAAGGGGTCGATGAACTCATCAAAATTTCGCTGTCAGAATTGGTGAATGAACTTTATGTCCGTTATGTCCAGGGACATCTGCTGGGGAAAGCTGTTTCAAATATTACATCCCTGACCAAAAAAAGAAAACAGGAAATTGCCCGGCTTATCAATATAAAACCGCCAAATCCGCCACAGTGTCCTATCTGCGGGCAAAATATTTTCTGAAATTAAACCCTTCCTTTTTCCGACCCATCTGAACGGATTTTTATCACTGGTTAATTTCCAACCATCTATTCAGTTCATTACATTTTCTTTAATGTTTGTAATTTTATATCATTAATTTTAATATAATCAATTAGTTATATAAATTAAATATTTACCAGACTTTTGTCGCGCCCCTGAAAATGCCCAATTTAAAAAATGGTCTGAAATTTGTAATTTTACCAAATCTTTCATTTTCGAAATAAATTTGACAAATTTCTAATCAGAGAAACAGGCGCTCAATGGAAAATATTTTTAAACTGTTAAGTCAGTGGAATGATGAAATTATTTTAACAACACATGCCAATCCCGATTGGGATGCAATTGCCAGTCTTAAATGTATGTCCTCGATCCTCAAACGGTATGACGCTTCTCATCAAATATTTTGGGACGGTAAGATACCAGCGAAGGCCACTGAAATTTTGCCTGAAGCGCAATTAGCCCGACAGGTAGAAGATGGGGCAAACATGCTTTTATTAATTTTAGATACCGACGATATTAAACGTATTCCAAAAGTCTTAATTAACATTCAATTTTCCAAAACCATTTTTATTGATCATCACAATCCTGTGCAGCAAAATACAAATGGCGCCATCCGATATATCAATTCACAGGCTTCATCCACTTCCGAAATTCTAACAGAATATCTATTTAATCATCCCGAATATTATGAGCCGGCAAATGCCATCTGGCTATATCTGGGGATGTATTCAGATACCGGTGGTTTCCGATTTTCAAAAACCCGTGCTAAAACACTGGAAATGGCCTCCTGGCTCATGCATTCGATTTCGGACATCTCCCTGGTTGATACCTGTCTGTATCAGGACAAAGAACCGGCTGATATTTTGTTTCTGAAAGGCTTTTACGGGAATGTCCATTTTTTCTTTGACAATCGATTGGCATCAACCGTTATTTCCCTGGCTGAAATTCAGGAACTGGCCGACAGTTTAAATAGTCCTTCAGACAATCTGGACAGCCTCCTTCAGGTTCGTGAGGTTAAAATCGCCATGATGATTCGGGAATTATCCGAAAATTCATGCAAAGTCTACCTGCGTTCCAAGCCCGGATTTGAAATAATTCCGCTCTTACATGCACTCGGCGGTGGGGGACATCCTCACGCGGGCGGTGCAACTTTACAAATGAGTCTGCATGAAGCCGAAGAATTTATGAAAGAAAAAATCAGATCGACCTTACTTCAATAAACCAGTAAAATAGCCATCGATTTTGCAGATTTACGCCGATTAAATATAAATCACTGGTCAAATTTTTGATTACCATTCCTCAAAATCAATCTATACGAAACTTTTAGTGACCCGCTGGCATCCAATTTTCTGAATCTGACAAAAAAAATTTTCAAATTTCTCATTTTATACAATTATTTTGGTTGAAAAAAAGTTATAAAAAGTTTATAATCTAAATATCGCGGGTGGATATGAATACTCGTAAAATACTAAAAACGACATTTGTCATAATTTTGGTCACCATCTTAACAAACGCCTGTTTTACACCAGAGCACATGAAAACAAAATCGATTGAACCTGTCGAAAATTTCGATCTGAACCGCTATACCGGCACGTGGTATGAAATCGCCCGACTTCCACATCGGTTTGAAAAAAATCTTCCGCGCGTCACTGCAACTTATACGCTGATGGAAAATGGTAAAATTGAAGTGATTAATCGGGGATTTGATACGAACAGCCAGAAATGGAAAGACATTAAAGGCAAAGCCTGGATACCCGCTCCGGACGTGCCATCCTTACTCAAGGTCAGTTTTTTCTGGTTTTTCGCGGCTGATTATAAAGTAATTGCACTGGATCAGGAAAATCACCAGTATGCGATGGTGACCAGCAGTTCAAAAAACTATTTCTGGATTCTCGCCCGAACGCCTCAACTGGATGAGACGATTTATCAAAATTTAATTAAAAAAGCCCAAAATTGGGATTTTGACATCAGTAAAATACAAAGAGTGGAACATAAATAGGCACTATTTTATCCGGACCCGGGTTTACGCCGTTTTTGAATTCTCCTGTTAAATTTAAATGATTGCCACTCCAGGACTCCAAAAAAAAGATAATTGAACAGACGAAAAGCCGTAGTTCACCGACTATTGCGGAATCACTGGTTGCTCCTGCGTAAATCTGCAAAACAGGTGCAATTGAAAGTTTCCGTTTCAAAAAGTCTTACCAATTGACTAAAGTCAAGACTTTTCTTTGAATTATTTTTATATTAGCAGCATAAATTTAAGCAACCTTTTAAAATTAACAGGAACAAATTATGAGTGAATTAATTAATAATAACCAAAAACGAAAAGATTTGTTAAAACACATGATTCGGCAACTGCACGAAGGTGTGGCGCCCGAAGCCGTCCGTAAGCAATTAATCAGCCTGCTGGGACAGGTTCCCTATAATGATGTCGTTACGGTTGAACAGGAGCTTATCAACGAGGGATTCCCCCAGGAAGCGATCCTGAAACTGTGCGATATTCATTCACTGGCATTAAAAGGAACGCTGGATCATACTGGTGCGAAAACGGCGCCGGCGGGTCATCCGGTGGATACATTTATTCAGGAAAATCGGGCCTTGCAACTTGAGGCGGCAGCTATCAATGAACTTTTTACTGAAATTCGGGGAATGAAGGCCGCAAGCGATGCATCGGTGCAATTAATGGAAGTCCGAAAACATCTTAATAACCTCATGGATGTTGATAAACATTACGTTCGCAAAGAAAATCTACTCTTCCCGTTTCTGGAAAAACATGAAATTACCGGCCCACCGGCTGTTATGTGGGGCAAGCACGACGAAACCCGTGCCCTATTAAAAGGTGCGATCGAAACGCTACAATCAACGCCGCAAATCACGGCTGAAGAGGCTAATTCAGTGATTGATCTCATTATAAAACCAGCCGTCCAATCGGTTGAAGAAATGATCTACAAAGAAGAAGAAATTCTTTTCCCAATGTGCCTGGACACGTTATCGGACAATCAATGGTATGCCATTTATAAACAAAGCCCGGAAATTGGCTTCTGTCTTTATGATCCAACTGATAAATGGGAACCGGCTGGCGTAACGGATCAACCAGAAAAAGATATCGAATTGGAAAAAATCTCGCTGCCCAGCGGCAGTCTGACCATTCCTGAATTAAATGCGTTATTAAATACGATTCCCTTTGATTTAACTTTTGTCGATAAGGACGATACTGTCCGTTATTTTACTCAGGGTGCTGAACGAATTTTTGCCAGAAATCGCGCTATTCTGGGTCGAAAAGTCCAACTCTGTCATCCACCATCAAGTGTCCATATCGTGCAACGGATACTTGACGATTTTCATGCAGGACGTCAGGATAAAGCCGCCTTCTGGATTAACATGGGGGGCCGTTTTATTCACATCGAATATTTTGCCCTGCGGGATGAAAATGGTGGCTATCTGGGAACACTGGAAGTCAGCCAGGATCTAACCGCCAAACGAAAGTTGGAAGGCGAACAACGGTTGCTGGATTATTCAAAGTAGAGGTCATTCATGGATAAAGAAAGGGCAAATTTTTCGATTAATCCGGATACAAAAGTTGGTGCGCTGTTGGATAATTACCCCGAACTTGAAGCGGTGCTGATTCAGATGGCGCCGGCATTTGATAAATTACGAAACCCAATTCTGCGAAAGACGGTCGCAAAAGTCGCCTCCTTACGACAAATCGCACAGGGAGGGAATGTCCCATTAAGTGAACTCATTTCAAAATTACGTAAAACTGTTGGTGTGGAAGACACTGCGACACAAACCGGGGAAGCCGAAGTAATTCTGACGCAGCCGCCCGTCTGGTTTGCATCCGGTAAAATTGTAAAAAGCTTCGACGCCCGTGCCCTCATCGATGCCGGTGAAAATCCCCTGCCGCAGGTGATGCCCTTCATTCAGGCGCTTAAAAAAGGAGAAATTCTGGAACTCATTACACCATTTGCTCCCGTACCGATGATTGATTTAATGCAGCAAAAAGGGTATCAAATTTATAAACAGAAACTGAATTCAGGAGTCGTGAAAACATTTTTTACACTGGCCTGATCATATATACTTAGCAGAAATCAATGGTTTTTCCCGTACCATCGGCTTAAATTTTTTTAAACAAACGCATTCGTTAGCACTTTATATTAAAATATTTGTAGTTCTTTTTTTTTCACTAATTTGAATAGGAGAATTCAATATGGTACGAATTGGTTTCGCCCTGTTAATTTCGCTGCTATTAATATGGACGCTTTTTGCCCAGAATATGGCTGTTAAAATGGGATATCAGCCCACCGATCGCCTGCTGATTATCAATGCTGACGATTTTGGTATGTGTCATGCGGAAAATGTTGCCACGATGGCGCTTTTAAAGGATAAAATTATCAATGCGGCCACTGTAATGGTTCCCTGCCCTTGGGTAAAAGAGGCCGCCGAATTTAGCCGACAGAATCCAGACCTGGATGTTGGGATTCATTTGACGTTGAATAACGAATGGAAACGCTATAAATGGGGTCCCGTCAGTTCGCTTTCGCTGGTCCCCTCATTAGTAACATCAGAAGGCTATTTTCCGACCGATGTTCGGTCGGTTGAGCAGAACGCCAACCCGGAAGAGTTACGTCTGGAACTTAAAAATCAGATTGAAAAAGGAATACAGTTGGGAATTACGCCCAGCCATCTGGATAATCACATGGGGAGTGTTTATGGCCTGATAACCGGCCGGGATTTTCTCGAAATAATTTTTGATTTATGCGCCGAATATCAATTGCCATTCCGCTTACCAGTTAATATCGATGACAAATTAAAAGCTCAGTTGCCCCCGGTAGCCGTTGAATTATTTAAAAATCGGGCAGAAACAGCGTTAAAAAGAGGGATTATGCTGATCGATTATCTGGAAAGTACCGACATGAAGCCAACTTATGAGGAATTTCGCGAAGGGGTGATTCAACAAATCAAAGCGCTGAAACCCGGTATCACCGAGCTTTATATCCATCCTGCCGAACCAACTGAAGAAATAAAAGCCATTTCCGGTGCCTGGCGCCATCGTGATTTCGAGTCGAAAGTCTTTCGGGATCCGGTGGTTCAGCAGGTAATGAAGGCGGAAAAAATAATTTCTATTCGCTGGCTGGACTTGCGTGAGTTGCAACGCAAGGTGCTTGAAAAATAAAAAACCAGTTTCTTGCCGCTTATCAATCCAATCGATACAAAATAACAGTCTTAAAATCCTGCCAGAGGTTCGATCTCTGAGCCTCCCGCAGGATCTTTAAATTTCTGAGGAGAAAAATGAGACCTTCAGTTACTATTTTCTGTTTGATAATTTTTTTATTCAGCAACGTTTACCCGCAAAACCGAGTATCCAAATCCTTGAAATTAAATATTCAGCCAGGTTTGGCCATTCAATCCTGTCAATCGGGCGATGGAAATCAAATTTCATTCAGAGAACGGCTCCCCCTTTTTTCATTCAAGGTCAATAATCAGCTATACGCTTCTTTGATTGCGCAATCTCAAATAACCAAAAATGGAATTTCATTTCAATTTCCCTTTAAAATAAGCGGTCAAATCCGGATCGAAAAAAAATTTTCAACCGGATGGAAAGCCACTATCCTGTTTATTAATGATGACACAGCAAAACAAAAAATTGAAAACCTGGTACCCTTTGGTGAGAATCCCGCCCATACTTATATCACCGGCGCTGGAAGTTATGAATGGCCACATTATTTAAGCCGATCCGTGTTGTTTCGACCGGGTGAGGTTCCAATTGGCGTGATACTACCCGATAATGCGTGGGAACTCGGATTTACGGATATAAAAATATCAGAAGCGAATTCGCTGGTTGCACTGGCACGTCGTACCGACTCCAAAGATGCGGAAGTCCGGCGCTGGTGGACATTACTCAATCCCGGTGGAATGGTTGAATATACATTCTGGGTTGAAGCGCATCAGGG
This sequence comes from Caldithrix sp., assembly GCA_020722815.1. Taxonomy (GTDB): domain Bacteria; phylum Zhuqueibacterota; class Zhuqueibacteria; order Thermofontimicrobiales; family Sulfurfontimicrobiaceae; genus DYKB01. The sequence goes on along the minus strand of DYKB01000056.1, from coordinate 25,610 downwards.
GGGCTGGCGCGATGGATTGCGGCGAATATTTCAGGAGCGCTGGTTATATGATCTGGAAAAATTTGATTTACACATGTACCAGCGGACGGATTTGCAATGGATTCGCTCCACCTATTTAATGCTCCTGCGTTTTGCCTGGGATCATGTTTATTTCGATGCGCTCGCTCAACAATCAAATTTTAAGCGTGATTTAGCGGCTGGACAAAAATTGCTGGGTGGGTATGATGTCTTTTTACTCTGGCCTACCTGGCCACGATTGGGTCTGGATCACCGAAATCAGTGGGATTTGTATCGGGATTTGCCCGGTGGACTGAAGGAATTGAATCGACAGGTAAAATTAGCCCATGAAACGGGAACCAAATTTTTTATCTCCTATAATCCGTGGGATGAAAGCACCCGAAAAGCTGACCATCTGAAAGGGATGGCTGATTTAATACGCCAGATAGATGCCGATGGGGTGGTGTTGGACACGCGGGGCGAATCGAGCCGGGAGCTGCAGGAAACGGCTGATCGGGTAAAACCAGGCATTGTGATGTATAGCGAAGGTATGGCGGTGCCCAAACACATGCCGGGTATCGTAGCCGGTCGGGTACACGATGCATTGTTCATGCCGCCGCCTTTAAACTTGAACAAGTTTATCAAACCGGATTTTGCTATCTTTCGCGTTTTGCAGTTAACCGAAGGTCGTTTGCATCGCGAGCTTAATGTTGCGCTGTTTAATGGTTATGGCGTCGAACTTAATGTCATGCGTTCAGGTCGACCGGATTGGATGGATGAAGAATTAAATTACATGGGTCGAATCGTAAAATTACTCCGGGAAAATTCCAGTGCATTTTTAAGCCCAAATTGGCAACCGTTATTACCAGGTCTTCAGGATAGTATTTGGATCAATCACTGGCCAACCACAACAAAAACAATTTATACTATTTATAGTCTGAAACCAGAAGGATTTCGAGGTCCCCTCTTTGAAGTGCCGGCAGATCCTGATTTTCATTACGTCAGCTTATGGCATCACCAGGAGATTGATACAACCAATTGGCATGGAAAATCATACATTCCCGCGGCAGTTGACGGCTTTAATAAATTTTGGTTGGGAACCCGGCAGGAAAGCAATATCGATTGCATTGCCAGGTTGCCAAAGCTGCTGCATGTAAATTTATATCAGGATTCATTAACATTAAGTGCTTCAAAAGGTAAAAAAATACTCGTCTGGCCTGGCAAGCCAGCTTATCATAAAAATTTCGTTGCATTTCCCATCAGTGAACAGACAATTTCGCTTCATCAACATTTTGGTCGCTACGAAGGTGACTTTGTCATTCAGTTGTTTGATTCCACTGAATTACTGGACGAACGCGTGGTAACCGTTAAATTAGCCACCCCCCGGTTGATTTCAAAGGTATTAAAAACTATTCCGGCGCATACGCCGCCTCCCGATATGGTGGTCGTCCCGGCTGGTGAATTTAATTTTGTGATGCGTGTTTCGCAAGAGCCGAATGTTGTGGCACCCTACCCGGATTATACCCGGCCCCGCATCATCCAGATAAAAAAATTTTATATGGATAAATATCCGGTAACCAATCGTCAATTTAAAGCATTTCTGGACGCAACAGGCTATCAACCTGCCGATACGGTCAATTTTTTACACCACTGGCAAAATGGTAAACCGATTTTGGGTCAGGAGAACCACCCCGTCGTAAATGTCAGTTATGAAGATGCGCAGGCGTATTGTCAATGGTCAGGAAAGCGGCTGCCCACGGATATTGAGTGGCAATATGCCGCTCAGGGCCATGATGGACGAAAATATCCCTGGGGCAATGAAATGGATTCGACCCGCTGCAACTACAATCTAAATTCTACTACCCCCGTAGATGCTTTCCCCACCGGCGCCAGTCCTTATGGAGTGATGGATCTGGTGGGCAATGTCTGGCAGCTTACAAACGATATCTATGACAATGGGAGTTACTACTTCAGTACCATGCGGGGTGGCAGCCATTATCATCCAACAGCCAGTATCTGGTACGTGGTTGGCGGGCCCTGGCCGATTGATCAACATCAAATTTTGTTAAAAGTTGCGCCTGGATTCGACCGGAATGCGACAGTTGGATTCCGTTGTGTGAAAGATGCAGATTGAGAAAGTGGTTGAAGTAAGACCTGTCTATCGGTTTATTATTATTAATCCACATTTGGGAATTGCGTAATTCGTGATGCGTGAGACGTAATTTGAGTTGGAAAAGGTTTAAATTTTGAACAGGAAAATGAAATGATTTTCTACCGCCTCTTTATTTTCTGATACTAAAGAAACTATCCTGAGATGATTCCGTATATTAGAATTATTCTTAACAAATACCATGACTTCTGATACCAAAAAAACCATTTAATCTCCGTAATTTAAATAATCATCCAATTTAATTTGCGGAGATTCGCTTAGTTTTATTAAATAAGGAGAGAGCCATGCGTTATCTGATTAAAATTTCTGTAATGTTTATTTTTTTAGTGTTTTTACAACTTTATGCGCAGACCCCGGAAGAGTTTATCCAGAAAGCGGAGGAAAATTTTCGCGCAAACAAGCTGGAAGAAGCCGCCCAATTGATGGAACAGGCTATTCAAAAGTACCCGGAAAATTCCTCAGCCTATTCTTATCTAGGACTTTATCGCGGAAGTCAAGCCGGACAGACCCAAAACTATATGGAAGCTGGCCGACTGGTAGGTGTTGGTTTTGAAATGCTAAATAAAGGAGTGGCACTGGATCCAAACAATCCCGTCGCACGATTTAATTGGGGTTTATTGGGTGTAAAAGTGCCCTCCTTTTTAGGTCATCTGGATACAGGAATTCAAGATTTGGAATTTTTGCTCAATTTATATCAAAAATCCCCTCAAAAGGTGCCGGCGGGAATGCTGATTGCCGCGCACGAATTTCTGGCTGAAGGCTATGTGAAAAAAAGCGAACCGGAAAAGGCAATTCCAGTGCTAAAAAAAATCGTTGAATTGGCACCAGGTTCTGAACAAGCTGTTCAGGCTGAAAAACAAATTGCCGATCTGAAAAAACCCAGGACCGTTGAAAAGGCTCCTGAAAAAAAATATACCTCCGAAGAAGTCAATTCCCTGAAGTAAAAAGTGGAACAAAATCCAAACAATTCTGGATTACTGACACAACTGGGTAACGCCTATTGTGATAACAAAGATTTTGAAAATGCTGAAAAAGTATTAAGTAAAGCTATTGAAATCGATTCAACCAATATACCCGCCTATAAACTGCTTCTTTCTGCTATTGGTGAATTGACAGATGAAGGCTACGATGAACGAATTTATCACGACACAGATTTTCGTTCGAAATTGGCATTCGATATTGCTAAAATGGCTGATAAAGCGGTGAAAATCGCACCCAACGATATGGAATTACGATTAATTCGCGGTTCCATCGGCGTCATGATGCCATTTTTTGTGGGTAAATTGGAAGATGGGATGGCAGATTTGCTAATGGTTACGAAAAGTGACGCACCAAAAGAAACCAAAGCCGAGGCATTTTACTGGCTGGGAATGGGACATCAAAAACAGGCCCATACCTATTGGATAAAAGTCATTACTGAATTTGCACAGACTGATGCGACAAAATTGGCTTTCGAAAGTATGCAGCCAACAATCAGGCATTTTGATCCGCCAAAATATCAAAAACCATATTTAACGGTCGAATTCACTTTGGGGTATCGGGATGAATTAGCCCCACAAACGGCTGTATGGGTAGAGGATAAAGCCGGAAATTACATAAAAACGCTTTATGTCTCTGGATTCAGTGCGTTTGCAAAAGAAAAACAATCCAATTTGGATCGCTGGGCTAAAGCTTCCGGATTTCAGGGAACCGATGCCGTCACCGGCGCCAGTATCGATGCCGGTGGTCACGTTTATGTCTGGGATTTAAAAGATTATCTGGGCAAAAAGGTTAAAAATGGTGAGGATGTTGTAAAAGTAGAAACGATTTATTGGCCGAGCATGGCAGATCAATTTGTCAGCACGCCGATTTCAATTGGCTTGAAAGACAGTCGGATTGTGGTGACAGAAGGAAATATTGTTCCTTATCTGGAAGTAAATTATTTTGCAGTGGCAAAATAAATGATTCAACTGTGTGAATGGCTGATTTTGAATGAAAAAGATTGATTGATGATTAACGATTTATGATTTTCGAACGGAAGTCAATACTTCTCAAATCATAAATCGTTAATCCTTGTTCTGAAATCAATTTATAAATTTTAAATCGATTAATGATTTTTAATTTTAAAATAAATTCACTGCTACTGAACCGGCCGCTGAATGGCATCTGGTTTACAGACCTGCCGACAAATATCACAGCCGATACAAAGCAATGGATTAATCCGGGCTTTACCAGATTCCGCTTTTTCAATGGCGGGACAGCCCACCTGAAAGCACACCTGGCACTCAATACATTTTGATTCATCCACCCAATAAGGCTCACTGAAACGCGTTCGCGCATGAATGACACAGGGCGCATCCGCGATAATCACCGAGGGCTCTTCAATGGCCAATTCCGCCTTGAGAATTTTGAGTGTTTCATCCAAATGATATGGATTGACACGAATTATCCGTTTAATACCAATCGCCTCACAAAGCTGCTGAATATTCACCCGGGAAGTCATCTGGCCACTAAGTGTTTTCCCCGAAGCCGGATGCTCCTGATGGCCGGTCATGGCGGTAATATGATTATCCAGAATGATGACTTTTGTCGCAGCCTGATTATAAACCACATCCATCAGTCCGGTAATGCCGCTATGGAGAAACGTCGAATCACCGATTACAGCGACCAATTTGCCTTTTCGCTCATTCGGACTGGCTTTTTCCATTCCTTCTGCCATGCCAACACTGGCTCCCATATCAACACAGGTGTCGATGGCGGAAAGTGGTGAAAATCCTCCCAGCGTATAGCACCCAATATCACCTGTCACATTCAAGCGAAGTTTTTTCAGCAAATAAAAAATCCCCCGGTGTGAACAGCCAGGACAAAGCACCGGTGGTCGCGCCGGTATTTCACGCTCAACAACTGGCGACACCGCTGCGTTTTCTTTACGTAGCCCGAAACTTTCCAAAAGCACATCGGGGTTATATTCATACAGCAAAGGTAATTTATCCTTGCCGGTCACTTTTATTCCCATCGCCCTTACCTGTTCCTCCAGAAATGGGTCCAATTCTTCGATGACAAAAAGCTGTTTGACTTTTTGGGCGAAATCGAGAATTAACTTTTTAGGCAGTGGAAAGGTTAATCCGATTTTTAAAATAGAGGCTTCCGGAAAAACTTCTCGTGCATATTGATAACTAACACCACTGGTGATGATGCCAATTTCCAACCCGCGCATTTGAACCTGATTTAGAAGGGATTGATTATTCCATTCAGCCATTTCCAGGAGCCGCTGTTCCACAAATTGATGTCGTTTTCGGGCATTATTGGGTAGTAAGGTATATTTTTGAAAATTTTTCCGATAAACTTTCTTTTCAGGAACAGTCCGTTCACCCAGTTCAACAACACTTTTGGAGTGATTTACCCGGGTTGTTGTCCGCAATAAAATCGGCGTATCGAATTTTTCACTGAGTTCCAATCCTCGAATCACAAACTCTTTCGCCTCGGCACTATCAGATGGTTCAAGCATGGGCATTTTGGCAGCCCGTGCATACCAGCGATTATCCTGCTCATTTTGCGAAGAGTGCATGGACGGATCATCTGCCGAAACAATCATCAGTCCGGCATTCACTCCCATATAAGAAGCACTGAAAAAAGGATCGGCCGCGACATTTAAGCCCACATGTTTCATGGCCGTCAAGGATCGAACACCTCCCAGCGCGGCACCAATCACGACTTCCATGGCTACTTTTTCATTTGGCGCCCATTGGGATTGAATATCTTTATATTTCCCAATATTTTCAAGGATTTCGGTACTGGGAGTTCCCGGATAAGCCGCGGCAAATAAAACTCCTGCCTCATAAGCGCCTCGTGCTATTGCTTCATTTCCAGAAAGTAATTGTTTCATGTCTCCACCTGATAAATAAGTAAATGAATGTTCCTGTTTTCGCAAACCACACTTTTCTTCCCCCACTATTACGGATCAGGCATCACGTATTATGCCTATGCGTCCTTTCATCAATTAAAGACCCAAATTAGTAATTCAGCGCTTCCTCAATCCCATCCAGCACCCGCAAGGCACCTTTGACCAGCGCTTCCATTTCGAATTCACCAGGCAGAATCATAACGTTCGCGATGAATTCCACCCGTTCTTTTATCCAGTCCATGAGCATTTTTGAGCCCGCCAGGCCGCCGGTTAGGACAATGGCGTCTATTTTTCCACCAATCACCGTACTCATGGCCCCAATTTCTTTGGCGATTTGATAGGCCATGGCTTCATAAATCAACCGGGCATATTGATCGCCCTGCCGAATTCGGGCTTCGATTTCAGTGGCATTGTTTGTTTTAAGATACGCTGTTAGACCACCTTCACCCATGACCAGTCGCTTCATCTGGGATGCGGTGTATTGATTTGAAAAACAAAGTGAGATAAATTGCTGCAGCGGTAATCCGCCGGTTCTTTCCGGTGAAAAAGGCCCATCACTGGAAGCATCATTGACATCGACAATGCGTCCCGCTGTTAACGGACAGACTGAAATTCCACCTCCCAAATGGGCAATGATAAAATTACTTTTTTCATAATCAATTCCCAGCATTTGGGCGGTTTCACGACCGACGGCATGAATATTTAACGTATGCGAAAGGCAGCGTCGTTCAATCAATGGATGGCCGGAAATACGCGCAAGTGGTTCAAATTCATCCACAGAAATCGGGTCAACCACGAAAGCCGGCAAATTAAATGGCTGCGCCAGGCGATAGGCCAGCGCACAAGCCAGATTGGCCGCATGTTCGCCCTGAATCCCGATTTCAGAATCATATAGCATGTTGGCAGAAACAATATACGTCCCACCTTTAATCGGTTTTAACAACCCACCACGCGCAACAATCGCTGAAAATTTTTTCAGCGAAATTTTATTTTCATCCAGGAAATCCTGGATAGCCTCGAGACGATAATCCAATTGTGTCCAGATTTTGGGATAGTTTGCAAGTTCAGCAGGCGGGTGATGGATGTTCTTTTGTATTTGAGGAATTGCATCATGAAAAACTGCAATTTTGGTAGAAGTTGAGCCAGGATTGATGACCAGAATCGAACGCGCCATAAACAGCATCCTTTTGATTAGTCGGTTATCGTAACTTTATTTAATTTCCGCACTCACCAGATAAATATCATCCCGAATCGGTTTCTGGCGGAATTGATTCATTTTTTCCAGCAAATATTGAATTGTTGAATCACAAGTGTTATTTTGACCGGATTCCAATGCAGCGATTAATCCCTCTATGCCAAATTGATCCCCCTGATTATTTTCTGCCTCAATAATGCCATCGGTATACATTAGCAGTTTATCTCCACTCCGGATAGGCACCAAAGTCTGCGAAAACATGTTCGCTGAACTTTTATCGAAGCCCAAAATGGTATTTTGGGATTCAAGTTTCTCCGTTCGCGGCAGCTCCTGTTGCCACAGCAGGGCCGGTGGATGCGCACTGCCAGCATACACCAATTGATATTTGATTAAATCAATATAGCATGAAAAACCAGTCAAAAACATCCCTGTTAAATAAAATGATTCGACGATAAAATTGTTCAAACGAAACAGAATTTCCTGGGGCTGTAATTCATCATGCACCCATTTTCGGATGTCACTACAAATTCGATTGACGATTAAAGCAGAAGCGATTCCATGCCCTGTAACATCGATTAAATTTAAATAAACGAACCTGTTTGGCTGATAATAAATATCGGCAAAATCTCCCCCCACGCCGATAATCGGTAAGTGGTGCACATCGATTCGAATTTGATTGTTCTCAAAAGCGCGCGGAATAAGCGTTTGTTGTATCGCGGTGGCCAGTTTCAAGTCACGTTCGATTGTCGCCTGATGCGTGCGAAGCTGCCGTTCCTGTTCTGCCATTTTTAATTTCAGCGACTGATGTTCCAGCGCGAGCTGAACTTTTTGTTTTAATTCTTCAATATTCAGTGGTTTGGTTAAATAATCATAAGCCCCTAATTTCATTGCTTTTACAGCCGACTGTACCGTTGCATAGCCAGTCAAAATTAAAACGTCACGATTTTTGTCCTTTTCTTTAACGGCTTTCAACACTTCGATCCCGTTAATTTTTTTCATGTGCAGATCAGAAATAACCAGATCGAAATTTTGTTCCTGAAGCAGCGGAATTGCTTCAGCCCCATCACTGGCTTTGGTGACTTTATGATTTAGTCGATTAAGCACCTCCGAAAGCAACATGAGAATATTTTGATCATCATCCACAATGAGAATCGACGCCATTTCAAATTCCTTTTTTATGGGTGGAAACCATCCTGTTTTAGTGTAATTAAATGTTTTTGTCGCTATTAAAATCAATAAATATGCTATTTTACTTTTATTATAACCATCGTAATATCATCACTTTGGGCAACATTTTCAGTAAATCCCCGAATGGCACTTAAAAATATGTCCAGTAATTCCTGAGCCGTCTTATCTTTATATTTCTTTAAAATAAATTCAATTCGCTCTGTACCAAACTCCTCATCCTTATCATTCATGGCCTCGCTGACGCCATCGGTATAAAGAAACATACAATCACCGGAATTTAATTTCATGGAATCAATCTGATAGTTCATCTCCGGAAACATCCCCAATAGCAATCCACCTTTTTCCAACAGGTGATATTCATCGTTGTGGTGATAAAGATAGGGTGGATTATGACCGGCATTGCAAAAGTGAAATGTTGAATTTTCTACATCCAGAACACCGTAGAAAAAAGTCACAAACTTATCCGACGTTGTATTTTTATAAATCAAATTATTCATCCGTTTGATCATTTCAGGAGTGTTTAAATCGGTTTCAATCAACGAATGCAGGCTGGCCTGAACATTTGACATCAAAAGCGAGGCGGGTACACCCTTACCAGATACATCAGCAATGGCGATACCGTAATGGGAGTCATCGATTTTAATACAGTCGAAGTAATCCCCTCCAATTTGATAGGAAGAGACATTAATGGCGGCAATATCAAATTTTTCAAGCTTTGGTAAACTTTTCGGCAATAATCGCTGTTGAATCTCCCTGGCAATATTGAGCTCTTCTTCAAGACGCTCTTTTTCACGCATTTCTTCAAATAATCGGGCATTTTCCAGCGAAATCATCGCCTGGCTACCCAGGGTAAATAAAAATTCGAGCTCTTCAGAACGAAATTCCTGTTTGGTAATCTTTGGACCAATCATTATAATGCCCTGATTTTCATCCTGAATACGCATGGGGACAAGAACCTGAAAATTTATAGCCAACAGACTCTTAAAATACTCATGAGAATCAGCTTCTGAAAAGCTGACGGGGGCCATCAGTGAACATAACCGCTGCTGTAGATTGTCCGTGAGTCGTTCCTTTATTTCGGTATCGATATTTCCCATGCCTTTGGAGAGGCGTAATTCCATTCGATCTTCACGTCGAAGTAAAACGGCACACCGATTGACGACCATCTCACCCATTATTGCATAAATCAAAAGATTTAAAATATTATTTGAATCGAGCGCCACCGAATTGAGTTCTTTACTAATTTCAAAGAGTGTATTCAATTCCTGGTACTTTCGATCCAGACGACGATAGACCTCATTCAACTCCTGAAAAATCAATCCTCTTTCAATGGCAGTCGCTGCGATATTGGAGAGTGAATTCAGGAAATCCAGTTCAGCCTGTGAATATTCTAGATTAGCAATTTTACCACCAAATCCAATAATTCCCAGATTTTTCTTATTACTAAACACCGGAAATAAAACCATTATCCCCAACTTTTGAAAAAATTGCACCCACTCGTTCGACATTTCTCTGGTAAAAACCGGTGAATTAAAAAAATCACTAATTTGTACCTTTTTTCCAATGATGGAACGATCCAGGCCTTTTAAATTCTCAACAACGAAAATATCATTTTCTTTTTGCAGCAGGATAATTCCTTTACTGATCATCATCTTCCCCATGGAAGTCAGCAGCATATTATCCAGAATGGATTTCAGATTCAGAGAAGAATTGAGGATTTGACTCATTTCGAATAGTGCCTGTAATTCCATAAGCTTATCATTTAAAGCGCGATCGTGAGCATATTGCAATTGCGAAGTTTCATTATCAAAGTTGGAATTCATGTAACCCTCAGGCATAGCTTTCCATCATAATTAGAAATCGGTTGAGTCGATAAAATAAACGCGTCATCAGTGTTTAAGATGCAACTGATTACAAATCGCTAGATTCAACTTCGCCAGGGAGGCTGGTGAGTGGTCCGGATTAATGCGAAATATATAAAAATTTTAGGTTATATCGGCTTTTGCATTGACGACTTCCCCGTCTTTACCAAGAAAATATTTAACCATACGTACCTGATTCTTTTTGCCGGGATGGACTTCGAACTCAACCTCATCCATCAAAGATTTAATCAGGTGAATCCCCAATCCACCGACTTTCATTTCTGCCAGATATTGACTCATTTCAATGGGGCGGATTTTGGTAAAATCAAATCCCTTTCCCTGGTCGGTAACAATAACGGTTAGTTTCTGATAATCAACTTCAATCGCGACATGAAGTGGGCGAAATTTATCGGTTGGATCATAAGCGTGCTGAATGACGTTCGCACAGGCTTCATCAACAGCAAGTTCGATTCGATTAATATCGGTTTCATTTAAACCAATTTTTTGAGCAATTTTCGATACAAATTCCCGAATCAGTTCAAGATTATCGGTTTGGCTCAAAACTTTTAGTTGGTAATTTTGAGACTTCTTAGACAAAATAGGTTCACCTTATTTAATTGCCGATTGTTTTAAATTAATTAAACTTGTTAATGGCTTCTGATTCATCATCAAAAATTTCATATAACGATGGAAAACCTAACAAATCGAACACGCGGTAGATTTTTGGACTCATATTTGTCAATTTAATATCACCCTGGTGATTGCGAATGTCCTCAATGAATCCCATAAAAACACCCAGACCAGCACTGCTGATATAATTTAAACTTTTAAAATTTACAACAATTTTATATCTTCCTTCATCAACGAGTTGTTGAATCCCTTTCTCCAGTTCCGAGGCCGTATGGGCATCCAGGTAGCCTTTTAAATATAAGACTGAAGCCTTTTCATCGTCGCGACGCTCAAGTTGGAAACCTTCCATTTATTCCTCCCGATAAGCCAAAATTTCAAATATTTATTTTCATTCTTACAAATTGCTCATTTCAGACCTTGCCATAAAGCATTAATATGAAATATAGTCAATTTTTTTAATGTTGTCAAGTCTTCTTTATTCTTTATCGCTGAATAATCAAATGATATTTTCACCAAAACACGGCAATGAATCTAAATCACACCTTCTTTTTATGGGTGAGTATTGCATGAATATTTAAATACGATAAATTCAATAATTTGTTATCGCTATTTTTATTTTTTTGAAGGAAAATTATTTAAAAGTTTAATAGCCGGATTTCCAGATATTTCAGAAAATAAATGAATTATATGGTAAGATATCGCGAGAAAATGGGATTTGGAAATTACCGATTCCCCTTAAAACGGATTTTAATACGGGTTGAACCCGCAATTGGTTTTCCATTGCTTTTTGAAGGAATCCATTCAGCCGATTTAATGGCATCAAGCGCCGCCTCATCAATTTGTGCATTCCCAACAGATTTTATAATTTCAATTTTGGTGATATTCGCATTTTCATCAACATCAACCGCGACAATAACCTCACCTTCCAATCCTCTTTCAAAAGCCGAATTATTCTGTACATTTTTATGATGCTGAATATTGCGAATAATTGGCCCGATTCCACCTTTTGGCTGCGGTGAAGTCGCTTCACTATTATAACTTTGTTTGGTTAATTCCACACGAATTGTATCTTTTTTTTCAAAATCCAAATATTCAACATTGGACGTGAAATAACCTGCTTTGGCAAAAGAAATTAAATGGTCACCTTCAAGTAAATAATTGAGTGTAATTGGCGTTTTTCCGGCATAATTTCCATCAATTTCAATATCAGCCAATGGTGGTTCACTCAGAAAGGTAACCTGATGAAAAAGTTCTGAAAAGTTGGAGAAAATTTCACTTTTCGCAGTACTTAGCTCAACCCGGTTCGCACTCTGTTTAAAACGCATATTCGTTTTCATGGAACGAATCTCGTAATTTAAAGTAATCAGGCTTTCCTCGAGTTCATAATCGCCTTCAATAACCAGATCAGCCGTAATCAGCTCTTCAAGCGTTGTACTTCTTGAAACAATTTTAACATCAAAATCCGGTACTTTCTCTATTTCATCAAAAACAATTTTGGTCATTTCGTTCTCAGAAATAAGAATACCAGTTGTTTTATTCATTTTTAATTCTTTGATAAAAATTTTGATTTTTGAAATTTGATTTTTTTCCTGTGCTATCAAACAAAACACAAAAAAGAGCAGCATAATCGGGGCAATTCTCAGCTTCATCGGTTCACTCCATGAACTTAATTCATCCTAATCTATTATTTATTTTAACTTGTATTAAGATGGTTAATTTTTAATCAGGTGATATTTTTTATGAAATATATTGACTTTTTTCTTAATACTGAGAACCCAAATGGCGATCTATTTTTCTAACCACTTTTAAAATCCCTTAATCAAAAATGGGAAAATAAATCTCAAAATGATAATATGTTTTTTATAACTGATGATTTTAAACCAGAAAATTGAAAATCAGATTTTTAACCCCTTCATAATAACTTGTTAAAATTGCAAAAAATGTGCCTGTATTCCACTGTAGAACGGTTTTTGAAATATAAACAAACAATATCTATCTAATAAATAACAGGTTATATGATTATTATTTTAAAGTTACAACTGTAAAATCATTGTACAATCCCTCAAATTTAATACCTTCGTTTTGTTAAGAAACAACTATCACGTTCCTACTGACACGATTGAACAAATTCCAAAATCCATATATCCACCCGTTCAAAAAAACTGCCTTGGTCATGCTGAACTTAGCGAAGCGCAGTGAATAATCTCTATTTTTCAAGAACTTATGAGATTCTTCGCTTCGCTCAGAATAACAGGACTTCACATGATTAGCGTCGGCTCTATGAAATAAAAAAAATGAATAACCGATAGGAAAATCGAAGGAAATAGAATTATCCGATAGGAAAATCAGACTAAGCTGTTTGAAGTGATAAAATAGCACGTAGAACGCGTTCAGATGTGACTTCAAGCAATTTTCCACCTTCGCGCATTGCCATTGAGAGGTCCATTGGCTGATTGCAGATTGAAAAAAATGAAGTTATCCCAATTTCATGCAAATTTTCGATATTTAAATCGACACTTCCGCCAATAGCAATAACTGGAAGGGCCTGCTTTTTTGCTTCAGCGGCTATGCCACTAAGCGTTTTACCAAATGCAGTTTGAAAATCAATTTTCCCCTCACCCGTTAAAATCAGGTCAGCCCCGTGAATTTTTTCTGCAAAATGGCTGGCAGTCAGCACAATTTTAATACCTGAAGTCAATTTCGCTTTTAAAAAGGCCATGAGTCCGGCACCCAAACCACCGGCGGCGCCAGCACCGGCACTATTTCTCACCGAAAAACCGACGGTACGCTCCAGGATTTCAATAAAGCCAGTCATATTCTGCTCAAGCTGGGCAACAATTTCAGGAGTCGCTCCTTTTTGTGGCGAATAAACCGCGGCACAACCACGAGGTCCAAGGAGTGGATTATCTACATCACAGGCGACGATAAAATCACTTTCCCGGATTCCCGGGATTAAACCACTTAAATCAATTTTATCAACCCGGGCTAACCAACCGCCGGTCATCTGTTGCTCGATCCGGCGGCCTGAATTATCAAAAAACTGTACGCCGAGCGCTTGGGCCATTCCGGTTCCGCAATCATTGGTGGCCGATCCCCCAATCCCGATAATAAATTTCCGGCAGCCCTGATTAAATGCAGCACGAATTAATTCACCCGTACCATAGGTTGTGGTATTCAGTGGGTTGCGCTTTTCCGGCGGCACCAATGGTAAACCGGAAGCAGCCGCCATTTCAATTACCGCCGTGACACCGTCACCCAGGACGCCATAAGTTGCGTTTACAGGGTTGCCAAGGGGATCGTTTACGCATTGCTGAATAAGTTGCCCCTTCGTGGAGGAAACCAGGGCATCAACCGTACCTTCCCCACCATCGGCCATTGGTAAATTGATAATTTCAGCAGTGGGTAAAACCCGTCTTACGCCTTTTTCCATGGCAATACACGCTTCTCTGGCAGTCAAACTCCCTTTAAATGAATCCGGCGCAATAATAATTTTCATGCCGTCACTTCTCCGGCCTTAACTGACAGCTCAATAAGCTTTCCCATTTCATTTTTAATAAAGGCAGGACAATTCATGTTCACGGTCCAGGGTTTCATTTCCTGAATATAAGGTTTGATCTCCGAAAATTTCACCTTTCCTCGGGTCGCGGCATCGATGAGCGCAATACGGCCACGAATTGTATTGTGTTCAAATGGCTCTTCCGCATATCGCGGGCTGTCATTTTTACAGAGATGACATTTCACGCAGAGCGCACAGATATCTGAAATTTCCTGATATTCTGGCTTGACAGCATCAACCGTCATCGGTCCTTCCTGGATGTTAATGACTTTGCCCGGATTGAGAATTCCATGAGGATCAAAAGCTGATTTTATCCCCTCCAGATAAGGTACCACGTCTGGTCGCAGTTCATTTTGGCTGCGGCCTAAAAAGAAACCTACGGCATGTTCTCCACTAAAGCAGCCACCTTCCTTTTCAATCCAGGTATCAAATTCCCGAATAACTTTTCGGGCTTTCAATTTATCTTCCATATTATCCCGAACGATGAAGCTGGGGTGAAGATTTCCGTCACCAGCATGGCCATAGATGATCAGGTCCAGTTGTTCACGCGCAGCCAGTTCCCGCATTTTTTGCGTTCCGAATGCGAATTTCTGTAATGGCAGAACCGGATCGAACTGAATGATAACCGGTTTGGTACGATCAGCCTTCGCAAGTGCCCCCAGTGCACTGCGTCGTTCAGTATATAATTGGTCCGCTTTTGCCGGGTCATTGGTATAAACCAATTCAAGCGGTTCCAATTTTTCCAGGATTTTAACTAATTTTAACATCTGTTCGCGCGCCTCGTGCTGCGAACCAGCCGTCTGGAGCAAAAGTAACATATTTTGCTGCCCCCCATGAATGCAGGACATCATGCGCCCATCCATATATTCAAAAGAGTAGAGCTGGATTCGTTCTCGGGCAACTTCCTCATGAATTTTTTGGAGCACCGCTTCATCCTTAAAACTACAGCGAAGCGTCCAGGTGTCTTCCGGTAAAAATTCACAGCGCAAAGTTATTTCCGTAATCACGCCCATCGTCCCTTCTGATCCCAGAAAAAGTGCCGTTAAATCCGGTCCTGTACTCTGTTTTGGAAATGCTACGCCGGTACTGAACAGCTTTCCAGTTCCATCGATTACTTTTAATGAAAGCAAATAATTTTTAAAAGTGCCTTTTGACATACCCCATGTTCCACCGGCAGATTCAGCAATATTGGCGCCCAATGACGAAATCAGATGTGAAGCGGGTGCAACCGGAATGATCATCCCCAAATTTTTAAGATGATTATTTAATTGCGCACAGGTGATCCCCGGTTCGGCAACAACAGTTTTACTGAGCGGATCAACCGATTTCACCGAGCGTAATCGCATTAAAATTAATAAAATGCCTTTATAAGTAATCGCACCGCCGGACAGCCCGGTAAGTCCCGCACCTGTGGTTACTGAAATTTTATGTTTGGCGGCCAATTGAATAATTTTTTGAATTTCAGTTTCGCTACCAGGATAAATAACAACTTCAGGACGAGAACGATATAAAGTCGCATCGCCAAATGTATAGGCATGATAAACCGGCATTTCAGGCGTAATAACATATTTTTTACCAACAATCTTTTTTAATTCAGCCAGAATTTCAGAATTCATCAATACCTCCACAGATTTTGAAAAGATTGTGACTGTGCATTATAAAAATGCAGAATGAGTTTAATAAAATATAACCAAATATATTTTAAAAAGCAAGGAAAGTCTCGTTTTTTCAACGACGATGAAAGGCTGTTTATTGAAAGGATTTTTAAAAAAGATGCTTTGACATTATTTAAAAAATGTCCGATTCGTAGACAGTGTATCATTTTTGACAGGTTCAGGATTGCTTAAGCAGGATAATAATGAAATTGGATAGAATAAAGTCTAAAATCAAAAACGCAAAAAAAAATCCCCCGAATATTTTCTATCCGGGGGAACTGAACAATTAACCCATCCTGGGAGGAACTCCTAAAAAACAAATTCTTAAACTTTTTTTTTCGTTAATTTAATGAATCATAAAAAAGTTCATATTCAAGAACATTCAATCTTTTTTCAATCTCATCCAGCTCTTCACGCTTGATTTGATTATGTGCTTTTGATTCAATCTCACTAACAAGTTTTTTAATTTCTTCCAATTCTGAAGCGATTGTTTGCAATCGATTGTTTGTTGGACCAGCGCCAATCCAGTCCGGCTCCGTCAGAAATCGTCGTGTTACGCGGTTATGTCTATGAATCATCATATCTCTCTTCTTTTTATAGATTGCTGGCAACGATAGTTGAATTAATGCAATAGCAAAATTTTCTTGAATATTTCACCAGAAAAATGTATTATCAATTATGCAATTCAAAATTCTGGTATGGTTATATTTCATCTTAAAATCAAACAAAAATTATGCCATCATAGAAAATGGGAGATGCAACTTATTGTAACCACGGTTAACATATTCATAAAATTGGAATTAAATTAATTTTAAATTCCAGAGTGAAACCATTTTTACCCGGACACTATAAAAAGAGGGAAATTTATAATGAAACGAAACTGGCTGGTTTTATATTCAATGTTCCTGTTTGGAACATGGTGTGGGGCTGGTCAAAATCAAGCCGAACGAACTGCTGGAAAAGAATCCATGACGCTCGAATGGCAATTTCAACTTGGAGAGCCCGGGGCTAAAGCCGGTCAATTTAAAAATCCGGTGGCGATTTCCATCGATCTGACGGGGGCAGTTTATGTGTGCGACCTGGATAATAATCGAATTCAAAAATTTGATAAGGACGGTAAATTTTTACGGCAAATTGGTGGATTTGGCTGGGGACGAGAGCAGTTTCATCAGCCAATGGATATAAATGCCCGTTCAGCGCTGGATATTTTTATCGCCGATTATCAGAACCAACGGGTTGAACGGTATGATCGCGAACTCAATTATATTTCATCCTTATTCTCAACCGATACCTGGGATGAGAAATTTCTGTTTACCCGTCCCGTGGGAATCGCCTTTTCCAATCAGCGCGATCTCTTTATTCTGGATGAAGAAAATCCGAAAGTGATTAAAATTAATTCCTTTGGTGAACCTGAATTCCGATTCGGCGATTTCAACTGGGGCAAGGGACAATTAAAAAAACCGGCGCAAATTGAAATTGCAAAAGATGAACGAATTTTTGTTTCTGATACCGAAACCAATGTCATCCACGTTTTCGACTATTTTGGAAATTATCTTTTTCCCTGGGGCGTCAATGCGCTTTCCACCCCTCGCGGTCTGTTTTGGGATGAAACCGGTTTTTTATTCGTGGCGGATACCGGAAATCGAAGAATGGTTATTTTCAATCAATTTGGGGAGCTAATTTTTAATTCAAAAATAATTGCTGGCGAAAAACCGGCATTAATTGAACCGGTGGACATCGCATTTAATTCACCGATGGTTTATATCGTCGATCAAGCCGGATCCTGTATCCAGGTTTACAAACTTCAAATTTCAAAACAAAAGTAGCCAATATGTGGAAAAAAATTCAAAAATTTATCTTAAACCCGGATTTAATCATCCTTCTCATCGCAATTTGGCTGCCAATTCTTGCCCGGATTTTAGTACTCAATGAAAATCAACAGGTGCTTCTGCCTTTTAGCCAGCAGACACCATTACCAAATGTCTGTCATTTTAAAAATATTTTTGGAATCGATTGCCCTTCGTGCGGTTTGACGCGCAGCTTTATTTTCTGGATGCATGGTGACTACCTGGCGGCCTGGAAATTCCACCGGCTGTCAATTTTTATTTTAATTCTTTTGCTGCTTCAAATACCTTATCGCCTGTACATCCTGATTTTTAAAAAACGCATCGTTTTTTTTTCAGAACGGCGATGGTTGTTACCGGCAAGCACTATTTTTATTTTACTCTTTATTGGAAATTGGTTCTATAACTTATTTTTTTAAATCGATCAGGTTGAATAAAATAATAGCGATGAACAAATTTTAATCTTATGAATATAATTAAAGCAAGAAACTCTCTAAAATAAAAAAGGCACTTTATCGAGTGCCTTAATTGCCGAAGGTGGGAGTCGAACCCACACGAGCGTATGCTCACACGGCCCTGAACCGTGCGCGTCTGCCAGTTTCACCACTTCGGCCTTGAACCTGTTACAATTTAATAAATTCAAATTAAAAAGTCAAGATTTTTGTTTCCAACTTGCTTTTTATTCTTAAAAATATTATCTTCAAAATCCGGATTTTTTGTCGATCAGGTAAAAATGAACGATTCAATTTTATTTGAAGTGGCGCGAAAATGGCGATAGCGTACAGGACTTCGATAAAATGGCACTATAAATGCCATTTCAAAAAAGAAAATAATAAATCAATTCATCACAAATTTTGAAAATAAAAGAATTATGGCAGAAAAAATAATTGTAACCAATCGAAAAGCACGGCATGATTACATCATTCTGGAAACCGTGGAGGCTGGTTTAGCCCTTCAAGGAACTGAAGTCAAATCGATGCGTGCCGGAAAAGTCAATTTAAAAGATAGTTATGCAAAATTCGAAAAGAACGAACTTTACCTGGTCGGCATGCATGTAAGCCCTTATGAACATGGAAACATTTTTAACCATGATCCGGAACGGGAACGTAAGCTATTATTAACGCGCAAAGAAATTCGTCGTTTATTTGGCAAGGTTCAAATCCAGGGGATGACCCTGGTTCCTTTAAAACTTTATTTTAAAAATGGATGGGTAAAAGTCGAATTGGCACTCGTGAAAGGGAAACATGACTATGATCGGCGTCATGATATCGCCAAACGCGAGGCGGATCGGGAAATTAAACGCGTCATGAAAACGAAACAATCACTCAAAAACCCATATTAAACCAGTCCCCGGAGCAAAATTGTTACAAATGCTCCAAAAACGAAACAATTTTTCATTTTTTTCGTTCTATATGACGTGCTTGCTTTTAATCATCAACAAATTAAATTGTTAAATTAAGTAAAGGTACGGAGAACTACACTATGGTAAAAAAGATTAATCTCATCGGCTTGATAATTTTTCTATCGATACTGACAATGGCTTTTGGACAAGGCTGGACCCCAGAACCCGGCAATGCACAATTAATGGGGGGCCTGGGGTATGCCAAAATTGGTGACGAAGATTATTTTGGTATTACCATTCGCCCGGAACTGGCGATTGGAAAAATTGGTGTTGGATTGAATATTGATTTGTTGTACAATATCGATACCGGCCATATTCGAACAGAGGACTGGAATGAATCTTATGACTATTTTCGAATTTTACGCTACATTCGTTATGGTCAAAAACGCGATCCGTTCTATGCCCGGATTGGTGCGCTCGACCGGGCGCGGATTGGTCATGGTTTTTTAATGAATTATTACACCAACGAAACCGCAAATTATGATAAACGAAAAATCGGTCTGGCACTTGATATCGACCTGGGCACCTTCGGTTTCGAGACACTCAACAGCAATCTGGGACGCATGGAAATTTTTGGATTACGCGGTTTTGTCCGTCCCCTTCACTTTTCCGAAATTCCCATCCTGGAAAATTTGGCTTTTGGACTTAGCTATATTACCGATATCGACCCCGATGAAAATCGCGACACCGATGACGGCGTTTCAGCAATTGGTTTCGATACCGAGTTGCCACTTCTAAAGAATGATTTGCTTTATACCGGACTCTATTTTGATTATGGAAAAATCCTGGATTATGGATCTGGCAAAGCGTTTGGTGTCGAAGCGCAATTACGAGGAATTGCTGGTCTTTTTAATATTTATTCGAAATTTGAACGACGCCTGCTGGGTGAAAAATTTATTCCCACCTTCTTTGGTGCCTATTATGAAGTTGAACGGCACAACCAAGAAATCGTTGAATCGATGGCAGGGCAGGATTCCATTGTCCATCATTATAAAGCCGATATGTTAAACGGTCTGACCCAAAATGTCAAAGGGTGGTATGGCGAACTTGGTGCCGATATATTAAAGGCACTCCAGATTGTCGGTACCTATCAATGGCTTGATGATAATGCCAATGGAATTCTCCACTTACAGGCTGAAATTCCCAATACTATCCCGAAAATTGCCGCACGCGCAACCTATGATAAAATCGGCATCCAGAGAATTAAAGATTTAAGCCTGCCCAATTCAGTGGCAGCGATTGGACTTGGATATAAAATCAATCCATTTATCGTCATGTACATGGATTATATTTATACATTCTATGAAACCGACCTGGGTGAAATTAAAACCCAAAAACGGATTCGCCCCAGCGTGGCTTTCGTGTATAATTTCCCTGTTGGCAAATAAAAGATGCAACGGTTCCAATTTAAAAAACAGTTGAAACCGGTACTCAACTGGTTTCAACTGTTTTTGACTACAGTCGTAGAATTAATTTACCCGCCGCTCTGCCTGCTTTGCCAGAGTCGCTTGCAACAGGAAGAAAATTGTATCTGCCAGAAATGCTGGGACCTGATTCCGAAACTTTTTCATCCTTTAGTTGATATCAATCTTCCCGGAAAACAAAAACCAGCTTTTTCCCGGGCTTATGCGGTCTGGAATTTTAATCCACAGATTCAGCAGGTTATTCACCTGTTCAAATATAGCCGCTTTACGCAACTGGCGCAGCCACTCGCGGTTTATATGGTTGAAGTTATCCGCCTGGACACTGATTACGAAATGGCTGACGGACTTGTACCCGTTCCACTGCATGATACACGCGAAAGGGAGCGCGGATACAATCAAAGTCTGCTATTGTGCGCGGAAATTTCCAAATTAACTGGCATCCCCGTTCTGTCTGGAAATCTTAAACGAACTCGTCCTACAGAAACCCAGACAAATTTAAGTGCATTGAAGCGATTATACAATGTTAAAGACGCTTTCAGCGTCTGCAAACCGGATTTATTAAAGGGAAAAAACATCATCCTGGTCGATGATGTGCTGACAACAGGTTCTACGCTCAATGCCTGTGCCAGGGAATTAAAAAATGCGGGAGTAAATAAAATTTATGTATTAACAACGGTCCGGGCGTGATTTAAAATTATCCCCAAGCTGATGATTCACAATCAGCCATTTTTAAAGCATCCTGCACCTTATGCACTTCTAAAAATTTTATAGAATAATCCTTGACATTTATCATTTTTTTTATTATAATTAGATATTTAAAATTTTTTATTATGGTATCGATAAGTTATTATATTTATTGAACATAGGAATCCTTTAATTTTTTAACACAAATTCTTAAAATCTGAAAATGAAAACTTATAGGAGAAAATAATGAGTATAAAGGTTGGTATTAACGGATTCGGCCGCATTGGGCGAAATGTATTACGTGCCGCCGCCAAATATCAGAAGAAAAATTTTGAATTTGTAGCTGTCAATGATTTAACTGATGCCCGGACACTGGCACATCTATTAATGCACGATTCGACCTTCGGGCATTTTGAGGGTACCGTTCAGGTTGAAGGTGATACTATCGTTGTTAATGGTCAGAAGATAAAAGTTTTTGCAGAAAAGGATCCCGCTAACCTTCCATGGGGTCAACTGGGTGTTGATTATGTGGTGGAAGCGACAGGTAAATTCCGCGACAAAGAGACCGCTGGCAAGCATCTTGCGGGTGGCGCCAAAAAAGTTATCATCACGGCCCCGGGAAAGAACCCGGATAATACCATCGTAATGGGTGTGAATCATAAAACCTATGATAAAAAAAATCATAATGTGATTTCCAATGCTTCCTGTACCACTAATTGTTTAGCCCCGGTAACAAAAGTTGTTCTTGATAATTTTGGTATTAAGCGCGGGTTGATGACGACGATTCATGCTTATACAAATGACCAAAATATTCTTGACCTGCCCCATAAAGATTTACGTCGTGCACGTACTGCCGGTTTGTCGATGATCCCAACCACAACAGGCGCCGCCGCCGCCGTTGGTTTGGTGCTTCCAGCTTTGAAGGGTAAACTCGATGGTGGCGCAATTCGCGTCCCAACTGCAAATGTTTCAATTGTCGATGTTACTTTTGAACTCAAAAAAGCAACAACTGCGGAAGAAATCAATGCCGCGTTAGTAAAAGCTGCTGATGGCGAATTAAAGGGTATCCTTTCTTATAGTAATGAAGAACTGGTCTCGATTGACTTTAATGGCAATCCGAACTCATCCATCGTTGACCTGAAATTGACGAAAGTTATGGAAGGCAACCTGGTAAAAATCTTTTCCTGGTATGACAATGAATGGGGATTTTCCTGCCGCGTATTGGATTTACTGGAGTATATGGATTCGGTAAAATAATTTCTTAATATAATAGATTATTAGAACTTTTTGATAATTAGTGAGATAGAGAAATTTAATGAGAAAATATATCATCGCGGGAAATTGGAAAATGAACAAAACAGGAGCGGAAGCCATTCAATTGGTGAATGCTCTTGTTCCCAAAGTGGCATCACTAAAAAAAGTTGATGTTGTCATTTGTCCACCTTTTACAGCGTTATCGCAGGCCAGTGAAGCAATTAAAAATTCCAATATTGGCTTGGGTGCACAAAATATGTATTGGGAAGATTCAGGCGCCTTTACCGGGGAGGTTTCCGCCGCAATGTTGTTAAATGCTGGCTGTCAATATGTGATTATCGGCCATTCAGAACGACGACAATTTTTTGGGGAAACTAATCAAACGGTCAATAAAAAGACCCAAAAAGCCCTTGCTGCCGGCTTACTTCCAATCGTATGTGTTGGCGAAACGCTACAGGAACGTCAATCTGGCGTTACTGAAAAAGTCATCAATGTTCAGGTCGTTGAAGGTCTGGCTGGTATCAACAGTGAAGAGATGAAAAAAGTAATTATTGCCTATGAACCGGTTTGGGCGATTGGTACAGGAGTTACTGCAACACCGGAGCAGGCTGAAGCTGTTCATGCTTTTATTCGTGGTTTGATAGAAAAGCTTTATAGCAAAAATATTGCTGCTGGTCTGCGAATTCAATATGGTGGCAGTATGAAAGCCGAAAATACTGAAGAATTGCTAAATCAACCAGATATTGATGGTGGACTCATTGGCGGCGCTTCATTAAAAGCTGACTCATTTTTAGGTATCATTGAGATCGCAAACAAATTAAGCGCCTGATTATTTTGAGGATTAAATATGGTTTATTCAATTTTGTTATTTTTTCATGTTCTGATTAGTATTGCATTAACCATAGCGATTTTAATGCAATCGAGCAAAGGGGGCGGACTTTCCGGTGTCTTTGGTGGCGGCGGTGGCGGTTTAGGCTCTGTTTTTGGTGGTCGTGGCGTCGCAACCTTTCTGAGTAAATTCACCATCGTTATGGCCGGTTTATTTTTACTCGTCTGTCTTATTATGGGTAAAATTACCCATGATAGCGGGGGTACTCAAAGCACACAAAGTGCCGTTCAACGTGCCAGGACCAGTCGGGTTATCCCAATGCATTCAGCCGAGGCACAGCCCGCCGGAACGGAGGCCGAAGCGACTGAAACACCGGCCAGTACTCCAGACAGTGGAAACTAAATTAAAATAAGTAAGTATTAGTATTTGTTGCCGCAGTGGTGGAATTTGGTAGACACACTATCTTGAGGGGGTAGCGCCCGTCGGGTGTGCGGGTTCGAATCCCGCCTGCGGCATCGCTTTTTTATATTTTACGGCAAATTCGTAATGCCGCAGCCAGGGACCAGGCAAACTGGTAAAAACGTGCAAATCTTACGGAACTTTAATAAATTTAAAAAGTCTAAATTAAATTCGCACGAAAATTTTGGTTACGGCATTTTTTTTAATTACTAATAGACCTGAACATGATTTTGGGAGGGAAAGGGATGAAAATGAACCCAAAACTTACCTTGATGGCCTTATTAATTTTTACTTTTTGTTTAACACTATTAGGTACGACCCTGGCGCAAGAAAAAACAGCGCGAGAAATCTATGAAGAGCAGCTCAAAAAATGGCGTGAAGATTCAATAGCGCTGGCGAAAAAGAAAGCTGAAGCTTTAAAAAGCGCTGATGCGGAAACCCGGAAGAAAAAAGCCTATAATGATGGCAATACATTTTATCGAAAAGGTCAGTATCAAGAAGCATTGAATTCCTATGATAAAGCAATCCAGGCGGATCCAAAATACACTAAAGCTTTTTTCGGTAGAGGTAATGCTTTCAAAAAATTAAGAAAATTCCCCGAAGCCATTAAGTCTTATAATAAAGCAATCGAACTTGATTCAACTTATGATATCTGTCTCTTCGCCCTGGGCAGCCTCTATGATGAAGACGGAAAATTTCAACAGGCGATCAGATTTTATGATAAAGTTATCAAAGTTGATCCAAAATTCTTTAAGGCGTATTATCAAAAAGGGCTTGCCTATAATAAACTAGGCGAAAATGAAAAAGCAATCGAAGCCCTTAAAAAAGCCACGGAAATTAAACCAGATTATCACGAAGCCTATTACTTACTGGGTCGCGTCAATTTGTCAATCGCCCGATATGACGAAGCCATAAAAGCACTTCAGGAAGCCAGTACGATCAGTAAAAAGTACGATTATTTCGTATTTCTGGCCAACGCCAATAACCAGAAAGGCAATTATCAAGGTGCAATCACCGCTGCCCAGCAAGCTCAGAAAATTAACGTTAATGCTGGACATGCCTACTTTGAAGAAGGAGAAGCCTATAAGGGCCTGGGGCGCATTAAAGATGCTATCGCTTCCTATCAAAAAGCCGTTAAAGATAATCGATGGGCCCAAAGTGCAAATTATGAGATAAAAATGCTGCAAGATAAGAAATAACATTCTAAAACTTTAAATATTTAAAAGCCATGTATTCTGTTGCATGGCTTTTTCTTTATTAAGCTTCTGGAATCGATAATCTTCCTGCCACGCGCTCTCAATAACGACTTCTATTACCATCAATATTTGTTACCTTCTAAAAACCAATCGTCATGAATATTTAACACGTATTTCGTAATTATTATTATAAAAATTTCAAACAAATATAAAATTAAAGTAACCGATCACGGGGAATCGTATCAAATTTGTTGTGTCGCCGGTTTTACTGATTCCGCAGGTGAATAAGGTTTTTAATCAACCAGGCCGCGCGATCAAACCCAATCAACCTTATTGACCTTCGTAACAATTCGAGGGTTCCTGCAATTTAACCTTATGACCT
>DYKB01000125.1:4989-10585 GCA_020722815.1 Caldithrix sp. | reverse complement strand
TGGAGAATGATGTGGCCACTCTTCTGAAATTCAAGGAAGAAATATCGAAGAGGTTCAACGAGAGAGAACCAGCCCCCAAAACTTGGGACTTTATTAACACTATGAAAGTTGAAATGGCGTTAAACTCAAAAGACCACGAAGAACTTAAAGCTGGTATCAAAAGCATCGAAAAAAAACTGGATGATGTTATTAACAACGCTCCGAATAAAGACAATTCTTGGGCGGAATCAGTTCTGAAAATAATCGGGTATATTATTCTCACAATTCTGGTCGGAGCATTTATGTTCCTGGTAATCAAAGAGAATTTAATTCATTAACACAATAAAAAAATGGAGCAACAAAGATCCTATTCCTTTGACAAGGAATCACTAAAAAAAATTGGGAAGGGAGCGATAATTTCAGTTGTCGCGCCAGCGGTGGTGCTTTTGCTTGATTATATCGGGCAAATTCATTTTTCTACCGAAGATCCGATTATTGATTATTTGCTGATTTATTTAGTTCCAGTTTTAGTGAACGCGGCGAAAGAGTTTGTGGCTGGAATACCAAAAGAATAGTTTAGAAAGTTAGTTCATTGAAAAGAGGAGGTCAAAAAGTGCGTTGTCAAATTTGCAAAAGCAACGAAGCGGAATTTGAGGTTGATGGCGCGCTGAAAGTGTGCGCTAACTGCAAACAGCGGCTGTCCAACGAGATCTTGCTTTACTGCGAGATCTGCAACGCGATGGCATTTATCCCCAAGACCAAAAAGAATATTGATCGAATCAAATTCTTTGTGGTTGCGGCTACCGCCGATTTCTGGGCTTCGAATGTCATCGTGCCGATGAATGGCTGTCCGCATTGTGTTTCCTTTGAAAATTCTGTTTTCGGAGAAAGGCGAAAGGAGGTATTGGAAGATGTGCGAAATTTGCCATAAACCGATTGTCTGGTGGGGTGTGGGCTTTAAAGATGGGATTCTTTATCTGTCTTACTATTGCCCCTGTTGCCTGCGGATATATATGAAAGAATACCGCTATGCGAGGTATGTATGAAAAAAGGTTTGAGCCAGTTTTGGTGTAGGAAACATCGATGCTATGTAACGTTCAAGAAACTGCCCCGATGCTTGCGCCAAACTTGGCGCGAAAACGGCGAGTTAATTCGTGGGTGCAAGTCCCTTGTGAAAAGGAGAAGATATGAATGAAATCCGAAAAAGATTGGAAAGACAACAGCGAGAAGTGCAGGATTTCTGCGATCGGCTTCTCATAAAAGCTGCGCTTCAAGACCGTTATTCAGAGTTTTCGAAAGCCGATGCCTACCGTAATGCCGCGATCTTTTTGGAAGTCGCGTGGCATAATATCTTTATGGCAGTTCAAACTTTGGAAGAAATCCGCGATGAATAATCTCCTCTGCGAGCAATGTCTCACCCCTGGGAGAACTTCGGTTCTCCCTCTAGCTAGGGAAATTCTAGGACAACCGAACAAGCGTTTCACCCCCAAAAGGCACTCGTGTTGCCCTAGAATTTACCTAACTTTTAACAATAAAATATGTGTAACGACCGCAAATTTCTGATTTGGGCGGCGATAGTGATTCTAGGAATAATTCTGTTTATAACAGCCGCTTTGAAGGAAGATGAGGTCAGAGAAAAAATGCGCCCCGACACTTATCAGGCGCAAAGATTCCCAAGCTATAATAAGTCATAATTAAATAAAATAATGGAAAATATGCAAGAAAATATAAAACTTGTTGGTATAGTTGAACACAAAGTCTGGGATAAACTCGGTAAATTGAAAATTCATAGAATTGATAAAAACCTGATTACTAATGCAGGCCTTGCTGGCGTGGCTTCTCGGATAAACGGAGCGGGATCGGAAGCGGCTTTTACCTATTTGGCGGTGGGAACAGGCACGACAGCCCCAAGCGCGACGGATACAGCGCTGGAATCGGAAATTGTTGATTCTGGGTTGGCTCGCACGGCGGCAACTTGCACGCGGGTTACTACAACTAAAACTAATGATACAGCCCAGTTACAGACTACCTTTACAGTTACAGGCAGTAAGAATGTTACGGAAATAGGAATACTGAATGCCGCTTCGGGCGGAGTATTGCTTGGAAGACAAACTTTTACAGCGTTGCCTCTCGCGGCTGGAGATACTTATACAGCTACTTATAAAATAATCGTAAGCTGATGAATGGTTTTGTTTTTAATTCGGTTGCTCTGAATGGAGCAAAAAAATATCCGAATACATATAATGAAGTTTACTCTGATGCATTTTATTTATCTGACATATATAGCCGAACTCTGGAAATAGGCAGGGTTTATACGGAAAGTTTGAGTTTTTCTGACCAAGTTTCAAAAATTTTGCACATTTCAAGAATTTATACCGAAACAATTACATTAACCGATTCGCTGGTCAATCAGTTGCGTATAGCTATACGGAGCGTTAAAGCAAAAATAAGCAGTATATCCTTTTCTGGGAAAGTGAAAGGTGTTGATCTGAAGGGGAAAGTCAAAGAAGATTAAATAATTGGTGAAATAATAGACAACTAAATATGAAACTTCTCCAATTCAACAATAAATCTCTGTTGCTTCTGGCAACGGAAGTGGGGCTTATAAAAACTCCCGTGAGCGCGGGGACAAATGTTTCGGTTACAATTGATGATAATTCGGATCTTGCCCAAAATGATTATGTTTTGGTAGGGGTATTGGGAAAACCGAAGTCTGAAATTGCTAAAATAAGCGCGGCGGTTACGCCGGGAACAACAATCGTGTTGGACACGCTTGTTTTTCCGCATAATGCCGGCACGCCGATAACGAAAATTCCTTACAATCAGTTAAAGATTTATCGGGCGGAGACACTCGCAGGAGAAAAAACGCTTCTCACGACTGCCGAGATTGATGCGGATAATGAATATACAACTTATGCGGATACTATAAACTCAACTGGATTTGCTTTTTTTACGCTGTATAATTCCACAACTGCCACTGAAAGCGGCTATTCTGCAGGATTTGATTATGCGGAAGTAAAAGCCGGGACAAAAATAAAAATTCGGACTTTGGTTGAGAACTTTTACAAAAGACCTTATGACGAAACAACCTTTGGGATGCTTTGCGATCTTGCCGAATCGGAAATATTTGCAATGAGAAGATGGAGATTTCGGGAAGCGAGCGGGACTTTTAACACAGTCGCCAACCAGCAGTCATATACCGCCGCCCAAACTGGGATTTCTGATCTTGGCCAGATGGTTTATGCGACTTATGGCGGAAATCCGATTGTGCCAGTAGATATTAAAAAGCACAAATTGGTGAACTGGCAACCGGTGGCGGTAGGAACTCCCCGAATAATTTGGGAATGGGACGGGGTTCTCTATATTTCGCCAACGCCTACCGAGATCAAGACGGTTGTTGTGGATTACTATAAAAATTCAAGCGGGTTCACGGATGAAACGGCCGAATCGGAAGTTCAGCTTCCGCAGGCGATTGCTTTTCGGGTGCTTCAAGATTTGTGGGCAACGGCTGATCCGAGAAAATCCTCTTATTTTGAGAAAAGGTATTTGCAGGTGATTGCCGCGATGAAACTCAATGATATTAAGCAAATGACAAAATTCCAAGCTTTGACAGATAACCGGATCGCGAATTTAAGTGTATACAATCAAGTAAATTCGCCGACCATCAAGGTATAGCTATGGCAAAAATAGAGAGGCAACAACATAGAGATTTTTCTGGCGGCGTGCAGGCAAAGACTGTGCAAGCTTTAATGCTTTCCAACCAAGTGCCGCACGCGCTAAATGCCGAATTTGAAAGCAAGATAGGAAGCATAACTGGCCGCAAGGGAAGCATTAAAAAATCAACGGTGGTCGCTGATCAAAGAGTTCTTAATTTGTTTCTTTATCGGAAAACGGACGGAACGAAGAAATATCTGGCTGTTTCGGATGACGGCGCGGGAACTCCGAAGGTGGATGTGTATGTGAGCGCGGCGGACGGCTTCGCTGGAGCTTGGACAAAAACATTAGAAGATTGGACGACAATGACTGATATATTCTTTGAAAATTTTGTGAACAAGGTTTTTGCTTTTAACGGGGTGGATGCGGTAAAAGCGTGGGATGGATCAAGCTGGACAGCGGTTACAAACGCTCCGGCAACAGGAAAATTCCCAGTAGTTTTCAATCAAAGACTGTATGTTGTTTCCGAATCGGGATATTTGCATTACTCGGATGTGGTGAACGCCGCCGGGGACGGATTTACAACAACATCTTGGCTGAACAGGGGAATCAATCCGAATGACGGGCAAAAAGTTAAAATGGCGGTCAGGCACAGGGGAAGAATCGTGATCTTGAAAGAAAAAAGCATCTACCGGTTTGATGGCTCAAACGAGCCGGAAGCCACGATTCAGATTGGGACTTATTCTGGAAAGTCAGTCGTTATTCTGGGAGATTTGTTCTTCCACAATCCGAAAGGAATTTACAAAATGGGCGCGGGTGAGCCGCAACTTATTTCGCGGGCGGTTGAGAAGTATCTGGAAGGAATGAGCGCCGCTAACTGGCAGTATGTCGCCGCCGGGCGCGATCTGGAAAATGTTTATTTCTGGATAGGAGATGTTACGATCAACGATCCCCACGAATTTGACTACGGGACGACTTATACGGATGTGGTATTGGTTTTCAATGTTTTTTCTCAAACTTGGAAGGTTTATTCCGGATGGAACGCGCGGGTGTGGTGCTATGATGAAACAGACGGAAACACTTATTTTGGGACAGCCGCTGGCAAAATATTCAAAATAAACGAGGGATATGCCGATGTGGACGGAACAACAATCACGCCGATTGCGTTTGAAGTTATTTTTCAGCCAGAAGATTTCGGCTATCCAGAAAAATACAAGGAAGTCGGTCAGGTATGCTTGATCGGAGAATATAATTCCAATGTGGAGATGGGCGATAGCTACGATTCGCTAGAGGACAAAACTCAAATTATGGAGAAGGAAGGAATGATGAATGAGAAAATGACACTTAAAGAATTGTGGGTGGCAGTCAGGGAAAGCTATGTGGATAAGCCGCCGCGAATTACACAACTCATTATGGATGGTATAAATGTTTTAGATGATGAAAAATAATAAAATAAAGAAATGTCATACAGAGATGTTGGCTTTGACCAATTTATAATTAGATCAGGATATGTCGCCGCCGATCAGGAGTATTACGATCAGGTAAATATCGGCGACATAATAGGAGCGGGAAGCGTGCCAGTTAGCGCGCTGGCTGGGGATGTCCCGCAGGAGAATATTGACGG
This sequence comes from Caldithrix sp., assembly GCA_020722815.1. GTDB lineage: Bacteria > Zhuqueibacterota > Zhuqueibacteria > Thermofontimicrobiales > Sulfurfontimicrobiaceae > DYKB01. Next base: position 5,328 of record DYKB01000125.1, on the reverse strand, counting down.
AATCAGCATATACGGATGGGTCGGGACTATGGTTTTTTCAGCGGTTGATTACGATACAGTCCAATGGTCGGCAGGGAGCATTACGCTTGCGGACGGCACAGTTTTCACAATCAGCGCGGGGAATACCGGCAATATGACAGCGCTTACCTATATTTATTTTGACAAAGCCGTTTCTGAAACAACTCTTCAAACAACCACAACGGGAGCAAACGCGGTCGGGAAAAACAAGATTTTAGTAGCGGTGGCGCAAAATAACCCTTCTCCGAAAAATGCCTCGTTTCAGGCCTTTGGCGGAAAAGGAGTTGGGGAGCTGTTTACGGCGGCAAACATTGCGGCAAA
>DYKB01000125.1:0-4889 GCA_020722815.1 Caldithrix sp. | reverse complement strand
GTCGGAACAAATGTCGGGCTTGGGACAGCCCAAGACTCGGCTGGAGTAACGACAATTATCAATAATGTAGTTACAACCGGGTATGTTAATGCTTTAAATGTAACGGCGGGAAGTGTTAGTGCAAACAATGTAACAGCGGGAACAATAACGGGAAGCACACTGCAGATTACCGGAACGGGACATAATGTGAAAGTTGACAGTTCAACCGGGTATGTTCGATGGGGATATAACGGGGTATATAACTGCAGGATTGAGGGAGTTGATGCCAGCACGCTTTCATTGGTTGCCTCGAATAATATTAACGCTTATTGCGATTCGCACGATGTTTATTATGAACAGGATAACGATAGCGCAGATGTCCATTGGAGAAGCTATGGAGATAATTTAAGAATGAAGTTGACAGCTGGGGGAAATGTCACGGCAGATGGATCATTTACTGGTGGTGGCGCTGATTATGCTGAATATTTTGAAAGTATTAGCGGAAAAAGCATTCCAGTAGGCACAACTGTTATTTTGGAAGGAGACAAAATAAGACCTGCTAAAAAGGGAGAAGAACCTATCGGTGTAATTTCTACTCGTCCCTCAATAATTGGAAATTCTGAAAGTGACGCTGGGGAAAATTGGCAGGGCAAATACCTGAAAAATGATTTTGGAGAGTTTATTTATGAAGAAGCTGATTTTTGGAGATTGAAAAAGGAAAAAAAATTAGAAGGAGGAGGAAAGATAATTGAAAAATTGAATGGTTGGTGCGATGAAAAGTCTGTTCCCGAGGGTGCGGTTATAACAAAAGAAAAAAGAAGAAAAATAAATCCAGCGTGGAATCCAAATCAAGAATATATTCCAAGAAAAGACAGATCTGAATGGAATATAGTCGGACTGATAGGTCAAGTGAGAATCAAAAAAAATCAGCCAGTTAGCTCTCGCTGGATAAAAATGAAAGAGATTAGTGAAAATGTAGATTTATATTTGATTAGATAAAACTATGGCAAAGAAAAAGAAAAAAAAGAAAAGCAAGAGGTATTCCGATATTGTGGATTCAATTTTGAAGAATATGCCGGCTTTCAAGCCGGTCGCGCGGGATTTTGAAGAAATATACACTCCCGAACTCGAAGCGGAAGATCTAGCGCAAGCAGAAGCTAGCGTTAAACCCTATTTTGAAGAACAAATCCGCCGGGAACTGGAAGATCTCAACGCTTTTGTGGAAGTGGAAAATGTCAACTATGAACGGAGTTTGCGCCGAGCAAGGTTTTCTTTGGCGGCAAGGGGCGGAGGAATAGGCACAGAACGGGTGCAAATCGAAAATGAAATAACAAGTGATCATCAAAGAGCTATCAATGAAAAACTTCGCGCGGCAGAGCGTGATGTTGGAACGAAAAAACTCACTGAGGCAGGATATGCCAGTCAGGGAACAAATCTCAAAGGCGATGTGATTGATAAAATGGAACAAGCGATTTTTAATGAACAGCAACAGAATAAGCGACACAGAGCGGAGCGTTATTATGCCGATGTGAACAGGTATTATGCGACTGAAAGCGATCAAATGATGAAAGGAAGTAAAAAGAGGAGGAAGAATTCTATTTCAACCGCGTGGAAAAATCCGGCATTATCATATAATCCAAATTATGTCAATCCACTTCAAACGCCAGTATGACAATACAATAATTTTAATAATCTGATTGTGTTGTGTAGGCAATGCCATATGAGGATACACAACAATAAAGAGTATGCCATCAAAAACCAGAGGAAAATACAGCAAGCGCGAATGGGCGGCAAGACAAGCTGATAAGGGCTACAATGTTTCTGTTTCATCTTCAAAACCACCTGCAAAAGCCGATGATATGTATAGCAATCTTTGGAGTAAAGCCGTTAAAATGGAGAAAGAGGGGAAAAAACTCGCTGATTTTACTGCGGATGTTGCCAAGTTGCCTTATAAGTTAAAAGACGAGTTTCGGAAACGGAGAGATCCCGCGCTTGATGAAGCCATCAATAAAAAAGAGCAAGAAGTTTTGGGCGGAGCGATTATGGGGCTTGAGAAATACAAAGGAATTGAAGATCCGTTTGCCCGCCGCGCGCTTGCAGAAAAATATCAGGAAGGGCTTTCTATCGGACTTAATAATCTTCGCTCGGAGAAAGAGCGCCGGGAAGGTGTGATGTCCGATTATATTGAAAAATGGGCGGGACTGTACGGCGCGGAAGCCGCCAAGCAACAAGCCATTTTCCAGCAAAAACAAGCTTTGTGGTCTAACCAGCTTGCGCTTGCTGATCGGGCGCGCGAGGAAGAACACTGGCAAATCACGCAAGCCCAGAGGCGGGCTGGAAGCGGAACAGCTAGACAAAGCGCCTATGAAGCGGATCTTTTGGAAATGGCCGGTAAAGTCCAGTCAGGAGAGCTTACTCGTGAGGAAGCCAAAGAAGAGCTCCAGAGAAGAAGCGCTCGGGGTCTTTACGAAGGCGCAAAATTTGACATCAACGATATTTATGCTGTTTCTCCAGATAACAGCGAATATCGCCCCGGCGGCTGGAAGTATAAAATTCTCAACAAAGAGGAAAAGCCAGCCACCGAATGGCAGACCAATCGTGCCGATGAACTTTATGCCGAGCAGAAAATTGCCAATTACAAGGTGGCAGGCTACGAACCGGAGGAAATTTTGGCTGAATTTCAGGGAACTCGCTGGTATAAGATTGCCAAAGAGATGTTGGGCTTATAATTTCTTTGATTAAATTTGATGTTTAATTGGAATTTCTTTCGCAAAAAGAAAAAATTGGGTGAGGTTTCTCATCCTTCGGGTGACGATTTTAATTCGTTTCTTTCAACTTACGAAGAACCGAAAAAAGAAGAAACTGCTTTTCAAAAACGAGTAAGAGAATCAGGAAATATGGCTGAATTTTCTCGCTTGATGCGGGAAAACGAACCGGATTATCTCAAAGGAAATGTGGCTGATTTCGCGCGCCGCTTTAAGGAAAGAGCGCCTGTTGTTCAGCAAGAGCCCCCGGCGGCAAAACCAATAGACAAAATTGAACACGATAACAAATGGAAGAAATTTACTAATGCAATAGAAAATCCTATTGATTGGCTTTCCGAAAGAAAAACAATAAAAGAATACGCAGAGGCGAAAGTTGCGGAGGAGCAAGCGACAGGGATGGACACGAGTTCACTGGGAGAAGAAATGTTAAAGATAGGGTCAAAAACTTTACTTAATCCCTTTGTTAAATATGGAGGAAGCGCTTTGGCGGGCTTAACAAAAGCGGCTGAAATGACTTCTCCTATAGGTTCGACATTAAACAGATTGGGTATAGAATCAGGAATACCAGAAAGGATTTCCGCTTTTTCGGCTGAATTAAGCAAAAAAATAGGTGGAAACGAACCGCCTCTTACTTACAAAGAGGGCGATAACCTTATAGATAATCCCTGGCTTATAAAAAATCCAGAATATATTGCCACGAATATTGCTGACCAATTGCCTGTCTATGGTTTTGTAGGGGCGACTGGTGGAATAGGAGCGTTTTTGCTTGAAGGCGGTATGGCTATGAATGAGAGAATACAAAAAGCGCAGCAGGAAGGAAAAAAGGTGGATGATAGGGATTTGTTATATTCTTCAGTTGTTGGTTTGGTAAACGGATTTATGGAAAAACTCGGTGTTGATACTATGCTCGGAAAAAACAATCCTCTCAAAAGGCAATTAGCAGATTCCATAAATAAAAAAATCATAAAAACAATATCCAGTTTGGGATTGAAAGTTGGATCAGAAATGACGACAGAAAGCTTACAGGAATACTTCCCGGCTATTGCCGCGAATGTTATTTATGAGAGCGGAGATGATATTTTAGGTGCGATTAGACAGGCAACACCCCAAGCGAAACAAGCCGCTTCAATGGCTGGAATAGCTTCTCTGCCAGTAAGCGTAGCTTCAGAATTTTCGCCGGCGGAAAGGCAACGGCCAAATATTCTTCCTCCTTCGCCGGATGTTATTATAGAAGAAAAGAAGCCGGAAGAAAAAAAAGAGATGCCGAAGTATGATCCGCTTGCAAAGGTCAGAGATTTCGTGTCGGCGCTTAAAGACAATAATACCGACTTCATCGAAGAAAATGCGGATAAACTTTCAAAAGACGAACTCGAAAAAGTTTTTCAAGTTTTAGACCAAGCTTCGCAAATGGGGGCAAGCGCGGAAGCGGAAGCAGACAAACAATATATTCGGGATATAATCGCTGAAAGGGAGAACCAAATCAAGGAAACAGTTGGGGAAATTGCGACCAAAAAAACAACTGAAAATCTCGAAAATCCCATTGAGGAGGTTCATCCAGAAGATGCGAAGTATGTCAAAGATATTCTTGGGAAAATTGAGAAAACATCTGGAAAAGAAATGCCGGCAGTGGAAACGACAAAGGAACTGCCTCTTTTGACGGAAAAAAAAGAATTGTTGACGGAAGAAAATCCGTTTATTAAGGCAGAGAATGAAGATCAACTCCAAGAAAAATGGAATGAACTCACGGGAAAATTGGATGAGGAACTGGATAATCTCAATGCCCAAAAAGATGCTCTCTTGGCGCAGAAAAAAGAAGCAACTGACCGTGCCACTAAAAAAGAAATTCAGAACAAAATTGATGAATTGGATAAACTTAAACGAGAAAATCGGAACGCTGTTGCTGTTCTTGAAGATCAGATTATCGCTGTTCAGGCGCAGATGAGCCAAAAGGTCATTGACGATATTTACAAGCTCGATCCGCAGTTTGATTTGGTCAATTCCATTGAAGAAGCGTGGACGCGCGATGATTATCAAAATTATTTAGATGAACTGAAACGAGAAAAAGGCGTGAAAGAAATTCCTAAAAAGGAAGAGGAAAAGGTTGAAAAGGCAGAAATTTCTACGGAAACTAAAATTGCTACTCCA
>DYKB01000055.1 GCA_020722815.1 Caldithrix sp. | reverse complement strand
TCAAATCCAGCCAACGTTATCGTTCTTAATCTTTTTCAGCGACAATGTCGGATGACAACATTCAATAAAGTGTTCACCCTTTTCAGCAAAGCTGATCTTTTGATGAGGCGCCGTCGGCTTGAGGATATTCTGGCAGACTTTATCCACCGCTGCCCTGGACACAAAAACGGTATTCACACTCACATGATATTCCCGCGCGAGGGCGCGGATGGATAGCAATTCAGCTCCGTCACTCAAATCCCCATTGATAATTTTTTCAATGAGTTGTCGAACTATCTGGCTATGTAATAACTCTTCCGAAAGGGCAGTTAGTTGTAACAGCATTTTTTTAGACTCCTGGTCTACAAATTTAAATTTGTCATACTGTATATACTGATTCTATACAGAAAGGTGGCATAATTTTTTAAAAATTTTTAGCTTGCTTATTGAAATTAATTTTTCTATTTTGTAACATTCATTATAAAATAAGAAGTTAGCAGGTGCAGTCATTGAAATAGACATTTTGGCGATTTCAACGCAATCAATTGAGTAAATGATAATCAAATAAAAGGAATCCTTCATGTTAGAATTGATTGTTGGTGCAATGGAAGCAGGGAAGACCTGGTTGATTTATAAAAAAATCAGTGATGCAAAGCTAATGGGCAGAAAAGTACAGGTTTTCGCCTATCCGGTACATGAGGGGCAGGTGGTTTCGCGAATTGGTTTTAAAAGTGAAGCCATAACTGTGAACACAGTAGCGGAAATCGAATCTTCACTTGATCCGGAAGTCGAATTGATCTCGATTGATGATGCGCAGTTATTTGATAAAGTCGATATGCTCAATTTTTGTAGCCGGTGGCGAAACAAGACGCATATTATTGTGGCTGGATTGCAGCTTAATTCTTTTGGGGAAAAGTTTGGTGCGATAGTGGAGTTAATGGGGGTTGCTGAATACGTTACAGTCCTGTTGGGTGTTTGCGAAAAATGTAAGCAGCAAACAGCCATTATTTCACAAAGATATCGCGATGTGGCGCATACGATTCCAATTACCAAAGATGATCCGCGCATCGAATTGCGGAAAGAATTTTATGCACCAGTTTGCTGGAAGTGTTATGTGCCGCCGAGGTGATGACGTGAGGCGTGAAACGTGAAGCGTAATACGTAATTCGTAAATCACTAATAAACAGAAATCTCTCTTTTCAATTACGCATCACGCATTACGTTTCACGCCTCAGGCAGAACAATTAAAGAAATATAGCACGTTAATTTTCATTACAATAACTTACAAATCATTTCTACGCTGATGGAGGAAAAATGCTCTGGGAACGACTGATTAGTCTGGTGGGGATTTTGTTTATTCTTGGAATTGCTTGGCTTCTATCAAATAATAAGAAAAAGATGAATTTTCGGGTGATAATCTGGGGATTATTATTACAATTAATTTTTGCTTTCATTATTTTGAAGACCTCACCAGGCAAAGCCGTATTCAATGTTGCTCGTTCAGCTATTGTTCGAGTGCTTGGATTTACGGATAGTGGTGCCAGTTTTTTATTTGGCAATTTATACCGGGCAAATCCGGGTATTATCCAAAATCTCGAACCCGGTGATATGAAAGGTTATGTTCTTTTAATTGATTCTGAAACGATTTCTACCGTCAAATTTTGTCCAACGCTGTTGGGGAAGACCGATACGCTGCGTTTGATGCTGGAAAATTCCGGAACCGCTGACTTAATCGTCAACTCAATAAGCCTGAAGGATTCAGCCAGGTTCAATTTTCTGGCACCGGCGCTTCCTTTTAAAATACCGGCCAGATCGGGTCAACCCCTGAGTCTGGGTTTTACCCCTGATAAAGCGGGCACTTTTTCAAACCAGCTTTCCCTGTTGGCTGAAAATCTGCCCGAACCTGTTCTGGTGAAATTGGAAGCGGAAGGAACCGCGAAGGCGCTCCCGATTGTGCAGCCAGTAATAGCCAATCAGGGTTATTTTTCGCAATATAAAGATTTAGGGATTATTTTCGCGTTTCATATCCTGCCAACCATTATTTTCTTCGCTGCGCTTATGTCTGTATTGTACCATTATGGTATTATGCAGCGAATTGTCCAATTTATGGCCTGGATAATGGCCCGAACCATGCGAACGAGTGGCGCTGAATCGCTTTCAGCGGCTGCCAACATCTTCGTCGGCCAAACCGAAGCGCCATTGGTAATTAAACCTTATGTCAAGGATATGACGGTTTCAGAGTTGATGGCTATCATGGTGGGAGGATTTGCCACGATTGCGGGAGGCGTTATGGCTGCGTATGTGCGGTTTGGCATGGATGCCGGCCATCTGATGGCAGCAAGCGTGATGTCGGCTCCTGCGGCGCTTTTAATCGCCAAAATTATCTATCCCGAAACAGGAGACCCGAAAACACGCGGTACGGTGAAGCTTCATGATGAGAAACTGACTTCTAATGTCATTGATGCCGCGGCTTCGGGAGCGGCAGATGGTCTCCGATTGGCAGTAAATGTCGGGGCAATGTTGATGGCTTTTATTTCATTGATTGCGCTGCTAAATTATGTTTTGGGGCATATTGATGAACTTATTAATTTTATTACCTTTGGTGCGACTTCTTTCAACTGGGATTTAAGTCTGAAAATAATTTTTGGTTACCTTTTTGCCCCATTTGCATTTTTTATGGGAGTATCTTTTCAGGATATTTTAACCGTTGGCCATCTTCTCGGAACAAAAGTCTCAATAAATGAACTGGTGGCTTATCTTGATTTGGGACATGCAAAGGCAGTTTTGACACCGCGTTCTTTTACGATTGCAACTTATGCATTATGTGGCTTTGCGAATTTTTCTTCCATCGCGATTCAAATTGGTGGGATCGGCAGTATTGCTCCCGGACGTCGTTCAGATCTTGCAAGGATTGGCTTGAAGGCCATGATTGGTGGGGCGCTGGCATCATGGTTAACGGCAACCATTGCCGGACTTTTGCTTTGATTTATCGCTGATAGGCAGATTTTCAAATTTATACTTGAGCCAAAGGGGTTTTCGGTTTTTCTAGCCCTCACCCCAACCCTCTCCCGGAGGGAGAGGGCGTAGCTATTCCCTCTCTCTCCGGGAGAGGGTTAGGGTGAGGGCTTTGGGATGACAATGATATTATCCGAAAACCATTTCGCCTTGAGTATAACAGAATGAGGGTGATTTGTGTTTTTTCTCACTTCACCCTCATTCACGCATTACGTATCACGTATTACGCAATATTTTTTCATCCTTAAATGCTAATTTTTCGAGCTATTTTTCGTTTTACTATTTTTTCTTCATCTGCTCAACAGGATGTGTAACTTTTTTAAAGCCTGCCGGAATTTCAAATTTATCAGCCGAAACATCGCCAACTTTTATGGACTTCAATTCATTGGTAAATTGGAAAACTTCTTTAGCGCCACTGGTTGACTTCTTTTCCATCTGTTTTTTCGCCATCTTTTTAGCAAAACCACCTAACAGACCGCCAACCGGATTGCTTAAATCGACATCAGACTTTTCTTCCTGATCATCCTTTTTCTCAAGGGACTTCTGGGCATGGGTGGTCATGGTCATACGCATCGTACTTTTCACGGGGTAACCCTCTAACTTTGATGCCTCAGCCGCAATTTTTTCGAGATAGTCTTTGTATGCCGAAAAAATCGCTCCCATTCCTTTGGTCGGCTGATCAAAACCAAGTTTTTGGGCTAAAGTTTGATGAAATTTTTTCATCTTTTCCATCGCGGTAGCCGTTACGACGCTGTTCCAAAGGTCATTTACCACCAGAATGGTATCTTTGATGCCTGTTTTTTTATGTTTTCCGACAGTGGTTACCTGAATGGTGTAATCCTGGCACTTGAAACCGTTGACATTTTGTGTTTTTTTACCTTTTATAACCCTAATAACTGGTTTTCCCCATTCATATTCGTCTTCATTTGTTTCGTCACCTTCCGGACCTTGCGCTGGCGGCATCGGTTCGGCACTCATTCCCTCCTTGATCATTTTTTTAAAATCGGCAAATGTCATTTCGGTATATTCTTTTTGGCTGATATTTAAATCCCAGAAAACTTCTTTATCCAGCCGGACAATCGATGCCGATGTTGATTTGGGAGCAACATGTTTCATAAAACCGCCGGTAAATTCAATTTCGGAGGTTTGATTTTTGGCTGTTTCGCCAAGGTAGGTGGTACTGGTTGATTTAAATGCCATCATGCCGGACAGACCATTACTGGTCATTTCTTCTTGATAGGTCACCTGGGCATTGACGTTGGCGATAAAAAATATGGACACGAGTAAAAACATTAAACTACTGAATTTGGGTTTCATGGTAATCCTCCTGTTTGAGTGATAAATAAAAATTAATCATGACATTGAGTTAAACTCATATTAAAATATAGCAAATTTCCCTTGAAAAACAAGCGAAAAAATTTTAACATTTCCTGGCAATAAAAAGAAGGATATAAAAACAGGTTTCATTGAAACGAATTTTTGGCAGATCGCATAAAATCAATAAAAATTATTCATTCGGTACAGAAAATGAGTTCTGGTATAAAAAATATCTTGACAAATATATTTTTTTTTATTAATATATAATAACTGTTGTTGATTTTTTTACATAACTTAATTTTAGGAGGGAGAAATGGCTTCTGCAAAAGGAACTGTTAATAAGGTTATTTTGATTGGTCGTTTAGGTGCTGATCCGGAAGTTCAATATACGCCGAGTGGTGCTGCAATGGCAAAATTAAGTATCGCTACAAACCGAGCGTGGAAAGATGATCAGGGTAATGTCATTGAGAAGACAGATTGGCATCGTGTTGTTGCCTGGCGAAAAACAGCGGAAATTGCCGGTGAATATCTTAAAAAGGGGACTCAGGTCTATGTCGAAGGACGTTTGGAGAGTCGTTCCTGGGATGATCAGAATGGCCAAAAAAGATTTATTACGGAGGTAATCGTTGAAAATTTAGTGTTACTGGGTCGTAAGGATGAAAGAACCGGGACGGGAACCGGCGCGGCTTATCCACCAATGCCCGAAGCACCCCCTGCCGATATTCCCGGTAGTGGTGATGTTCAGGACCTTGGGCACGAGGAAGATTTGCCATTCTAATTGGAAAATATTGATACGTCGCTTGCGATAAAATCACATCTCATATCCGCAGTAAGCCATACCTGAATGCACATTTTTTATACCTTCCAAAATACTGAGAATCAAAAGAAAGTATTGATTTTTCAGAAAAAAAAAATTATATTCCTTTCGTTAAAATCAAATTTCAATTTTTCTTATAACAAAATGGAAAACAATGAGTTAATAAAAATCGCCCGATTGGCGCAGGCGCAGGCGTGTGCTCCTTATTCACATTTTAAGGTAGGCGCTGCCCTGTTAACACAATCCGGCAGGATTTATTCGGGCTGTAATGTGGAATCAAGTTCGTATGGCCTGACGATCTGCGCCGAGCGGGTTGCGTTATTTAAAGCGCTTTCCGAAGGTGAACGTCATTTCACCAAAATTGCCATCACTTCTGATTCCAGCCAGGTTTGTCCCCCGTGTGGCGCCTGCCGGCAGGTTTTGATGGACTACGCACCCGATATTGAAGTGATTTTATTTAATGATCGCGGTGACATCCAGGAAATTTCATTGCGCGAATTATTACCCAATGCATTTACATCGAATTTTTTAAAGACGTTATAGGTGATTGAATGAATAAAGCAATTGTAATTGGCATCGCTGGTGGTTCTGGATCGGGAAAAACACTGGTTTCACGCAATATTCTGGAAGATTTAGGTTCCGATAAGGTGGTCATTCTGGAGCAGGATAGCTATTATAAAGAACTGACACATCTTCCTTTTGAAGAGCGTATTAAAGTCAACTTCGATCATCCCGATGCTTTTGATATGGAACTTCTCATTTCGCATTTAAAGGCTTTAATTGCCGGACAACCCATCGAACAGCCACTTTACGATTTTAAAATTCACAGCCGCAAAAAAGAAACCCGGCGCATAGCCGGTTCATTAATTATTATTCTGGAAGGAATTTTAATCCTGGATGATCCGCATCTGCGCGAACTGATGGATATTAAGGTTTTTGTGGATACCGATGCCGATTTACGCTTTATCCGACGCCTGAAACGTGATATTATCGAGCGGGGAAGAAGCCTCGAATCGGTGATTCAGCAATATACCGAAACCGTGCGTCCCATGCACCTTGAATTTGTGGAGCCATCCAAAAGATATTCTGATCTCATTGTCCCTGAAGGTGGCTATAACTGGGTAGCTGTTGATTTGTTAAAAACCAAGATTAAAGCCCTTTTGCGCGAAAAAGGGGAAATTGTATAAGGCAATATCATCAAAACGATATTTGAAAGTTGTCCTGTTTATTTCTTCTGTTTATCACCCTTCTATCATATCATCATTAAAAACGCTTTTAGACATATCCGTATCGCTTTTTAAAACAGATTTAATTCTTTTGTAATTTATCTGTAATATTATTTGGTTAAAATCCTTTAATAAAAATGAGAAGATGGTAAAATATTTACCACAAAGGTATATTTCAGTTGCCGTGATGGACCTTTATCCGTAGGGAACATTTAATTAAAGAATAATATCACTGTAACAATTTTTTAACATTTAATCATTAAGTTGTACGAAAATTTTAATCAACCCAATTTTCTTAGAGAGAGAAAATCCAAAGATAAGAGAGGTTTTTTATGCAATTCAAAAAAAATTATGTAATCAAGTTTAAGAGCTTAATTTGGTGCGGGGTCCTGCAGACGACCAAATTATTTTTCCTGTTCGGATTAATTTTATTACTGTTGACGCAGTTGGCATTTACACAAACATCAAAAGCCAGGTTGACCGGTAAAGTTGTTGATGCGGAGACGGGCGAACCGCTTATTGGCGCTAATGTAACCCTGGAAGGGACATCGATGGGCGCTGCTTGTGATCTGGAAGGAAACTATCTGGTATTAAATGTACCGCCCGGTCAATATAATTTAGTCGTCACCATGATGGGTTATGCAAAGACCCGGATAACTGCAGTCGAATTAAAAGTCGGTGAAGTTACCAAAATTAATGTTTCACTAAAATATGAAGTCCTGGAAACCGAAGGCGTTGAAGTAACGGCCAAAGCTGTAAAAAATACGGAGTCGTCATTATTAAAAGATCGGCAAAAAGCACGTGCCGTCAGCGATGCCATTAGTGCGGAGGCGATTGCACAGGCTGGAAGTGGTGATGCCGCCGATGCGATGAAGCAATTAACCGGTGCATCTGTTGTTGATGGTAAGTACATTTATATTCGCGGTTTAGGTGATCGCTATACCAGCACTCAGTTAAATGGTGCCGAAATTCCGAGTACCGACCCTTATAAACGGGCAGCTTCTGTAGACATTATCCCCTCAAATATTCTGGATAACATTGTCACCACCAAAAGTTTTACGCCGGACAAGGCTGGTGACTTTTCTGGTGGAACTGTCGATATCCGGACCAAGGATTTTCCTGATAAACTGACGATTTCATTTAGTACATCAACATCATTTAATCCTCAGGTAAACCTGAAAGAAAATGGCGCAATGCTCTATCCGCAAAGTTCCACCGACTGGCTTGGTTTTGATGATGGACTTCGGGATATTCCTCAGGTTTTACGATCAATTAAATCCAGTGATATTCCTGTTTCTGGAGAAGCGGGAAAAGACCGAAATAAAGCCTTATTCCTTGATCAGGTAAGTCACAGCTTTAATAAGGTTTTTCGGCCAACCGCCCAAACCTTTCCATTAAATCAAAGCTATGCTTTTTCAATCGGTAATCAGTTCAGCCTTTTTAACCGACCATTGGGCTATCTGGCAAGCCTGACCTACAGCCGTAATTTCACCAACTATGATGGTGGTAAAAATGGCAGTTATCTTTTGGGTGGCCATGTCGATCTGGTCGATGAACTACTTGTGGATTATGATCTGACTGACCATAAAAGTTCTGAAGAAGTATTATGGGGAGGCTTATTTAAAACCTCCTATAAATTTAATTCAGCCAATCAGGTTAGTGTTAATGCAATCTATAATCGGAACGGCGAAAGCGTTGGGCGGTTTCTGGAAGGAAGCTATCCTTATGAATCCGGTGAAGGTATTTATCAGACAACCGTGCTGTCTTATACCGAACGTTCCATGACGTCATTACAATTAAATGGTGACCATCAGTTTGAAAGTCTGATGAATTCACGGCTTTCCTGGAAAGCTTCCTATGGAAAGTCAACTCAGGACGAACCCGATAACCGCTTTTTTACCAATTCATATTCTCCTGAGGATGATTCCTATGGTATGAAATTAGGACATGTACCAACCCGTTACTTCCGTTATCTTGATGAAGATCGGAAAGAGATTACGACTGATTTAAATATTCCATTTACACCATGGCAGGGCAAATTATCCAGCGTTAAAATCGGTGGTTTATATGCTGCTAAAACAAGAAATTACTCACAGCGAAAATTTAATTATACCACATCTTCCGTCTATCGTTACAACGGGAACATCGATGAGTTTTTATCAGATGATAATTTGGGTTTAATTGACTCGACGACTTATGTCTTTAACGGCCAGAGTTATACCAACTATCGATTTACTGGCCTTTATATCCAGGAGCCTGTTGACTGGGTAGCGCAGTATCAGGGAAATCAGGATATTGTGGCTGGTTATGCGATGGTTGATTTACCCATAACCGATCGAATCCGTTTTATTGGTGGTGCTCGCTATGAAACCACCAAAATGGAAGCCTTAACTGAAGATCAAAATCTCAACAACATTGTGATTGAGAAAAGTGATTTGCTTCCTTCGGCCAACCTGATTTATGAGCTGACAGCGAATATGAATTTTCGTTTTGCCTATGGCCGATCACTAGCCCGTCCTACATTTCGCGAACTGGTTCCCTATAAATCTTATGAATTTTTTAACGGCTATGAATACAAGGGTAATCCGGATTTAAAACGAACATTAATTGATAATTTTGATTTGCGCTGGGAATGGTTCTCACGTCCGGGTGAAATCTATGCGGTGAGTGGTTTTTACAAGAATTTTAAGGACCCGATTGAACAAAAGATTTTTACGCAGGCCGATAAAGTGATTACCTGGGCAAATGTTGATCAGGCACGGGTTATTGGAATGGAACTTGAAGCCCGAAAACGTCTGGATTTTATCAGCGAACACCTCGCAAATCTGTTGCTGGGTGGAAATATATCACTGGTTCACTCAAAAGTTGATATTAATGCTGATGAACTTGCTGAAAATCGAATTTTAAATCCCTATCTGGGTTCAAGTCGGGAATTAGCCGGACAATCACCCTATATCGTCAATGTCAACCTCACCTATGAAAATATTGACCGTGGTTTGGCTGCCAGTGTATATTATAATGTATTTGGCGACCGGTTAGCCTTTATTACTGAAGGGGGGGCACCGGATGTTTATGAACAGCCATTTCATTTGTTAAATGTTTCTGCGTCCTGGAAATTTTTACCCCATCTGGGTTTGAAGTTTGGTATCAAAAATTTGCTAAATTCAAAGGTTAAAAAGACCCAGGAGTTTAAAGAATTGGATTATATCTTTACGCAATATAATACTGGTGCGACTTATTCATTGGAACTAAAATACGAATTATAAAGAAACTTGTTTAACAATCCTCCCCTTGCGGGGGGATTGTTACATGACGGTATCGGTGAGATTAAAATTTTATTCGAGTAATTCCTATTTTTATATATAGTTTTATCAACTAATTCATTTTAATTTTTAATTTATTTAAGGAGGTTTTTCTTTATGCGAAAAAGCTATTTGCTAACAGTTTTAGTGGTGATGCTAGCTTTTCCGATGCTGCTTTCAAGTGCGGAAATACGTATTACTCAGAATATCACAACCGATACCTATTGGACCGCCAACAACACCTATGTTCTGGATAAACTGGTGTATGTTGAGCCAAAAGCTTCTTTATTTATCGAAGCTGGCACTGTTGTAAAGGGTGCTGCTGGTCAGGAAAGTGATGCAAAAGCATTGATCGTTTGTCGTGGTGCAAAAATTTTTGCCGAAGGAACCGCGACGCAGCCAATTATTTTTA
The DNA here is from genome assembly GCA_020722815.1 of Caldithrix sp. Classification (GTDB taxonomy): domain Bacteria; phylum Zhuqueibacterota; class Zhuqueibacteria; order Thermofontimicrobiales; family Sulfurfontimicrobiaceae; genus DYKB01. The sequence goes on along the minus strand of DYKB01000055.1, from coordinate 38,222 downwards.
CGGCCGAAGCCGACGACGTCACAAATCCTTTTGATCTCGATTCTAAAACTGTCGGTCAATGGGGTGGTTTGGTACTCCTGGGTAATGCGCCCGTGAATGCTCCAGGTGGTGAAGCTAATTTTGAAGGGATTGATCCCAATCCATTAACACTCTATGGTGGTCCGGATTCACTGGACTGTTCGGGTGTTTTAAAATATGTTTCGATTCGTCATGGTGGCACGCAGATTGGCGCTGGCAAAGAAATTAATGCGCTGAGTCTGGCTGGGGTTGGTAAAGGAACGGTCATTTCATACGTTGAAGCTTTTGCCAATGGTGACGATGCTTTTGAATGGTGGGGTGGTAACTCTCGTTGTGACCACCTGGTAGCCGCCTTCTGTCAGGATGATGCCATTGATTTGGATGAAGGCAATCAGTCCAAAATGCAGTATCTTTTCGTTATTCAGGATGTTAATGGTGACGAAAAAGATACCCGCGTTGGTGAACATGATGGTTCTCATAAAAGTACAATCGGTGGAAAACCCATTTCTTATACTTCAGTTTATAACGCCACTTACCTGGGTGCTGGTAAGGCAGGGGCAAAAGCACACTCAGTTTTTAAATTACGTGAATACTGGGGTGGTGAATACCGAAATAGTATTTTTGGTGATTTTAACGGTATTGCTGTCGAAATCGATGGTAAGACCACACCCGATTCAAAAGATCGAATTTTAAATGGTAGTATCACATTTACCAATAATATCTGGTTTGATTTGGCCGCCGGTACTGACTGGAAAGCTTTATCAAATTCGGTCGATTATGTTGAAAATTATTTTGGTAATGCCGCCAACAAAAATGACATTACTGATCCAAAATTAGCGGGAATCAGCCGCGAATTCAATTCGAAAAAATTGGATCCTCGTCCTGCAGTGGATGGTCCGGCTTATCAGGATGTGGCTGCACTGCCTGAAAATGATGATTTTTTTGAATATGCACCTTATAAAGGCGCTTTTGGTCCAACTAACTGGTTAAAGAGCTGGACGGCACTGGATCATTATGGGTATGTTGCGGATGACAAGCAAGCTGGTGCAGTTGTTGAGGTTACGGGCAATATTACAAAAGACACACACTGGACTGCTGATAATACTTATGTTTTAAAAGGTTTGATTTATGTAGAAGCCGGCGCAACCCTTTTTATTGAGGCTGGTACAGTTGTAAAAGGTGCTCCTGGCCAGGAAAGTGAATCGAAATCATTATTTGTCTGTCGTGGTGCCCAAATTGTTGCTGATGGTACCGGTGCAAAACCAATCATCTTCACCAGTGAAGCCGATGATGTCGCCAATCCGTTTGATATCGAGTTCAATGCTGCCGGTCAATGGGGCGGTCTGGTTCTTCTGGGCTATGCGCCAATTAATGCCCCTGGTGGTGAAGCGAATTTTGAAGGGGTCGATCCAACTCCAAATACACTTTATGGTGGTTCCAATGTAAATGATTGTTCAGGTCTCTTGCGTTATGTTTCGGTCCGTCATGGTGGAACCCAGATTGGTGCTGGTAAAGAAATCAATGGTGTCAGTTTCGCTGGTGTTGGCCGAAAAACCAAAGTCTCCTATGTTGAAGCCTATAGCAATGCGGATGATGCTTTTGAATGGTGGGGTGGAAGTCCACGTTGTGACCACCTGGTTGCGGCACTGTGCCAGGACGATGCAATAGATTTCGATGAAGGCAATCAATCCCCAATGCAATACCTTTTTGTTATTCAAAATGAAAACGGGGATGAAAAAGACACCCGAATTGGTGAGCATGATGGTTGTCATAAAAGTTCAATTGGTGGTCAGCCAGAAGCACATCCAGTTATCTTCAATGCCACTTATTTAGGTGGTGGAAAAACCGGCCCCAAAGCGCATTCAATCTTCAAAATGCGTGAAAACTGGGGTGGTGAATACAAAAATAGTATCTTCGGTGATTTTAACGGTATCGCACTGGACATCGAAGGCAAAACAACTCCTGATTCAAAAGATCGTTTAGCTGCCGGTGACCTGGTTTTCCAGAACAACCTCTGGTTCGAGATTGCCGCTGGTAATGATTGGAACGCGTTGGCAAATAATGTGGATTATATTGTCAGCTATTTTTCGAATGCAGCCAATAAAAATGAAATTTCTGATCCCCAATTAGCCCGGATTGGTCGAACCCCAAAAGATAACGGACTGGACCCACGTCCTGCTTTTGCTGGAGCGGCTTATCAGGAAGTTAATCCAACAGCGGTAGCTGCCAATAGTGATGTTTTTCAGGGTGCGGCTTATAAAGGTGCTTTTGGTCCGACTAACTGGTTGAAAGGCTGGTCTGCGTTGGATCATTATGGCACTTTGAAGGGAAGTACTGGAGTTGCCAGCGAATCACACTCCAAGACTGTGGTTTCAAATTATTCTTTAGAACAAAATTTCCCCAATCCCTTTAACCCGGTTACCAGTATCACTTATAGTATTCCAGCGACCTCACAGGTCAAATTGGTTGTCTATGATATACAGGGAAAAGAGGTTGAAACACTGGTAAATTCAGCTAAAAATGCTGGAACTCATCGGGTGGTATTCGATGCTTCCAAATTAGCCAGTGGAATGTACTTCTACCGTCTGGAAACAAACGCGGTGGTTTTAAGTCGCAAATTAATTTTAGTTAAATAAATTTCATTCTTTTATTCCCCTACGTTTTTCTCTCTTATCTGGGGGCCAGAGATTTCACAGTTTCTGGCCCTTTTTTTATTCATACATAATTGCGAGTTATAATTACAATCAATTTAAATTTAATGTTTAATTTTCTCTTGACATTCTACCATGGAACAAATATATTTAAATACATGGTTGAATGGTGGATATTATAAATTCCTATAAAATTTTTGGGTACCTTTTTTATCAAATATTGGATAGACAGGTTATGTATGGCAACAAAAAACAGGGAAAAAATTTTAATAATAATGATATTTATCTTTTCACCAATTTTCCTTTCCAACCTTCATACAGCATTGCCTTTAAAATGGGATCAATTAGAAATTATTTCAGCCGATTCGCTTAAAAAGCATATTAATTTTTTAGGCGATGATTCATTGGAAGGGCGGGCTACTGGAACTCCCGGGGAAATGCGAGCGGCTCGATATCTGGCTCAATATTTTAAGATGTTGAATTTGGAAGCCCCCGGTTCCAATAATTCCTATTTTCAGCCAATTCCGATGCATGGCAGTACCCCTTTATCAGAATCTCAATTTCAATTACATCTGGCTGATAGCATTTATCAATTTGAATTAAAACGGGATTATCTGTTATATAAAACGGGCTCGCAAACGTTTATACCACAGCCCGTACCACTGGTCTTTGTTGGTTATGGCATCATTGCGCCGGAGTTTGATTATAACGATTATCAAACATTGGATGTAACAGGAAAAATTGTCGTATTCTTATCAGGTGAGCCGTCTTCCCAGGATCCAAATTATTTTAATGGTGATAAACTTACAATTTATGCCTATCCAGAATCCAAACAAAGAATTGCCATCTCCCGAGGTGCGGTTGGAAGTATATTAATCCCCACGCCCCGCGACGAAGCGGGTCGCAACTGGCGCTCCTGGGTTGATACATTTGAGTTTGAAAATGTTACACTGGCGTATGCGGTAACCGGAAACCTGAGTCTGGTTATGAATCCGAATGCTGCAAAGCGTCTTTTTCAAGGAGCCAAATTTGATTTGTCACAAATATTCAAATTAGATCATACGCATCAGATTCAAAGTTTTTGCCTGCCGAATGCCGTATCTTTTAAAGGTGCCTTTGTTTCCCGTGACTTTTTTGCTTTAAATATCATTGGCCTACTCAAAGGTAAATTACACCCGCCCAATGATAAATATTTGCTCATTTCTGCTCACTATGATCATCTCGGAATTGGCCGGCCAGTCCATGGTGATTCAATTTATAACGGCGTTTTTGATAATGCTGTTGGCGTTGCTGCTGTTCTGGAGATTGCACGGGCGTTTTCGAGCTTGCCGCTCAAACCTCAAAATTCAATCATTTTTTTGCTTACGACAGGGGAAGAAAGAGGTCTGTTAGGTTCGTCCTATTATGTCGACAATCCAATTATCCCCCTTTATAAAACGATTGCCAATGTGAACATCGATGGTTTGGCAATGTTTGATAATTTTAATGATGTTGTGGCATTGGGGGCGGAGTATTCCTCTCTCTGCAATCATTTGAATGAAGTAACCAGTGCTTTAAATTTAAAAATTACACCCCTTCCGGTTCAATTTTCAAGCTTCGAATCATTTTCACGCTCGGATCAGATTCGATTTGCCAGTGCTGGAATTCCGTCCATCCTCATCGCTGAAGGTTTAAATTATCAAAATCAATCATCAAGGGAAGGTCTTTCATGGATAATCAATTGGATGGAAACAATTTATCATTCCCCTTTTGATGACCTGAATCAGGAAATGAATTTGAATGCGGCCCGGCAACATACCCAGGTTCTGTTTGCGTTTTGCTATTGGCTCGGAATGACCAGCGATTATCCCCGGTGGAATCCAGGCGCTCCTTTCATTAATCAACGCCTGCGATCCATCGCCGAAAAGAGATAAATTTTTACAAAGGACTTGAATAATGCGCAATTTTCTGATAATTTTGCTTTTAATTATGCACTGCCACCCGGTTCATCAACAAAAACCTCAAATTATTCGACTGAAAGGATCGGATACTATGATGATTCTGGCCTCCAGATGGGCTGAGGAATATATGAAACTTCATCCATCGATCTCAGTCTATGTCGAAGGGGTTGGAACCGAGTCCGGAATAAAAGCCCTCATTAACGGGGACGTCGATATTTGCCTGGCTTCACGACCAATGCGACCAGCGGAAGTGAAATTATTGGCTGAACGATTTGGAAAAATTGGGATGAGTTTTCTCGTTGCCAAAGATGCCTTGAGCATTTATCTTCATCCGGCTAATCCTGTAAAAAATTTATCAACCGTTCAACTGAAAAAGATTTTTCGGGGTGAAATCCAAAATTGGCATGAAGTGGGAGGAATAGACGCGCCAATAAAAATTTATATTCGTCCTCCCAATTCTGGCACTTATCTTTATTTTAAGGAGCATGTGCTGGATGGTGAAGCATATACCTCAAACGTACAAAATTTTTTAACAACGAGAGCACTGGTTGAAGCGATAGCGCTAAATTCTGATGCCATCGGATTTGGGGGCGTTGCCTATGGCCCCCGAATAAAACATTGTAAAATTAATGGAATTGATGCAAGTATTGAGAATATCCAGAAGGATACCTATCCGATCATTCGGTATCTTTATTTATATACGGTTGATACTCCTGTCGGTCCTATTAAAGCCTTGATTGACTGGATATTAAGAGATGGGCAAAAAATAGTCACGGAAGTTGGTTATGTTTCACTATGGAGCAATTATTGAGTAGGTTTGATGACAAAAAATGCCATATAAAAATAATTTTATCTAACTTTTAATTCAAACCAGAAACAACTCCCACTTCCCAATTCACTTTGTATATGGATTTTGCCACCATGTTGCTCAATAATATGCTTCACAATAGCCAATCCAAGTCCGGTGCCACCCAATGAACGGGATCGTGCTTTATCAACCCGGTAAAATCGTTGAAAAATACGCTCGTGATATTTCCGGTCGATTCCAATCCCGGTATCAATCACTTCAACCCGTACGCGATTATGGGGTATCAGATTCATCCGAACCGTTACCAGTCCGCCTTCGGGTGTATATTTAATCGCATTATCAATGAGATTGGAAAAAACGGTACGAATCCCTTCTTCATCAATTTTTACCTTCACAGTTTCCGCCAATTTAAGGCTCAATTCAATATTTTTTTGGAGTGCTTTGTCCTTAAAGTCCTCGATAACTTCTTCGATAATGGAATTTAGTATTCGGGGTTTGATATCGAGGGCATTTTCCCGGTCTAATTCAGATAGTTTCAATAAATCGGCAATTAAAAATTCGAGTCGTTGTGCCTGTTCCCGAATTCGGCGGATAAATTTTACACGCGCAGATGGTTCATCAATTGCCCCATCGAGCAAGGTTTCAGCGTAGCCAGTGATGGCCGTCAGTGGTGTTTTAAGTTCATGTGAAGCATTCGCCACAAAATCGCGACGGATCGCTTCAAGGGTTTTTAATTCGGTGATATTATGCAGTTGAATCAATGCCCCGGTGGGTTCGCTTTCTGATGTGGTAAAAGGAATGACAATATAATTAAGAAATATTTTATTTTCATTTCGCAGACAAACCATTTCACCTTTATTTCGATTCCCTGTTGTTAAGGTTTGCCCAATATCAGTCAATAACGGCTCAGAAAATAATATGTCGATGATATTCTGGTCTTTAATTTCGTTTGTGGCTATTTCCAGAATTTGATAGATTTCCGGATTTGCCTGTAATACTCGTTTTTGATGATCGACCACAATAATTCCAATATCCAGATTGGTAAAGATATTCTGTAATTTGGAACGTTCATAAGAAATTTCGTGAATTTGGTTGCGCATTCGTTCGGTTAATTGATTGAGAATTGCATTTAAAAGACCAATTTCATCTTTACGATTGACAGAGAATTTTTTATCCAGGTTTCCCGCTGCAATTTTTTGAGCTGTTCGGACAATTTGTAAAATTGGGATGGTTACCAATGCCCCTAAAACAAGAGAAGAGATTAACAAAATGGCCAGACCGACCAGATTGGCGATGATTAAAGAAGACAGAATTTTATCAATAGAAGCTTCGAAATTGGCGGCATAATAGGCGAGCCGCAAAAAACCAACTTTTTTGGTTTGATAATTGATTAAAAAGGCCGTATAAAAAAGTTTGCGCCGAATTGTATCGCTTTCCCGATAGATTTGACCCCAGCCATTTTTTAAAGCGTCCTGAACTTCCGGCCGGTTATAATGATTATCCATAAATTGGATACGCTCGGTTGGGACATCTGTATCGGTTAGCACCCGGCCACTGGAATCAAGAATAGTCACCCGACAATTAACAATGTCCCGAATTTGGAAAGTGATATCATTCAGCGAAGCGAGATGGTCGGGCAATGGTTGAAGATGTTTTTGTTCCAGCCAAAAAACAGCCAGATGTGTTTTCAGGCGCATTTCATGGAAGGTTTGTTGATAAAGATAATCTTTCAGGCTGTAATATAAAAAAAAATCAAAAAAAACAAATCCGATGATAGAAATTAATAACACACTAAAAACAAAATTCCATCTGAATTTGGAAAACATCGAAACCTCATTCGTTTATTTTAATCCGATAACCAAAACCTTTTACCGTTTCGATGACATCGGCTAAATTATCGAGTTTCTTGCGAAGGCGTCGTACATGCACATCAACCGTTCTAACTTCCCCGTAATAATCATAACCCCAGACCTGATCGAGTAACTGATCGCGGGACAGAACACGCCCCTTCGCCTGGATTAACGCTTTTAATAAACTAAATTCTTTCGGGGTCAAGTCAAGGTTTTTATTACCTGCATTCACCGTATGACGTGAAAAATTAATGGAGAAATCTCCAAGCCGATAAATTTGATCTTCATCGCGTTTATGACGACGCAAAAGCGCCTTCACCCGGGCAATAACCTCGCGTGGTCGAAATGGTTTGGTAATATAATCATCAGCCCCCTGCTCCAGACCATGCAAAATATCGAATTCTTCGGAACGGGCAGTTATTATAATGATTGGAATATCCCGTGTTCTATCTTCAAAACGTAATTTTCGAGCAATCTCCAATCCATTCATTCCGGGCAGCATTAAATCCAGTAAAATCAAATCCGGTGGTGCCTGTATGATTGCTTCATAACCCTTCTGACCATCGTAATAAACGCTGGCTTCATATCCAGATTGTTCGAGATTAAATTTGAGGATCTCACAAATATCTGGATCGTCTTCAATAATGACAATTCTATCACTCATTTTGAATCTCTCTTTTCAGTCTTGTATCTAATTAAGTGTTTTCAAAAAGTAATAATATTCAATAGCGACTGGAAATAACGAAATCAAGTCGTGTTTATTGTCAAGCAACCTGCTATTGATAATATAGTTATTGAACTGGTAATATGCAATTTAAATATTACATGTATATTACAAAAGCTTTAACAGCAATGTAATTTATGATGTTATGGCCTCTAGAATATAAAATTTTATGTCGGATTCTGGATTGATTTAATGAATTAAAATTAAATTGAATTCATCGCATAACCACCATTTGAATGGTGTCCTGATCTTTTTGATTGAATGATGCTTTATAAACAGGTAACATTTCAAATTTGAAACTCTTAACTGTTTGTAAAGGTTTAAGTTATTATTAAAAAGAACCTTTCTGAAAACACCGACTGGTGAAAATAAAATTTGTTTCAATGGACGTTTGATCGATAATTCTTATAAAAAATTATTCATACATAAAAACATATAAATTAAAAAAAATAGAGGAAATTAACAATGTTAAAAGTTGGAGATAAAGCCCCTGATTTTACATTATTATCCGATAAAAACGAAAGTGTCACCCTGTCAAATTTACATGGCAAGAAAGTCGTCCTTTACTTCTATCCGAAAGATGATACCAGCGGCTGTACCAAGGAAGCCTGTGGATTTCGGGATAATTTACCCAAAATTGAAACCCAAAAAGCCGTCATTCTGGGTGTCAGTCCGGATACAGTCGAATCGCATCAAAAATTTATTAAAAAATATAACCTGAATTTCACCCTATTAAGTGACCTGTACCATAAAGTAGCTGAATCTTATGGCGTATGGGGTGAAAAGAGTATGTATGGCAAGACTTATTGGGGAATTTTGCGCACGACGTTTATTATCGATGAAGACGGGAAGATTCTGAAGATATTCGAAAAAGTGAAAGTCGCAGGTCATGCTGAAGAGGTTCTTGCCAGTTTAAAATAATAAATTGATCAACCAGGAGATTTTACATGTACGAATATGAGGTGAAAAACCGGATACCCATTTTATTTGCGCTGAGTACCTGCCCGCGCTGTATCCGAATGAAAAAGTTTTTAGATATAAATCAAGTTAAATCATTGATAGTGGATTATGATCTCTTACCGCAGGAAGAAAAAAGACAGGTTCTTCGATTTTTGCAACCGATTAACCCTCGTTACTCATTCCCTACGATGGTAGTTGGTAACGAGGCCGTAATCGGTGAAGATTATGAGGGTGTAAAGGAGGTGTTGAATATACCATGACAATTGCCAAATACTTAGAGGTGCTAAAAAAATTTGCACCAACTCAGGGTCTGATTCTCAATCCGGATATGGAAATCGTAGAGCCCTTGCTGATGGGACTGTTAACGAATGGGGAGCGATATACCTACCGCACCTGTCCCTGTCGTCCCGCAACGGGTGTTTTTGAGAAGGATAAGGATATTATTTGTCCCTGTATCTATGCCAAACCGGATATTGAAGAACATGGTGCCTGTTACTGTTGGCTTTATGTATCTCAGGATTGGATAGATAATAAAATACCACACAAACAGATTCCTGAACGACGACCACCGGAAAAGACACTGGATATTTAAATCTTGGAAGGTGAGATAGACTTGTTAGCTCAGCCGGCCGTTAGAAATTCGTCCGATATGGTTAGTTTATCTTACCTTCTTTGAGATGATCCTTCAAAATTGTATCATGCATTCTCTATTGAGTATTATCACGCGTTTTCAACAATTGTATCCTTTTTAATTGAATCATTTTTCTTTCGCATACATCTAATAATCAATTAATCTTGAAATCAATAAAAATAATATTAAAAATTTATGGGCAATTCATCAAAAGGAGATTTTATGAAACGACTGTATGTGGTAAGTTTAGTTATCCTATTAGCTTTTGTATTATTAAGTTGCACTTCGAATGCGGATAGCAAGCAAAATTCAAATGGTAATCAAATCGAACAAACCGGCAAAAATACCGGCAAAAACGCTAAGGTAAAATGGCTTGGTTTTAATGAGGGACTTAAAAAAGCCATAGCCGAAAAAAAACCGATGATCGTTGATTTTTATACAGATTGGTGTCACTGGTGTAAGGTGCTGGATGAAAAAACTTTCAGGGACGCTGCGGTCGCAAAAAAATTGGCTGAAGATTATGTTACCGTTCGAATTGATGCCGAAGATGGTTCAAAGACGGTCACTTATAAAGGGCAATCCTTTACGAATATTGAGTTAACCCGTGCTTTTCAGGTTTCTGGATTTCCTTCGCTGGGCTTTTTTGATGCTACAGGCGAGGCGATTACGATTGTGCCTGGATTTGTTCCACCGGAAACTTTCATTAATATTTTAGGCTATATTGAGGGTGAGTGTTATAAGAAGAAGATCTCGTTTGAGGATTATCTAAAGAAAAAAGATGAATGTGCTAAAACAAAGAAGCGTTCATAGGTGAAAAATGAATAGGCAGGCTTCTTGAATGCCGGTTTTCGAGACAACCAGGACAGCGAGCCCTTATTTTTTTGATTTCAGATTGGTCGATTATTGTAAATAAATAATGTGGAGAGCAGATGGTTTTACCTGCTAACGATTCAGTTGATAGGGTTGAATCGTTATTTCGTGGAATTGAATCAGGTAAATTATGTAAAAATAATGAATGTTAAGTGTTGAATACCATGTGAAAAGAGATGCCCTGTTAATTTGAACCAGGGCATTTTTTTTAGTCATCATTCTTAACAGGATAAAGGAAACTTAAAAAGCTCTGTTTAATATGCAAATAATCATCGGCCATAATTTTATAATATTCGCCTTTTGTTCCTTTAAATCCCAATTTGACTCCCAGGATAACGATTTTGGGTTGGCTTTCACTATTTTTAAATAAATCGAACTCTTTTTCGTCAAGGGTAAAAGAAATTGAATCCAGAACTGCTTTTTCTACAAAGCCATCTTTTCCAACGATTCCTGATTTAACATTAACGATTCTTTCGATAGCACAGCGGCTGTCAGAAAATACCTTGCTGGCGGAAGTATCAAACCGAAAGATGATATCCGCTGAAACTGGCAATTTATTCTCAATTACAGCTTTTAAGGTGGTACTGGTGATTTCATTGGTCATTTTCGCACTGATTGAATGATCAATATTTTTCGGTGCTGGTATTTCCCAACCTTCGGGCTTAATCTGAATATAAGTCGTATCAAAAGCAATTGTGGTATCATTAAATGAATACTCGAAAGGTGCCTTAAAAGCAAATTTACCATAAATATAATCAGTTCGGCTTACCTGACCGATTTTACCGTATTGGCCAAGCAAAACACCGCCACGAATCGTGATTTCATCGGGAATTAAATTAACCAATCGATCAAATTGTTCATCATTTGAAAGCGTTAAAATAGTTGTGACCTCTTCCGGCTCGGTTTGATTGGGAAGTAAGCGGGCCGATTCTATAACTTTATTTCGAAATTCGTAAATTTCGGTTTGGCCAGATTTCTTTCGTCCTGAAAAAGAAAGATTTAATTCCAAAGGGAAAGCAATACGATTGTTAATTTCGACCTGGAGTTTTGTATTCCGAAATTTAACCTGTGGGATTTCCTGGTCAAAATCAACTTTTTGTACTTTGGGATCCACATCAACCCTTAATCGGTTTATACTACCCCGGACAAAATCCATCTCAACATTTTCCAAGCGGGCATCCACAACTATTGAGTCTTTAAAAGTGACGGTGAGGATTTCGCTGCCACTGCTATCGGTGATACCTTCGGCGACGATTTGAATCTGCGGATTTAATTCTCCCAATGTCTCATCGGCCTTTAAATACCAGCCGCTTAAATCTTCTTCCAGATTGATAATCTCGTTATTGGTTAATCGCAATTTTGTTGAAAATGGCTTTCCCTGATCATCGAAAATATGCTTAAAAATCAAGTTAAAGTCAGTAGACATCGTCAAATGGCTGACGACTTTTAATTTTAAATTGCATTTTTTGAAACGCGCTGAATTCATGCTGATTTGATTGGCTTCATCAGTTAATTTGAGCCAATCCTCACGATATAATTTTAAACGCGGAATTCGGGCCGTTGCCCGTTTGGCAAGAAGTTCGGTAATCCCCAGGGTAATTACCAGTCGTTGTGTTTCTGTATCAATCGTCAATTGTTCAGTGCCGGTGCCATCGGAATGCCCAATTAACTCGGTGAAGAGCCGATTGGAAATCGTTTTTTGACTTAAATCGGCCAGTTTAAAAATAGTTTCGCCATTCTGGATGGGGGTATCATAGTCGAATCGGGCAATTTCCTGGGTTTGATTCGTTTGGGAATTGCTGTCTTTCAGCACGAGCGTTAAAGGCAATCCCAGCGGGATTCCAAGATTATTTGTCAGACCAATGAGGACAAAGCCGGAATCGATGGTCAGGGTGACAAATTCCGGAAAAGTATTACTTTTTACTTTTCCGGCACCAAGTGAGAAATCAAATGGTGGAACTGGTACGCGCTGGCCATTCAGACCGCTGGCGGCGCCCCAGAAACCCGCCAGGCTGAGATTTGAATCACGTAAGGTTTCGGGCGAAGCAATTCGGAAGGCACCGATGTAAAAGGCTCCCCGATCGGCGATGGGATCATTAAATTTCAGGGCATTTTCGACTTTTGTCGTATCAATATCGCCTTCAATGATAAATCCAAATTCATTATTCGCATCGGCATACAGAAATTTTTCATCATCAGCTAAGTCGGACATGAGGAATTTTTCATTTGAAATAGGGAGATTTATTTCTGTCTCAAATTCAGGCGTTTTGGGGGTTTTAAAACTACAGGTGACATTAAATAATGATAACGTGATAAATAAAAATATGTGTACTACAAATAATTTTCGCCACATCGGATTCTCCAGATTTATAATTATTCAAATATGTAAATTTTTAGTGAAGGCAAAGCATACACGTTCCAGAAGAGAGAATCAAGTATTGCCGTTTCTGAGTGTTTTGTCCGGGAAAAACCTATTTTATATTTCAATAATGGATTTTTTCTCGCTCCCCTGATTGGATGGGTCATTTTTGAACCCATCCTTATCAGTAAGGTTTAAAATGTCCGATTTTTTTTGTTGGAACAGGTGAATTTTATTTATGAGTCTACTCTAAAAAAAACATGTTTTTGGCATTCTGAACGGAGCAAAGCGGAGTGAACTATCTAATTTCTAAATAACTTAGGAGCTTATTTGCTGTACGCTGAATGACAAAATTTTATCTTTTTAGAGTTAGCTCATCTATTAATTTATCAAAAAGAATAGTGAATGTCAAGCGAAATTTCAATGTCATTCAAATAGAATATACTCATAAATAAAAAAGGCAACTCATCGAGTTGCCTTTTTTAAGATAAGGAATGCCTGATATTGGATAAAACTCAAAAAATTGGTAAATCGGTATTGTTTTTTACCACCAAATGAAAAGCCTACGAAAAATGCACCCCAAAAATGTACTTGATTCCTCCCACGGAATTTCAGCCCGAATTTATTGAACCTCCTCTACATCTATGAAGTTTAACGGATCAACTGACTTATCAAATTCGCGAACTTCAAAATGTACATGCGGACCGGTAGACCTACCAGTATTACCCAGTAAAGCTATTGTTTGGTATCGTTTAACCTTTTGGCCTTCGACTACTTTTAATAGGGAACAATGTCCATAATAACTATAAAGCCCATTTTCATGATCAATAATTACCAAATTTCCGTAACCGGACATCCATTGCGCGAAAAGAACGACGCCATTAGCAGTCGCTTTAATTGGAAAACCAATTGGACCAGCGATATCAACACCATGATGTACTTCAATCAGTGGGCCTCCAAAGGGAGAACGACGGGCACCATAGCCGCAAGTAATAATACCATTCGTTGGTAAAACACTCGGGATTTTTGCCCAGGTTGAAAATTTATTCTCCATATCTTTGTAGCACTTCGAGACCCATTTGTCATGAAAGTCGATTCGATCTTCAAGCCGTGAAATCACGTCCCAAATGGCATTCGCTTTACTTAAGGCCGACTTTTCAATTCCTTCCAGTGTAAATTCCCTGGTGACAAAGTAATCTAAAGATGTAAATCCCTTTTCATCCCAGGGGGCTATTGCCTGGTTTAACACCGAAGAATTTGGTTGCTTCGTCGGTTTGGTTTCGGTAATTAATGAAATGTCTTGCAAGGTTTGATCCTTGCCGGACAATATTTTATCCGCCTGGATAATTTTTTCTTTCACATTGATGAGCTTTTCAAGCAGTACTCGGTGTTCCTGATTGAGACCGGCATACACCCATTTATGATAAACCTGCGTTACCTGTCCTAACAGGAGATAGGCAATTAATACCAGCATCGAAAGGAAGGAGAAAAATATTGCAAATATCGTCGCTTTTGATAGTTTTAAATACCGGGGTAAATGTTTTGTCGCAAAAGGTAGCAAAATAATCTCTACTTTTTGCATTGAACGTATTCCCTCCCAAACGAAAATAAATACCTAATTGCATCTAAGATGACCGATTATTGACTACTTTTTAAAGCTGGATTACAGTAAATAGTCGTATTACATGGATTTTAACTTTTATTACTTTTTTTTGCTTCTAATAATAGAAGAAATTTCTACTCACATAAATTTTCTTCTGCAAGTTGAATTTTTATGTTGAGTATAATGAATATGTTACTAATTTTTTTAAAACAATTTTGCGACAACAATACCTCTTCCCTATTTGGATTTACCCGTTTAAACCTCCCTCCGACATCAAATTATCAGGCAATTATTTTCCTCCTCCAGAATTTGGCGCTTGATCACCTCCTTATCTTAACTTAAAAATCAGTTTGTTATGTTTAAGATATGATGAGTTGCTATAGTTTGATGTTGTCCAGCCATATTAATATATTTAATAATTTCTTGCGCTGACGTTGATTCACTCAGACAGGCGTAAGCACCCGCTTCGACGAGATTTTCGGGCTTTACGATGGATTTGTCTGATTGAACTACGATGACAGGCAATTCTGGCTGAATTTCTTTAATATTTAACATAAATTCAATATCATCATAGGTTGTATCGCTTTCACCAAGATTCGATACAACAACATCGATATTTCGTTTTTGAATAAATTCCAGGCCTTCAAAATCAGATGAAATAAAGAAAAATTCATATTCGGGAAGATGACTGTAAGGGCTCAACTTCGCAGCTAGATTGGGTTTTGAATTGACAATCAAAACTCGCATGTCTTCGACCTGGATAGATGTGATTTCGGCGCGTTACCCGAAAGTAATTTCAATCTTGTAATTAGAATCGGATATAAGCAAATAGTATACCAAAAAAACTGGAATGATTTTTAGGTGAGCTAAGTTCAATATTTTTAAGTATTAAGACTTTGTGATAAAATTGAAGGTTTTTTACCCCATAAAAAAAATGTGATCTGGGTCACGGATGAGTAATATTTATACACTTCAAAAAATGAAATTTATAAACATGTATAAATTTTATACATATTTTTGTTGCATTGAATTAAAAATCATTAAAGTTTTGTATTAATTTACAAGGTGTATAAAATTTACTCATTCATTGTATACTTTTGTATCTTGTTATAGAGAGATTTCCGGCTGATGCCCAGTAATTGGGCGGTTTTTTGTTTATTGCCCCGCGCAAAGTCAAGGGTTTTTTGAATAATCAATTTTTCGGCCTCCTCCAGCGTTGTCCCAATTTTCACCGTCATCAGGACGCTGTCATCCTTTTTTTTCTCATCCAGCACACGCTGAGGCAGGTATGTTTCAATTATTTCTCGACCTTCACATAAAACAACTGCCCGGTGAATGATATTTTTTAATTCGCGAACATTACCAGGCCAATCATATTTATAAAGTAAATTACTTATTTCAGCAGATAGTGGTTTGATTTTTTTCTTATAGCGCGTCGCAAATTGCTGAATATATTCATTGGCAATCAAAGGGATATCATCTTTTCTAGCGCGCAGCGGCGGCAGATGAATTGAAAAGACGTTAAATCGGTAATATAAATCCTCTCGAAAGTTCCCCTGTTGAACTAAATCCAGAAGTTCTCGATTGGTTGCACCGATAACGCGGACATCAATTGGAATGGGGTTTCGGGCGCCAATCGGCTGGACACTATTCGTCTCTAGCACACGTAGCAAGCTAATCTGGGTTCGATAATCCATGGTACTGATTTCATCCATAAAAAGTGTTCCATGATTGGCACGTTCGAATCTACCGGCCTTCCGACTGACTGCGCCTGTATACGCCCCTTTTTCGTGTCCAAATAATTCGCTAATTACCAGCTCCGGGGAAATAGCACCCATATTCACTGCGACAAAACTTTTTTTAGCCCGTGAACTCCGTTTGTGTATTGAGTGAGCAACCAGTTCCTTGCCTGTTCCGCTCTCGCCGGATATGAGGACGGTAACATTGGTCGCCGCGACCTGTTCAATTAATTTAAACACATTTTGCATGACTTGCGTTCGACCGAGAATATCGTCGAACTTATAACGAACATTTGTAAGTTCTTCAGAGAAAAATTTCATACCTGCCAGTATTTTAAAAGTTGCTTAATTCATTTATATATCTTAAAAAGCGTGTCCGGATAAATTTCAATTAATACTTTAGTGTATTACGTATCAATATATTTGAATAAATTGGAAAAATCAAGAAAAAAATGAAATATTATATATTGTCTAATCCGGGCATATTGAAATTTTTCGATGAAAATAGATGTTGTTGCCGAAATAGGATAAAATATAAGGATGGATTTCTACGCCCATTTTGATTGCCTGATAAAATAAAAATGAAAAATCCTGATCGGTTTCCTGATTCGGCCTAAAACAGTCGGCATCGGTTCTAAAAATCAGGATAACGACAGCAGCTTCAAAACCATCGGTCTTCCTTTCAATAAGTGTTTTTAAATGTTTGGCGCCCCGTTTCGTCGGTGCGTCAGGAAAGAGCGCAAGGCGATTTTGTGATAGTGTACACCCTTTGACTTCCACCCAGACTTGTTTCCCATTTTGAAGCGCCAGCCAAAAATCCATTCGGCTATCGTTCAACCGCACTTCAGCCCTATATTTTTTAACATCGGGATAGGGCATGATTTCGGGATTTGTCAGAATCTGCTCGGCAATTTGTCGGTGATAGCCAGAATGAATAAGAACCCATTGCGTATCATATCGGGCTGCGAGCACATCCCATTGTGTTTTGCGATGAGCGCCCGGAACAGATCGAAGTAAAACCTTGTTGCCCGAATAAAGAAGTTCCTTTAGCCGGCCCGGATCATGGATGTGTACCATTACGTTGTGTTGAATTTGAGGCGAAATGATATCCACTATTCCCAGGTAGCGATTGGGGCGTGTTTTAAAAATGGCTTCGGCATCAGGCGGAATCTGGATAAGGTTTGTTAATTTTTCAGACATTTGACAATCTCAAAATCATTCCGATTATTTTGCATCTCATTGCCCGGTTAAACTATCAATCAAATACATTTTTCGCCAGCTTGTCACATATTGTCTCAAGAAATTTTTGATCGTCATCGGTGAAGGGTGCGGTTTGGTGAGAATCGATATCCAGTTCACCGATTACCATCTGGTTTTTCATGATGGGAACGACAATTTCCGATTTGACATGAATGCTGCAGGATAGATAATTGGTTTCTTTTGAAACATCCTGGATGAGGAAGGTTTTTGGGGTGGCGGCTGCCTGACCACAAATCCCTCTTCCAAAGGGAATCCGTGTATGTTCCGTAGGTGCCCCAATATAGGGTCCCAAAATTAATTCATCTGGATGTTCCGGATCAACCAGGTAAAAACCGACCCAGTTATAGGGTGGAATTTCTGATTCCAATAGTTTGCAGATCTGAAGTAATTTTTCATCTCGCGAATACGCTTTTTGTATTATGATTGATATTTTTTCCAACAGGTGTTCGAAATTAAAGGAATCTTTGGGCATCAAGGTTCTCCCTGGAAATAATAGATACTATTGTTTTTTTCAGAATGTATCACCGTATAAATGAAAAAGCAATCTCAAACAGCAGGCTGATTGAGATTGCTTTTAAATGGAAAAAAAAATACTATGCAGTCATTTCGAGAATTTTGACGATATGCTTCCAGAAGCGTTCGACAGATGCGATATTCACTTTTTCATCTGGTGAATGCGGATTCTTTAGATCCGGGCCAAATGAAACCATATCCATTCCGGGGAATTTTTCACCAATGATGCCACATTCGAGGCCAGCGTGAATTGCAGCCACCTGAGCTTCTTTGTTAAAACAGGCTTGATAAGCTTCTTTGGAAATTTTTAAAATTTCGGAATCGATATTGGGGGTCCAACCAGGGTATCCATCCGGTTGATTCACGGTCGCGTTGGCTAATTCTGCCGTGGCTTTAATCTTTTTGCGTGTCGCTGCCAGCGCTGAACCGACCGAACTCCGCGAACTTTGTCCAATGGTTATCTCTTTTTCTTTCGTATCAAGGATGGCCAGATTCGTTGACGTTTCGACCAGCCCTGGTATTTCCTGACTTAAATGCAAAACACCATGAGGAAGGGCATAGAGCAGGTTTAAAATTTGTTTCTTAGAGGAATTGGTCAAAGTTGCACCTTTTGCCGCTTCAATAGTTTTAACTTCAAGACGCAAATCTTTTTCAATAGTTCTAAATTCAAATTTAAGCTCTTCCATAGCTTTATCGAGAACCAAACGGGCCGCTTCGACTTTAGCGGAAGGAACGATGATCTCGGCTACCGCCTCGCGGGGGATGGCATTTCGTTTATTACCTCCCTGGAGGCTTGCTATCGCAATGGGAATTTCCATATCCAGGTCCCAGAGGACACGATTGAGTAATTTGATAGCATTTCCGCGACCGGCATTGATGTCAATTCCGGAATGTCCACCTTTTAAGCCGGCAATTTTAATTTGCAACCGGGTTCCGGCCGGCGCTTTTTCTCGTGAAATTGGTAGTGTAATGGTGGTATCGGCGCCACCGGAGCACCCGATGGTAAAGACGCCTTCTTCTTCACTGTCCAAATTCAAATATTTTCGACCTTTGAGAAAATCCGGCTTGATAAAACCCGCCCCGGTGAGTCCAGTCTCTTCATCAATGGTAAAAAGCAGTTCCAAAGGCCCATGAACAAGTGTTTTGTCTTCCAGCACCGCTAATGAAGCCGCGACCCCGATTCCATTGTCAGCACCCAGTGTCGTTCCCACCGCGGTGAGCCAGCCATCCTTCACCGCCAGTTGAATGGCATCTTTTGTAAAGTCGAATTCAACATCCGAATTCTTTTCGCAAACCATGTCCAGATGCGATTGCAAAATCATCATCGGGGCTTTTTCATGCCCGGGAGTAGCTGATTTTCGGATAACAATGTTACCAACAGCATCCTGGCTGTAGTTTGCGTTGTTCCGTTTGGCAACGGAAATAACATACTGGGCGATGGCGGTTTCATTTTTTGAACCATGCGGAATTTTTCGAATTTCATCAAAGTGTTTCCAGAGCAACTGTGGTGCTAATTTTTCTAATAATGGATGCATTTTTTCTCCCTTCAATTAGTAAGTAATTTATGACATACTTATTTTCAATATTTAATCCAATACAACTCCAGCCCCCTGAACGGATTTGCAAACAAAGAGATAATTTTTCCAATCATCCGGATGCGATAATTTATTGGGCGTATATTTCCCGTAGTAATCTTCAGCTAATCCATGAATAAAGGATTCAGTTTGTTCCGGTGGAACCAAACTGATAATACACCCGCCAAAACCCGCACCGGTTAAGCGACACCCCAGCGCGCCATATTTTAAGCTTAATTCAGCTAAAAAGTCAATTTCTGGTGTGGTGAGTTCATATTGATATCGGGCACTCTGATGGGACTGATTCATGATTTTGCTAAATTCGATTAAATCCCCATTTTCCAGCGCATCACAGGCATTTAAGACCCGCTGCCATTCGCTAAAGATATGATAAAATCGATCGTAAAGCTTAAATCCATCGGGTGGTTCCGGAAAAACAGTTTGATCCCGACGCAAACAAAAACGGTTTTGTACTTCTGAAATCGGAATTTCAAGAATTTGTGCCAAAGATTGATAAGTATAAATCTTTTCAGATAGTGAATCGAGCGCCAAATTAAAAAGCTGACCCGCCGGAATTCCCGTTTTTTCCGGTGTCAGATCACCTATCAATTTAATTGATAAGCTTCTTTTAAGTTTTTGTTCCAAAACTTTTTTGATTACTGCCAGCGCAAGCCGGCATTCAATCGCCCGTCGATTATATTTATCCATTGCGGATTGTGTTTTCGGGGCATGAACCAGACTGTGTGCTACCAGAATATTAAATTTTTCTGGTAGCGGAACAAGCCGGGTGGAATATGGATTAAACTCAATTTTTAGGGCATGATGATATTCCCCCATCAAAGAAATCGTTTGATCCATCCCGCCGCCTTGTGTGCCGACGTATTTTTCAGCTTTGGCCAGGAGTTGAGCGAGGGCCAATTTATCATATTGTAATGAATTTATAAATTGAAAAACGATAGCCGCCAGGACAACCAGTGCTGAAGATGAGGATAGTCCAGCCGCTTCGGGGATATTCCCTGAAATCGTCAGATTGAATCCGACAAGATTTTCAATTACCCGATTTTGGCTTAACTGGTCGTCAATTATTCCCTGAATAGCTGCTTTAACATAATTTCCCCAATCGCCGGTTGGATATGGTGAAATTTGTTTTTCGAGCGCAAACTCACGTGTCGGAAATTGCGGTTTGACATTTTGAATAGAGATTATCGTGTCTTTTCGGGGTGAAACAGCGCCCAGCATATCGCGATCAATTGCCATGGCAATTACCGGACAACCATTATAATCAGTATGTCCGCCCAGGATTTCTATCCTGCCTGGTGCTCGTAAAATGGCCATGGGCACATCTCCCACACGCAATTGGTGGCTTTGAATCAATTCCTGGTAGCGTGAAATCTGTTCGACAGGATTTGAATAATTTTGAGTTAAAAATCTTGAGAAAGGAGTGGACAAATCAGTTGATTTGCTCAGAATTTGGAATAAAAATTCAGATTTTTGCATAATTTTCAGCCTAAAAAGGAGATAACTTCAAATAAGGTTCAACGTTTACGGTTCACAGTTCATCATTTTGGGATTTTTTATACTTCAGGATTTTTTTAGAACAGAGATAATTTGATTTAACGCCGCTACCCCAACCGTTTACGGTGAACCGGGAACCTGAAACGCGTTTCAAAATTCTATTGACGATTTTCAACTGCTTTTTGGTGCTTATCCAGCGTTTCCTGTAAAAATTTTAAAATTTCATCACGAAAATCGGCTCGATCCAGGGCAAATTCAATATTGGTTTTTAAAAATTCCAGTTTATTACCAATATCATAACGTTTTCCCTTGAATTTAAAGGCATAAAACGCATGTTTTTTGGCCATGAGCTTAATCGCATCGGTTAGCTGGATTTCATCACCTTTACCTTTGGGCGTTTTTTTGAGAAATTCAAAAATGTTGGGGGTAAAAATATAACGACCCGCAATCGCCAGATTTGAAGGCGCTTCATTAGGCTTGGGCTTTTCAATCAAATCTTCGAGTAGGTATAAATCATCTGCGATTTTCTGTCCTTTAATAATACCATAGCGATGAACTTTATCCGGAGGGACTTCTTCTACTGCCAGAATAGAGGCCCCAAAGCGTTGATACAGTTTTATTAATTGACCAATACAGGATTCTTCTGCTGAAATTACTGAATCACCTAATAAAACAGCAAACGGCTCCTGATAAACATGCTGTTCGGCATACGAAATAGCATCTCCCAGTCCCTTTTGCTCTTTCTGACGGATATAATGAATATTTGTCAAATTGGCAATCTGCTGGATGCGCTCCAATAATTTTAAATCACCCTTTTCTTTAAGCTGTTGTTCCAATTCGAAGCTGCGATCAAAATGATCTTCAATCGCTCTTTTGCTTCGTCCGGTGATGATTAATAAATCATTAATTTGCGCCTGCAATGCTTCTTCAATAACATATTGAATTGTCGGACTATCGACAATCGGTAACATCTCTTTCGGTTGCGCTTTTGTAAGTGGCAGAAAACGCGTTCCGCTTCCTGCGGCCGGAATAACTGCTTTTTTAATCATTTAGCACCTTTCTACAATAAATGGTCGAATAACTTTAACATCAATTTCACTCAAACTGCCAACAAGTCGCCAATACATATCATCATCTTCATACGTACCAATTATTGAGCCACCGGAACCACAAAATTTGGCACTGGCGCCGCATTTTCGTGCGGTCTCAATCATTTCCAGATTACTGGGCGATATTTCCATTATTTCACGTCGTTTATCAAAGTTGGCGTTAATGATATCTTTTAATTTTTCCTTTTGTCCAGCCAGGAGACTATCCCGCGCTTCTTTGGCAAGATTGGCGATGTATTCAATCCCTTCAATCACTTTTTTTTCCCCCCGATCATAACGCGTTTTCAGGCTGGTATGAATCCGTCCTGATACTTTGCTGAGTTTGTGTTTATAGGCAATATAAAGAGGGGGAAGTAAGCAGGGATCGATATACTCGTAGTGGCCATAGTTTTGCTTTTCAAAGTGTTTTTTATCAAAGTCCATATAAACTATATTTTCATATACCTGAATAACACGATCCTGAAGACCGGCTGTAATATCCAACTCTTCCGTTTCAACACTCAGCGTGAGATTCGGTTGCAAGGGTTTGGGAATTTCAACACGATAAAAGGTCATGAGCGCCCGGAGTGTCGCCGTAATGATGGCACTGGAGCCGGCTAATCCAACCTGACGTGGAATATTGGTGTTGTAACGAATCGTAAAATTTTTATCTTCAATTTTTATGTCTTGCGTTTGGCAATAACGAAAGAACCGGGCAATCGTGGCTTTAATGAGCCGAACGCCGCCATAATAGCCATTCAGACTGACATCGTCCACGAGGTCTTTCATGTTGGCAAATCGGGAACGATCCTGGGCTCGTGGCATAATTTCCAGTTCCGGTGTTTGATAGAGAAGGACTTCCGCTGCAAAATCGCGAATGATAATTGAAATTGTTTTCCCATTGTATCCATCTGAGGGATTTCCCACCAATCCTGCTCGTGCATGCGCCTTTGTCGCGATTAACATTTCCTGACTCCTTAATTAACATCCCAAATGAATTTTATGTTGATTTTAGTATATCTTTCCAGTTTCCAGTCCTGATGAAGTTTTATTCTCAAAAAAGTTTGGTGATAACACAAGCTGCCGATTTCAAAGATGACTTGGATTTGAAAAAATGTTGAACCATTAATTTTATTATTATTAGATATTTATTGCCGATAAAGGCGACATCGCTGGACATAGCCGTCAGGTTAAGGTGATAACTGATTGAAAATTAAAAAATAAGTTGAGCTAAAAATAGCCCTCACCCTCTCCCGGGGGGAGCGGGGATAGCTACGCCCGCTCCCACTGGGATGGGGTTGGAGTGCGGGTCAAATGATTGTTTCTCCTTGAATTTTTCATTTTATATTCAACATCTTGTTTTTAAATAAATTAGATGCTTAACCTGACGGCTATGCTATGCTCCCCCGGCGTCCTCAAAATCGGTCGAATAATACCCCCGTTTTATTTTAAAATTTTTCCAAAATTATCAGGTAAATATTATATCCAAATGAAAACAATGTCAGTAAAACAAGTCCCAAAGCCAACAGATAATGCCAGCGAGTTTCCTCGTGATATTCCGTGAAACCCAGGACCGCGGCACTTAAATAACCGCCAATGAATCCGCCGATGTGAGCAGAATTATCAACCCGCGGCATCATAAATCCCATAAAGAGGAGAATGGCGGCATAATAGAGCATTTGTTGATAGATTGCCTGACCGAAATAGCCGCCACGCCTGCGACCATAGGCGATGAGTGCCCCCAATAGACCAAAGAGTGAGCCAGAAGCACCTAAAGTAATATGCGGTACATTTATATTCCATAAGGTCGAAAATACAAATCCCAGAAAGCCAGCAAAAATAAAGATGACAATAACACGGGAGGCGCCAAACAGATTCTGAACGGCAATCCAGAGTTGCCGCACCCAGAGCATATTCATCGCAATATGTAAAATGTTGCCGTGTAGGAAAATAGCCGTTAATAGTGTCCACCATCGCCCTTCCCGAATGGCCAATGAGCCGGTTGCTCCCAGCTTATAAAGACTTAACGGATCAGGCGACAGAAAATCAAAAAATGAAATTGAAAAAGAAATTTTTAAAGGATTGATCAATAGGCTTACAATGAATGTCGCTGTACAGAATATAATAACAGCTTTTGCCAGGTCGATTTGTCCAAACAGGTTCGTCAGGAAAGGACCCAACCCCCACATTGCCGGCTGCTTATAGCCACAGTGAATACATTCTTCAGCATTGACACTGATGAGCCGTTTACAGTTTGGACAGAGCATGGAACCTTGTTTTTTTGAAAATAATTTCATAATCTAATTCTTCGATATTTTATTTACTTTTTTTATTACAATTTGTTCTTTTTCTGTGTCAAATGTCAAACCATAAAAAAATTGATTTTCATAAAACCACTGGGTAGCCTTAAATTTATCCTGGCGTCTGATAACGTATTGAATCCGGGCTGTCGGCAGGAAGCGTAATAAAATGATTCTGGATATTTCCAGTGACCGGAGGAGACGCATCATCAGCCAGGTTAAAAATACGAATGCATAAAATTTTTTTTCAATTTTGAATGACATTGGTGAATAATGTGATAAAAATTTCCAATAAAATATAAACGTGCAGTAAGGATAGCTTCTGCACGTTTATAAAAAATTAATTTAGAAAATAAACCAACAGCAATTTTAATCAGCCAATCGGCTGGCAATTGTCATATTTTGATGATTAAAGACATCTTTTCCTTCCGGGGAATACAGATAATCGATTCGGGTCTGGTAATGTTCTGTAATCCGCCAGCGAACCATTTTCATGGTAGAGTTGATGAAGCCATTTTGTTCGGTGAATTGATCGCCTAACAAGGCAAAGGAAACCGGAAACCATTTTCCCGGGAATTCTTTTTGAATTTCTGGATCATCTTTAAGTTTCCGAATTTCATCCTGCAATAATTGAAGAACGGCGCGTTGACCATTATCATACTTGACACTCAACCCCTGTTTTTCAATTTCTTCCAGCAGTTTGCCCTTTTCAGGCACAATTAACGCGGTCGTATAGGGTTTTTGGCTATTATAGAGCATAATCTGGTTGATGAATCGTGAGCGTCCAACTAGGATTTCTTCAATTCCCTCCGGGGAAAACTTTTCACCATCATCAGAAATAAGCAAGCTCTTGTAGCGCCCCAGGACATATAGATAACCTTCCGGATCCAGATACCCCATGTCCCCCGTATAGAGCCAACCATTGATGATTGTTTTGGCAGTTGCTTCCGGATTGTTCCAATAGCCCTGCATGACATTCTCACCCCGGATTACAATTTCGCCTTTTTGACCTTTCGGTAATTCGTTGTGATTTTCATCGCAGATTTTAATCTCCAGATTGGGAACGACTTCGCCGGAAGATCCCATTTTTTGGCTTCCCGGGCGATTGGCCGAGATAATGGGAGCGGCTTCGGTCAGTCCGTAGCCCTGATAAATTGGAACGCCCAGAGCGGTAAAAAATTTCTGGTACTCAATATCCAACAAGGCGCCCCCCCCAACGAAAAATTTGAGCCGCCCGCCAAAGGCTTCATTTCGTATTTTCGTAAAGAGAATTTTGTCAAAAAGCGCATAAATCGGTTTTAGGAGACGATTACCCTGCCATCGTTTCTTTCGAAAACCATCACCCTGATAGCGATATGCAACTTTCAGCGCTTTTTGCAATAAACCGCTCAAATTTTTTTCTTCGAGCTTTTTTTCGATATTTTTTTTAAAGTTGGCTGAGAGTGCCGGAACGCTTAATAAAAATGAAGGCCGAATTTCCTTAATGTTTTTCGCAATGTTCCGGGTTGTTTCGATGAGGGTTTTTCCCAATTCCACCGAAGCCATACTGGCACCCGAAGACATTAATATATAGATTCCCGCGGTGTGGGCGAATGAATGATCCCAGGGTAATATCAATAACGAAATATAATCTTCCGGGATTTCAAAAAGACCGCGCCCTTGCTCCACATTGGCGGCATAATTCCGATGGGTTAAAATAATTCCTTTTGGATCGGCAGTTGTTCCAGATGTGTAACAAATATTGGCGGGAGTATCACCTTTGACAGCGCTCTTTCGTTCCATCAGCAGGTTTTTTTGGGTTTTAAGAAAATTTTCACCAGATTTCCGAATTTGGTCGATTGTAATCAAATCATGTTCTGGTAATTCAGGTTGATCAAGACAAATAATTTTTTCCAGAGTAGCCAAATCTTTTTTTAATGGCAGAATTTTATCCAGTTGTCCTCCTGAGACAATGGCAAATCGTGCACCGGAATGACGAAAACGAAAATTTAATTCGCTGGCTTCTTTGAGTTTAACAGAAAGCGGAACATTGATAGCGCCACAATAAAAAAGTGCTAATTCCGAGAAAACCCAATCGTTTCGACCTTCGGAAAGCAAAATGACGCGATCGCCTGCCTGTAAGCCAAGTTCCATCAAGCCTGCGGCTATTTTTAGAACTTCTTCGTAGCTTTGCTGATAGTTTGTTGGCTCATACGCGCCAACATGCCGTTCCCACATCATTGGATTATTGGGATATTTTGCGACACTGTCTTCAAACAACTCAATTAGTGTCTGCCAGTTACTCATACCTTTTTCCTCCTTCGCGCTCCATTCAATTGTCAGCTAACGATAATATTCTATTTGATAATTATAATCTTACAAAACTATTTTCAAAATATCAAGTGGTTTTTTTGATTGCGCGATTTATTAAAAGCAGGTGCCTGGAGATTTAAGTGGATGATAAGGATTTGTTTCGATATGAAATGATATTTATAATTATTAATAGCCAAAGATGGGTCGCAAAAAGCCAAACGACCCATTCAGGTAAGAAAGGTTGCGTCTTGTGCTACGAAGTGTGTCCGATATGAAGGGTTGCGAAAAAATTTACTCGATCAAAACCATTTTGCGAATGGTCGAAAATTCACCGGCCTGAAAATGATAGAGATAGATTCCGCCTGGCGCTTTTTTACCAGAATTCAGGGTACCGTCCCATTTCAAATGATAGCGACCTTTCGGCTGGCAGGTACTAACAAGCGTTTTTATTTCCTGGCCTAATAGATTGTAAATTTTAAAATTAACATACGTATCTGCAGGTAGCCAATAATCAATATTGGTTTCCGGATTAAATGGATTCGGGTAATTCTGAGTAATTTGAAAACTTGAAATTAATGGCAAATTAGACGATTCATTTTGTTCAAGAAATTCTTTTTTACCAATGATTAAATCAAAAACTTTATTCTCAGCAGAAAATGAATAGTTTTGATTCTTTTTTAAGTCAATAGAGATGCCGGTATTTCGATCAATTAAAATAATTTCCCATGCTGAAGGCAGATTTTCGGACTTTACCAGTGCTAATCTGGCAAAAGCGCCTTGAATATTCGTCGCAACGATCATTTCAGCTTTCAATCCGTCTTTGACCGGTGCTCGAAAATCCCCTGTATAAATTCCAGGGTACTTTGGCCAATCATGATGCGGAAAATAGAGATGAATAAAATCCGCGAATGGCGGTACTTCTGAAAAGTCATTCGCATCCCATTCTGATGAAGCATCCAACCGACAGCCCAGATAATTGTCCCGGTCAATTGAATTTTTGCATTCAACAACAAATTGAATATACCACTCCGCCGACGACCGCGGCGATGTTGCAAATTCATTGGTTTTCTGGATGGTTTCCACCTCTGCTGCTATTGGCGGAATCTCAATTGAAACCGTCTGATTTGTTAAATTTTTTACGAGATACCCTTCCCACGGCGATATAATTTTTTGATGATAAACAAAACCCTGGGCGTCATTCCCCTGGCCAGTGTACGAAACTGGCGCTTCAACCTCCCCTTGATGAATGATGGTATCCCATTTCACCGGAAAGGCAAATGGGTTTCCAATCATATTCCAGCCAGGCTGGAGCTGAATGACAAAATTTGTATCCGTGGCGGTTGAATAGCCAGGCCCAGCATCAATTTGGGCGGCGTTTTTTGTGATTAACCAATAACTTTTGCCCGGAGCAAAATCTTCAATATCACCCACGGTATATTCCTGATAATTCCCGTTTTGAAAGCGCATCAGTCGCCAGATTGTTCGTTCGTACGCCCCTAAATCATCGGCGAGGACCTGCGAAATTCGGCCACTTTCCAGGCTTAATGGAATGGAAATCAGCCGATAAGAACCCGGTGGGGTCATTTCAGTGCGGATAAGATTATTGACATAAACTCGCACCACATGGGGATTTAACCGCGCTTTTAACAAGGGATCCGTTTTTTCCAATCCCTGAATTGAACGGGCACTCATAAAGTATTCCACCCCTCGCTCGGTGACGATGGTGCCGGGAATTGTCCCATTATATTGGCTTTCTCCATTTGATTGCATTTCCAATGAGTCATACTGGGTGGCACCGCCGGGACGATAATAGAGATAAACTTTTGGATAATTATTGACTTCGCGGACAATGGTTTCCAGACTAATTTCCTTGCCCTGAACTGCGATTTTTGTGGGATTATGAATAAAAACCGGAAGCTCATAAAATTTTTCAGTCGTAAATGAATATGTTTCAGGATTAAGTTTATTGCCGGCAATATCAAGAGCTTCGATCTTGATAGTAATTTTTTCATTATAATTTAAATCCTGGGCCGGATCGTAGATAAGCGTATATTCTTTTTCAGTGCCGGTTATTTGAGGCGTAACCGCCTTTCCATTCACCTGAAAAATAATGCTGCTTTTTGCCACGCCACTGGAATTATCCTGAATCGAGAGTGAAATATTGGTGGAAACTGGAACATTTGTCGCATTTTTAGCCGGCGCATGATTTCTGGTTGATGGTTTGGTAATATCGATAGTAAATTTTCGGGCAGTGGAGTAATCTCCGTAGACTTTTCTATCCCACGCCGCCACCCGCCACCAATAGGAGCCTTCAACCAGATTTGTTGAAAGGGTGAACTGGCAGTTACCATCACCGGCTTTAACCGGCGGAGAAGGGGTAAAACCGGTTGCCGTTGACCGGCTTTCGAACGGACTTCCATAAATATGCGTAGTGAATTGTTCATTCGTCGCAATTTCGACCCGGAAATGGAGCGAATCGCCATTTCCATCGTTTGGTACCTGCCAGGCCAACCGGGGGAGGAGAATATTCAAAAATCCATTATTGACGGGAGAAGCTAATGTCGGAACTCCCGGTGCGACATTCGCATTTTTGCTGGTTGTAAATGAATAAGCATCCGTATCCATTTTATTTCCGGCACGATCTTTTGCTTCGATACTCACATTGATCTTTTCTTCATAGCCAAATGCAGTAGCAGGCTTGTATGATATTTTATAATTTGTGGATGACCCGGAAATATCAAATTTAACAGCTTTGCCATTAACTTTGAGGACAATTGAAGCCGAATCAATCCCACTTAAACTATCCTTTAATTGAACTGAAATGTCCGTTGTCGTTGGAATCTGGGTTGCATTCCGCGCCGGACGATGATCGGTTGTCATCGGCTTTGTAATATCAATTAATAAATGTCTTTCTTTCGAATAGCTGCTGAACACTTTACCATCCCAGGCGGCCACACGCCACCACCAGTTACCTTCGGCCAGATTCGAACCGGGGGTATAGGCGGCGGTTCCATTGCCGGAGGGCAGCGGCGGAACCGGCTGAAATCCAGTCGGGTTCTTTTTTGATTCAAAAATAAACGTGGGTTGCGCCCAGTTATAATCTTTCGTCAGTTCAAATTTAAAATGAAGTGAATCCTGATTCGTGTCCGGTGGGACATTCCAGCTAAAAACCGGCAAACGGGTGTTGAATATTTTATTATCAACGGGACTGGCCAATTCTGGTGCCTGTGGGGCCGTATTATCATCCCCTGCTGTGGTGAATGAATAATTTTCCGGCAATAACAAATTCCCGGCAGAATCTTTTGCTTCTAACGAAACCGTTATTTTTTGTAAATAGCTAAAATTTTTTGATGGTTTATAATTGACAATATAGCTGTTTACAGAACCATCAATTGTGGGAGTAACAATTTGATTATTCACTTTCATGATAATACTGGATTTTTGAACACCACTCAGCGCATCCTGAATCTGAACCGAAATAATGGCATCAATCGCGACGCCACTGGCATTTTTTGAAGGATTGTGGTTCGCGGTGTTGGGTGGCGTTAGATCAACATAAAACTTTGCCGTTTTGGAATATTCGCCATAAACCTGTCCATCCCAGGCCGAAACCCGCCAGCGCCATTCGCCTTCATTTAAAATGATCTGCGTTTGATATGCTGCCAGCGTATCCTTTTGCGATACCGGCGGTTTTGGTAAAAAGCCTGTTGGATCGGCGTGTGATTCAATACGATAGGTGGCTTCATCCCAATTTTGATCGTCATCCAGCTCGAGCCGGAAGTGGAGTGTATCCTGGTTTTTATCTTCCGGTACTGTCCATTCAAGCACTGGCGAAGGCAAATTGGTAAAAACGCCATTAACTGGTTTTCGCGTTAAGGGGATTCCGGGCGCTACATTGGGATTTTTTTCGGTTGTAAAAGTGTAGCTTTCGGTTTGCATCTGGTTATCCAGCATATCTTTTGCGTCCAGAGAGATAGTAACGACCTCTTCATACTTGAATTTGGCCTCTGGTTGATAAATTATAATTATTTCGTTGGTTGTTTTTTGAATTGTTGGGGTCACCTTTTTCGCATTTACCAACAGGCTGATGCTTTCCGTTTTAACACCACTGATATTGTCTTTCAGTTTAATGCTGATGCTTGTTCCAATTGGGACGTTTGATGCATTTTTAGCCGGGATGTGCCCGGATGCCACTGGTGCAGTCACATCAATCACCAGTGACCTTTCGCTGGAATATGGCCCATAAATCTGTCCATCCCAGGCAGCCACACGCCACCACCAGCGCCCTTCTGCTAACGCCGGTTGAACGTTGTAGTTTGCTGACCCGGTACCCGGTTTGACAGGTGGTAATGGCGAAAATCGTTCCGGATTTACCCGTGATTCAATGATCTGACTGATACTATTCCAGTTATGATCCTGATCCAACTCAACCTTAAAATGAAGCTGATCATTATCCGAATCCTGTGGCACCAGCCAGCTTAGCCTGGGTGTGTTCTCTTTGGTAAGAAAACTATCCGCCGGTGATGTTAAAATTGGTGCTTCCGGAAGAGCATTGGGTCGATTGGTCGTAACAAAAATATAATTATCCGTATTCATTTTATTGCCGGCCAAATCCTGCGCATCTATGGCAACAGAAACCGTTTGTTGATAATTGAAAAATTTAGTAGGCGTATAAATAATCGTATAATCCGCCGGCGTACCAGAAAGCTGATAGGTAACCGTTGAATCATTTATCTGCATCTTAATCGAGGAAGAATCGACCCCACTGATATTATCTTTAATGTGAAAGGTAATATTGGTATAAATTGAAACATTTTGCGCATATTTGATCGGTTCATGTTGTGCTGTAAACGGGGGAACCAGGTCTGATTGGGTATAAAATGAATAATTTTCTGTTGGTAACCGATTCCCGGACCAATCCTGGGCATCGATAGTAACTGTTATTTTTTTGTTATACCCATAAGGAACCAGTGGTTGATAGGTAATTAAATAATTTGATGAATCGCCCGTAATATTGGGTGTTACCGGCAAATTATTGACCTTTAAAATAATCGTCGAACGCCGAATTTTACTCACGGCATCTTGAAGCCGAAACTGGATGGTTGGCTGAATATCAACTTCGGTCGCATTTTTTTCGGGAATTTGATCACTAATCTTTGGTGCTGTCAAGTCGATTATCATCTCAAATTCGTTGGAATAATTCCCCTGAACTTCACCATCCCAGGCAGCCACACGCCACCACCAGCTTCCTTCGTTGAGTTGATTCTGCATCAGATAACTGGCACTTTTTACTCCCGGCGCAATGGGCGGCACCGGCGAAAAACCGGCCGGACTGGTTTTTGATTCGATGACCCGCGAGATGGTCTGCCAGTAGTGATCTTCATCGAGTTCTATTCGAAAATGTAATGGATCGCCATTTTCATCTGATGGAACACTCCATTGAAGCTGCGGCAGATTCGTTTTTAAAAAGCTTTTATGAACCGGTGCAATTAAAGTCGGTGCGCCCGGCGGGACATTTGGCTTTTTGATCGTTTTAAAGGAATAAACATCCACGCGCATTTGATTTCCGACAATATCGGAAGCTTCAATCTGTACTGAAACTGTCTGTTCATAATTAAAATCAACCGGTGGATTATAAAACAATGTATAATCATTGGCGGTCCCGCTCAGGACAAATTGTACCGGCTGATTATTAACTTTCATCACCAGACTTGAGCTTTTAACACCGCTAAAGTGATCCTGAACTTTAACGGTAATATTCGTATTAATGGGGACATCTGTCGCATTCGGTGCCGGATTATGACCAGTGGTTGTTGGCGACTGGGTGTCTACCTTAAAATTAAATATGCTGGAAGCTTCACTGGTTTGATAATCACTGATGGCATAAACCCGCCAGTAGTAATTTTCATCATTCAAATCACTTTGCAAGGTATAACGGCAGGAATCACCTGCCAGGGGTGGTCTGGGTGAAAATCCAGCACTATTTGTTTGACTCAAAAATGGACTTCCCGCGATAGGTTTTGAAAACAGGCTGTCGGTCGCGATTTCCAGTTTAAAATGAAAGGTGAAATTTGTACAATCCGCTGGCTGATAAAAAGTCAAAACGGGACGTTTTTTATTTACAAAAGTCTTATTTTCAGGTGATGCGACAATCGGCGCAGGTGGTTGCGGGAAGAATGAATCCAAACGGGCAAAAATATCCCGTTTTTTACCTCGGTTACGGCTATCCTCCCAGACACTGTAAATCACCTGGTTCATTAATCGAACATTTGGTTTTATTTGGGTATTGCTCTGCACATCAGAATTGACGCGAATATTCGGTCCAATCAGTTTTAATTCATGGGTATACGATTGCCGGTAAATATCAGCATTTGAATTTCGATCATCGCGCCAGATGACTACAATGTTGCCTTCAGCATCCTGATCGACCGACGGCATGTATTGGGAAGAATTTCCGATATCATCATTGATTCGAAAATTGGTTTTCGGTATTTCCGATGAATTTTTTATTATCTGACCATAAATGTCCCGATTCCCTTCGCGTTGATCTTCCCAAACAATAATACAATTCCCGTCCTGATTAACACAAATCGCCGGTCGATTCTGAGTGGCGTTGGTTTCATCATAACTTACCCGAAAATCAGATTCCTCGATTGTCCCATCATAATTAATTCGTTGGCAATAGATGTCATAATTCCCCTCACGTTCATCATCCCAGACGATCCAGATGTGACCAACGCTGTCAAATCCAATTCGGGGGGCAGTTAATGAACTCCCGGTGACGCTCTTTTCCAAGATGACACTTTCACCCAGTGGATTCGCTTCGGCATCAAATTGTTGAAAGAAAACCTTTCCCGCTTGTTTCCAGGTTACCACAAAATTGCCTTTTTCCTCAACGCTGAGGCCGGGAACTGAAATTTCCTGGCTTAGAACCCCGGATCGAATGACGAGAAAGTTTTTGCCAAGCGGATTTCCTTCCGGATCAAAACGCTGTCCAATAATATTGGAAGAATTAAAAAGAGTAAACGACGATTTCCAGACGACAATGAAATTACCATTTTCATCAGTATCGATAGCGGGACTGGAACAGGTGTAATTTTCAAAATCATTATTGATTTTAAAATTTTTACCAATAGGTTCACCGGTTGCATTAAATTGTTGACCGTAGATATCCGTACTCCCATTCCGTGAATCCTGCCAAACAACAATCCAATTCCCGTTTGGTTGAACGGCAACAACAGGATTGGCGACATCGATATTTTCTATCAAGTCGTTTACCTGAAAATCACTCACCGTAAAATTTAATGAAAATATGCCTTCCGGGTTAGAATTTGATATGTTGCCTGAATTTTGCTGGCCACTATAGGCGATTCCAATGGCAATATGCAATATTAACAAAATGAATGTGAAGTGCCTGATTTTCATATTTTAATAACCTCGTTTCAGGTATTAACTTTGATGGATAAGTTGTTTTTATTAAAACTTTTACAAATTTTTCTCTAACTTATCAAAAATTGGATGTTTTAAATTCAGTCGAAAAGAAGTAACGATTGATCTTTAATAGCTTAAAGCAAATATGATCGCGCGCCTTTTCTAACCTGTATCGAAAAGTAAGATTTTAATACACCTTATAACATAACGGATCATCTGGATTGGAGTACGAATGAAATGCATTTCTGGCTTTTTCAGGTCTGAATTTGTAACTAATTGATATTTAAATGATTAAGTGTATCCTGAAAATTGCATCCAACATATTACTCTCCCAAACGAAAAGCCGAATTACTAACATTGGATTCAATGCAAATAATTTTCCACGATTTCAGATTTCACAATTTATTAATTTTTTTATAAAAATAGGTATTTGAAATGCTAAAAATTAAATAATAATGGTTTAGACTATGGTTATCCTGATATTTTTACCACGCTGAGGTCAGGAACTCAGGTCCAAGGTCCAATTGATTCCGGTTGAGGGGTAAAAAAGATTAAAAACAGAGGTTTTCTAACCGTGAATCCTGAACCAGCGAATCTGAGTAGTTAAAAAAAATAAATAAATAATTGTAAACGGGCAGAGAATATTTTATAATACCTGAATTCTAAAATGAAACGTTTTTTCTCTGGTGAATTTGTTTTTAATAGGAAATTAATCTCCTTTGTATCCCATAGCCGTCAGGCTAAGATTCTAACTCATTAAAAAACAAATGAATAGCCACGAGCTTTAGCTCGTGGATCAAATTGCCAGAGGGGTGAAGACTCGGGCTTAAAAGGCCGGTGATTTGGGGGGCGCTCTTCGAACCACGAGCTATAGCTCGTGGTAATTCAATAGTAAATTATTAAAATTCAAGTATTTATAGTCTTGCCCTGACGGCTATGCTTTGTATTCCCCCATTTTCGAAAAGCGAAAATGGGGGAGAAAATTCAGCTTTCTCTCCCCATAATTCCGGTTTTTTGGAATTTGGGGGAAGTAGGAGGAGGTCTTTAATTGGTTCATAACCCCATAAAATAGTATTTTAGAATTTTAGGTAACTGTATCTGTTGGATTTATCAGATGAGCAGAAAAAAATTCTGATTATTATCCTGTCAATTAAATTAAAGTTTAGTCAAGTTCATTCTTTCTGCGATAACGATTGTTTTAATTTTTTAACTGTATCAATAATAATTCCTCACATACCTTCGTGTTTTCGTGTTTTGATGGTGGTGAATTATTTGATTCAGGAAACTTTTAAGCTTGATTTTTATGCAATTCATTCTTATATTTCAGCTTAATTTATATTAGGATAACGGTATCGGAATTGTTGAGGAAAAGAGTGAACCACCCGCGAATCAACCAGTTGCAAAAATTTATCGATAATATTCAAAGTTCTTCATTACGTTGGAAAATATATGTTTTTATTGGTGTTCTTTGTTATTTTGTTTTAATCAATCAGATTATCCATGTCAGACCGGATCACATTTTTCTGGCATTAATTATTTTTTCATTTGTTTTAGGAAAGGAACGCGCCAAGCGATTTTTAATAGACTGGGCTCCCTTTGTTTTCGGTTGGATCGGTTATGACA
The DNA here is from genome assembly GCA_020722815.1 of Caldithrix sp. Classification (GTDB taxonomy): domain Bacteria; phylum Zhuqueibacterota; class Zhuqueibacteria; order Thermofontimicrobiales; family Sulfurfontimicrobiaceae; genus DYKB01. The sequence goes on along the minus strand of DYKB01000055.1, from coordinate 2,473 downwards.
TGATGCGCGGCGTCGCCGATTCGGTGCGCGGGGTGATTAATGTTGAAGGACCGTACTGGAGCGAATTATATGTTTTCGGCAAAATGTTTGGTGATAAAATACCGGCATTTTTCTTTCAGGAGTTTCAGGATTATCTGGATAGTCAACCATTTCTGGTTCTGGAGCGGATTTTCTGGTTTTTTTATTATAAAGGCAGCATGGCCCTGGAGAACATTATATATTTTCAGGGTTTGGCAAAAGGATCGATTTTTCGTTCGTTTATTGATTTTTTTGCTGCCAATTTCTATACTGCACATTTTGCCACGCCCTTATTATTGGGCTGGATTTTTTGGCATACGGTCGATGATCGAAAAATGTTTTATCGGTTTGTTTATACTTTGACTACTCTGAATGTGATGGCGCTGATTACTTTTATGGCGTATCCGGCTGCCCCGCCCTGGTATGTCCAGAAAGCCGGGTTTGTTTTGCCAAATGTGACTTATGATTATGGCATTTTTAGTGCCGGTGCCTTAATAAATGTTGATAAAATTTTGCAGGTAAATTTTTTCACAACCTTATGGGATAATTTTAATGCCAATTTATTCGCCGCCATCCCATCGCTGCATGGTGCGTATCCGGTAGTCATTTCATTTTTTGGCTATTTAAAATTTCGGAAAAGACCGCTGCTGTGGGCACTGTATCCCGCCGGTACCTGGTTTTCGGCGGTTTATTTAAATCAGCACTATATTATTGATTTAATTATTGGTGCGATTTATATCATTCTTGCGTATCAAATTGTACATCGAATTTTGATTCTAAAGGTATTTACGCAGATTTTTAAAACGGAACCTGTTTCAACGAAAACAAGCAATCTCATCCAGGAAACATCTGAACTCCCGGCTTGAAATTAATAATAAAAATCTTTTTTGGATTGAGCTTTAAAATCTCTTAATTAATTCATTAACTTGAATAAATTATAGCCACGAAGGCACAAAGACCCGAAGAAGATTTCATCGTTTGAACTGAACCATTTAATATTTAACCTGAAATTCTAAAATGAATCGTTTTCTATGAAGTCTTGACCCCCGCTGTATCGCCCCCATTTTCAAAAAGCGAAAATGGGGGCGAGAACCCCGCTTTCTCTCCCCCAAATTCCGCTTTTTGGAATTTGGGGGAGGCAGGAGGGGGTCCTACATTGATTCTGAATATCAAAAATTTCAATTTTAGAATTTTAGGTTTAATTTTAAATCAGTTAAATGATTTTTTTCCAATATTTGTTTGAAAATTTTGTCTAATTGGTTTTCAGTTCAAATTATGTTTATAAGGTGAGGATAATTTATTGTTTTCTTTGTGCGTTAGTGTTTTCGTGGCTAAAATTGAATTATAAGTGCATTGTTCAAAATAAGGAGAGCTAAAAATGATTCGTAAAATTTGTTGTTTGCTGCTTATGTTTGGTTCTGTTAATTTGCTGTTTTCACAGGATATTGACAAAGCGTGGGGATTGAGCGCCGGTGTTTATGAAAACAAGATTAATGAAATTTCGGTTTCTTATGGTCTGAGCGATAAAACAATGCTGCTCTTTTTTAGCAATATCAATTATGAAAACCGAAACACGGATGTTGATTATAAAGCCAATTTTGTCAACACCGAAAACCAAAAGTATTCCGATATTGAAACACTGATTGGCGCTGAACTCCGGGGCTTTTTCTATCTCAGTCGGGTCGCCCCATTTGGTGGTGTTCGATTTGCCGGTGGCTATCATTCGTTAAAGGATGAAAAAACCGGCGCTGATTGGAGTAAAACGCATGGCCTGGCGCTGAATCTGGGATTGACCTATGGGGTCGAATATTTCTTTAATAAAGCCTTAAGTGTCTATATTTCCATGAATTTATTTAATTACACCCTTTCCCGTAATATTAATGAGGAATTTGTAAATTCTTCGGGCACCACGACTGAAAGTACTATCAAAACGCATAAAATCGACTTTTCGCAACACCCGGCGATTTTTTTGAAGATTTATTTTTAAAGCCTGTAGGTTGGGTTCGTCTTTTGAACCCAGCATTCACGCTGCCGGGATTTATTCCGTATGCCCGGGTCACCGTCTGCATTTAGATAACGTTTGCTAAACATTCCTTTAATTAAACGCCAGTGTTTTGGATAACCATAATCTTATGGTGGTAATTGCCATCAACAGTGCCGGTGATCGGGAAGCAGAAAAATGGCTTAAACATCATAGGGGTGATTTTTTTGAACTTCTATCCACAACTACCGCCATATGTTTCGCGCAAGTTCTAATGTTAAAAATTTATGACGGTTCAATGTTCCGGCGGTCAAAAAATCAAGCCTGCCAGGTTATTTTATTCCTTTATAATCTGACATTTCTTTTTTTATTTAATTTGTAATTTGTTGGGTTCAAAAAACGAACCCAACCTACAGACTGGTTTTTACGGAGCGCAGCGGAGTAAACATCCAGTGCAGTGATTTGTTAGCAATG